>CAXAXQ010000023.1:0-60901 GCA_963972905.1 uncultured Erythrobacteraceae bacterium
AGCAGCGGAATCATAATCCGCGTGTCGGGGGTTCGAGTCCCTCCTCCGCTACCATTCTAACGGTCCCTGGTACGGGACTTTTTCGGCGATCCCTTGCCCTTCGGGCCCGGCCTTGCGCTCGCGTCGTTGTTCTTGCGATGCGGCTTGGGCTTTCCGTTGTGCCGCCCCTGAGGCGGACCCTTGCGGTTGACGCGTGCCACGTCCTGCGGGGCATCGGCCGATGCTTCGATCCGGATATCGTCGCCATCGGCCCCGTCGTCGGCGGTGCGGGCCACGGCAGCGGAGAACTTTTCCGCTATCGCGCGCGGGATCTGGAAAAATGTCTCATCGGCTCCGATCCGGATCGCGCCGACTTCGTTGCGGGTGATGTGTCCGCGGCGGCATAGCAGCGGCAGAATCCAGCGCGGGTCGGCATTGCGGCGACGGCCGATGTCCATCTTGAACCAAACCGTATCCTCGAACCCGGGGCGGTGTTTTTCCGCCTGCGCCGCGCGCCGTGCCTCGGGCGTGTTGGCGATCAGATCTTCCGGCTCGGGCATCTTGGCCCGGTGCGAGGCGACCAGCATTGCTGCGAGTTCGCGCGGGGTGCGCTGCGCGAGGAGGGCATCGACCAGATCGCTGTCGCCTTCATCGGGCTCCACCGCCGTCAGCAAGGTCTGCATCAGGCGATCGCGGTCCTTGGCCCTGATCGCCTCGCGATCGGGCGCATCGGTCCACTTTGCGTCGATCTTGGCGTTACGCAGCATCTGTTCAACGCGGCGGCGGCGCGAGAACGGAACCACCAGCACGGCAGTGCCCTTGCGGCCTGCGCGGCCGGTGCGGCCAGAGCGGTGCTGCAGCGTCTCTGCGTCGCGCGGAATCTCGACATGGACGACCAGGCTGAGAGTGGGCAGGTCGATCCCGCGCGCGGCGACATCGGTCGCGACGCACACACGGGCGCGCCGGTCGCGGAGTGCCTGCAGCGCCTGGTTACGCTCCGACTGCGAGTTCTCGCCCGAGAGCGAGACGACCGCGAAGCCGCGTTCCTGCAAGGTCGCGTGCATGTGGCGGACCTTTTCGCGGGTTCCGCAGAAGAGGATCGCGGTCTCGGCCTCGTGATAGCGCAGCAGATTGACGACTGCGTTTTCCACCTCGGGCGGAGACACGACGACCGCTTCGTAAGAAATGTCGCCATGGCCGCGATCGGCGCTGACAGTCGAGATCCGCAGCGCATTGTTCTGGTAACGCCGGGCCAGCGCCTCGATCGGCTTGGGCATGGTGGCGGAGAAAAGAAGCGTGCGGCGGCCTTCGGGCGTCGCGTCGAGGATCGTCTCCAGCTCTTCGCGGAAGCCCATGTCGAGCATCTCGTCCGCCTCGTCGAGCGTCACCGCCTTGAGCGCCGAGAGGTCGAGCGCGCCGCGTTCGAGATGGTCGCGCAGGCGGCCCGGGGTGCCGACGACGATCGTCGCGCCAGAGCGCAGCGCCTTACGCTCTGCCGACGGGTTCATCCCGCCGACGCAGGTCGCGACGCGACCGCCCGCCTTGGCGTAGAGCCACGAGAGTTCACGGCTGACCTGCAGGGCAAGTTCGCGCGTAGGTGCGATCACCAGCGCGAGCGGCGCGACCGCGAACGGGACCTTTCCATTATCGTCGAGCAGCTCGCGCGCTACGGCCAGGCCGAAGGCGACCGTCTTGCCTGAGCCGGTCTGCGCGGAGACAACGAGGTCGCGGCCCCGCGCTTCGGGTTCGAGGACGGCGCCCTGCACCTCGGTCGGTTCGGAATAGCCGCGCTCGGCAAGGGCGGTCTGCAGGGTGTCGGGGAGTTCGGAGAAATTCATATCAAAACCTTGGCAAGCAATGCACGCGCGACAGACGCATCATGCGGCTGAAAGTGGCCATCGACTATATGGGATGGGATATCGTCGAGCGTCTGCCGGTCGGCGATGTTGAGGGCCCCTTACGCTATTATTGTTCTCTTGGCTTGCGATTTCTTGCGCGTGGACATTCGCAACGTCTTCCGCCGGTTGCCGCCAGAGACTCACTCGGGCTGATCGTGCTTCCCTTGCAGCAGGCCTGCCGGCAGGGGTTGGGAAAACGCCGCCTCAGCGTGATCGCGTAGAACACCTCTGGAGACCTGCCAGGCGGGCGACCTCGACCAGCGCGGCGCTCTCCAGCTCGTCCTTCAAGACAAAATGGCACATCAAGATTGCCGACGACATTGCTATGCATGCCTTGGATATAGCCCGCCCGCGAAAGGGCATGAATATAAACGCACACATACAACCGTCACCACGGTCGATCGCTCTTGAAAGACGCGGTCTGTCACCTGAAATTCGTGGTGCGGCCCACATGCGGGTCTGGCGGGCGCACACGGATCGCGATAGGGCCGGGCCATGGTTTCCCTGCTTGCCGGAATGACCGTGGTCGAGGGCGCGGCCTTTGTCGCCGGCCCGTCTTGTGCGCTCTATCTCGCACAGATGGGCGCGCGGGTTATCCGCATAGACCAGATCGGCGGCGGCCCCGACGCGCGCCGCTGGCCGCTCGGCCCACAGGGCGAGAGCCTGTATTGGCAGGGCCTCAACAAGGGCAAGCTTTCGGTCGCGCTCGACTATCGCAGCGCGGAAGGGCGCGAGCTTGCCCAGCGGATTGCCACGGGGGGGGAGGGGCTGTTCGTGACCAATTTTCCGGTCGACGGCTTCTTCGCGCACGAGGCGCTGCAGACACTGCGCGCGGACCAGATCACTTTGCGTGTAATGGGCTGGCCGGACGGTTCGCCTGCGGTGGACTACACGGTTAATGCCGCCGTCGGCCTGCCGCTGATGACCGGCCATCCGGACGACGACCGTCCGGTAAACCATGTCCTGCCGGCCTGGGATCTTCTCACCGGGGCCTACGCCGCCTTCGCGCTGCTCGCCGCCGAGCGGGAGCGGCAATCGAGTGGGGAAGGGCGAGAGGTGCGCGTTGCCCTGTCGGATATCGCCGCGACCAGCCTCGCGCATCTGGGCAATGTGGCCGAAGTGCTGCTCGCGGGGGGGGATCGCGAAAAGACGGGCAACAACCTGTTCGGTGCCTTCGGCCGAGATTTCGCCGCCAGCGACGGCGCACGTTTTATGCTGGTCGCAATCACCCCCAAACAGTGGCGCGGGATGGTGGACGCGCTGGAGATCGCTCAGGACATCGCGCAGCTGGGACGCGCGCTCGGCGTCGACTTCGCTGCGGATGAGGGCGCACGCTTTACCTATCGGGACAGGCTCGATCCGGTGATCGAACAAGGGTGTGCCCGATTCAGCTCTTCCGAACTCGAAGCGCGGTTCGATCGAGCCGGAGTCACCTGGTCGCGCTATCGCAGCCTGCACCAGGCAGTGACGGAGGATGCGCGGTTGTTTGCGGACAATCCTGTTTTTTCGACAGCCGAGCATGCCGGCGGCGCAGCCTATCCGACGCCCGGCGCGGCGGCGCACAGTCCCGGCGTACCGCGCGAGGCTGCGAAACCGGCGCCTACGATCGGTGCAGACACCGACCAGGTTCTTGCCGAGCATCTCGGCCTTGGTAGCGGCGAGATCGGGTGGCTGCATGATCGGGGGATCGTTGGGTGAGCGACATTATCGACCTTTCGCGAGAGGCGTGTGCGGCAGCGCAGCGCTATATCGAAGCTGCGCGCGCTGCGACCGCCGGGATCGTCTCACCGGACGGCTTGCCCGACCCATCGCTGGTCGAGCGCGAGCAGCGCCGCGTACATGGTCTGGCATGGGCCGCGACCACGCTCGCTGCGCTGGAAGCGATTGCGGACTGGGCTGCGCGCGCGCGGCGTGCCGAGCGCTTCGGCGTGATCGAGGAGCTGACACTTCGGATCGGCTTTGGCGAATATCTCCATCAGCTGACGTCCGCCTTGCCGATGGGGCAGGGCGAGTTCGTGCGCCCGGTTGATCTCGACGTGGGCTCCGCTGCCGACGAAATGCGCGCGGTCCCGGCAGTGGCGCACTTCCTGATCCACGGTAATACGAGGCAGACGCGCGCCGAGCTCGCTAGCCTTCTTGCCGATGGCGTATTGCCGGACGAGACTTTCGGCGACGAAACGCTCGACATGATCCGTGACCAGTTTCGCGCTTTTACATCCGAGCGGATCGCGCCGTATGCGCATGAATGGCATCTCGCCGATGCGCTGATCCCGATCGAGGTGGTGCAGCAGATGGCCGATCTCGGGGTGTTCGGCGTGTGTATAGCGGAGAAATATGGCGGCCTCGGCCTCGGCAAGACCGCGATGTGTCTCGTCTCCGAAGAGCTGTCGCGCGGGTGGATCTGCGCAGGCTCGCTCGGCACCCGGTCGGAAATCGCGGGCGAGTTGATTGGCGAGAATGGGACGCCGGAGCAGAAGGCGGCGCTGCTCCCGAAGTTGGCCGACGGATCGATCCTGCCCACCGCGGTGTTTACCGAACCCGATACCGGATCTGATCTCGCTGCGGTCGCCACCCGGGCGCGGGTGCAGGAGGACGGCGGCTGGCAGATCACCGGCGCGAAGACCTGGATTACCCACGCCGCGCGCGCCGATCTGATGACCGTGCTGTGCCGGACCGATCCCGACAAACCCGGCTATGGCGGCCTCTCGATGCTGCTCGCACACAAGACGCGTGGCACCGAGCACGATCCGTTCCCCGACGAGGGGCTCTCGGGCAGCGAGATCGAGGTGCTCGGCTATCGCGGGATGAAGGAATATGCGCTGGGGTTCGATGGCTTCGCGGTCGCCGCAGACGGTCTCCTGGGCGGTGCGCAAGGGCGCGGTTTCAAACAACTGATGCGGACCTTCGAAAGCGCGCGGATCCAGACTGCTGCGCGCGCCGTGGGGGTGGGGTGGAACGCCTTCGATCTCGCGCTGCGCTACGCGCTGGAGCGCAGACAATTCGGCAAGCCGCTGATCGCCTTCCCGCGCGTCGCCGACAAGCTGGCGATGATCGTCGCGGAACTGGTGATGGCGCGAGAGCTCACCTATTCAGCCGCACGCCACAAGGATGCGGGCAAGCGCTGCGATATCGAGGCGGGGCAGGCCAAGCTGCTTGCCGCGCGGGTCGCGTGGACCGCCGCCGATAACGGCGTGCAGATCCACGGCGGTAACGGCTATGCGCTGGAATACCCGATCAGCCGGGTGCTGTGCGATGCCCGGATTCTCAATATCTTCGAAGGCGCGGCAGAGATCCAAGCGCAGGTGATCGGGCGGGGGCTGCTGGTCGGCCAGCCGTGACCGTGCACTCTGCCTTCGCCGCATGTGCGAAGGGGCGCGCACGTTTCCGTACACGCCCCAAAGCAATCGTGGTTTCGGTTTTCAGATCCTTTTGATCAGAACGCCGCAGCCAGAGTGAACACCACGGCCCCATCCTGGCCCGCAATGTCGGGCAGGTCGGTATCGACATAGGCAACGCCCAGGGTGAGGATGTCGTAAGACACGCTCGCCCCCAGCGACCAGTCGAGATAGCCGCCCGATCCGTAGTCGAGGCTGCCGTCCGAATAGCCCAGATGTGCCGACAGGCTGATCGGGGTGTCCGGAACGCCAGCGCCCAGATCGCCGTAGACGTAGATATTGTCGTCGGTCAGCGCGCTGCCTTGTTCGGGGGCGTAGGCCGCCCCAACGGTCGCTTCGACCGGGCCGAGGGCGGCGGTGATCGAGGCATAGGGTTCGAAATAGTCGCTGTCGCCGACCAGATCATTGCCGTTAGGATAGATGTAGTAAAGCAAACCGGCATCGATGCTCAGCCCGGTTGCGACATCGCCCGACCACCCAGCGTAGATATCCAGCTCCGAGTTGCCGTACAGCGCGCTATCCTCGAGCGAGGAAGCCCATGCACCGACGTAGAAACCGCTCTCGTGAGCGACGTCGAAACCGCCCTGGATCGCGATGTCTTCGCCGCTGAAGGAAACACCGCGGAAACGGTAGTCGGTGGTCAGCGCGACATTGGCGCTGATTTCGATGGGGCCGCTTTCCTCGGCTTCGGCATCTTCGTCCTGAGCCAGCGCGGGGCTGGCGAACATCGTGGTGGCCAGCAGCGCCACCGGGGCAATTCTGGAAAAACGCATTTTCTCATTCTCCTTGAACAATCGCCCTCTCCCCCCTCATCCGGCGGGGGCCGCGTCCCGGTCTGCTTTGCCAAGATCGCGGACCCCTCCGGTCCTAAGTCTCACTCAGTAATTATAGGCGCGTTCACCGTGTTCGCTGAGATCGAGGCCGTCGCGTTCCTTTTCTTCGGAGACGCGTCCGCCGGTGACCAGCTTGGCGATGAACCATGCGATTGCTGCACCCACTGCGGCCCAGCCGATCGCGACGCCAACGCCCATTGCCTGGATGATGAACTGCGAGCCGGCGTTGTAATCGGCATCGCCCGGTCCGCCGATGGCGGGCATCATGGTGAAGGCCGTGCCGAGCGAACCGACGATGCCGCCGATCCCGTGGATGCCGAAGACGTCGGCGGTGTCGTCCAGGCCCAGCTTGGGCTTGAGCATGGTGACGAACCAGAAGCACACCAGCGCGGCAGCCGCACCGATCAGGATCGCCCCGAACGGGCCGCTGTTGCCAGCCGCAGGCGTGACCGCGACGAGGCCGGCAATGGCGCCCGAGCAACCGCCCAGGAGCGAACCCTTGCGGCCCGAGATGCTCTCACCCAGCATCCAGAACAGCACGCCCGCAGCCGTGGCGACGAAGGTGTTGAGCACTGCAAGCGAGGCAACGCCGTCCGCTTCCAGTTCCGAACCGCCGTTGAAGCCGAACCAGCCGACCCACAGCAGGCCGGTGCCGATCAGCGTCATGGTTAGCGAGTGCGGGGGCATCGGCTCTTTCGGATAGCCGATACGCTTGCCCAGGATCAGGCAGCCGACCAGCGCGGACACGCCCGCGTTGATGTGAACCACCGTCCCGCCTGCAAAGTCGAGCGCGCCCCATTCGAAGATCAGCCCGCCGGTCGCCCACACCATGTGCGCGATCGGGAAGTAGACGATCGTCAGCCAGATGGCGGTGAACACCATCATGGTCGAGAACTTGGCTCGCTCCATCGTGCCGCCGACGATCAGCGCTGCGGTGATCGCGGCGAAGGTCATCTGGAAGGCGATGAAGATGTATTCGGGGATCTCGACGCCGTCGGTGAAGGTCGCCGCGCCCGAATCGGAGGTTACCCCTTTCAGGAAGACCTTGCCGAAATCGGCGATGAAGGCGTTGCCGGTGTCACCGAACGCCATCGAATAGCCGTAGGTGACCCAGATGATCATCGCGAGGCACGCGACGCCGAGCACCTGGGTGAGGACCGAGGCCATGTTCTTCGTGCGGGCGAGCCCGCCGTAGAACAGCGCGACGCCGGGCACGATCATCAGCATGACCAGCACGGTCGCGACGATCATGAACGCGGTATCGCCCTTGGCGATGGTCGCTGCGACCTCGACGGTTTCGGCGGGCGCCTGGAGCGCGAAGGCGGGCGAGGCAGCGAACGCGGCAAGCCCCGCTGCGGCAAAGTACTTTATCCTATCCATCATGTCTGGCCCCCTCAAAGCGCGGTGTCGTCGGTCTCGCCGGTGCGGATGCGCAGCGCGGACGAAACGTCGATGGTGAAGATCTTGCCGTCGCCGATGGCGTCGGTCTTGGCCGCAGCGGAAATCGCCTCGACCGCCTTGGGTGCGACCGCGTCGTCGACGACGGTTTCGATCCGCACCTTGGGTACGAAACTGGTCGAGTATTCGGCCCCGCGATAGACTTCCGTGTGCCCTTTCTGTCGTCCGAAGCCCTTGGCTTCGGTGACGGTCAATCCCTGTACCCCCACACCGGTCAATGCTTCGACGACCTCGTCGAGCTTGAACGGCTTCACGATTGCTATGATCAGCTTCATCGATTCCCTCCGCAACAAAACCTCGTGTCCGCTCTCGCAAAGCTAAAAAGCTTGCTTGAAACGTAACTCCTTTGTCATTTATGGTGCATCGCACAACAGGGCGTAGAACGTCAATCGCTCATAAGCGGTCGGGGAAATGCGCTGAGGGGACTGATAAAAAAGGGGAAACCGAGCATGAGTGCAGTGCCAAACCCGCGTGAAATGTTCACACGACCCGATTGCAGCGCACAAATCGCTGCGAGTGCGAAGTTAACGGGCGGTCGCGACGTCATGCTCGTCTCAATGCACCCGGACGAGCTGCGCGAGACGATGGAGGCGCTGGGATGCACCACGCAGTCCGCGCTGGCCGCCGCAATCGGCGTCGACCGTTCGACAATCAGTCTGTGGCTCGACGGGCGGGTCGGCGTGCCGCGCCCGGTTTCCAAGCTCCTGCGGCTGATGCGCGCGCTCTGATCCGGCCATGCCGCCAGCCTGTCGGGCGCGCGTTCGCAAGCGTACACAGGTGCACCCAGGCGCACGCACGGGTGGCTTCACTTCACTCAAGTACGCTCACCAGGGGTTTACCGGTCTGTATGGTGCTGTATTTCAGCACATTCGATGGATGCCGTTGGATTAGGGGCCCCCATCGGACGGGAGCGGTCAATGAAACGAGGGGTGCGCGGGGCCCAGGCAGGGCGGGGCGACAATTCGCCACGCACGTGCCGCAGGGTGCGCGGCGCAGCCGTGTGGCTGGCGAGTTGTGCACTGCTGGCGTTCATGCCGCTGCCGGCAGCGGCGCAGGACGCGTTGGTCGGGCCGGTTGCAGGTGATGGCGACGATCCCGTGCTCGCTTTCGCACGCGAGGAATCGGACCTGGCCGAACTGCGCGCGGCCGTGATCTCCGCGATCGAGGGCGTGATAGTCGCCAATGGCAACTTCGCGGCGCCCGATATGATGTTCATGGGCGGTGGCCGTGGCGGGATGGTCGATCCCGATCCGGTACTGATCTACTAGACTGGCGCTACTTAAGCCGCGACCCCACCGGTCGGTCCAAGCCGACCGGTGGGGTCTCTTCGTTTTGTCAGAGCGCTTTTTTCGGTGATACAAGGGAAGCGCGACGAGAGCTGGCGGCGAAGGTGGAAACGGCCGCGCGGATGGCCTGCGCCGATTCGTGGACGCAGCTCACCACGAGTTACGAATCGGTCGACTGGCAGGTCGACTGGTCGGGCGTTGATCGCGCGCAATATCAGCGTGCGTTGTCTCTCCTAGCAGGCGCTCTGGTTAGTCGGGCATGGCCGCGCTAAGCGGTCGGGATGAACACGCATGTATTGAAGACGGCGGCAACGCCCGCCGCGACCATTCGCCCGTGGACCGCACGTTCGCTCCTGTTCGTGCCAGGGGATTCGGCTCGCAAGCTCGAAAAGGCGCTGTCGGGCGACGCCGACCTGATCATCCTCGACCTGGAAGATTCGGTCGCCGAGAGCGCCAAGCCAGACGCGCGCGAGCATGTTGCCGGGGCGCTGGCGGAGCAAGGCGAGCGGGCCAAACCGCTATGGGTGCGGATCAATCCGATAGACACGGCCCACGCATTGACCGATCTGGTCGCGATCGTGAAACACCGTCCCGACGGGATCATGCTGCCCAAGGCGACCCCGGACGAGACGCGTCTGCTCGGCCATTACCTCACCGCGCTGGAAGCCGCCGCCGGTGTGGAGGCAGAGAGCATTCGCTTGATCGTCGTCGCAACCGAGACCGCGCCCGCGCTGTTCCGGTTGGGCGACTATGCGGGCGTGCCCCGGCTCGACGCGCTGACCTGGGGCGCGGAAGATCTGGCGGCGGCGTTCGGTGCATCTGCCAACCGCGATGCCGCCGGCACTCTGCTCGAACCCTTCGCGCTGGCGCGCACGCTGTGCCTTGCAGGCGCGAGCGCGGCTGGGATCGCTCCGATCGAGACGATCGATCCCAATTTCCGCGATGAAGAGCGGATGCACCGCACCGCTGAAGCGGCCCGCACGCTCGGCTTTCGCGGTATGATGTGCATCCACCCTGCGCAGATCGGCCCGACCAACCGCGCCTTCACCCCGTCCGAGAAAGACCTGGAGCGTGCGCGTCGGATTGTCGCGCTATTCGAGCAAAACCCCGATGCAGGCGCGCTCCAGCTCGATGGGGAAATGGTGGACATCCCACACCTCAAACAGGCGCGCGGGCTGCTGGCACAGGCGGGCGAATAGACGCCCGCCGCCCGGCATCCCATGAGCGGACCCGGTTAGGCTCGCGAGGGGCTAGCGCCCCTTGAACTGCGCGTCCCGCTTGCCGAGGAAGGCCTGAACGCCTTCCACGAAATCTTCGCTGTTGCCGGCGATGCGCTGCGCCTCGGCCTCGGCATTCATCGCGTCGGACAGGCTCTGTGCCTGCGCATTGCGGACCAGTCGCCTGATCTGACCCATCGCCACGGTCGGCCCGTTGGCGAGCCGTGTGGCCAGCGCCTGTGCCTCTTCCATCACTGCCGCATCTTCGACGCAGCGGTTGACCATGCCCAGCTCGTAGGCGCGCTCTGCGGGGATACGCTCGCCCAGCAGCATTGCTTCCATCGCTGCCGGAATGCCCGCCGCCTTGGGCAGCACCCAGGTCGCGCCGCCATCGGGCACCAGGCCGATATTGACGAAGGCCTGCAGGAAATAGGCGGACTTGCCCGCCACGATGAGGTCGCCCGACAGCGCCAGCGTGCAGCCGATCCCCGCCGCCGCTCCGTTGACTGCGGTGACGACCGGCACGTCGAGCCCGGCGAGGGCCAGCATCAGTGGGTTGAAATGGCTTTGGAGCGAGCGGCGCGAGGCATCGCCCGGCTTGCCGCCGTCGAAGGTGCGCCCGCCCAGCTCGGCGCCCGAGCTGAACCCGCGTCCTTCGCCGGTTATCAGCAGCGCGCGTGCGCCCATCGCGGGCAGTGCGTCGAAAGCCTTGAGCATTTCGGCGACCATTTCCGGCCCCATCGCGTTGAGCTTGTCCGGCTTGTTCAGCGTCAGCGTGACGACGCTGTCGGCCTGTTCAACGCGAATGGTCTGGTAGTCTGCCATGCTTTGCTCCTCGATCCCGCTTATGCTTTGCGCCATCGGTTCGGGCAATCGGGCCGATTTGGCAAGGGTTGCGGTTTGCTATTTGTCGTCGGCGGTTGCGCGCGCCCGGCGCTCCTGCCAACCGGTCCTGCATGAGCACCAATAGCGACGCCACCTTCCTCGCCACCGAGGGGATTCACAATTTCCGCGATTATGGCGGCTATCCCACGCGGGGCGGGGGGCGTGTGGTCAACGGATTGCTCTACCGCTCCGGCCAGCATGTCGAGGCGACCGATGCGGACCTGCGGACCTTCGCCGATCTGGGCATCCGCACCGTGATCGACCTGCGCGGCAATGCGGAGCGCCAACGCCATCCGTGCCGTCGGCCCGATCTGTGGGAGGGCGAGGTGGTGTTCTACGATGGCGAAACCAGCTCCCGCCCGCCGCACGTGCCCGAAAAGGCAAGCGAGCTGACCGCAGACTCGGCGCGCGAGCGGATGCTGGGGGTCTACACCCGGATGCCGAACAACCAGGCGATGCAGGTGATCTTCGGACAATTTCTGCGCGCGCTGGCGGATCGCGACGGGGCGAGCCTGGTGCATTGCTTCGCAGGCAAGGACCGCACCGGCATCGCCGCCGCGCTGCTGCACCACATTCTCGGCGTGTCGCGCGCCGACATTCTGACCGAGTTCCTGCGCACCAACGATGCGCCGACTTATGACATTCTGGAGCGGCAGTCGCTCCCCGGCATCGAAGCGCGGCTCGGCCCGATCCCGCGCGAGGCGGTGTCCGAACTTATGGAGGTGCGCGAGGCCTATTTCGATCGCTTCATGGGGGTGGTCGATGGGCAATGGGGCACGCTCGATGCGTTTCTCGGGTCTGCGATTGGTGTGGATGACGCGCTGCGCGACCGGCTCCAGGCGCGCTTCGTGGCGTGACTCTGCGCGCCATGATCCCCATATTCGCCGCAAGACTTTCAGACTGACAGGAGACGCTTCGCACATGGCGACGCACCGCACCAAGATGCTCATCATCGGTTCCGGCCCGGCGGGCTACAGCGCAGCCATTTACGGCGCGCGCGCGATGCTGGAGCCGATCATGGTCCAGGGCCTGCAACCGGGCGGCCAGCTGACCATCACCACCGATGTCGAGAACTATCCCGGCTTTGCCGATGTGATCCAGGGCCCGTGGCTGATGGAGCAGATGCGCGCGCAGGCAGAGCATGTCGGCACGCAGATGATATGGGACACGATCGTCGAGGTCGACCTGAAGTCCGGCCCGCCGTTCCGTGCGGTGGGCGACAGCGGCGATGTGTACATCGCCAGCACTGTGGTCATCGCCACCGGTGCCTCGGCCAAGTGGCTGGGCGTGCCGGGCGAGCAGGACCTGGGCGGCAAGGGCGTGTCCGCCTGCGCGACCTGCGACGGGTTCTTCTACCGCGGCAAGAAGGTCGCGGTGATCGGCGGCGGCAATACTGCCGTCGAAGAGGCGCTGTACCTTACCAACCATTCCGACGACGTGACGCTGATCCACCGACGCGACGAACTGCGTGCCGAGAAGATCCTGCAGGAACGCCTGTTCGCCTCGGACAAGATCACGCGAATGTGGAACAAGGCGGTCGAGCGGTTCGTGCCGGGCGACAACGGCGCGCTGCATCACCTGGTCCTGAAGGACACGCAGACCGGCGAGGGATCCACGCTGGAGGTGGACGGTGCATTCGTCGCCATCGGCCATGCGCCCGCGACCGAGCTGTTCGATGGCCAGCTGCCCCTGGAAGATGGCGGCTACCTGAAGGTTGAGCCGGGCACACCCAAGACCGAGATTCCCGGTGTGTTCGCCTGCGGCGACGTGATGGACCACACCTATCGCCAGGCGGTGACTGCGGCTGGCACCGGCTGCATGGCGGCGCTGGATGCCGAGCGGTTCCTGTCGGGGATCGAGATCGACCTGCACGGCCATGTCGAGGCGGCGGAAGAGGCCGAAGCGGCGGAGTAGCCAAGAACTCCTCCCCCTTGGAGGGGGAGGCTGGGTGGGAGACTCTTTCCGCCTAGCCCCCAAACACCCTTACGGCGGCGATCCCGATCAGCCCCATCAGCACGATGCTGGACACCGCGAACAGCACGAAGCGCACCATCACCTTGTTCGCGGTGACCTGCACGATCGTGTGGATCACCCGCAGGCCGGCATAGATCCACGCCAGCAACGCGGGAACACCATCGCCCGCGCCGATTATCGCGAGCACTATCCCGACTGCGTAAAACACGGTCGGCTGTTCGTGCAGGTGGTTGTAGTTGTCCGCCTTCCAGTTGACCCGTTCGGGCAGCATCGCCCGCAGGCTGGATCCCGTGGCACCCACCAGCCGGTTTGCGTCGATATCGGGGTTCTTCTGCATCGCCGGGATGCGGGTCGCGTACATCCAGACCCACATGATCATCGTCCAGATCATCAGCGCGACGACGGGTTGCAAGATATCCATGCCGATCATGAGGGCGCTCCGAGAGTTGCAATGAGGGCCATGATCGCGAGTGCGATCAGCGCAAATGTCGCGGCGAAAAACAGGAGGAAACGAACCGCGACGATATTCACCGTTGATTGCCAGACCGAATGAACGATTCGCAGGCCTACGTAGATCCATGCCAGCAGCACCGCCAGCGGGCTGGGCGCGAGGATCGCGAGGATCACGACCGTGGCGTAGAACACCGTCGGCTGTTCCATCAGGTGCGCGTAGTTGTGGGCTTTCCACTGCACCTTGTCGGGGATCACGCCGTCGAGGTTCTGGCCGCGACCGCCGCGCGGCGCATTTTCCAGCCCGCCGGTCATCTTGCCCATCGCCGGGAGGCGCGTCGCCGCCATCCACAGGAGCATCACGAGCGACCATGCGACGAGCACCGCAGCCGGTGCCAGCATCTGAGCCTGCATTGCCATCTCCTCAAATTGTTGCCGGAAGCGTGCAGGGGGGCCGTCGCTCTGTCAATCGAGCCTCCTCAAGCAGCATCGGATGCTTCGCGATAGAGCCGTTCCAGCCGGTAATAGCCGCCCATCCCGTCGAGCCCCTCGCGCCGCCAGCCGGGTTGCGCGCCGATCTCTTCCGCAACTTGCGGAAGATCGAGCCTGGGCGCGACATGGAACTGCTTGAGCCACCAATTCAGGATACGTGCGCCCAGCGTGTCGCGCGCGCTGTAGCTTCCGAAATCGACGACATGCAGCGACCCGCCCGGCGCCACCAGCGTGGCCGCGTGGCGCATGGCGCGCTCCCAGTCGGGAATCATCGATACCGAATAGGACAGGATCACCCGCTCGAAATGCGACCGGCCGAGCATCGCACGCGCATCGAACTGGCGCGCATCGGCGGGCGCGAGGATCGCCTTCGTTCCCAGCTTCGCCTCAGCGCTCTTGAGCATTTCGGCCGAGATATCGATCCCGAACAGCCTCGTGCCGGGATAGGCGTGCTGCACCTTCGCAAGGTTACGCCCCGTGCCGCAGGCGATCTCCAGCACCGCATCTCCCGGCTGGCAGTCGAGCCCACGGATCAGATCGTCGCGCCCGAACAGGTAGTACTTGCGCGTGAGGTCGTAGATGTATTTCTGCCCGCGATAGATCGAATCCATCAGCGCGGCATGATCGTGGTTGCCCCCAGTGTTGGCCATCAGGTCAGCTCGTAAAGGTGGACGCCGCCGTAAATCGAGCTGCGATCGCGCTGGGTCAGATCTTTCGACAGTTCGTCGTGGTAGGTCCACTGATCGAGGATCTCGTTCGGCACGCGGCCCGGCAGCAGGCTCGGTTCGGCAGCGGTACGGAACAGCACGCGCGCGCCTTTGCGTGCGGTGCGGGTGACTTCGCGCCACAGATCGGTCAGCTGGTGATCGTCCATCCAGTCCTGCGCGTCGAGGAAGACGTAGCGATCGAGGCTCATCGCCGGCTGGGACGAGAGGAATTCGGAGAGGTTGGCGCGCTGCACGCTGAGCTTGGCGACCCGTTCGCGCAGATCGGCGTAATTCTCGCGCTGGAGGTAGGGCGGCAGAGACGCGTCCTCATCCTTCGAATAGCCGCGATTGAACGCCTGCCATGCAAAGTAGTTGTCCTTCACGTCGAAATCGCAGGCCAGCTTTTCGAGCCGCTTGCGCAGCACCTCGGCCATCTTCTCGTCACCTGCCAGCGCGTCGTATTGCGCGGGGGGAATGCCGAGGCCGAACAGCGATGCAGGCTGGTTGGTCACCCAGCGGACGAACTTCTTGTCGAACACCGGGGCCAGCTCGTTTTCGAACACGTCGCGCTGTTCTTCCACCGTGGGCGCTTCCAGCACCTTGCGCAGATCCACGCCGTACAGCTTGGCGAACAGGTGGGCCATGCCGATGAAGTTGCCCAGCAGGCCCTGTTTGTAGATCCCGCGCTGGAACTGGGTGATCCGGCGGCGGCCGCGAATGTCGCGGCCTTCCCAGTACTTGCGGCTTTCGGCATCCAGCAGCGGGGCGATCCGGTCTTTGTAGATCGCCACGTTTTCCTTGTAATCGGAATGCGCGAAAAAGCGGCGGAACAGGTCGTAATTCGGCAGCGCGTTGATCGCGGCGATCTTCAGGCGGCCGAGCGCGATGTGCGCGCGGTTGAGATCGACCGCGGTGATCGCCGCCGGGTTCGCGGTGAGGTAGCTCAGCGCGTTGCAGCTGCCGCTGGCGATGCACAGCACGCGGCTGTTCTCGTCGATCTGCAGACCTTCCATATCGACCACCGGGTCTTCCCATATCTGCGCATAGACCAGCCCGCGAAACGCGGTGGCGAAGGCCTTGTCGAGCAGGGTGTCCTTCAGGCCGGAGCTCTTGCGGACGACCGAACGGTCGATGATGTGGGTATCGCCTTGCGGCATGGGGGGGAGTCTCCGGTTGCGGTGTTCAGGCTGCGTCGGGCGCGATGGTCACGGCGTAGGCCGCGGGGTCGACATTGCGTCCGGTCAGCATGATGACGGTATCGGGTTTCAGCGCTAGCTTACCGGCAAGGCCTGCCGCAAGGGCTGCCGAGCCGCCAGGCTCTGCCACAAGACCCAGTTTGGCAAAGGCAAAGCGCTGTGCGTTGCGCACTTCATCGTCGGTAACGGTGACGCCGGGCTGCGCACGACCGCGTAGTGCATCGAGGTTGATCTGCTGGGTCGCAGGCGGCTGGAGAGCATCGCAGATGGTCTCGGGCGCATCGGCTGCCACCTGCACGATCTCGCCTTTCGCCAGCGCCTGGCCGACCATGTCCCACCCTTCGGGTTCGACCGGGACGACCTTGCTGTCCGGGCAGGCGAGTGCCAGCCCCGCAGTCAGCCCGCCGCCGCCACAGCAGGCGAGGATCATTGGTGGCTGCTTGCCTAGCTGGTCGGTAAACTCGATCCCTGCGCTGCCTTGCCCTTCGATCACCCAGGCATCGGCGAAGGCGTGGACCAGCACCGCGCCGCGCTTGTCGATCTCGCGCGCGGCAACCTCGTCCCGATCCTCGCCCCCCTGATCTTTTGGGGCGCGGTCATACAGGATGATTTCCGCGCCGAGTGCCTTGGTGGCTTCCAGCTTCACCTTGGGCGCATTGCGCGGCATCACGATCGCGGCCTTGATCCCGAGCTTCTTCGCTGCCCAAGCAACGCCCTGCGCGTGATTGCCGCTGGAAACCGCGACCACACCGCGTGCGCGCTCTTCGTCGCTCAGGCACGAAAGCCGCCACCAGCCGCCACGGATTTTGAACGCGCCGACCGGTTGCAGGCTCTCCGCCTTGATCCAGCAGCGCACGCCGCCGATCTCGACCGGCAGCAGCGGGGTGGGGGGCAGGATCTGCGCGATGCTGCGCGCAGCGGCCAGCACGCCATCGCGATTCGGGGTGCGCATCACGCTCATCGCGCCCATCGCTTCGTCGCTCTCAGAGGGCGGCTGAGACACATGAGACACAGTCTTGAGACGAAAAATCCGGCTGGCACCTGGCGATCCGATTCATGCAGATCGATGAGGGGGTTTGGCGAGGTCATCCGCTCCCCGTTAGAACCCCCGACCGGGTTAGGAAAGCACGCTTTGGCGTAATGCGGGCCGGATCGTTTGGAGTGGCGCGTCCGTTTGGCTAAGGGCGCGCGCAAAGATTCGTATTCGAAAGGAAGACACACATGGCGAAGGTTCTGGTGATCGGGGCAGGGGGCGTGAGCTCGGTCTGCGTTCACAAGATGGCGATGAACAAGGATATCTTCAGCGACATCCATCTCGCCAGCCGCACGAAATCGAAGTGCGATGCGATTGCCGGCTCGGTGAAGGACCGCACCGGGGTCGAGATTTCGACCTACGAGATCGACGCCGAAGAAGTCCCCGCGATGATCAACCTGATCCGCAAGATCGGGCCCAAGCTGGTCGTCAATCTGGCACTTCCGTACCAGGATCTGCCGATCATGGACGCCTGCCTGGAAGCGGGGGTCGACTACCTCGACACCGCAAATTACGAGCCCAAGGACGAGGCGAAGTTCGAATATCACTGGCAGTGGGCCTACCAGGACCGCTTCAAGGACGCAGGACTGACCGCGCTGCTGGGCTCCGGCTTCGATCCGGGCGTGACCTCCGTGTTCACGATGTGGCTCAAGAAACACAAGCTCAAGACGATCCGCCAGCTCGACATTCTCGACTGTAATGGCGGCGACCACGGGCAGGCCTTCGCGACCAACTTCAACCCCGAAATCAACATCCGCGAAGTGACCGCGCCCGCGCGCCACTGGGAAAACGGCGAATGGGTGGAAACGCCCGCGATGCAGGTGAAGACCGAGTTCGACTTCGAGGAAGTCGGGCCGAAGAACGCCTACATGATGTACCACGAAGAGCTGGAAAGCCTCGCCAAGTTCGTACCCGAACTGGAGCGTGCGCGCTTCTGGATGACCTTCGGCGATGAGTACATCAAGCACCTCACCGTGCTGCAGGCGGTCGGCATGACCAGCATCGAGCCGGTAAAGTACCAGGGCCGCGACATCATCCCGCTCCAGTTCCTCGCCGCCGTGCTGCCCAAGCCCGAAAGCCTTGGCGAGACGACCAAGGGCAAGACCAATATCGGCGTGATCGCGACCGGCGAAGCGCTCGACGGTAGCGGTGAAAAGACGTTCTACATCAACAATATCTGCAGCCACGAAGCCGCGTACGAGGAAACCGGAAACCAGGCGGTCAGCTACACCACCGGCGTACCCGCGATGATCGGCTCCGCCATGATGGTGCAGGGCACCTGGGACGGTGACGGCGTGTTCAACATGGAACAGTTCGATCCCGATCCCTTCATGGAGATGCTGGGCGAACATGGCCTGCCGTGGAACGTGAAGGAACTGGACGGGCCGGTCGGCTTCTGAGGATGGGCGTCATCCTCGAAGTCTACCGGGGCGACATCACGCAGCTGGAGATCGATGGAATCGTCAACGCCGCCAATTCTTCGCTGCTGGGCGGGGGCGGCGTCGACGGCGCGATCCACCGCGCGGCGGGCAAGGAGCTGGTCCACGAATGCCGCCTGCTGGGCGGGTGCAAGACCGGGCAGGCCAAGATCACCGGCGGGTACGATCTACCCGCAAGGCACATCATCCACACGGTCGGCCCGGTCTGGCGCGGGGGTGATAATGGGGAGCCGGCATTGCTCGCAGACTGCTATCGCAACTCGCTGCGGGTCGCGCGCGAGAACGCGGTGCGAAGCCTGGCTTTCCCTGCGATCTCGACCGGCATCTACGGCTTTCCGATAGAGCTTGCCGCGCCCATCGCCGTGAGGACGGTGCGCGAAGAGGCGGCGCGGCATGGCGGGGCCTTCGACCGCATCCTGTTCGTCTGCTTCGACGACGCCGCGCAGTCGGCGTTCGAGGCTGCGCTGGCAGGCGATTGAGCGCGGTGCCGCGATAGCGCGATAGGTGCGAGTTGACATGTCGGAGCGCCGCTGGCTTTGCCCGCCGGTGTTCAAGCAAATCAGCCGGAGTATTCTCGACCATGCGCAGCTTCGCTCTTGGGTGTCTTATCTTTGCCTCGATGGGCGTTTCGGTGCCTTCCGCGGCGCAGGACATGGCAGCTGAGTTGGCCCAGCCCGAGGCGACGTTCGATGCGGTGTCCTCGTGGGACGAGTTCGAGCAGCTGCTGCGCGGCAAATACGCCTATATCGAGCGCAACGACATCGACGTCGAGGCGCAGCTCGACCGGTCGCGCGCGCTGGCTGCCAAGGCGAGCGACAAGGCGGCCCTGCGGCGGATCATGCACCGCACCGCGCTCACCTTCATGGACCCGCACCTGATCGTCGGCCCGTTCGAGGATGACGACTACGCGATCGTGATGACCGCCGCCGATCTCGATGCGCGGTTCGTGGATGGCAAGGCCATGGTGGTCGATGTGCGGCGCGGCTCACCGGCGTTCGACGCAGGTCTGCGGCCCGGCGACGAAGTCGTTTCCATCGACGGCAAACCCGCGCGCGCCGCGGCGCAGGTGCCGTTCGGCAAGGTGCTGCCCGATCCTATCGCTGCACAGTTCGATTACGGGCTGACGCTGGCGGTCAACGGGCGGCGCAAGGGTGACCGCACGCTGAAGATCCGTTCGGCACAGGGGCAGGTTCGCAACGTCGAGCTGGGTTCGACCCGCGACTGGGCCAATTTGCTGCGCGAGCGCAAGCTGGTCGACCTCTCCTTCGTCGGCACGGGCGGCGATGTCGCGGTGCTCACGCCGCTCAACTCGCTGGGCGATAATGGCACGATTCCGGCCTTCGACGCGGCGATGAAGGAGGCCATCGGCGCGGGTGCGCGGGGGATCATTCTCGACATGCGCGAGACGCCGAGCGGCGGGAACACCGAGGTCGGCCGCTCGATCATCGGGCACTTCACCGACGCGGTGAGCCCTTACCAGATGCACCGCATTCCTGCGCTGGAGCGCGAGTTCACCGTGCCGCGCCAGTTCGTCGAATACGTCTTCCCGCGCGAGCCGCGCTTCGATGGCCCCGTCGTCGTGCTCCATGGTCGCTGGACCGGCAGCATGGGCGAGGGCATCGTGATCGGGATGGACGCGGCCACCAATGCGACCACTATCGGCTCCGACATGGGCGATCTGCTGGGCGGGCTGTGGAACGAGCAGCTGGAATTGAGCGGTGCGCGCGTCGATCTGGGCGGCGAGGCGCTGTTCCATGTCGATGGCACACCGCGAGAGGATTACGTCGCCGCCATCCCGATCGAGCCCGCCAGCACGGCCGCCGACGGCTCGGACCCGGCGATTGCGCGGGCGCTTAAGCTGCTGGAGAAGCGGTGACTCTGGCGGAGGCTCAGCCCTCCGCCGAATGCCCGATATAGGCGACTGCCAGCCGCACCACCGCCCACGCCAACCCGAGAACGGCAGTTGCTTGCAGCAGCAGCGCCATATCGGGCTGGTAGAGCGCGAGGGTCGAGAGCGAGATGCCGAACAGCTGCGGGATCACCGCCACGCACATCCATGCCACTGCCGCCATCGCGACCAGCGGGAACCACAGGCTGAACATGCCGAACCTGCTGGATCGCTTTGCGCGCAGCGATCCGCGCTTCAGCCACGCCCAGATGATCGCGAGCAGAAAAATCACCGGCGCGGCGGCGAGGGTGAGGAAATTGGCTTTGCGCATCGTGCTGCCGCCCTCCTCCGCCTGTGGCAGATCGAGCGCGCGGGCGACCAGGCCCAGGCGCAGATCGGTGCTTTCGGCGAACCCCATCCCGCTGCTGCCATTGGTCAGCACGACCACCCCGCGCCGCCGGGCGGGGATCATCGCCGCGATCGTATCGAAACCCGGGCTGGTGCCGGTGTGATAGGCGCTGCCCTCGGCGCTATCGAGCATCCAGCCGAGGCCATAGCCGGGGCCGGCCTCGCTCGCGGGTTGTAGCATCCGCGCCTTGCCCGCCGCGCTCAGGATATCGTCGCGCCCGTTCATCATCATCCGCAGATAGCGCGCCATATCGCTCGCGGTGGAGACGATCCCGCCCTGCGGGGCAGAGGCCAGCGTCGCCCCTCGCGCCGCAACCGGGCGCATGGAACCGAACCAAGGCGTATGGCCCCGCGCCATGGGAGGCTGCTCGCCCGCGCCGGAGACGAAGCTGTGCTCCATCCCCAGCGGCTCGAAAATCCTCGCGCGGACATGGTCGGGGTAGGGCATGCCGCTCACGACCTCGATCAAGCGACCGAGGATCAGGTAATTGGCGTTGGAATAGGCCCATCGGGCTCCGCGCGCAAAAGCTGGCGACTGCTCCGCATACCACCCTGCACGCCGCGCAATCGCATCGGCCCCTGCATCGCTTTCGTCCGGCGCGCTGTTGCCCTGCAGGGTCGATTAGCCGCTGGTGTGGCCGAGCAGCTGGCGCACGGTGATCGCCCCCGCAGGCTTGTTCGCGAATTCGGGCAGATAGCGCGCGATCGGCGCGTCGAGATCGACCTTTTCTGCCTCGACCAGCTGCATCACCGCCAGCGCGGTGAAGCTCTTCGAGATCGAGCCGAGCAGGAACGGCGTGTCGTCGGTCACCTCGGCATTGCTGCCTGCCTCGATCCTGCCGCGCGCGCCTGTGGTGATTGCGTCTCCATCGACCACTGCCCAGGCGACGCCCGGCAGAGGCGTGCGCTCCATCTGCGCATCGACGAAGGCGCCAAGCTCTCCCGCATGTGCCGGTGCCACCAGTGCCAGCAGGCAAAACAGCATTGCCGAAAAGCGGAGCATTCCGCGCCTCCCCCATGTCCCCGAAGCCAGGCTGGTCTAGCACCACACGGCGCGCGCGTCACAAATCGTCGACCGATGCATGACAGCACCCGATAGCTTCCCTATCTGGCGACCCATGGAAACAAAAGCCGGCGACCCGGGCGCCTTCGCCCATTTCGATCTCTCCCGCGTCGATACGCCCGCCTTCGTGGTGGACGCCGCCAAGCTGCGCGAGAATTGCCGTATCCTTGCCGAGGTTCGCGACGAGGCGGAGATAAAGATGCTCAGCGCGCTGAAAGCCTTCAGCATGTGGAGCACCGCGCCGATCATCGGCGAATATCTCGACGGCGTGTGCACCTCCGGGCTGTGGGAAGCGCGGCTGGCGAGCGAGTTCTACGACGGCGAGATCAGCACCTATTGCGCGGCCTACAAGCCAGACGAGTTGGAGGAGGTCGCGCGCCTCTCCGACCATGTGATCTTCAATTCGCCCGGCCAGATGCACCGCGCCGCGCTGATTCTGGAGCAGGCGAGGGCGAGTGGCGGGGCCTTCGACGTTGGCCTCAGGATCAATCCGCAGGTGCCGACCGGCGAGGTGCCGCGCTACGACCCGTCGTCGCCCGGCAGCCGCCTCGGCTTTCCGCTCAGCCAGCTGACCGAGGAGCATATGGAGGGCGTTGAGGGTATCCACTTCCACAACCTGTGCGAACAGGGTTTCGAGCCGCTCGACCGCACGTGGGACCGGGTGTTCGACGCGATCGAGCCGTTCTTCGACCAGCTCAAGTGGATCAACATGGGCGGCGGGCACCACATCACCCGCGCGGATTACGAACGCGAGGAGCTGATCGAGTTCCTGCGCGATGCGAGGCAGGATACCGGCGCGGAGATCTATCTCGAACCGGGCGAGGCGGTCGCGCTGGATGCAGGAATTCTGGTCGGCACGATCCTCGACACGGGCGAGAACGATGGCCCGATCGCGATCACCGACATCTCCGCCACCTGCCACATGCCCGACGTGATCGAAGCGCCGTACCGGCCGGCTATGCTGCACGAGGCGGTCGGCGCACAGCCGGTGCGTCTGGGTGGCCCGTCTTGCCTCGCCGGCGACGTGATCGGCGAATATTCGCTGCCCGTGCCCAACGAGGCGGGCCAGCGGATCGCCTTCCTCGACCAGGCGCATTATTCCATGGTCAAGACCAACACCTTCAACGGCGTGCCGCTGCCCTCGATCTGGTTGTGGGATAGCGAGACCGATGCGCTCGATTGCGTCAAACGCTTCGGTTACGAGGAATTTCGCAACCGTCTTTCCTAGGGCGGCAAGCGCTGTTTTGCCCGGCAAACAGGGGTTGCCGAAGGCTCTTCGGAACTCCTAGGCTGGCCAGCGTTGAATCATCAGAAGCTGCGCATACCGATTTCTCTTGCATCATGCTGCGGAACGCCTATTTGCCCGCCTCCGCTGCCCCAAGGGGACTCTAACCGCAAGGCAGCCCTTGTCTGAAACCTAACCGTTTTGGGGGTCCCTTGAATTGGCCACTTATCCCGACGCTCGATCCGTAGTTACGGCGCTTTCGCCTGACGAACCGGTTATCCTGAACCGTCCGCACGCTGCGGCACGCGCTGCGCGTTTCTTTGTGGACGGCTTTCGCGGGCGTGCACTTTACGCTGTAAAAGCGAATCCATCGCCCGATCTGATCGGTATCCTGTGGGATAACGGGATCACCCATTACGACGTCGCCTCGATCGCCGAGGTCAGGCTGGTGCGCGGGCTGCTGCCCGATGCGGAGCTGTGCTTCATGCACCCGGTCAAGCCGCGCAGCGCGATCGCCGAGGCCTATCACCAGCACGGCTGCCGGACCTTCAGCCTCGATAGCGAGGAAGAGCTGGCGAAGATCGTCGATGCATGCCGCGCGCCCGACGGCAGCCCGGCAAAAGACCTCAAGCTGCTGGTGCGTCTGCGCGTCTCCTCCGAATTTTCCGAGCTGTCGCTCGCCAGCAAGTTCGGCGCCGATCTGATCGACGCGCCCGTGCTGCTGCAGCAGACCCGCCAGCATTGCGACTGGCTGGGCGTGTGCTTCCATGTCGGCAGCCAGGCGATGACCCCGTTTGCCTACGTGCAGGCGATGGAGCGCGCGCGCGCCGCGATCGCGTCTTCCAGCGTGGTGATCGACATCATCGACGTGGGCGGGGGCTTCCCGAGCATCTATCCGGGCATGGAGCCGCCGCCGCTCGAAGACTATTTCGACGTCATCTTCCGCGCCTCCGAATCGCTCCCGATTTCCTATTCGGCGGAGCTGTGGTGCGAACCCGGCCGGGCGCTGTGCGCGGAATATTCCTCGCTACTGGCGAAGGTCGAAAAGCGCCGCGGGACCGAGCTGTATATCAACGACGGCGCCTATGGCGCACTGTACGATGCAGCGCATCTGGGCTGGAAATTCCCGGTCCGTGCGCTCGACCACGACGAGCACGCCCCGACCGAGGATTTTTCGCTCTACGGACCGACCTGCGACGATGCGGACTATATGGAAGGGCCCTTCGCGCTTCCGGCCGACATCAAGGCTGGCGACTATGTCGAGATCGGCATGCTGGGCGCCTATGGAGCGGCGATGAAGACCGACTTCAACGGCTTCGGCGCGAATATGGCGATCGTGGTCGGGGACGATCCGATGCAGACGCTCTACGATGGTCGCCGCGAACGCCCCGAGACGGACAACGTGGTCAACCTGCGCTAGGATTTGTGGCGGGCGGCGGGCTCTCGTTCCGCCGCCTTCTGCGCTTCCCATTCCGCCATCCGCATCGCCTGATAGCGGCGCAGCATCTCCGCGCGGCGCGGGCGGAAGCTGGTTGCGCCAGGGTCGATCCGTTCCATCCGTGCAACCTCGAAGGTGCGGTAATCCTCGCGCAGCAGGCACCAGCCGACCAGCATCAGCGTGGTCGGGCTGTAGGAGAGGCCCAGCGGCAGGATCTCGCGCGTCGACTGGCGCTCCTGCCGGTCGCGATAGGCGATCACGACGCTCGTCTCGTCCCAGCAGGCCTGCCGCAGCATATCGACATCCACCGCGATCGCGGGTCGGTCCTCTGGCATCCGCCAAGATCGCATGATTGCGTGCATCGACTGGCGCGCCAGCCGGTCGGGCAGGGTGGCGATGATCCGCGCCATCGCGTCTCGGCCTGCGCGGGCCAGCCGCTCGTCCCCCAGCTGGTCGAGACTGCCCACCGCCAGCATCAGAGCCTCGGTTTCGAGGCGAGAGAAGCTCTGCGGCGGCAGCGCGGGGTCTTCGGTCAGCGTATAGCCATAGCCCGCCGCGCCATCGATCAGCACGCCGCCCGCGCGCAAAGTTGCGATGTCGCGGTAAAGCTGGCGCTGCGAGATCTCGGTTTCCGTCGCCAGCCGTTCAGCCGTGACGGGCGAGGGCAGCCGCCTGAGCGCGGCGAGCAGCCGCATCAATCTGTCCTGCCGCGCCATCGCTGCTGCCTCATTCTGTCATGAGGGTGGGCATATCCCTGCGCCACCCCAAACGGAAAGGAAAAAGCACATGCTCACACTTTATCACTCGCCCCAGTCGCGCTCCGACACGGTGGTCGATCTGGTCCGCATGCTCGGCGCGGAGGTGGATATTCGCGAAGTCACGATCCGTCGGCAGGATGGCTCGGGCGCGCAGGACGCCAGCAATCCGCACCCGGAAAAGAAGGTGCCCTACCTCGTCGATGGCGACGAGCATGTGCGCGAGCGCGGGGCGATCATGCTCTACCTGACCGACAAGTACCCGCAGGCGAAACTGGGCCCGCTGCCGGGCGAGGCGGGGCGTGGTGCGTATCTGTCGTGGCTGTCGTATTACCAGGGCATCATGGAGCCGCTGCTCATCCTCCAGTGGGCAGGCATCGACCATCCGGTCGTCACCGACGGGCTGGGCGACATGGAGCGGATGCTGGAGACGTTGGCCGTGCCCTTGCGCACCGGCCCGTGGCTGCTGGGCCAGCGGTTCAGCGCGGCGGACATGCTGCTGAGCTCGCCGTTCCAGTGGTTCGGCGACGCGCTGCCTGCGGGGCCGGAGGTGAAGAGCTGGGTGGAGCGCTGCGCCGCCAAGGTTGCCGAAGCCAAGGCCTAGGATCGTTGGGGGGAGGGCCTGCGCGGGCAGGCGCTCCCCTTACCCGTCGAAGCCGACGAAGCGGACGGTTTCGTCCAGCGGCTTGCGCTCCGACACCACGGCGTTGGCGGGGAAGTCCGGGTCGGGCCAGCCCATCGCGACGCAGATCATGATCACCTGATCCTCGGGGATGTCCGCATGCTCGCGCACCACCGGGCTCTGCATGATTCCCTGCGAGTTGATCACGCTGCCCAGCCCGCGCGACCATGCAGCGTTGACCAGCGCATTGGTGATCGCGCCGCAATCGAACGGCGCGATATCGCTGCCCAGAATGTCACGATCATAGGTCACCACGATGGACACGGGCGCGTCGAACTGGCGGAAGCCACGCAGCGTCCAGTCCTGCCTGCGCTCCTTGTCCTCCCGCTCGATCCCCATCGCGCCGAACAGCTGCTTGGCGACGTCGATCTGGCGGCGGCGGTGATGTTCGGGCGGGTCGCCTTCGGGCCGGCGGAATTCGCGCGTGTCGGGATTGCCCGCAAGGATACCCTCGGTGTTGCCTCCGCGGATCGCGTCGAGCGGATCGCCAGTGACGACGGTCAGGTTCCAGCACTGATTATTGTAGGATGACGGCGCGCGGGTCGCGAGCGCGATGACCTCTTCGATCAGCTCGCGCGGCACCGACTTGTCCAGAAAGCCGCGAATGCTCCGGCGGCCGGTGACGACCTCTTCATAAGTCTGATTGCGACTGCCGCCCACGCGTGTCTCTCCCTGTTTCAGGCCGACCGAGTAGCGCGGCTCAGGCGGCGCAGCAAATCCGCTACGGAAGCGCGGGTCAGGGGCGCGCGGCGGGCAGGCAGCGGCCGGTCGCGGGCTGGGCAAACAGGCGGCAATCGAAGAACACCGCCTCCGCATTGCCGTTGCGCGGCGCGAGGTAGCTGAAACGCAGCTGGCGGCGCGCTTCGTTCGATAGTGGCAGTTCGCTGGGGATCGCGCTCGCCTCGCTCCAGCCATATACCTGGCAGAAGCGCGAGCCGGGGCACAGGGTGCGCGCCTGCGCGATGATCGCGGCCGGATCGTCGCCCGAGCCGACCAGCACGAAATGCGCGCCGGGGCCGGGGCCTTGCGGGGCCGCTTGTGCGGGTGCGGGGGAGGTACTTGCGGAAAGCTCCGCCCTGTTCTCGCCAGCTGCATCCGTCTTCGCGGTGATGCTGCGCACCGCGCGCTCGTCACCCAGCAGATGGGGCAGCAGCGCCTCGTCGCGCACGATGGCCTGCGCGGTGCTGCGCAGCGTCATCGGATCGGGCTCGCCCCCGCGATAGGCGGCGTTGAGCGCGGTGCCGGTGCCCCAGAAACCGCGCCAGCGGAAGAACAGGTGCGGGCCGACACTGGCGATCTTGTCCAGCTTGGGGCTCCACCAGGGATAGACGTAGTTGGCGTGGTAATGGGTCGCGATGCCCACGGTCTTGTCGACCCGCCCGCCGAGCGCTTCCTCGGCCCGCTGGCGCGCCGCGCGCCATTGGCTTTCGGGGTAGCTGCGGGTGAGCGATCCGTCGCAGGTGAAAGTGAACTGGCAGCCGGTGCGGCGCTGCGATCCCTGATAGACCACGCCGCAGACCGTGTCGGCGAAGGCGGGGTGGCGCGTACGGTTGAGGATGACCTGCATCACCGCGCGCTGGTCCGCATCGCCATAGCCCGCCTCTGCCATCGCGGCGAGCGAAAGGCAGTCGCGCGCACGCGAGCGGTCGGCAGCGCTGCCGGTGAAGCGGAACGGCGGGGCGATGCCGGGGCCGCCTTCGACGATATCGACTGCAGCATTCTGGGCCTGCGCATCGTCGGGCGCGAGCTGCGATTTCAGCGTGTCCACCTCCTCGCCACTGGCGGGAAGCGCCTCGATCGGGGCAGGGGGAAGTGCCTCGGCCTGCGCAACGTCGCGCGACCCACGTGCGGACGTTCCGCCCGCAAGCGCCAGCGCCGCAAAGGTCAGCAGCAGGATCGCCAGCACGCCGACCAGCGGAACATTCTCCCGAAACCAGGCCGATCGCAGCAAATCCATTGCGCCTATCTATAGTATGCGTGCGGCAACACCATCGCCGATGGCGCGAACCTGCACGATCCATCGACGAACTTCGTCGGCAACCGCACCGCTCTGCTAGCTGTGCGCGGGCCGGTCCCGATGCTTTTGCAGCACGCCCGCGATCCTGCCGAGCGCCGCGCCGACCTGTTCGGGAAATTCGCCATCGGCAAAGTTCACCGTGGTGTTGTGCGCGGTGGCGATGCGGCGGGCATCGGCCCAGTCTTGCGCCATCCCGATCGCCCATTCGCGGAAGGCATCGGCGGCGTAGGGGTTGGGCTCCAGCGCCTTGGCCAGCGTGGGGTGGAAGGCCAGCTTGCCGGTAAAGGGCAGCAGCGAGAGCGGAAAGGGCGCCTTGATGCAGGATAGCGTGTCGTCGACGAAGATCGTCTTGCTGGGGCGGTGGTAGGCAAGGACGGACGAAAAATGCACGTTCTCGTCCTCGCACACCATCTGCACACCTTCGGGGATCGAAAACGCCAGCGCTTCGTCGAACAGACCGTCGAGCGCGCCCGCCTCGCAGAAGTCGCTCTCCCAGTTCAGGTCGGGAAACTTCTCGTGATGGCGGCGCGTGCCATACAGCTTCGCGTCCGGGTAGGCCTTGGCCATCCATTCGCAATGTAGCGTGTGGAAGGGATGCAGGTTGATGATCGCCGCGACTTTGCTGCCATTATCGGTCAACGCGTCGACCTTGGCTTTCAGGTCATCGTCAAGCGTGTAGCTGTCGAGAAAGACGAAGCGCCCGTCGGGCCGCTCGACCAGCGCGCAATGCGTGCCGAGATCGACCACGCCGCCCAGCTTGAACGATCCGCGGATGTGATGGAAACCGTCGCCGAAATCGGTGAGGGTTCCGGGCTTTACTTTTGTTATCTCTGCCATGGTAGGCAAGCGCTTCAGCGCGCTTGCGGTTCCGCGAGGCGCGCTGGTCTCAGCCGATTACGCCGCCTGTCGCAGCTCCAGCTCCAGCCGATCCCAGATCTCGGCCAGCGCCTTCACCAGTTCGTGCATCATCTCTTCGGTGTGCGAGGGGCCGGGTGTGAAGCGCAGGCGTTCGGTGCCACGCGGCACGGTGGGGAAATTGATCGGCTGCACGTAGACGCCGTATTCGGCGAGCAGGATATCGCTGATCCGCTTCGCCTTGACCGGATCGCCCACCATCAGCGGCACGATATGTGTGGTCGAATCCATCACTGGCAGCCCGGCATCGCGCATGGTCTGCTTCAGCAGTGCGGCGGCGGCCTGTTGTGCGTCGCGTTCCTCGCTGCTGGACTTGAGGTGCTTGACCGAGGCGAGCACCCCCGCGACCAGCACCGGCGACAGCGACGTGGTGAAGATGAAGCCCGGCGCATAGCTGCGGATGCAGTCGACGATCCGCTTGTCCGCCGCGATATAGCCGCCCATCACGCCGAACGCCTTACCCAGCGTGCCTTCGAGAATGTCGATCCGGTGCGCGGCTTCGTCGCGTTCGGAGATGCCGCCACCGCGTGCGCCGTACATGCCGACCGCGTGGACCTCGTCGCAATAGGTCAGCGCGTTGTATTTTTCCGCAAGGTCGCAAATGGCGTGCAGCGGGGCGACGTCGCCATCCATCGAATAGACACTTTCGAAGGCGATCAGCTTGGGCGTGTCGGGGTCTTCGGCGGCGAGCAGTTCTTCGAGATGCGCCAGATCATTGTGCCGGAACACGCGCTTGGCGCAGCCCGAGTTGCGGATGCCGGCAATCATGCTTGCATGGTTGAGCGCGTCGGAGAAGATCACGCAGCCGGGCAGCAGCTTGGCAATGGTGGAAAGCGTCGCGTCGTTGGAGACGTAGCCACTGGTGAAGATCAGCGCCGATTCCTTGCCGTGCAGATCGGCCAGTTCGGCCTCCAGCTCGACATGGTAATGCGTGTTGCCGCCGATATTGCGCGTCCCGCCCGAGCCAGCGCCGACATCGTGCAGCGCTTCCTCCATCGCTTCGGTCACCTTGGGATGCTGACCCATCGCGAGATAGTCGTTGGAGCACCACACGGTGATCGGCTTCGGGCCATTATGGCCGTGGAAGCAGCGCGCATTTGGGTAGGCACCCTTGTTGCGCAGGATATCGATGAAGACGCGGTACCGGCCTTCCTCGTGCAGGCGGTCGATCGCCCGGTCGAATATATGGCTGTAATTGGTCACAGTGCGGGACCGTTTAGAGGTCAAAAACGGCGGTTTCCAGCGCGATCTTTGCGAGTGATTCTCAAAGGCCGAGTTTATTTTGCAATCAGAATTGCATTGCGCGCATGAGTCCTTGGCGTTTGAGTATCGGCGTGAGGGCGGTCAGGCTTTCACTGCTGCCGGTCATCACCGCGAAATCTTCCTGGTCGCGCTTGAAGGCCTGCCCCTGCGTCAGCGAGGCGATCCGCCGGGCGATCCCTTGCGCGCCGTCGACCAATTGCACGTCTTGTCCGAAAACCGCGCGCAGCTCGTCCGCCAGCAGCGGGAAGTGCGTGCAGGCGAGCACCAGCGTATCCAGGTCTCGTGCCTGCGGGTCATCGCGCAGGCCAGCGACTGCTTGCGCCACCGCACCTTCGGCCAGCGTCTCGCCCCGCATCTTCGCTTCGGCCAGCGGCACCAGCGCATCGGCGGGGTGGCGGATCAGGTGCTTGTCGGCGGCGAACTCCGCCTCCAGCCGGTCGACATAGCGCTGGCGCACGGTCGCCCCGGTGCCGAGCAGGCCGATCACGCCGGTTTGCGTCGCCAGCGCGGCGGGCTTGATCGCGGGGACGGTGCCGACGATCGGCACCTCCAGCACGTCGCGCACCATGCCCAGCGCAATCGTGCTGGCGGTGTTGCAGGCGATACAGACGAGGCGCGGCTGATAACGTTCGGCCATCCGCCCAAGCAGCCCGCAGACCCGCGCGGCCACCTCCGCCTCGCTCTTGGTGCCATAGGGCAGGCCCGCGAAGTCCGCAGCGTAGATGACCGGCGCATCGGGTAGGGTCTTGCGCAACTCGGCGAGGATCGTGAGCCCGCCGACGCCGGAATCGAAGATCAGAATAGGGGCGGCGGGGTCCATATGATGGATCGCATGGCCCCGCGCGCCTTGGCGGTCAATTCTCCGCAGGCTACTCAATCTTGAGCACGCGGGAGAATTCGATGCCGAGTTCCATCTGTAGCCGGTGCCAGTTGTAGTACTCGCGGAAGGAAATGCGCCCGTCGCTGTCGGCATCGGCCACTTCGTAGAACTCGGCGAGATGCTCTGGATCGGTGGCGTCGCCGAGGATTGTGGTACCAGTCATGTAATCGCCGGGATTGAGGTCATCGAAAACGATCGCCTTTTCCGTCGCGTTCTCGCCCGCAGAATCGCGGTCCCGGAAAACCAGAGTGACGAAGGGAGATTCGGGCAGTTCCAGAAAGCCGCTATCATCTCTATCCAACTCGTCGAAGATTTCTTCTGAATTGCCTTCGTAAACGATCTCAGCGTTCTGGTCGGCAATAGCGGTCGCGTCGGCGGACGGGTTCTCCGGCGCAAGAGCAAGCGCGACAACAAGAGAGAAAATCATGGCAATAGCTCCAAGAATGATGGTCGGGAGTTGCCATGGTTTGCGCGAATCGGACGGCGGCGACAGGTCCGGCGGACCGGTTACGGGCCGGTCGTACCCTTCGGCCTCGGCCAGAATGCGCGCCGCCTCCAGCGATGTCGCCACGTCCAGCTTGGTGCGCGCCATCTTCAGCCGTTTTTCGACCGCATGATGTGAAATCCCGAGATCGAGCGCGATCTCCTTCGCGGTCTTGTGATCGAGCCAGTGCCGCAGGCACTCGCGCTCTTTCGCGGTTAGCCGCGCGATTGGCGCCTCCTGCACATCGGATTCCGCGTCGCTCATTACATCGATGCTTACCCATGGCGTTGCTGCGCACAAGGTGCGGTCTGCTGGTACCGCCACCGATCCGGGCGCAATTGGTCAGGCAGAGCTTCGACTTGCGGCTCAACCGGGCTATGGGGTGGCCATGGACACGATTTTCGCCGCACTGATCGGCTATCTGCTGGGCTCGATCCCTTTCGGCCTGTTGCTCACCCGGTTCGCGGGGCTGGGCGATGTGCGCAATATCGGCAGCGGCAATATCGGTGCGACCAACGTGCTGCGCACCGGCAACAAGCGGCTGGCGGCCTTCACCCTGCTGGGCGATCTCGGCAAGGGGCTTGCCGCAGTGCTGATCGCGCGGGCGCTGTTCGACCAGCCCGATCTAGTGTCTCAAGCGGCCTATGGCCCCGTGCCCGCCGCCGCGTTGGGTGCGGTTCTCGGGCACTGCTTCCCTGTCTGGCTTCGCTTCAAGGGTGGGAAGGGCGTCGCTACCAATGCGGGCGTGTGCTTCGGCCTCGCCTGGCCGATCGGGCTGACCTACGCGCTGGTCTGGATCGGTCTGCTTGCGGGCCTCAGGATCAGTTCGCTTGCCGGGATGGCTGCGGTCGTCTGCGCCGCCATCGCCGCCGTGCTGCTCGGCTACATCGCCTTCGTTCCGGTGCTGGTGCTGATCGCGCTGCTGGTGATCTGGCTCCACCGCGCCAACATCGTGCGGCTTGCGAAGGGCGAAGAGCCGAAGGTCGGCGCCAAGAAATGAGCGGGTTGTCGCAGGCAGAGGCGTTCGCGCGCATCCGCCTGCTGCGATCCCCGCGCATCGGCCCTGTCACCTTCGCCCAATTGCTCGCCCGCTATGGCAGCGGCGAGGCGGCGGTCGAGGCGCTGCCCAATCTCGCCAAGGCGGGCGGCGGGCATTACTCGCTTGCGAATCAGGACGCGGTCCGGCGCGAGATCGAGGCGGTGAAGCGCCATGGCGCGCGTTATCTGTTCCACGATCAGCCGGATTATCCGCACGCGCTTGGCGCATGCGAGGGCGCGCCGCCGATCATCACCTATAAGGGCGATCTGTCGCTGGCGAGCAAGCCTGTCGTCGCGATGGTCGGTGCGCGTAACGCCAGCGCGGCGGCGGTCAAGCTGGCGCGCGATTTCGCTCAGGCAATCAGCGCGGAGGGCTTCGTCGTGGTCTCGGGCCTCGCGCGCGGGATCGACGGGGCGGCCCACGAGGGCGCAATGCCGCACACCATCGGCGTGATCGCCAGCGGGATCGAGATTGCCTATCCGCCGCAGCACGCCGAGTTGCAGGAGCGGATCGCCAGCGAAGGCCTGCTGATCGCCGAACAGCCGCCGGGCACCGAGCCGCGCGGGAGCCACTTCCCCAGCCGCAACCGGATCATCGCAGGCCTCGCGCTGGGTACGCTGGTGGTGGAGGCCGCGGTCAAGTCAGGCAGTCTCATCACCGCGCGGCTGGCGGGCGAATACGGGCGCGAGGTGATGGCGATTCCCGGCAGCCCGCTCGACGCGCGCAGTCACGGATGCAACCACCTGATCCGCGAGGGTGCGGTGCTCGTGCAGGAGGCATCGGACGTGGCCGAATTGCTCAGCACCTTCGACGGCGCGCCGCGCAGCACCTTCCGCGAACCCTCGGCCGCGTTCGAAACCGTGCCCGAGGATCTGGCCGAGGCCGAGCCCGCCGAGATCGCACAGCTGCTGACCAGCGCGCCGGTTTCGGTGGACGAGCTGATCCGCCAGTCCGGCGCAGGCTCGGCGGCGGTGCAGCTCGCGCTGCTGGAGCTGGAGATTGCCGGGCGGCTGGCGCGGCACGCAGGCGGCAAGGTCAGCCTTTCCTAGCATTCTCCCTCGCGGTAAGCCCGGCGCAGAATCGGGCAAAGGGGACACGCGACGATGGAACGGGAAGCCGATGTCAGCGGAATTTTGAGCCAGACGGTGGAGGTGATCGGTGCGGCAGGGCGCGCGGTGCTGATCTACGTACTGGTGCTGGGGCTGTTCAACGGAATCGGCGGGCTCGCGGGGCTGGCCCAGATGGACGACAATGTCTTCTCCGTCGGCATCCGCAGCGGAGTGCTGAATGCCGAAGCGTTCGGTCTTGCAGCGACGCTGTATCAACTGCTCGGCCTGGTTCTCTACGTCGTCGCCGCTTTCTTCCTGCTGCGGCAGATGCTGGTGCAGATCGGACGACCGGCGCGCGGCGGAAATCTGCTGAGCTATGTTGCGATGTCGATCCTCGCGATGATCGGGCTGATGATCGGCTTCGTGCTGCTGGTCATTCCCGCGCTGATCCTGCTGGTCCGCTGGTCGGCGGCCAATGGTTATCTGCTGAGCGGCGACAAGGGGATCACCGGTGCACTCGGCGCGAGTTGGGAGGCAACCGCGTCGCGCGGCTGGTCGATCTTCGGCGCGGGCCTTGTCCTGTGGATCGGGCTGGCGGTTCTCAGCAGCATCGTCACGGGCATTGTTGTCGGAACGGGGCTGACGGGTTCGGCGGATGGCCTCTCCCCGCTCTTCGCGCTTGCAATGACCCTATCCGGCCTCATCCAGGCCTTCACCAACGCGGCCAGCTTCGCGTTCAGCGTGGCGGTGTTCCACCTCGTCGCGCCTGCCCATACGAGTGTGGCAGATGTGTTCGAGTAGGTCTCGGGCGGGGGCATGAGCATGGAACGCGATGCGTCTTTCGGCGATCGGGTCGGCATGATCTGGAAAGAGGCTTGGGGGCTGCTGGGAGCAGCACCGGTGGACGTTGCGGTGTATCTGCTCGTCACGATCATCGGAGCCACGCTTGCCGACCTCTTTGCTCCCGAAGCGGGCGGGACTCTCGCGGTGAGCATCGGCTCGCTTGCCGCCGCTTACGCTCTTACTCTCAAGATCGTCAGGAAAGGCGTGGAAGGCGGCCAGCGCGGGGATAGCGGTTTTTCGACCTATTTCGGAATTTCGTTCTTGTCCGGAATCGCCATCGCGCTGGGCCTGTTGCTGCTGATCGTGCCGGGATTGATCCTCTGGGCACGCTGGTTGCCCTCCTATGGCTATGGCCTTGGAGAGGGGCGCGGAACGACCGACGCCCTTTCCGATAGCTGGGAGGTGACAAGAGGCCATGTCGGCCCGATCATCGGTTCGATCCTGCTACCCTTCATCATCGGCACAGGAGGGGCGCTGGCGGTGGTTTTTACCGTCGAGGGCGGCGGCCCGCCGATTTGGTGGTCCTCGCTGATTGCCAACGCGCTGGTCTATACTTCGCAAGCGGCGGGGATAGCGATCGGTCTGGCGGTGTTCTCGCTCCTTGTTCGCAGGGATAGCGGGTTGATCGAGGTGTTCGAATAATTCACGCCGTTCCGAGCGATCGCGCTTGACGAACCGCATCCCCGATTCCCACTCTCGCGCGTACGTACACGTGAAGGAACGCCCCCACTCTCATGCAACTTGTCATCGTTGAATCACCGGCGAAAGCCAAAACCATCGAAAAATATCTCGGCAAGGACTTCAAGGTTCTCGCCTCCTACGGTCACATCCGCGATCTGCCGCCCAAGGATGGCAGCGTGCGGCCGGACGAGGATTTTGCGATGGATTGGGAAATCTATTCCGACCAGCGCAAGCGCAGCCAGGTCAAGGCGATTGCCGATGCTGCGAAGACCGCCGACCGCCTGATCCTCGCGACTGACCCCGACCGCGAAGGCGAGGCGATCAGCTGGCACGTGCTGGACATGCTCAAGAAGCGCAAGGCGCTGCCCACCAATGTGGAGCGGGTGACCTTCAACGCGATCACCAAGGGCGCGGTGACCGAGGCGATGAAGAAGCCGCGCGAGCTCGACCAGGATCTGATCGACGCCTATCTGGCGCGCCGCGCGCTCGATTACCTGTTCGGCTTCACCCTATCGCCCGTGCTGTGGCGCAAGCTGCCCGGCGCGAAATCCGCAGGCCGCGTGCAGTCGGTCGCGCTGCGCATCATCGTCGACCGAGAGCGCGAGATCGAGGCGTTCAAGGCCGAAGAATACTGGAGCATCATTGCCAATTTCGAGCATGACGGCACCGGCTTCACCGCGCGGCTGATGACGCTCGACGGCAAGAAGGTCGACAAGATGTCGCTCGGCAACGAAGCTTCCGCAATGGCCGCCAAGGCGGCGATCGAGGCCGGGCGCTTCACGGTCGAGGGGATCGAGACCAAGCCGCTCAAGCGCAACCCCGCGCCGCCGTTCACCACCTCAACCCTGCAGCAGGAGGCTGCGCGCAAGCTCGGCTTCTCGGCCAGCCACACGATGCGGTGCGCGCAGTCGCTCTATGAAGCGGGCGCGATCACCTACATGCGTACCGACGGCGTGAGCATGGATGGTAGCGCGATCGACGCCTGCCGCGATGCCATCACGGATCGCTTCTCGGCCGAGTATCGCCCGGAAAAGCCGCGCTTTTACAAGACCAAGGCGAAGAATGCTCAGGAAGCGCACGAAGCCATCCGGCCGACCGACTTCCGCAAGGACAAGGCGGGCAGCGGCGACGAGGCGCGGCTTTACGACCTGATTTTCAAGCGTGCTCTGGCCAGCCAGATGGCGACCGCGCAGCTCGAACGCACCACGGTCACGCTGACCGAGGGCAGCGGGCAGCATAGCTTGCGCGCAACCGGCCAAGTGGTGAAGTTCCCCGGCTTCCTCGCGGTCTATCAGGAAAGCTTCGACGACAAGGACGACGAGGATGGCAGCCTGCTGCCGCACATGCGCGAAGGCGATGCGCCCGCGCGCAAATCGGTCGAGGCGAACCAGCACTTCACCCAGCCGCCGCCGCGCTTCTCCGAAGCATCGCTGGTCAAGCAGCTGGAAGAGCTCGGCATCGGGCGCCCGTCCACCTATGCATCGACCATCCAGACACTGCGCGATCGAGAATATGTGCGGATGGAGAAGAACCGCTTCTTCGCCGAGGAATCGGGCCGACTTCTCACAGCGTTTCTCGAACGCTTCTTCCCGACCTATGTCGCCTATGATTTCACCGCAGGGATGGAAGAGGAACTGGACGATGTCTCCGGCGGGCGCGCCGAGTGGAAGGCGATCCTCGAAGCGTTCTGGAAGGACTTCAAGCCCAAGTCGGACGAGGTGATGGAGCAGAAGCCGTCGGACATCACGGCGGTGCTCGACACTTTCCTGTCCGACTACCTTTTCCCAGAGCGTGAGGACGGTAAGGACGCACGCTTCTGCCCGCTATGCGACAAGGAAGGCCGCGCCGGGGGCCGCCTGCACCTGCGTGGTGGGCGCTTTGGCGCGTTCGTCGCGTGCGAGAACTACCCCGAATGCAAGTTCACCCGCCGCTTCGCGCAGCCCGGTAGCGATTCCGACGAGGTGGCCGAGGATGCGGTGCTCGGCAATGATCCCGAAACCGGCCTGCCGGTCGAGCGCAAGACGGGCCGCTTCGGGCCGTACCTGCAGCTGGGCGAGGGCAAGGAAGCCAAGCGGTCGAGCATCCCCAAGGATGTGCCCGATCTCGACCTGGAAATGGCGCTGAAGCTGCTGTCTCTCCCGCGTATCGTCGGTCAGCATCCCGAGACAGGCAATGATATCGAGGCGAGCATCGGGCGCTACGGACCGTATCTGCGCCACGATGGCAAATACGCGAAGCTGACCAGCACCGCCGATGTCTTCGACACCGGGATGAATGCGGCGGTGACGCTTCTGGCAGAAGCGGCCAATCGCAAGGGTGGATCGCGGGGCAAGGCGGAGCCGATCAAGGTGCTCGGCAAGCACCCGACCTCGGAGGCCGAGATGAAGGTGATGCCGGGTCGCTACGGCCCCTACGTCACCGACGGCACGACCAATGCGACCATCCCCAAGGACGTGAAGCCCGAGGATGTGACCGAGGAGCAGGCGATCGAGCTGATCAACGCCCGTGCCGCCAAGGGTCCAGCCAAGAAGAAGAAAAAGGCAGCCCCAAAGAAGAAGGCTCCGGCCAAGAAGGCCGTTGCGAAGAAGCCTGCGGCCAAGAAGGCGCCGGCCAAAAAGGCGGCAGCGAAGGAATGATCCCTCTCCCCACGTGAGGAGAGGATACGAAGGCCCGGGAGCGAAGCGACCTGGCCGAAGTTGGAGAGGGGCGGCCAAGCTTGCGAGTTGCGCGAACCCCCCTCACCAAGCTCCGCTAGCTCCTCGCGGAGCAATCTACGCTATCCTCTCCCCGCACGGGGAGAGGGAGAAGGAGAAAAGATCATGGCGAAGGACAAGTTCGAGCGGCACAAACAGCCCTGGACGGGTGAAGAGGCGGGGCAGTTGAAAACGCTGGCCACCAAGGGGCAGGGACTCAAGCAAATCGCCAAGGCGCTGAACCGCAGCGAGGAATCGACCAAGGACTTCGCCAAGAAGAACAAGATCGCGATTGCGAAGAAGCGGTAGCGATAGCTTCTCCGACGCAACGCCTGACGGCATCGGCCCACCTCCCCATTTGCACTGCGTGAAAACGGGGAGAATCATCGACAGCTCCTCCCCGTTTTGCGAAGCCAAATCGGGAGGTGGCAGCCGCGCAGGCGGCTGACGGAGGGGTTCTTATTTCCGCTTACTGCACCACCGGCACATCCTGGATCGTCGCCAGTACCTCACCACCGCAGGTGATTATGATCTCCCGGATCTGCGGGTAGGGGGTCGGGCCGTCGAAGCGCACCGGGGTGGGGGTTATCACCTGCGTCACCATGCCGTCGGGCTTCGTGGCGTCCAGCTCGAAACGCCAGCCGGGCGGCTGCATCCGGTCGGCAGGGCCTGCCACCAGCATTACGGAATAGCCCGGGGTTGGCATGTCGACTTCGCCTGCAATGTGCAGCGTCGGGCGCGCGCCGGGGCCGGGCATCGTGTCGATCCACGCCTTGAAGTCGCGCGCCTTGTAGGCGGGGCAGCCCGCAGCCGGCGCCGCATCGCCCGGTTCGTCGGGGTAGGGCGCACAGGCCGACAACGAGAGCGTGGCGGTGGCAAGGCTGGTGAGACTAAGAAGGGTGCGCAAGGTTCGATCTCCGTAGACGCGATTGCAGCAATGGCTATCTCGTCCGGTGCATCCGGTCGAGACGTCATGGCTTTCATACCGATCTGACGGAGACGGAAGCTGAATGCCTTTGTTCCGCGCGGGCAAGGCGCGGCGATGTTTCACTTGGTCCAGTCGAGCCCCATTTCCTCGAACATTTCCTTGTCCTCGGCCCAGTTCTCGGTCGCCTTGACGTGCAGGAACAGGTGGACTTTGCGGCCCAGCAGCTCGCTCAGTTCCTCGCGCGCGGCCTGGCCGATCGACTTGATCATCTTGCCCCCCTTGCCGAGCACGATCATCCGCTGGTTGTCGCGCGCGACGATGATCTGCTGGTGGATCTCGACGCTGCCATCCTTGCGCTCGATATACTTCTCAGGCCGCACCGCGCTGTCGTAGGGCAGTTCCTCGTGCAGCTGGCGATAGAGCTGCTCGCGGGTGATCTCCGTCGCGAGCAGGCGCTCGGACGCATCGGAGACCTGATCCTCCGGATACATCCACACGCCTTCGGGCATCTCGGCGGACAGCGCATCCTTCAATTCCGTCACGCCATCGCCGGTCAGCGCGGAGATGAAATAGATTTCCGCGAAATCGACCTTGGAGGCCAGTTCTTCGGCCAGCGCCAGCAGCGGCTCCTTCTTCGCGATATCGACCTTGTTGAGCACCAGCAGTTTCTTCTCTGGCCGGTTCGCAAGCTGCTCCAGCAGCGGCTCCAGCTCGTGTCGGCGCTGCTTGATCGGATCGACCAGCAGCAGCACCGCATCCGCGCTCTCCGCGCCTTCCCACGCCGCGCTCACCATCGCGCGATCGAGCCGCCGTTTGGGCGCGAAGATGCCCGGCGTGTCGACCAGGATCATCTGCGTATTCGCATCGTCGGTTTCGTGCAGCGCAATGCCGAGCATGCGGGCGCGGGTGGTTTGCGCCTTTGCGCTGACAATGGCGACCTTCTGGCCGACCAGCGCGTTCACCAGCGTGGATTTACCCGCGTTGGGCGCGCCGAGCACCGCCACGACGCCGCATTTTGTAGATTTGTCAGTCATAGAACCTTTTCTGCTCCCACTTGTGGGGAGGCGGGGTGGGGAGGCCCAAATATTTCGGCCCAAACATTTCGGCCCAAGTGTTTCGGAGGGTGGTGCATCCACCCCCGGACGCTCCCCCAGGGGAGGGGAGTCGAAGCAGTCAGCCATACTGCTCCATAAACGCTTTCGCCGCCGCCGTCTCTGCTTCCTGCTTGCTGTTGGCAGTCGCCTCCGCATCGCCGACATTTCTTACCGAGACGCGCACGGTAAAGCGCGCCGCGTGATCGGGGCCGGAGCGGTCGATCAGCGCGTATTCGGGAGGGCGTCGGCGGTTGCCGGCGGCCCATTCCTGCAGCGCGGACTTGGGATGCTTGGCGCGGCCCGCATCGCCTTCGACCGCGTCGCGCCACAAGGCACGCACCAGCGCCCGTGCGCTTTCGAACCCGTCCTCGCGCAATTGCGCGCCGAGCAGGGATTCCATCACATCGCCCAGAATATTGCTGCTTTCCGCTCCGCCATCTTCGCGCGCCTGCCGGCCCAGCCGCAGGTGGTCGGGCACGCCGATGCTGCGGGCGACCTTGGCGCAGGCACCCTTGCTGACCAGCGCGTTCAGCCGCTGCGCCAGCGTGCCTTCGCTCGCGCTGCCCTGGTTTTCGAACAGCCACTCCGCGATCGCGAGCCCGAGCACGCGGTCGCCCAGAAACTCGAGCCGCTGGTAGTCGCGCCCCGCGCCCAGGCTGCCGTGGGTCAGCGCCTCGGTCCACAAGGCCTCGTCGCGCGCGGCAAAACCGTTCGCGACAAGCCACGCCTTCGTCTCGTTCCAATCGGTCATTCGGCCTCAACGCTCATAGGGCTTGCGCGGTCCTGTTGCTTCTAAGGCTGGAGAGCCAGCTGCCCGGATCGGCCCACCGTGCGCTGCCATCGGTCGACCACAGCACCGCGCCGGGCTGGCCGATCAGAAGATCCTGCCTCACGAAGCCGACCCCGCCGCCGGGGAGGGCGGGAAAGCGGCTGTCCATCGAGTTATCGCGGTTGTCGCCCAGCAGGAACAGCGATCCTTCGGGCACGGTCCGCGGGCCCCAGTTATCCTGCGGAGTAGGGCCGAAATCGAGCACGTCGTAGCTGACGCCCGAGGGCAGGTATTCGCGGTTTCGCCGATAGCGGCAGTCTGCGCCACCGGCAGGCCTAGCCTCCTCGCGTCCACCCCAGCCGCATGGCGCGTCGGGGGTGACCGGGATGATCGCATCATCGGTCGCCGACTGGCTCAGGAGCTGGCCGTTGAGGACCAGATAGCCATTGCGCAGCTCCACCTCGTCACCGGGCAGGCCGATCACCCGCTTGACGTAATCGCTGCCGTCGACCGGATGCTTGAAGATCACCACATCGCCGCGCTGCGGCTGAGCTGCGAACCAGCGCCCGGGGATCAGTGGCAGGTCGAAGGGCAGCGAGTTGCTGGAATAGCCGTAGGGCCATTTCTTGGCCGCGATCGTGTCCCCCGGTAGCAGGCCGGGCATCATGCTCTCGCTGGGAATCGTGAACAGCGAAAAGGCGAAGGTGCGCAGCGCGAGCGCCAGGATCACCGCCAGCAGCACGAATTGCAGCAGGTTGACCACTCCGCCGCCCGACGCACGATCGCGCCTGCGCGCGTCGTCCGCATCCCGGTGCGGCTCGCCTGCTTCGCCCTTTTCATCCATCGGTGCAGCACCTAGGCGCTAGGGGCAGGCAGGCAACAGGATTTTGAGGGTATGAGCGAGAGCAGGACAGCAGCGTGGCAACGGATCGAGGCAGTGCCGCAGGAAAGTCTGGGCGATCTGTTCGCCGGTGACGACGCGCGGGTCGATCGCCTGTCCGGCCGGATCGGCTGGGGGGAAGGCGAAGATGCGGCGGGCATCCGCTTCGACTGGTCCAAGACGCACCTGACCGACGATTTGCTGGCGGGGTTCGAGGCGCTGGCCGAGGCGAGCGACTTCACCACCAAGCGCGCGGCGTTGTTCTCTGGCGAGGCGATCAACGTCACCGAAGGCCGCGCCGCCGAGCATACCGCGCAGCGCGGCTTCGGCAGCGAGGCGAGCGTGGAGGAAGCGCAGGCCCTGCTCGCGCGGATGCAGATGCTGGTCGAGGCGATCCGCGAGGGCGCCCTGGGCCAGATCGAGCATCTGATCCATATCGGCATCGGCGGCTCCGCGCTCGGCCCAGCTCTGGCCATCGACGCGCTGACCCGCGACCTGTCCTACGTCGATTGCCACGTCGTCTCGAATATCGACGGGGTCGCGCTGGAGGCCGCGTTCGAGGCGTGCGACCCGGCGACGACCATGATCGCGATCGCCAGCAAGACCTTCACCACGATAGAGACGATGACCAATGCGGACAGCGCGCTCACCTGGCTGCGGGAGAACGGCGTGACCGACCCGCACGGGCGCGTGGTCGCGCTGACCGCCAACCCCGAAGCCGCGGTCGAGTGGGGCGTCGACGAAACGCGCGTGCTCCCGTTCATGGAAAGCGTTGGCGGGCGCTACTCGCTATGGTCGAGCATCGGCTTCCCGGTCGCGCTGGCGGCGGGGCTGGACGAGTTTGCTGCCATGCTGGATGGCGCGGCGGCGGTCGATGCGCACTTCGCCAATACCGACGGGCGCGACAACCTCGCCTTGCGCGCGGCGTTCGCGGACCAGTACTATGCCCGCGTGCGCGGCTGCCAGACCCGCGCGGTGTTCGCCTATGACGAACGGCTGGCGCTGTTCCCCAGCTATCTCCAGCAGCTGGAGATGGAGAGCAACGGCAAACGCGTGACCTCGGGGGGCGAGCCCGTCGACGGCCCCACGGCTCCGATCACGTGGGGCGGGGTGGGCACCGATGCGCAGCACGCGGTGTTCCAGCTGCTCCACCAGGGCACGCATATGGTCCCGGTCGACTTCATCGCGTCGATCGCACCCGGAGACGCGCTCGACCCCGCGCATCACCGCATCCTGCTGACCAACTGCTTCGCCCAAGGCGCGGCGCTGATGGCGGGCGGCAACATGAGCGCCGACGGGAAAGACCCCGCGCGCGAGTTCCCCGGCAACCGCCCCAGCGCCACCATCCTGTGCGACGATCTGGACGCGGCGACGCTCGGCGCGCTGATCGCCTTCCACGAACACCGCACTTTTGCGAATGCCGTGCTGATGGGCATCAACCCCTTCGACCAGTTCGGCGTCGAGCTCGGCAAAAAGATGGCCAAGGATATCGAAGGCGGCGCGGCGGAATTCGATGCGAGTACCAAGGCGCTGCTGGCGGCGAGTGGGTTGGGGTGATCTCGCCCTATCCCGACTTGGAAAATTTTTTGCGTCGAATCTTGAATTTATTTGAAAATCGCTCGTCTAGTCTGTTTGCAATTTCAAGGAAGTTGTTTCCAACCTGGCAGATTAAATCGAAATCGGGATGAAATCGCTCACCCTGCTTGATTGGCAGGTTGTGGTCAACTTTCGCGAGTCGATCCACAGTAATGCGCGATATGACCCCGCGGGTATGGGTATAAGCATTTCGGAGTTCGATCCCGATCACGAGGAGCTCGTATTCTCCTTCTCTTTCGGTAAGTTTCAGATTTGTCCTTGAATTCAAGAATTCTGACACTCCGTCAATACCCGAATAAGAGAGTTCATTGATTTTTTTGTCGACTAGATAAGATAGTAGCTCCTTATAATTTGAAAATCCAAGTATTTCGTCAAATCTAAGGGTTTCCTTGGATCTGAGTATCTCCGGTTTTTTTCGTAAAACATCTTGTATTATCTCGGATAGATAACATAGGAAATTATCGGTAATTCGTATTATTAAATTCTCTGACTGAAGAGTTGAGAACTTTCTTAGTCTCTCGAAAGCAGGTCCGGGATTGCTCTCGATTTCTTTAAGTGCCTTCTGATCTTCTTCTCCCCCGGTTTTCGCAAGTGCGCGTGCGGCAATCAAGCGGTTTTCATCGGTCTTGGTTGCCAATGAGATCCCAAATAAAAAGAGATCGAATACGTCCTTTTGACGGCGATGAAACGTCTCAAGGCGTTTCGTGCAAAGGTGACCATCGTCAACAAATATGGGGATCGGCCGGTTATTGGTGCCTTCTTCGGATTGAGTCACAGGTCATCACTCCGGTCTAATGGCTTAGGCAGTAGGTTCATTGATGCGTACCATAGATGAAAAGCGATTGGTCTCTGGACTCGCGAATTTATGTGGAGTGACCCATCGGTTAACCGGCCCCTCGCTCCCCGACGAGCTTGCAGTACTTCTGGCGCAGCTAGTTCTCGGCCACCAGCACCGTTTGAAAGATCGTGCGATTGCCAGCACCCCGCCACGCGCCTAGGCTCACCCCATGACCTTCCCGATCATCTTCGCTGTCGTCTGGGCGCTGATCCTTGCTGGCGGCGGCGGGCTGCTGACCACGATCGGCGAGTGGTATCGCAATCTCGAAAAGCCCAGCTGGCAGCCGCCCGACTGGCTGTTCGGCCCGGCGTGGACAATCATCCTCGCGCTGGCCGCATGGGCTTTCGTGCTGAGCTGGAACGGCGCGCCCGAGGCGGATCGCCCGCTGCTGATCGGGCTCTACCTCGCGAACGGACTGTTTCATTTCCTGTGGTCGCCGCTGTTTTTCACTGCCAAGCGGCCGGACTGGGCGCTGATCGAGGTGCCATTTCTGTGGCTCTCCGTCCTCGGGCTGGCGGTTTTCCTGCGCGAATGGTCGGTCGCGGCGAGCTGGATGATCGTGCCCTATCTGGTGTGGGTCAGCTTCGCGACGATCCTCAACTGGAAAATCGTGAAGCTAAACGGACCGTTCGGCCGGAAAACCGCCGTCTAGGCGTTTTCTTCGGCGTCTGCCGCCTCCACCAGCCGCAGCTTGGCGAAATCCTGCGGGCGATTGTCCGCCAGCCATTCCATCATGCCTTCGCGGATATCGCAGCGAAGGTCGAACAAAGTGGGCGAGTTCTTCGCGCTCATCAGCAGGCGCACTTCCTTGGAATCGCGCGTCGTCTCGGTCACCTGAACGACCTTGACCCGCCCATCCCAGCGCTCGTTCGCTTCGACCTGCCGGTAAAACTCCTCTCGGATCGGGCCGATTTTGGCCTTGGGGTCGAGGTGGAGGAACACGGTGCCCAGCAGGTTGGCGGTCTGCTTGGTCCAGTTCTGGAAGGGTTTTTCGAGGAAGTAGGACGTCGGCACCACCAGCCGCCGCTCGTCCCAGATTTTGACCACCACGTAGGTCGTGCGGATATCCTCGATCCAGCCCCATTCGCCTTCGAGCACCACGGCATCGTCGATATTGATCGGCTCGGTCAGGGCCATCTGCACGCCAGCGATCAGCGATTTGAGCGCGGGCTGCGCGGCGGCACCCACCGCGAGGCCCGCAAGGCCCGCCGAGGCGACCAGCGTCACCCCGATGTCGCGCACGCCGGGGATGGCGAGCAGCATCAGGCCGACGGTCACGAACACGATGATGAAGGTAGCAATGCGGCTGAACATCGTCAGCTTGGTGCGTTTGCGCCGCGCCTTGAGATTGTCCGCGACCGAAATGTCGGCCTTCAGCTTCGCCGCCTCGACCAGCGCGCGCACGATGGCGAGCGCCATCCAACCGACGACGGCGGGCAGCACGAAAGTCGCGATATCGGACCAGATCTCGCGCAGTTCGGGCACGTAACGCGCAGCCGCCATCAACCCGAGGACGACGAATGCCAGTCTGGTGGGGCGATGTAGATACCTGACGACGATATCGTCGGCCGATGCGTCGGTGCGCCGCGCGACGCGGCGGAGCAGGAAGAACACGCCCGCATGCAGGCCCAGCGCCAGAGCCACCGCAATGCCTGCCGCGAGTGCTGCATGCAGGGGATCCGCCAGCAGTTGCGTGCCCTTGTCGATGGTTTCGCCGATGGGTTCGATCACGTCCCGTCTCCCTCGTTCCTGCCGATCAACGCATGTCGGCGGCAATCTGTTTCGCAGTTGCGAAAGGGATATGATTGACTTTCAGGCTGCAATGCGCCATCTGCGGCGCGAACGAAGCGCGATTGCCAGCGTGAAGTGACGGATGCGAAGTTTGTCATCCGATCCCGGCAGCGCTTCGATTTTCTCCAGACTTCCCTTTTCACGCGGGTGGTTACAACCCCCGCGCCGCGCAGGCTTTGTCCGTGCGCGCCGCATATTTTGCGAGTTCAATACCTCTCCATGACAATCAAATTCGACCAGCTCGGCCTGTCGCAGCCCGTTCTCCAGGCGCTCGACCTGCAGGGCTACACCGTCCCCACGCCGATCCAGGCGCAGGCCATTCCGTCGGTCCTCGAAGGGCGCGACCTGCTCGGCATTGCGCAGACCGGCACCGGCAAGACCGCCGCGTTCATGCTGCCCAGCATCGACCGGCTGCGCGACGCCGACAACCAGACCCCGTTCAAGTCCTGCCGCATGCTGGTGCTCGCGCCGACCCGCGAACTGGCCGGGCAGATCGCCCAGAGCGCCAAGGATTACGGCGCGCTTGCGGGCCTCAAGGTCCAGTCGATCGTCGGCGGCACCTCGGTCAACAAGGATCGCAACAAGCTGCACCGCGGGTGCGACATCCTCGTCGCGACGCCGGGCCGCCTGCTCGACCTGATCGATCAGCGCGCCTTCAACCTCGATGGCGTGGAAATCCTCGTTCTCGACGAAGCGGACCAGATGCTGGACCTCGGCTTTATCCACGCGCTGCGCAAGATCAACGAACTGACGCCGAAGGATCGCCAGACGCTGTTCTTCAGCGCAACGATGCCCAAGGCGATCAAGGAGCTGGTCAGCCAGTATTGCCGCAATCCGGTGCAGGTTTCGGTCACCCCCGAAAGCTCCACGGCGGAGCGGATCGAGCAGTTCCTGTACATGGTCCAGCAGGACGAGAAGCAGAGCCTGCTCGAACTGATCCTGTCCGGCCGCCACGAAGTGCCCGGCAAGCTCGAGCGTGTGCTCGTTTTCGCGCGGACCAAGCATGGCTGCGACCGCGTGGTGAAGAAGCTCGCGCAGGTGAACATCGCGGCCAACGCGATCCACGGCAACAAGAGCCAGCCGCAGCGCGAACGCGCGCTCGACGAGTTCAAGCGGGCGAAGACCCCGGTGCTGGTGGCGACCGATGTCGCCGCGCGCGGGATCGATATCCCGGGCGTCAGCCATGTCATCAACTACGAACTGCCCAACGTGCCGGAGCAATATGTGCACCGCATCGGGCGGACCGCGCGTGCGGGTGCCGATGGCATTGCCATCGCGTTCTGCGCCGAGGACGAGCGTCAGTATCTCAAGGATATCCGCAAGACGACCGATGCCGAGTTCGAGCGTCTGCCGCTGCCGGAAAACTTCCGCGCGGTTGTGGAAGGTGTCGGCCCGACCAAGCCTGCGCCCAAGCAGCAGCGCGGCCAGCGCGTGACGCCGCGTCCGATTGGCGACGGAGCGCGCAAGCCCAAAGCCAAGCATCCGGCGCGCAAGGGCAAGCCGCAGGGCGCCGGCCAGGGCCGTGGCGGCCCGGGCGGCGGCCAGCGTCGCCGCAACAACCGCTCTGGCGGGCAAGGCTGAACGGACCTGGCTTGCACGCGCCGCGCAGCTGACGGATAGGCATTCTGGATGACACCGGAGAATAACGGACTTCCCGCCGACGCCCAGCCGATCGAGCGCGTGCAGCAAAACATGCTTGCCCGGGGGGAGCGGTGGTTGCTCAACCGCCTATGTGCCCGCATGCCCCGCTGTGTCTCGCCCGACATGCTGACCTTCGCGGGAATGATCGGCGCGCTGGCGGTGTTCGCCGGCTATGCTGCCAGCAATCTGGGCGATGGCTGGCTTTGGCTGGCGATCGCCGGATACGTGGTGCACTGGTTCGGCGACTCGCTCGACGGAAGTCTGGCGCGCTTTCGCCGGATCGAGCGGCCGCGCTACGGCTATTTCCTCGACCATAGCTGCGATGGGCTGGCGACGACGCTGGTCGTGCTGGGCCTTGGTGCCTCGGGCTATGTGCAACTGGAGGTCGCGCTGGTGGCGCTGGCGGGGTACCTGCTGATGTCGATCCATGCGTTTCTCTCGGTAAGGGTGATGGGCGAGCTGCGCCTATCCTACCTCAAGGCCGGGCCGACCGAGCTGCGACTGATCCTGATCGCGCTCACGCTTGCGATGATCGTACTCGGGCCGACTCCGTTGATCGGCGTGTTCACGGGTTTCGACATGTTCGTAGGGGCAGTGGGCGTGCTGCTGATCTGCCTGTTCGCGGTGCAGACCGCCTCCACTGCGCGCAAACTCGCGCTCGAAGAACCGGCGATCAGGTACCGGTAGCTTCCCCTTCCGGTCGCATCCGGTTGGCAATTGCCAACCGCGCCGCCATATCGCGCTCTTGCAAGCAGGAGCGCACATGTCCGACACCCAATATGATTACGACCTCTTCACCATCGGCGCAGGCTCGGGCGGGGTCCGCGCCTCGCGGGTGAGCGCCGCGCATGGCGCGAAGGTCGCGGTGGCAGAGGAACACCGGATCGGCGGCACCTGCGTGATCCGGGGCTGTGTGCCCAAGAAAATGCTCGTCTACGGCGCGCATTTTGCGGAAGACCTCGAGGATTGCCAGCGGTTCGGCTGGGACATTGGCGAGCGCAAATTCGACTGGATCAAGCTGCGCGACAATGTGCTCGAGGACGTCACCCGGATCGAGGGTGCCTATACCAACACGCTCGAAAGCCACGACGTCACGATCTACAAGGAACGCGCCGAAATCACCGGCCCGCATGAGATCACGCTGGCGAGCGGCGAGAAAGTGACCGCCAAGCATATCCTGATCGCGACCGGCGCGCGCCCGCGCATGCCAGAATGCCAGGGGGCCGAACACGCGATCTCGTCCAACGAGGCATTCCACCTCGATAAGCTGCCCAGGAAGATCATCATCGCGGGCGGCGGCTATATCGCCAACGAGTTTGCGGGCATTTTCAACGAGTTCGGATGCGATGTTCACATCGTGAACCGGGGCGACCGCCTGCTGCGCAGCTATGACGAGGCGGTGCGCGACCGGCTGCTCCAGATCTCGACCACCAAGGGGATCAAGTTCCGCTTCAACACCACCTTCGAATATATCAAACCCTGCGAGGATGGCGGCTATTTCGTGAAGCTGTCCGATTGCGACGAGGAGAAGGCCGACCTGGTGATGTTCGCCGTCGGTCGCATTCCTAACACCGAAGGGCTGGGGCTGGAAAACGCAGGCGTCGAACTGGGTGAGGGCGGCGAGATCAAGGTCGACCGGTTCAGCAAGACCAGCGTCGACCACATCTATGCCGTGGGCGACGTGACCGATCGCGTACAGCTGACCCCGGTGGCGATCCGCGAAGGCCAGGCCTTTGCCGATACCGTGTTCGGCGGCGGCGATCCGGTCGCGGTCGACCATTCCTGCGTCCCCAGCGCGGTCTTCAGCCACCCGCCGATCGCCGCGGTCGGGATGACCGAGGGTGAAGCTAAGAACCAGCTCGGCAGCGTGAAGGTCTACCTGTCGGACTTCCGCCCGATGAAGAACGTGCTGGCGGGCCGCAACGAACGCAGCCTGATGAAGATGGTCTGCGATGGCGATAGCGGCCGGATCGTGGGCATCCACATGATCGCGCCCGAAGCGCCCGAAATGATGCAGGCCGCCGCGATCGCAGTGAAGGCGGGCCTGACAAAGGCGGACTTCGACGCGACCGTCGCCATTCACCCGACGATGGCTGAAGAACTGGTCCTGATGCGCTGATCCATTTCCGCGAGGCCGCTCACCCCGGACGACTGACTGTTTCGACAGGGAGAGCGGCTCTGCGGGGCCGCCCAGCTTGACGCTGCGTCACCTCCATGCCTAACCGCTTGGGCAAAGAGGAACACAGGAGCGTACGCGGGTATGTCAGCCAATATTGCCGAGATGGAAAAGCGCCGCGAGGCCGCCCGAATGGGTGGCGGCCAGAAGCGGATCGATGCGCAGCATGCCAAGGGCAAGCTGACCGCGCGTGAGCGGCTCGACGTGCTGCTCGACGAAGGCAGCTTCGAGGAGCTCGACACCTATGTCGTCCACGACTGCACCGATTTCGGCATGGAAGACCAGCAGATCATGGGTGACGGCGTCGTCACCGGATCGGGCACGATCAATGGCCGGCTGGTCTATGTGTTCAGCCAGGATTTCACCGTCTTTGGCGGCTCGCTGTCGAAACGCCATGCGGAGAAGATCTGCAAGGTGATGGATACCGCGCTGAAGGTCGGCGCGCCCGTCATCGGCCTCAACGATTCAGGCGGCGCGCGCATTCAGGAAGGCGTGGCCAGCCTTGGCGGTTATGCCGAGGTGTTCCAGCGCAACGTGCTCGCATCGGGCGTGATCCCGCAGATCAGCGTCATCATGGGGCCGTGCGCGGGCGGCGCGGTTTACAGCCCCGCGATGACCGACTTCATCTTCATGGTGAAGGACTCCAGCTACATGTTCGTCACCGGGCCGGAGGTGGTGAAGACCGTCACCAACGAAGTCGTCACGCAGGAAGAGCTGGGCGGGGCGATCACGCACACCACCAAGACCAGCGTGGCGGATGACGCGTTCGAGAACGATATCGAAACGCTGATGGCGACGCGCCGCTTCTTCGACTTCCTGCCGCTGTCGAACCGCGAATCCGTGCCCGAAATGCCCACGAACGATCCGTGGGACCGGGTGGAGGAAAGCCTCGACACGCTGATCCCCGATAATGCCAACCAGCCCTACGACATGCACGAAGTGCTCGCGAAGGTGCTCGACGATGGCGATTTCTTCGAGGTGCAGCCCAAGCACGCGGGCAACATCCTGTGCGGCTTCGGACGCGTCGAGGGCCGCACCGTGGGCGTGGTCGCCAACCAGCCGATGGTGCTGGCGGGCGTGCTCGATATCAATTCGTCCAAGAAAGCCGCGCGTTTCGTGCGCTTCTGCGATGCGTTCGACATTCCGATCCTGACCTTCGTCGACGTGCCCGGCTTCCTCCCCGGCACCAGCCAGGAACTGGGCGGGATCATCAAGCACGGCGCGAAGCTGCTGTTCGCCTATGCCGAGGCGACCGTGCCCAAGATCACCGTCATCACCCGCAAGGCCTATGGCGGCGCCTATGACGTGATGGCGTCCAAGCACCTGCGCGGCGACCTCAACTACGCCTGGCCCACCGCAGAAATCGCGGTGATGGGCGCGAAGGGCGCGGTGGAGATCATCTTCCGATCAGACCGCAACGATCCCGACAAGATCGCCGAGAAGACGAAGGAATACGAAGACAGGTTTGCGAACCCGTTCGTGGCAGCCTCACGCGGCTATATCGACGAGGTCATCTACCCGCGCTCGACCCGGCGGCGGATCGCGCTGGGGCTGCGGAAGTTGCGCGGCAAAGAGCTGAGCAACCCGTGGAAGAAGCATGATAATATCCCGTTGTGACGTAGCGAGAGCGATGCTCGAGGATATTGTCGCCGAATGGAGAGATTGGCCTGGCGAATTGCAGACAATCACCGGGTTCGAGTTTGCAGAGTATCGTGCGCTTAAGCTGAAGCTAGATGATCCGAGCAGCGAACTGACTGAGACAGATGCCGACATGATGCGCGAAGGGGCAAAGCAGTTTTTTGGATATCCGGCGATGACGACATCAAGCGTTGAACGGTCACTCGGGCCTGAGTGGCTAAGCGAAGTCGAGTCCGCTTTTCTGAACGAGGACAATCGTTGATCGTCTTCCGCTTCAACGGTCTTTGGGATCTGCCGGAGGCACCGAATTCCGCCACCCTGAACTTGTTTCAGGGTCCAGCTATGGGAGCGCGCGGGCATTGCAGGAGGAAGACTGGATGCTGAAACAAGTTCAGCATGACGAATTGACAGGAGCAGACGCATGAAACTCGGCCGTCTCAACCATATCGGCGTCGCGACGCCTTCGATTGCGGACTCCATCGCGTACTATCGCGACACGATGGGCGCGGTGCAGATCACCGAGCCGTTCGACCTGCCCGAGCAGGGCGTGAAGGTCTGCTTCGTCGATACGCCCGACAGCGCGGGCGAAGTCGGCAAGGGCACGCAGATCGAGCTGATCGAGCCGTTCGACGAGGCGAGCCCGATCAACGGGTTCCTCGCCAAGAACCCCGCCGGCGGCCAGCACCATGTCTGCTACGAAGTCGAGGATATCGAGCAGGCGCGCGAATGGTTCGAAGGCAAGGGCAAGCGCATCCTCGGCCCGACGCGCATCGGCGCGCACGGTACGCCGATCTTCTTTCTCCACCCCAAGGACATGATGGGCCAGCTGACCGAGATCATGGAAGTGCCCAAAGAGGGCGCGCACTGGTCGAACTGATCGGATAGCCCTCTCCCCATGTGGGGAGAGGGTTGGGAGAGGGGAGTGCTGCGCGTCGAACCCTGTACGCCCCTCTCCAAGCGTCGCCAGGCCGCTTCGCGACCGGGCTTTGCTATCCTCTCCTCGCACGGGGAGAGGGATAAGGAGAGGAACTTCGATGCTTTTCTACGACAGCGGCATGCCCGCACCCAATCCGCGCCGCGTGCGCGTTTTCGCGGCAGAGAAGGGCATCGAACTGCCTTCCAAAGAGGTCTCGATCCCGCAGCGCGAGCAGAAGGCGCCCGATTATCTCGCCAAGAACCCGCGCGGGCAGACGCCGATTCTCGAACTCGATGATGGCACGGTCATTGCCGAAAGCGTTGCGATCATGCGCTATCTCGAAGGGCTGCATCCCGAACCGCCGCTGTTCGGCACGACCCCGCTGGAAAGCGCGCAGGTCGAGATGTGGAGCCGCCGGGTCGAGATGATCCTGATGACCGCAGTGGGCGCGGTGTGGGTCCACACGCATCGCTTCACCGCCGCGCTGCCCGGCCGGAACGAGGCGTGGGGCGAGGCCAACCGGCCCCGCGTCGCCGACGCCTTCCGCTTTTTCGACCAGTCGCTCGCAGGGCGGGACTTCCTCGCCACGGACGGTTACAGCGTCGCCGACATCCTGTTGCTGACCACCGTTGATTTCGCAGATTTCATAGGTTGCGCAATGCCCGAGGAGTGCGAAAACCTGCGTGGCTGGCACGAGCGTGTGTCCGCCCGATCAAGTGCAAAAGCCTGAGTTTCATTATGACAGACAAGACCCCCAACTACGACGACTGGCAGGCCAAGGCCGACAAGGAAGTCAAAGGCCGCGACCTGACCTGGCACACGCTGGAGGGCTTCGATGTGAAGCCGCTCTACACCGCCGAGGATACCAAGGGCATCGACCCCGGCCTCCCCGGTTTCGAGCCGTTCACGCGTGGGCCCTATGCCAGCATGTATACCGGTCGCCCGTGGACCATCCGCCAGTATGCGGGCTTCTCCACCGCCGAGGAATCGAACGCGTTTTACCGCCGCAACCTTGCCGCGGGGCAAAAGGGGCTGAGCGTCGCCTTCGACCTCGCCACGCACCGCGGCTATGATTCGGACCACCCGCGCGTGGTCGGCGATGTCGGCAAGGCGGGCGTCGCGATCGACACCGTGGCCGACATGCAGATCCTGTTCGACCAGATCCCGCTCGACACGATGAGCGTCTCGATGACGATGAACGGCGCGGTCATCCCCGTGCTGGCGTTCTATATCGTCGCGGCGGAGCGGAGCGGCGTTTCTCAGGAGAAACTTTCCGGGACCATCCAGAACGACATCCTCAAGGAGTTCATGGTCCGCAACACCTACATCTACCCGCCCGAGCCGAGCATGCGGATCGTGAGCGACATTATCGCCTACACGTCCGACCACATGCCGCGCTTCAACAGCATTTCCATCAGCGGCTATCACATGCACGAAGCGGGCGCGACGGCGGTGCAGGAGCTCGCCTTCACCATCGCCGACGGCAAGGAATACGCCCAGCGCGCGATGGATACGGGGCTGGATATCGACGCCTTCGCTCCGCGGCTCAGCTTCTTCTGGGGCATCGGGATGAACTTCTTCATGGAAGTCGCCAAGATGCGCGCCGCGCGTGCGCTCTGGCACGATGTGATGGAAGGGCTGGGAGCGCAGAACCCCAAGTCCAAGATGCTGCGCACGCATTGCCAGACCAGCGGCGTGAGCTTGCAGGAGCAAGACCCCTACAACAACGTCATCCGCACCACGATCGAGGCGATGGCGGCGGTGCTGGGCGGCACGCAGTCGCTCCACACCAATGCGCTCGACGAAGCGATCGCGCTGCCGACCGACTTCTCCGCCCGCATCGCGCGCAACACGCAGCTGGTGCTGGAGGAAGAGACCGGCATCACCAATGTCGCCGATCCGCTGGGCGGCTCGTATTATGTCGAGGCGTTGACCGCAAAGCTGTTCGAGGAAGCCAAAGCGATCATCGACGAGGTCGACGCGGCGGGCGGGATGACCAAGTTCGTCGCAACCGGCGAGCCCAAGCGGCGGATCGAGCACGCGGCGGCCGAGAAGCAGACCAATGTCGACCGCGGCGAGACGGTAATCGTCGGCGTGAACAAATACCGGCGCGAGACCGAGGACGAGATCGACACGCTCGACATCGACAACCACGCGGTGCGCAAGAGCCAGATCGCCCGGCTGGAGAAAGTGCGCGCGGGGCGGGACGAGGCTGCGTGCCAGGCGGCTCTCAAGGCGCTGACCGAAGGTTCGCGGGGCGACGGTAACGTCCTCCAGCTCGCAGTCGAGGCCGCGCGGCACGATGCGACGCTGGGCGAGATTTCCAGCGCGATGGAAGACGTCTTCGGGCGCTACGACACCACCCCGACCCCGGTGAAGGGCGTCTATTCCAAGGCCTATGCTGCGGATAATCGCTACCAGCAGGTGGTGCAGGGCGTCGACGCGGTGGAGCAGCGACTGGGCCGCAAGCCGAAACTGATGGTCGCCAAGATGGGCCAGGACGGTCACGATCGCGGCGCCAATGTGATCGCATCCGCCTTTGCCGACATGGGTTTCGATGTCGTCTCCGGCCCGCTGTTCCAGACCCCGCAGGAAACGCTCGAAATGGCGCTGGCCGAGAATGTCGACGCCATCGGCGCGTCGTCGCTGGCGGCAGGCCACAAGACGCTGATCCCCGAGCTGATCCGCTTGCTGAAAGACGCAGGCCGCGCAGACATCAAGGTGACGGCGGGCGGCGTGATTCCGCAGAGCGACTACCAGTTCCTGCGCGATGCAGGCGTCCAGGGCATTTATGGCCCCGGCAGCAACGTGGTCGAATGCGCGGCGGACATGCTGCGGCTGCTGGGGCACAACATGCCGCCAGCGGATGAGGACATCGACGAGGCGGCGGAGTAGCAATGCCGACGGTTCTGCGGATAGGCGCGTTCCGGTTCTACTTTTACAGCCATGAACCCAATGAGCCGCCGCATATCCATATCGATAGGGGCGATGCGACGATCAAGGTCTGGCTCGACAGCTGCGAGGTGGCGAAGAGCCGGGGCTTTCGCGCGCACGAGATCAATGACATTGTGAAGCTGGTGGCAGAGCATCACGTGAGGTTGACGGAGGCATGGCATGAATATTTCGGCTAAAGTGACCGACGAGCGTGTGCTCGACGTGCGCTTCGACGAGGCGAGCCTGATCGTCGACCTGATGGATGGTCGGACCATTTCCGCGCCACTTGCCTGGTATCCGCGTCTGCTCAGGGCAACGCCAGAGCAGCGCGCGCGGTGGGAAAAGGCCGGAGCAGGATACGGCATCCACTGGCCCGAGATCGACGAGGACCTGAACACCGAGGGATTGTTGCGTGGCGCCGCTTCGCCGGAGGCAGCGGAGTGAGCTTTGTCTCTCCCGTCACGCCGGACTCGATTCAGAGTCGCGCTTTCGTCGCGTAGCCCACTCCATCGCCTCCTTGCCCCCCACCGACAAACGGAAGCCCCCACATGACCGATCTCCACCCCGAAACGCTCGCCGTCCATGCCGGGTGCGAGCCCGATCCGACCACGAATGCGCGCATCACGCCGATTTATCAGACCGCGAGCTACGTGTTCGACAGCCCCGAGCACGCGGCCAACCTGTTCTCGCTGTCGGAATTCGGGAACATCTATTCGCGCATCATGAACCCGACCAACGACGCGCTCGAGAAGAAGATCGCGGCGATGGAAGGCGGCGTGGGCGCGCTGGCCGTCGCGTCGGGCCATGCGGCGCAGCTGATCGCGTTCCACACGCTGATGGAGCCGGGCTGCAACATCGTGGCGGCGCGCAAGCTGTATGGCGGATCGCTCAACCAGATGGGCGAGGCGTTCCTCAAATTCGGCTGGGAAACCCGCTTCGTCGATGCCGACGATCCCGAGAATGTGCGCGCCGCGATGGATGACAAGACGCGCTGCGTCTTCATCGAAAGCCTCGCCAATCCGGGCGGCGTGGTCAGCGATATTTCCGCGATTGCAGATGTGGCCCACGCCGGCGGCGTACCGCTGATCGTGGACAACACCATGGCCAGCCCTGCGCTGTGCAAGCCGTTCGATTTCGGCGCGGACATCGTCACCCATTCGACCACCAAGTTCCTCAACGGGCATGGCAATGCGATCGGCGGCGTGATCGTCGACAGCGGCAAGTTCGACTGGAAGGCGCAAGGCGACAAGTTCGCCTCGCTCACCCGGCCCAACGGATCGTACCACGGCGCGGTGCTGATCGACGCGCTGGAGCCGGTCGGGCCGATCGCCTTCATCATCGCCTGCCGCGTGCTGGGCCTGCGCGATCTCGGCCCGGCGCTCGCCCCGATGAACGCCTTCCTCGCGCTGACCGGCATGGAGACGCTCCACCTGCGGATGGATCGGCATTGCGAGAACGCGAAGGCTTTGGCCGAGTGGCTCAAGGCGCACGAGAAGGTGGCCTGGGTGTCCTACGCCGGGCTGCCCGACAGCGATTATCACGAACTGGCGCAGAAATATCTCGGCGGGCGTGGCGGCGCGGTGTTGACCTTCGGCCTGAAGGGCGGATATGACGCAGGGACGGCGCTGGTCTCCAACGTGAAGCTGTTCAGCCACCTGGCGAATATCGGCGACACCCGCTCGCTCATCATCCACCCCGCCTCGACCACGCACAGCCAGCTCGGCGAAACCGAGCTGATCGCAGCGGGCGCGGGGCCGGACGTGGTCCGCGTGTCGGTCGGGATCGAGAATATCGAGGATATCAAGGCCGACCTCGAGCAGGCCCTGGCCGAGGTGGGCTGAGTGATGCACTTTTCATTCGTCATTGCGAGCGGAGCGAGGCAATCCAGGGTGGCCCGTGCTAGCTCTGGATAGCCACGGCGACTGCGTCGCCTCGCAATGACGATGGAGGCGATGGAGTGAGCTTTACCGATCAACCGTTATTGACCGGGTGGCAGAAACTTGGCTGTGCCCTCTATTTCGTCGTGGGAACGACGCTCTGCTACTTCGCCTTGATCATGGTTGCATTCGATGGGTGGGACGAGCCACCGATGCCGAGGTGGCTGAGCCTGACACTATTCCCCGGCCTGCCACTGCTCGTTATCGCGTGTGGATGGTTGCTGATGAAGTTTTTCACGAGAGACAAAGATTGACCCAAATCCGCACCGACTGGACCCGCGAGGAAATCGCGGCCCTTTTCGACCTTCCCTTCACCGAGCTGCTGTTTCAGGCGGCAAGCGTTCATCGCGAGAACCATCCGCCCGAGCAGGTGCAGCTGTGCACGCTGCTCTCCATCAAGACCGGCGGTTGCCCGGAGGATTGCGGCTATTGTTCACAGTCGGTGAAGGCGGACTCGGGCGTCGAGGCGACCAAGCTGATGGATGTGCGCGCCGTGTTGCAAACTGCGGCGCAGGCGAAGGATGCGGGCAGCCAGCGCTTCTGCATGGGCGCCGCGTGGCGCAACCCCAAGGACCGCGACATGCCCGCGATTATCGAGATCGTGAAGGGCGTGCGCGAGATGGGGCTGGAAACCTGTATGACGCTCGGCATGCTGACGCCGCAACAGGCGGACATGCTGAAAGAGGCGGGGCTCGATTACTACAACCACAATGTCGACACCGGGCCCGAATATTACGAGCGGGTGATCTCGACCCGCAACTATCAGGACCGGCTCGATACGCTGCAGAACGTGCGCGATGCGGGGATCAACGTGTGCTCCGGCGGGATCGTGGGCATGGGCGAAACGCGCGAGGATCGCGTCGGCTTCGTCCACACGCTCGCCACGCTGGAGCGGCACCCCGAAAGCGTGCCGGTCAACGCGCTGGTCCCGGTCAAGGGCACGGTGCTGGGCGACCTGCTGGCCGATACTCCTCTGGCCAAGATCGACGATATCGAATTCGTCCGTACCGTCGCGGTCGCGCGGATCACCATGCCGATGAGCATGGTCCGCCTGAGCGCGGGCCGCGAAAGCATGAGCGAGGCGACGCAGGCGCTGTGCTTCCTCGCAGGAGCGAACTCGATCTTCACCGGCGACAAGCTGCTGACCGCGCCCAACGCTGGCGACGACAGCGACGGCGCGCTGTTCGCCAAGCTCGGGCTGACGCCGTTGCAGGGTGAAGAGCCGATGCGGACACAGCAAATCGAGCCTGCCGAATGACCCGTTCTTTCACCACCGCGCTCTGCCTTGCGGCATTCGCTGTCGCAGTACCTGCTGCGGCGCAGGACAAAGCGGTACAGACCGCGCCGATTATCATCGGAACCACGCACCTGCTCGAATATGCGCCGGGCGATCAGCGTGAAATCAATGTCTTCCTGCCGCAGGGGTATGAGGATGGAGAGAGCTATCCGGTACTGTATCTGATCGATGGCGGGCTCGCTCAGGATTTCCTGCAGACGATCGGCGTCGCGCGGCTCAATGAGTCGCTCGAACGATCGCGACCGGCGATCATCGTCGGCGTCCAGACGAAGGATCGTCAGGCAGAGCTGCTCGACACGCCCGGTTCCATAAAGCAGGAGCGGGAGGCCTTCCCGACGGCCGGCGACGGAGCGCGATTCGGCGCCTTCCTGCGCGATAAGGTCATTCCCGAAATCGACGCGCATTATCGTACCAGCGGTGAGCGGGCTGTTCTGGGCGAATCGGTGGCTGGCCTGTTCATCGTCAACACCTGGCTCGACGAGCCGTCGCTGTTCACCAACTATGCCGCGATCAATCCTTCGCTGTGGTGGAATCAGGCCGCAAACGGCCAGAGGGCAGCAAAGAAAGTGGCCGACGGGACGGAACGTGGCCGCATTTACCTGACCTATTCGAACGAGGGTCCGATGACGGCGGGCGCGACGACCATGGTTGCCAGCGCTGCGGCCGAGCGCGGCTGCCTCGTGCCTCGGCCCGATCTTACTCACGCGACGACTTACCAGCAGGTCATGCCGCAGGCGCTCCAATATCTGTTCCCGACCGGAACCGAATTCGACGGGGAAATGGGGTTCGCCTTGGACTGCGCGGGCTAGGCCTTGTCGCTTGGCTTCTCCGTCGACGAGCTGCTGCCCCGTGCGCGTGGTGGCGGTACGCTCAAGATGGGGCTGGTGAAGCTGGGCGGGAACGAGTGGCTCCAGCCCGATCCCGATCTGGCCGCGCGTGCGGAAGGCTTCGCGGCATTCCCCGAGGGCATCCAGCTGACGCCCGAGGGGGAGGCGGCGGGCCGTGAACTGGCCACAGGGCTGGGCGTCTCGAGTGGGCTGGCCGAAGCGGCGCATGCGCATCACGAGGATATGTGCCTGCTTACCCGCCGCGATGGTGAGGAGCACTACCGCCTCGTCGGGGCAGCAGTCGCCTGGCCATCCGACTGGACGCCTGCGGACAAGCTAGGCCTGCCGCTGCGCGCGCTCCACGCGCCGATCCAGGGGTATGAGGAACAGCTTGCCACCGGCGTCGACCGCTTCATGGATAAACTGAGGCCCGGGCCGATCTATGGCCGGGCCAACTGGTTCATTGCCGCAACGCCCGACATGCGCTGGGTCGCGCAGCCGCCCGAACAGGCTTTCGCCCATGTCACGCAGGACAACGCGGGGGAGACGCTGTTCGTGCGCTCCGAACGCCAGACGCTGCGCCGCCTGCCGCGAACCGGAGCGATCCTGTTCACAATCGGCATCTACGTCTCGCCGCTCGGCGCACTCTCGCGCGCGAATGTCCGTCGCCTGGCCGACGGGCTGACAACCTTGCTCAATGGTGAGGTGGAGCGCAGGGGCGTGGGGGCTTACGCTACGGGACTTATCGGCTATGCGAAGGCACGAGAAGAGGAGATGGACGCATGATCCTGACCGCACTGCTACTGATGCAGGCGAGCGCACAAGCCGCTCAGCCGCAGGTCGATTGCAAGGACCCGATGACGCAGATGGAGATGAACGTCTGTGCGGGGAGGGAATATCAGGCCGCAGACCGCGAACTCAACGCCGTCTGGAAGAAGGCGTCGCAGCGCGCCAAGTCGGTCGACAAGGATATCGGCGACGGCACCCAGCATCGCGAGCTGCTGGCCGCGCAGCGCGCCTGGCTGACTTTTCGCGACGCGCAGTGTTCGTTCGAGGCGAACCAGTATCGTGGCGGTTCGATCATGCCGCTGATCCGGTCGACCTGCCTCACCGCGCTGACCGAGGCGCGCACCAAGCAACTACGTGAATATCTGGAGTTTCCGGGCTAGTGTTTTCCAAGATCCTGATTGCCAACCGCGGCGAGATTGCCTGCCGCGTGATCCAGACGTGCAAACGCATGGGGATCGCCACCGTCGCGGTCTATTCCGACGCTGATGCCCGCGCGCCGTTCGTGAAGATGGCGGACGAGGCGGTCCATATCGGCCCCGCGCCCGCGTCCGAATCCTATCTGATCGCAGACAAGATCATCGAAGCGTGCAAGCAGACCGGGGCCGAAGCGGTCCACCCGGGCTACGGCTTCCTGTCCGAACGGGCGAGCTTCGTCGAAGCGCTCGACAAGGAGGGCCTGGTCTTCATCGGCCCGCCGGCCAAGGCGATTGCCGCGATGGGCGACAAGATCGAATCGAAGAAGCTGGCCAAGGCGGCGGGCGTCAACACCGTGCCCGGCTCCAAGGATGCGATCGATACCACCGAGGAAGCGCTCAAGATCTCCAACGAGATCGGCTATCCGGTGATGATGAAGGCGTCTGCCGGGGGCGGGGGCAAGGGCATGCGCCTCGCCTGGAACGACAAGGATGTCGAGGAAGGCTTCGAGGCGACCAAGCGCGAAGGCCTCAACTCCTTCGGCGACGACCGCGTCTTCATTGAGAAGTTCATCGAAGACCCGCGCCATATCGAAATCCAGATCCTCGCCGACCGGCAGGGCAACACGCTCTATCTGAACGAGCGTGAGTGCAGCATCCAGCGCCGCCACCAGAAGGTGGTCGAGGAAGCGCCCTCGCCCTTCGTCACCCCCGCAATGCGCAAGGCGATGGGTGAACAAAGTGTCGCACTGGCGCAGGCCGTGGGCTATTTCTCCGCCGGGACGGTCGAGCTGATCGTCAGCGGCGCCGACACGACGGGCGAGAGCTTCTACTTCCTCGAAATGAACACCCGCCTGCAGGTGGAGCATCCG
>CAXAXQ010000024.1:0-59123 GCA_963972905.1 uncultured Erythrobacteraceae bacterium
TAAAGGCGATCTTGGCGATCCGGCTGCTGCTGGCGAGCGGCTTGCCCGCTTCCACACCGAAGCCGTTGACCACGTTGAGTACGCCTGCGGGCAGCAGATCGCCGATAAGTTCCATCAGCACCATGATCGAAGCCGGGGTCTGCTCGGCGGGCTTGAGCACCACGCAATTGCCCGCGACCAGCGCCGGGGCGAGCTTCCACACCGCCATCAGGATCGGGAAGTTCCACGGGATGATCTGGCCGACCACGCCCAGCGGTTCGTGGAAGTGATAGGCGACCGTATCGTGGTCGATCTCTGAGATGCCGCCCTCCTGCGCACGAATGCAGCCCGCGAAATAGCGGAAATGATCGATCGCCAGCGGGATGTCGGCAGCCATCGTCTCGCGCAGCGGTTTGCCGTTGTCCCAGGTTTCGGCGATGGCGATCTTCTCGAGGTTGTCCTCCATCCGGTCGGCGATCCGGTTCAGGATCAGCGCCCGCTCGCCGACGCTGGTGCGACCCCACGCGTCCTTCGCGGCGTGCGCCGCATCGAGCGCGGCTTCGATGTCCACCGCCTGGCTGCGCGCGATCTGGCCCACCGCCTTGCCGGTGATCGAAGAGATATTGTCGAAATAGCGCCCGTCCCTGGGCGCGACCCACTTGCCGCCGATGAAGTTGTCGTAACGCTCCGCAAACGGGGCGGTCATGGAAGCGGCGGGGCTGGTTTGCATATCCATCAGTTGATCCTCTCGAAATTGCCGGGTGCTCCCGGTCGCGAGGATGATGGTTCCGCGAAAAGCCTGCGCTGAAAAGGGCGGGTGGGTGGATCGTCAACGCAACTGTCTCGCTATCGAGACAGTTTCAGGCGCAGCTGCGTCAGCCGCGCGCCAGCCCCACCTTCTCCATCCGCCGATAGAGCGTCGCACGCCCGATTCCGAGCGCTTTGGCGGCGCGTGTGGCATTGCCATCGGCCTGCGCCAGCGCGCGCCGCAGCACTGCACGCTCCGAGTCGCGGAACGACGCCGCTTCCTCCCCGCCGAGGATTTCCGCCGCACTGCGCGACCCGCTCAGGCAGTCATCGGAAAGGTTTAGGCGATGGCGCGCGGCATAGGTTGCGCCGATCACCAGATCGTCGCGATCCACTGCCAGCAGCGCGGCATCACCGCCCGGCAGGTTGGCATCGATGATCCGGTGCCCTTCGAAGAACTTGCGGAACACGCCGCTTTCGATCCTGCGCGCCGCATCCTGCACGATCTTCTGGACCAGCGCGCCCATCGCGGCGCTGTGATCGTCGCGGCAATTGGAGATGTCGAGCGCCCCCACGAGGCGGCCCGCCGCGTCGCGCACGGGCGCGTCCATGCAGCTGATCCCGATGTTGCGGGATGCGAAATGTTCGTCGCGGTGGATCGTGACGGCCCGCCCTTCGACGAGGCACGTGCCGATCCCGTTGGTGCCTTCGCGGCTTTCGCTCCACACCCCGCCCGGGGTCAGCCCGACCCGGTCGAACATAGCGCGGTCGCCCGTCTGGCTTCGCGATTCGAGGATGACGCCGTCCTTGTCCGACAGCATTACTGCGCAGCCGGTGGCGGCGACGGTCTGAAACAATTGGTCGAGCAGCGGCCGTGCCACTTCGAGCATCAGGCCGTGGCGCTCTCGCCGCAGGGTGAGCTCGCTGCCGGAAACCAGCTCCCGCCCCTGATCGGCCCCGGCATCGAGCCCGTGCTTGAGGCCCGAGCGACACCAGCTGGCCGCGACAAACGACTGCGCGGCGCTCGATGTAGAGTGCAGGACCTTCTCGACGGAGTCTTCGTGCTCGACTGCCATGATGCCCTCATACCCCATCCCGATCATCTTGGCGACTTGCCACGATCGGTCCGCCGGATCAGCCACCACCACCTTTCACTGCCGGAATATGCTAATGCGATTGACTCGCAGAAGCATATTCATTAGCGCGCAGCCCCGAAGAGGGATCATACATGAAACACACACTTCTGCTCGCCTCGGCGAGTTTGCTGGCATTTATGCCATCCGCCGTCCGCGCCCAGGAAGCCGTCGACACGACGCCCGAGGAGCAGCCCCCGGCACCGTCGACGAACACGATCATCGTGACCGGCGAAAAGATCGACCGCACGTTGCAGGAGACCGTCGCCAGCGTATCGGTCACCACCGCAGAGCAGATCGAAGAGCAGAACATTCAGACGCTGCAGGAAATCTACAACCGTACGGCCAACCTGTCGGAAACTTATGGATCTTACGGCTTCACCATCCGCGGGATGAGCAATCGCGGCGTCAGCGGCGGCGGCAACGGCGCCCTCGCCACCGTCTATATCGACGGCGCGCCCATGCCCACCACAGTGCTTCATGCCGCGCCGACCGACACCTGGGACGTGCAACAGGTGGAGATCTTTCGCGGTCCGCAATCGACGCTGCAAGGCCTCAACGCGCTCGCCGGCGCGGTTCACGTCCGCACCCGCGATCCGCAGTTCTACTGGGATGGCAGGGCACAGGTTCGCGCCACGCTGGAAGAAGACTACCAAATCTCGGCAGCGGCCGGTGGGCCGATCTTGGACGACCAGCTCGCCTTCCGCGTAACCGCGGATTACCGCGACGAACGCGGCGTGATCTACAATCCCACCCTTGATGCCTACGAAGACGATCTGTCCGCGCTCAACCTGCGCGGCAAGCTGCGCTGGCGGCCAGATGCACTGCCCGGCTTCGAGGCGAAACTGGGCTTCACCCACTACGAACGCGATGGCGGATACTACTATATCTACGCCGATCTTGCGGAGCCCGACTTCTTCGACAACCGCGTGAACCGGTCCAATGTCGAGAATTTCATCGACTCCAAAGTCGACATAGCCAGCGCAGAGCTCAGCTACGAGATCAACCCCGCGCTGACGCTAACCAGCGTCACCTCGTGGAACAAGGTTGCCGAAGACGGTCAGTACGACGGCGACGGCACCGCCGCAGACCGTGCTTTCGGGCGGCAGGACCGGGATTACAAGACCCTCACCCAGGAGCTGCGCCTTGCCTATGATGGCGACTGGCTCAGCGGCCTGCTGGGCGTCTTCTACTATAACCGCGACCAAGAGATCCGGACCGACAGCCGCACGCTGGTGCCCCTGCCGACGCAGACGGCGGTGGGCCTGCTGATGCAGGGCGGGCTGGATCAGGCCACCGCCCAATACGTGGTCGATCTCTACGCCGAGGCCGTGCCGAACATCATCGTCGATTATACCAGCTTTGCACCGAACAACGTGAAGACCATGGCGGTGTTCGGCGATGCCACGATCGACCTGACCGATCGCCTCTCCGTCATCGCGGGCTTCCGCTACGATCACGAGGAGAACACGATCGAGGTGCAGCAGACCGCCGCATTTGCCGGCACCTTCCCCAACCCGGCGGATTACGGCCCGCTCGCCCCGGCGATCGCGGGTTTGAATGCGGGCGTTCAGGGCTTGGTCGACCAGGCTGGAAGTTCGACGCCCGAGACATCGCGCGCATTCGATGCCTTTCTGCCGAAGTTCGGCCTCGACTACGAATGGTCGCCGCGCCTCAGCACTGCTGTCACCGTTCAGCGCGGCTACCGCTCTGGGGGGACGAGCAGCAATACGGCGCGCTCTCTCGAAGTGCCGTATGATCCGGAGTTCACCTGGAACTACGAGTTCTCGCTCCGCTCCGAACCGGTGGACGGCGTGCGTCTGAATGCAAACGCCTTCTACATCGACTGGACCGACCAGCAGGTGAACGTCAATTTCGGCCTCAATTCCTACGACTTCAACACGGTCAACGCGGGCAAATCGCACCTCTACGGTTTCGAAGTGGAGTTCGCCCACACCGTGAGCCGGGGCTTCGACTGGTACGCTTCTGTCGGTCATGTGCAGACCGAATTCGACGAATTCACGGTCGATGAAGGCAATGCCACCACCGATCTGGCCGGGACCGTGTTCGCCTATGCGCCCGAATGGACGCTGGCGGCCGGTGCCAATTTCCGCAGCGGCGGGTTCGTCGGCAACGTCAACGCCAGCTACCGCAGCGCGGTCTATTCCACGACCGGCACAGACCAGGTGCAGGCACGCATCGATGCGCGCACGCTGGTGAATGCGAAGCTTGGTTACGATCTGGGCAAGGCGATGGTCTATGTCTTCGCCAACAACTTGCTCGACGAAGGCTACATCCAGTATGTGAACAGCATCGCCAATCAGGCGGTTCTGGGCGACCAGCGCATCGTCGGGATCGGTCTGGAAGCGGGCTTTTGAACGAAGCCGCCATCTGTGTGGCGATGGCTGCCCTAGCCGTCGGCGGCAGCCTTGCGCTGCGCCGCTCATGGCGCGCGCGTGGGCGCGAGGGGCGCGGCTGGAAGGCGGCCGGCTGGCTGCTTCTGGCGACCGCCTGCCTGCTGGGGTCGGCCACGCTCGGCACGGCACGGGGGCTGTTTACCGGGCTGACCATCGCGTCGGTCGCCGTGCTGGCCGTGGTCGCCAGCGGGATGGTGGTGCGTGAACCCAGGCGCGCCGGGCGCAGCAAGAGCCTCGCGCCCGAACCGCTCGACCGCAAACCAAGCTGGTGGCGCAGCACGCTGCGCTGGCTGCTCGCGGGGCCGATCGGCATGATCGCGGCGATGGCGGTAGGCGTTTTCTGGTCGACCTGGACCGGCGGGGCGGAGCAGACCCGGCTGGTGATCGGCGGCATGATGGTCCCCGTGGTCTGGGGTGCGGCGATGGCATGGACCCTTGCCGACAATCGCATCCTGCGTGCCACCGCCGTGCTTGCGGGTGTGGCGCTGCTGGGCTTCGGCCTGTCGATCCTGAAAGGTTTCGGATGAACGCGCAGCCACCGACGAACGCCAGGCGCAAGCCGCTGATGTCCCGTATTCCGGCCGGGTTCGTGCAGGCGGTACTGAAGGGCCACAGCGCGCTCGGCATCGCCTTTGCCGCAGCGATCTATGTGGTATGCCTCTCCGGCACCTTGTCCGTCTTCCTCCATCAATTCACGCATTGGGAAAACCCGGGGGCCGAGCAGGTCTCGCAAGCGTCTCCCGACACGGTGCAGCGCGCGCTTGAAAAGGTGGTCGCGCGATCGACGAGCGAGGTGCACCATGTCCGGCTGGCCATGCCGACGACCGACCAGCCATTCCTGACGCTCGATGTCGATGCGCAGGGGGGCCGGACGTCCTGGCTCGCAGACGCCGAGGGCGAGGTCGTGCCGCTGCGCCATGCATGGAGCGAGTTTCTCACGCGGCTCCACATCTTCCTGCACCTGCCATCGGCATGGGGCATCTTCATCGTCGGCATGACCGGCGTGGCGCTGCTGTCCTCGCTGATCTCGGGGCTTTGCGCCCATCCACGGATTTTCCGCGATGCCTTCCACCTGCGGGTGGGCGGATCGCGGCGCTTGCAGGAAGCGGACCTGCACAATCGCATCGGCGTGTGGGCGCTCCCCTTCCATCTCGTCGTGTCGCTGACCGGCGCGTTCCTCGGGCTGACCACGATCATCGTCGGGGTGCTGGGCATGGCGATGTTCGATGGAGATACCGGTCGGATCTATGCCCTGTTCACCCCGCCCGAGCCGCCGGAGAATACCTCGCAGGCCCCCGTGCTGGACCTGGAGCCAATGCTGGCACGCCTGCCCGGCGAGGGCGCGCTGGAGCGGATCACTGTCGAGCACCCGACCGAAGCGGGCGCCGCCGCGATCTTCGATCTCTACGACGAACGGGCGCTGGCCGGCATGAAAAGCATCGGGATCACCCGCACCGGAGAGGTCTATTACGAGAAGGACGCTGCCAAGGCGTCGCTCGGCGAGCGGGTGTTCGGCGCGCTTGCACCCCTCCATTTCGGCTGGTTCGGCGGCGGGATCGTGAAGATTGCCTACGGGCTGCTCGGGCTGGGCCTGACCTACCTCGCGGTCGGCGGGGTGAAGATCTGGCTCGTCCGCCGCCGGGAGAAGGGGCGTCCTGCACCCGGGTGGGAACGCGTATGGGCCGCTGTCGTGTGGGGTCAGCCTATCGCCCTCGCCGTGGTGGCACTGTGCGCGATCATCTGGCCTGCATGGCCCTACACCGTGCTCATACCAGTGTGGGCAGTGATCTGTCTGGCCATGCTCGCCGCCGCTGCCGCGGTACCGGCGCGAAGCCTCGCGCTATTCGGAAGGGCTGCGACCGGTGCGCTTCTGGTGGTGCTCGGCCTGGTCCACGCAGTGCTGGTAGCGGGCTTCACGGCCTCCCCGCTGATCTGGGCGATGAATGCGCTGCTTGTCGCCGCCGGCCTTGGGTTTTCGATCCATTTCTTCAGAGGATCACAGCGAGATATGGGTGCCGCCTGCTGACCAGATAACCGCATCGGAATAGTTCGCCCGGTGGAGGCAGGATCTCGGCGCATATTCGAGCGCGACCATGGTCGAATGTCAGGCGTGATGCGCGCCTCGGCACCTCTGGTGCTGCAATGTCATCCGCCTCGATCTAGAACTGCACTTCCACATGCACGTCCACCCGATCCGACGTGCTCGGGATGATGCGCATCGTGCAGGAAGCCGTCACCAATGCGGTCAGCATTCCGGCGCCGACGTCATCACCCTGCAAACCGGCGGGCGGGATATCCGGATCAGCGACAACGGCAAAGGCTTCGATCCGGCGTTCGAGGCCGATCGCCACCCTTCAAATAGCGGGCTGGGTCTGAAAGGGATGCGGGAGCGATCGGCAGACATTCGGTATTTCGCTGGAAATCGACACCTCGGACAAGGGCACGTCGGTCAACCTGTTCTGGTGAATGCGCTTCACCGATGATCTCCCGGCGGGCTCCGTGCGCATCTCGATAATTGCCGTCTCTGCGCAAAAGCACGCCCCGCAGGTTTGGCGCATGCTGCATCTCCTCGCCTCGGGGGCGAGAGCCAAGAATTTCCTCAGCCCTGGGAGTCCTTCTGGCCGTACTGCCGAAAGGCTCCGATGATCCGCTCCATCTCGGCTTCCTCGAGCAGCTTGGGGCCGCCCATCGCAAGCGTTCCGCAATAGACGGCAGCCTGTTCCTCGATCTCCTCGGCGATCGCCATCGCGAGCGGGAGCGCAGGCGCCAGCGCGATCAGGCCGTGGTTGGCCATCAGGCAGGCATAGCGCCCGTCGAGCGTCGCGGCGACGCCCTCGGCAAGCTCCTCGCTACCGAAGGTAGCATAGGGCGCGACGGGCACGTTTGCCGCCCCGCTGACCGCGACCATGTAATGCAGCGGCGGAATTTCGCGGTGAGCACAGGCCAGGATCGTCGAATGGCGGGCATGGCAATGTACGATCGCGTTCGCATCGGCGCGGCGTTGGTACAGTCCCATATGCATGCGCCACTCGCTGGACGGACGGGCCGCGCCTTTCGCGATGCTGCCGTCGCTATCGACGAAGACCATCAGCGGGGGCGTCAGGCGATCCGGCGTCACGCCCGAAGGCGTGACGAACATGCCCGACCCGAACCGCATCGAGATATTGCCCGAGGTCCCGCGGTTGAGCCCCCGCGCATCGAGCGTACGCATGGCATCGACCAGCTGCTGGCGGGCATCGTCTTCGGTCATCGGCTTTGGTCCTTCACCGGCGTGTCGCGCATGAATGCCAGCGTCGCATCGTAACCTTCAAGCGCGCCGAGCGTCCCCACGCCGAGCGCGACCTGCGCGGCGGTCGCCACACCGAAACGCAGCGCCTCAGCTTGATCGAGTCCCCGGGCGCGGCCCACGATATATCCGGCGCACAGGCTGTCGCCGCAACTGGTCGTATCGACCGGATCGATCCGGTGCGCGGGGACATGGATCTGTTCGTCGGGCAAGACGAGCAGGGCGCCATCGCCGCCCAGCTTGACGAGGCAGCCTTTCGCTCCGCGCGCCATGAAGCGGCGTGCGCCCTCGACCGGATCGTCGGTCCCGGCAAGTTCGCGCAATTCGGCAAGGCTGGGCATGAAGAGGTCGACATGCGGCAGCAGCGCGTCGAGATCGGTCTGTGCGGCCTCGGACGGCGCGATCAGGTCGCAGGTGGTGAACAGCCCGCGCGCCTGCGCCTCTCTCAGGAAGTCCGAGCCCTTGCCCATCGTGCCGGGAAAGCCCACACCAGCCCAGTGGACGTTGCGCGTGCGATCGAGTGCGGCCACTTCCGCTTCGCCCACAGGCGCGAAGACGCTGGCCCCCATCATATGCCAGTTCGGACGATCGCCATTGGGCCGGATCGGCAACACCGTGGTCGATGTCGGCCAGTGGGGATCGACCGCCAGCATGCTCGTATCGACCCCTGCGCCCTCGAGCATGGAGCGCACGATCTGCCCCTGCGGATCGTCTCCGACGGCCGAGGAGAGCGCCGTGCGCAGGCCCAGCGTGCACGCGACGAAAGCGGTCCCGCCTGCCGTGCCAGCCGGTGAGAGGGCGATCTTCTCGACGATCTGCCCCGCCTCGCCCTCGGGCAGCGAATCCACCGGACGAACCGTGATGTCGAGCGTCGTCAGGCCGACGCAGAGCAGGTCCAGCGGCGCAGCCACTATGCAGAGACCCCCATCATTGCTGTCATCAGCGGGTGCGGCGGGATCTCGTCCAGCTTGCCCGCCAACTCGGCAAAGGCGTCATCGGCGGCGGCGATGGTGTCTTCGATATCGCCCTCGGTCATCGCCGCGCACAGGAACATGTTGTGCCAGGGATGCAGATAGAACCCACGGGCAAGCATTTCCTGCGTCCACGCATAGCCTACGCTGAAATCGGCATCGTCGGCGAACATGATCTGCGGCATCTGGACCGGGCCGGACTGGCGCAGCGTGAAGCCGTGCTTATGTGCCGCCTCCCCCAGCCCCTCGCGCAGGCGCGTGCCGAGGCGCTCCGAGTGTTCGAGATAGTCGCTTTCGCGGATGATCCGCAGGGTTTCGATCGCGGCTGCCATCGGCACGGCGGAGAGCCAGAAAGATCCGGTCGCATAGATCGACCCCGCGCCCTCGCGGCAGCTGTCCGAGCCGAGCAGGGCCGAGATCGGGTGGCCGTTGGCAAAGCACTTGCCCCAAGCGCTGAGGTCCGGCTGAACGCCCAGTTGCGTCCAACTGCTGCCGCGCGCCAGACGGAATCCGGCGCGGACCTCGTCGACGATCAGCATCGCCCCGGCCTCGTCGCACAATTCCCGGGCACGCCGGGCGTATGCAGGTTCGGGCGCTTCCTGATCGATAAAGGCGTCGTGCTTGAAGGGAGAGGCGAAGATCGCGGCCAGATCGTCCCCCGCCTCGGTCACTGCGGCTTCGAGGCTGGCGACGTCGTTATAGTCGTATGTGCGCAGGTGCGCGCGGTCTTCGGGCACGGTCCCGGCGGGGATCGGCGTGCACCAGGGTGCCGCGCCATGATAGGCACCCTTCGCGACCAGCACGATCCGCTTGCCGGTCTGTGCGCGCGCGCTGCTCATCGCCATGGTCGTCGCGTCGGTGCCGTTCTTGCAGAACATGGCCCAGTCGGCGTGGTCGACCATCTCGACCATGGTTTCGGCAAGCTCGACCATCAGGGGCGAAGGCCCGGTCATGGCATCGCCGATCTCGGCCTGCGCCCGGGCCGCTGCCTCGACCCGCTCGTCCTTGTATCCCAGCAGGTTGGGGCCGTAAGCGCACATGAAGTCGAGGTAGCGATTGCCATCGACATCCCATATATACGCGCCCTCCGCCTTCTCGAAGAACTGCGGGAAGCCTGCCGGCAGGATCCGCACCGACTGGTGGCCGTACATGCCGTGGGGAATGACTTTCAGCGCACGCTCTCGCAGCGCGGCATCCTTCGTTCGGTTCATAACCGTCTCACTTGCCAATCAGAATTTGAGGACGGCCTGCACACCATAGGTGGACGGATCATTGTAGTTGATCTGGTCCATGGTCAGGACAGGCGAGATGTAGGTGATATAACGGGTGCCGGTGACGTTCTTGCCCCACAGCGCGAGCTCGATCTTCTCGTCGGCCGATAGCCACGAGAACCTGACGTTCGCGGTGCCATAGGGCTCCACGCGATTGGCCCGGACATTGTCGGGGGTGAGGAAGGTTTCCGACTGGAAATTGCCGTCGGCCCGCAACTGCAGCGAGCTACCGCCCGGCAGCGGCTGCGTGACCGAGAACCCGGCAGAGAGCGAGAAATCGGGCGCGTTGACCAGGTCGTTACCCGCATAGTCTTCCGCCGCCAGCGCGATGAAGTCCTTGTACTTCGCATGGAGGAAGCTGGCGTTGACGAAGGCGTTGAAATAGCGCGAGGGCTGCGCCTGCAATTCGACTTCGAGGCCGTAGATTTCGGCATTGCCCGCATTGAGCTTGCGCTGCACCGGAAGCACGCCGGAGGTGTCGAACACGAACACCTGAAGGTCGCGATAGTCGTAGTAGAAGGCCGCGGCGTTGAAGCGCAGCGTGCGGCCGAGCAGATCGGTCTTCACCCCTGCCTCGTACGCATAGAGCGTTTCGGAATCGAACGGCTGCAACTGCGCGGGGTCGCTGGACGAACCGCCCGCGAAGCCGCCGCTGTTGTACCCCTTTGAAGAGGACGCGTAGAGCATCACATCGTCGCTCGCCTTGAACGACAGCGCGGCGCGCCACGACAGATCCCGGAAGGTTTCCGATCCGCTGAATTCGAGGACCGGCACGACGACGACATCGTCGAAAAACCCGCGGTAATCGAAATCGATGCTGTCGACCGAATAGCGCAGGCCGCCGGTCAGCGTCAGCCGGTCGGTCAGTTCGACATCGGCCTGGGCGAAGGCAGCCCAGCTCTCGGTTTCCTGGGTATAGGGATAGGCGTAATTGCCGATCGAATTGACCGGGTCGAGAGTGCCCGGCAGATCGTCCGGATCGCGCAGAACACGCAGGATGTCGAACGAACTGTTCGTCACCAGTTTGTCGTGGAAATAGTACCCGCCGACGATCCAGTTGATCGGTCCGCTATCGTTCGACTGAAGCCGGAGCTCCTGGCTGTATTGCTCGGGCCGGTCGATATAGGTCGCGGTCAGGACATCGTTCGGGCTTGCATCGGTATCCTCCAGCGTATTGCGGCGGACCTGCTCGTAGGCGGAGATCGAGGTCAGGGTGACGCGGCCGAAATCGACCTTGCCGGTCAGCGAAGCGCCGAACACGTCGACCCGCTCCTTGCCTTCGATGTCGAAGTCGCCCGCATCGATGTCGCCGTCGGTATCGGCATAGCCCAGCCCGTCGAGCGGCACTCCGTCGACGACGATGGGGTTGCCGAACAGATCGACGCCCGATCCGCGATGCTGGAATTGGCGTGCGTCGCCGCGGTTCTGGCCGCCATGGACGATCGCGCGGACGAGGACGTCCGGGTTCGGCGTGAAATCGACGATCGCCCGCCCCGCCCACATGTCGAGCGCGTTCAGCTTGTTGCCGGTCACCCGGTTCAGCATCCAGCCGTCGCGCCGCAGATAGGTGCCGGACACACGCGCCTTCAGCACCTCGCCGATGATCGGCCCGCCCACGCCCGCTTCGGCCTGGACCTCGTTGAACCGGCCGTAGGAGATCGCGGCATTGGCGCTGAACTCGTCGGTCGGCTTGCGCGAGGAAAAGCGGATCGCACCTGCGGTCGTGTTGCGGCCGTAGAGCGTGCCCTGCGGCCCCTTGAGGACTTCGATGCCCTCGCTGTCGAACACGTTGAACAGCTTGCCCGCGTTCGCGCCGAGGAAGACGTCGTCGACATAGACGCCGACCGCGCCGGTGGTGTTGGAGTTGAAGTCGCCGATGCCGACCCCGCGCAGGAACAGCGATGTGGTGGTCGAGGATGTGCCCGCCTGGATCGACAGGCTCGGCACGACGAGGGTGAGGTCGCGTGGATCGCGAATGCCGATTTCGGTCAGATCGTCGCCGCTGATCGCGGTGACGCTGATCGGCACGTCCTGAATGTCCTGCTCGCGCCGCTGCGCGGTCACCACGATGACGTTAAGCCCGCCCTGCTCGGCACTATCCGCAGCCTCCTGCCCGGCGGGAACCGTATCGCCCGTTTCCTGAGCAGCCGCAGCGGCGGGTATCAGAGCCAGCATCGAGACCGACAGGATTGCAGAGCCACGCTTCATCAAGTTCCCTCCCCGAGGAATAATCGGATATTTGTCCGGTTTAGAGAGCAAGAGATGCCAAATGAGTCAATAGGCTTCCATTTTCGCCGCAGAAAACCCGATAAACGATTGCTTTTTGGCCGGTCATTCGAAAGGATGCGGGCAGCAGGAGCGCGCATGAGCACACATGACATCACCCGAGCCGAAATCCGCCGACCGTCGCAAAAGCGCAGTCAGGCGCGGTTCGAAGCGATCCTCGACGGAGCCGAAAGGTTGCTGGAAAATCTGCCGCCTTCGGCAATCAGCATTCACGCAATCGCTGCCGAAGTCGGAATTTCGCCGCCTTCGATCTACCACTTCTTCCCCGAGCCGCAGCTCGTGTTCAGTGCCCTTGCAGAGCGATACCTGAAGCGGTTCGAAGCGGGCGTGCTCAGCGAAGCACCCAAGGATGTGAAGAGCTGGCAGGAGCTTCAGACGCTGCAGTACCGCGCCGGGCAGAAATGGTTCAACGAACACCCCGCCGCGCGGCAGGTGCTGCTGGAAGGCCCCGCATGGTCATCGGACATTCGCCTGCAGGATCTGGACAGCAACCTCGTCACTGCGGGCCGCAGCATCGAGCTGATGACGCAGACCTTCGTGATGCCCGAAATCCCCGACCTGCATGACCGGCTGGTCGAAATCATCGTGATAAACGATGCAATCTGGTCGCTGTCGATCCACCGCTACGGGCTTATTACCGACGAGATGGAAGAACAGGCGCGCCGGGCACGCATCGCCTACTCGCGCACGTTCCTGCCCGAATATCTGCCCCTGCGCGCCGACCGGGAGAATGCGCGTTGACCGCCGCGCTCGATCCGGTGACCCGCAGGACACTGGCAACCACCATCCTGATCGGCGCGTGCGCCCTGCTCGTTCTCGGCGTGCACCCGATCCTGCTTGGCGCGATGGTGGAAGAGGGCCGGATTGCCGAGGCCCAGGTGGGCAGTCTCGTTACCATCGAGATGATCGCGATCGTAGTCGGCTCGCTTGCGGGTATCTGGCTGCTCCGCAAGATGGGCCCGCGCATGGTTATTGGCGGCGCGGGGCTTGTCCTCACTGCGATGAACCTGTTCATGACCGAACAGTCGGGCATGGCGATCATCGCTGCCTGTCGCGGGCTCGCCGGGCTGAGCGAAGGCGTTCTGGTCGCCTCCACCCTCGTAGCAATCTCGCGCGTGGTGCGGGTCGAAAGGGCCAGCGCGATCTTCCTCGCGGTTCAGACCTTGATGCAAGCGGTTGCAGCAGCCTCTCTCCCCTACATCGCGCTGGGGAGTTCGCGGACAGGAACAGCGCTGGTTGTCCTCGCCCTGGTCGGCGGGATTGCTACGCTCTCTGCCCTGTCCCTTCCGCGAGAGCTCAAACCAGCGCCGTCCGACGGCAAACGCGGGGCGATCACGCCTGCAAGCCTGACCGCCCTTGTCGGCGCTGGGCTGTTCCTTGGCGCGATCGTTTCGGTGTGGAGCTATTTCGGCCTCTGGCTGCTCGGCAATGGCTATCCTCCCACGTTCGAGGGTACGGCGATATCGCTGTGCCTCGTCGCCCAAGTGGTCGGCGCGCTGACCGCCGCGCAATTCGGTGAGCGATTGCCGAACCGCCCGACCATCATCGCCTGCGCTCTCGCCGCTGCGGTATCGGCGATGCTGTTCCTCACCGTTGGCGACGACTCGGTGGCAATTCTGGCGGTCAGCGTCGTGTTCGGCTTCTTCTGGCTGTTCACGCTGCCCTTCTTCGCCGGATGGCTGATCGAGATCGACCCGTCACGCCGGGCGGTGCTCTACATCACCGCCTTTCAGCTGGGCGGCGCCGCACTATTGCCGTCGCTCGCCGGAATTGCCGTGGGCAGGTTCTCTGTCGATGCGGCGATGGTCTTCAGCGCGGGCGTATTTCTGGTCCTTGCCGCTCTCGCCTACCTGAACAGATACGCGATCCGCCGCCCACAGCCGGATTGATCGGAAGTCAGCGACTGCAATCGGGCCTGAACTGCCCGGCCACGCGATTGTCATCCCCATTGAATCTCGCCAGCAAGGTTCTATACCTAAAGGTATGGAAAAGCTTGCCACAAGAGGTCGCCCGCGGGAGTTCGACACCGACGATGCGCTCGCTCAAGCCCTGCGCATATTCTGGCAGAAGGGGTACGAGGGCACCTCGCTGAGCGATCTTACCGACGCGATGGCGATTACCCGGCCGAGCCTCTATGCCGCGTTCGGCAACAAGGAGGCGCTGTTTCGCCAGGCGCTCGACCTCTACGAGAAGGACAAGCTCGCCTATATCGGCGAGGCCGTGGAGGCGCCGACCGCCCGCGCCGTTGCCGAAACGCTTTTGCTCGGCTCGGTCGATGTCGCGACCGGTGGCGAATGCCGCGGTTGCATGGGCGTGATCTCGATGGTTGGCTGTCAGAGTGTCGAGCCTTCGATCCGCGACGACGTCAACGCCCGTGCCGAATCCGCCAAACAGCTGATCGTCGACCGAATGCAGCGCGCGATCGACGCCGGGGAATTCGCCGTGCCGACCAGCGCAACGGCGATCACGCGCTATCTCCTCGCGCTGATGCAGGGCATCTCGGTCCAGGCGCAATCGGGCGCCAGCCGGGCAGAGCTGTTGGAAGTGGCTGAATCTGCGCTGATTTCCTGGCCGTCCCGCTAACGGCCTTTCGCTTTTGCGAATAAAATACCAGGCGGTACAGAAAATCCGCTTGACCTGAACCTCAGATTACATACTTATCGGTACAGATAGCTGCGCGGCGCTGAGTGCTGCGTGGTGGCCGGGTGCAGTCCGCCTCCGGCTCGCCCGAATTATGCGCGTTTTTGCTTCGAAAGCCGGTGCTTTTGGAGACGGGAGCGCTTGTCTGGATCAAGGTCAGGGGTATCCCATGTTCGACACACCGTTCGATCGCAACGCAGCAGAAGCCGCCCAAGAGCGCCGCGATGATCATGTTTCCGAAATTCTCGACGATGGCAGTCCCGAAGAGACCGCCAGCCCCGAGAAGGAGGCTGCCGCACCGCGCCCCAGGCGCTTATGGCTAGGGCTGGCGGTGCTTGCCGCACTCGTCAGTGCCTGGTGGTTGCTGGGCAACGACCCCGCTGCGACCGCAGCCCCGGCACCGCCCTCGGTTACGGTAGCCGCACCGCTCCAGAAAAAAATCACCGAGTGGGACGAATTCGTCGGCCGCTTTCAGGCGAGCAAGAGCGTCGAGGTCCGCCCGCAGGTTTCCGGTGCGATCACCCGCATCCACTTCACCGATGGCCAGTTGGTGCGCCAGGGCGCGCCACTCTTCACCATCGACCCGCGCCCCTATCGCGCCGCGCTGGCAGAGGCGCAAGCGGAGGTGGCTCGTGCCGATAGCGCGCTCGCCCTGTCGCGCGACAATCTCGCCCGCGCCCAGCGCCTCATTACCGAGGACGCGATCGCCGGGACCGAGATCGACCGGCTGCAGGCGGAAGTGCGCAACAACGCAGCGATCCTGGCTGCGGCACGGGCGCGCGTATCCGCACGCTCGCTTGAAATGAGCTTTACCACGGTGCGCGCGCCGATATCGGGCCGGATCTCCGACCGGCGGATCGATGCGGGCAATCTGGTCTCTGGCGGCGGCGGCAGCGCAGCCACGCTGCTGACTACGATCAACGCGGTCGACCCGGTCTATTTCGAATTCTCAGGCTCCGAAGCGCTGTTCCTGAAGGCGCGCCGCGAAGGGCTCGACAGGGGTACGCCCGTGGAAATCAGCCTGCAGGACGAGAGCGACTATCGCTGGCACGGCACGCTCGACTTCACCGATAACGGGCTCGACAGCCAGTCCGGCACGATCCGCGCGCGGGCCTTGGTCCGCAATGGCGAAGGCTTCCTCGCACCGGGCCTGTTCGGGCGGATGCGACTGGCCACGGGCGGCACGCGCAAGGCGCTGCTGGTCCCCGATACCGCGGTCACCACCGATCAGACGCGCAAGCTGCTGCTGGTGGTGGGCAAGGACGGAACGGTCGACACCCGCGCGGTGGAGCTGGGCCCGCTGGTCGGCAATCTCCGGGTGATCGAGAAAGGGCTCAAGCCCACTGACAGGGTGATAATCAAAGGCACCCAGATGGCGATGCCGGGGCAGAAGGTCAGCGCCCAGAAGGGCCGCATCACGGGCTCCGCACCGGGCACCGACAAGACGCCCGAAGCTCCCCTGTCGGCCCCTGCCGCCTCGGCCAGCCTCGCCAGCTAAGCCCCTTTCGCGGCTCCTCTCACCAGGCACCACGCCCCCAGTTCACGCCCCCAATTTACGCCCGGAGTGCGTCCATGAACATTTCCCGCTTCTTTATCGATCGACCGATCTTCGCCAGTGTCCTCGCGGTCCTGATCACGCTCGTCGGCGCGATCTCCTACTTCTTCCTGCCGGTCAGCCAGTATCCCGACATCGTCCCGCCGACCGTTACCGTCACCGCCGTCTACCCCGGCGCGTCGGCAGAAACGGTGGCCGACACCGTCGCCAACCCGATCGAGCAGGAAATCAACGGCGTCGACGGGATGCTCTATCAGGCGAGCGAGTCCACCGGCGACGGGCGGATGACGATCACCGTCACCTTCGCGCCGGGGACCGATCTCGACGAGGCACAGGTGCTGGTCCAGAACCGCGTCGCGATTGCCGAGGCACGCCTGCCGGAACAGGTCCAGCGGCTCGGCATCGTCACCCGCAAGACCACGCCCGACTTCCTGATGGTGGTCAACCTGATCTCACCCGACGGTTCGCTCGACCGCGAATATATCTCGAACTACGCGCAGACCCGGATCAAGGACCGCATCGCGCGGCTCGAAGGAGTCGGCGACGTCCAGATGTTCGGCCAGCGCGAACTGGCGATGCGGGTGTGGATCGATCCGGGCCGCGCCGCCGCGCTGGGCCTGACGGGCAGCGATATCGTTCGCGCGCTGAGGGCACAGAACGTGCAGGTCGCCGCTGGCACGCTCGGCCAGCAGCCGAGCCCGGACTCCGCCTTCCAGCTTAATGTCGAGACGCAGGGCCGCTTCACCAGCCCGGACCAGTTCGGCGAAGTGGTTATCCGCACCGACGACGAAGGTCGACAGGTCCGGGTCAACGACGTCGCACGGGTCGAGATCGGGGCCGCGGACTATGCGACCTCGGCCTACCTCAACGACGTCGATTCGGTGATCCTGCCGGTGTTTCAGAAGCCGGGGTCCAACGCGCTCTCTGCGGCAGAAGGGGTCAAGGCGACGATGGACGAACTGTCGGCGGAATTCCCGCAGGGACTCGAATATCGAATCGTCTACAACCCGACCGAATTCATCGCGGAAAGCATCGACGCCGTCCTCCATACCCTGCTCGAGGCGGTGGTGCTGGTGGTGTTGGTGATCATCGTCTTCCTGCAGAAGGCGCGCGCCTCGATCATCCCGGTGCTCGCCATCCCGATCTCGCTGGTCGGCACCTTCGCCGTCCTCGCGATGCTGGGTTATTCGCTCAACAATCTCTCGCTGTTCGGACTGGTCCTCGCGATCGGGATCGTGGTCGACGACGCGATCGTGGTGGTCGAGAATGTCGAGCGCAATCTGGAGGCGGGCTACAGTCCGCTGGAAGCCGCTCGGCGATCGATGGAGGAGGTCGGCAGCGCGCTGATCGCCATCGTGCTCGTGCTGTGCGCGGTGTTCGTGCCGACGCTGTTCATGGGCGGCCTATCGGGCGAGTTCTACAAACAGTTCGCGGTCACGATTTCTGCCGCGACGATCATCTCGCTGTTTGTGTCGCTGACGCTGTCGCCGGCACTGTCCGCACTTCTGCTGAGGCGGCACGAGCCCCTGCCCGAAGACGCGCCGCGCTGGCGCAGGGCGATCGAGGGCGCAGGTGAAAGGTTCAACGCCGGCTTCGAGCGCTTCAGCGACAGCTATGCGCGCCTGACTGGGCGGCTGGTCGCGATGCCGCGCCGCATGATGCTGGCCTACGGCGTGCTGATCGGCCTCACCGGGTTCGCACTCGCGATGACCCCGACCGGCTTCGTCCCGCAGCAGGACCAGGGTTATTTCGTCTCGGTGATCCAGCTTCCGCCGGGGTCGGCGACCACGCGCACCGATGCGGTGATGAAGGAGGTCGCCGAACGCGTGCTGCCCATAGAAGGCATCACCGGAACGGTCATGCTATCCGGTTTCGACGGGACGACCCAGACCCAGTCCGCAAGCTCCGCTGCCGCCTACTGGGTGCTCGACGATTTCGAGCACCGCCAGGGCAATGGCCGGTCGATCGACGAACTGATCGCCAAGGCGCAGGCGGCCACCGCCGATATCAACGAAGCGCGCCTGATGATCGTCAAGCCGCCCGTGATTCAGGGCATCGGTTCCGCCGGTGGCTTCCGCATGATGCTGAAGGACAATTCGGGCCAAGGGTATCGGCAGATGCAGGATGTAGCGAATGCGGTGATTGCCGAGGCCAACCAGCAGGAAGGGCTCGCCGGGGTCTACACCTTCTTCGACACCGGCACTCCGCGCGTGAATACCGACATCGATCGCAACAAGGCGCAGATGCTGGGCGTCGCGCCCTCCGATATCTTCGAGACGCTGTCGGTCTATCTGGGCAGCGCCTTCATCAACGACTTCAACCTGCTCGGCCGGACATACCGCGTCACCGCGCAGGCGGATGCCGCCTACCGCGACGATGTCAGCGATATCGGCAATCTCTACACCCGGTCGGATAGCGGGGCGATGGTTCCGATGGGCTCGCTTGTGACCGTTACCGACACCACCGGCCCCTACCGCGTCAGCCGCTACAATCTCGCGCCTGCAGTGGCGATCGATGGCGACACCGCGCCGACGAGCTCGACCGGACAGTCGCTGGTGACGATGGAAAAGGTCGCGGCGGAAACCGTTCCGCAGGGCTATTCGACCGAATGGACCGGGATTGCCTTCCAGCAGGCCAGCACGGGCAACACCGCGATCTATGTCTTCGGTCTCGCGGTGCTGCTCGTCTTCCTCGTGCTGGCTGCGCAATACGAGAGCCTGATCATGCCGCTGGCGATCATCCTGATCGTGCCGATGTGCCTGCTGGCGGCGATGATCGGGGTCAACCTGATGGGGATGGACAACAACGTCCTGACCCAGATCGGCCTCGTCGTGCTGATCGCCCTGTCTGCGAAAAACGCGATCCTGATCGTGGAGTTCGCTCGGCAGGGAGAGGCGCTGCACGGCCGTTCTCCGGTCGATGCCGCAGTCGAAGCGGCGCGCACGCGCCTGCGCCCGATCCTGATGACCAGCTTCGCCTTTATCCTCGGCTCGGTTCCGCTTGTGATCGCCACCGGTGCAGGTGCGGAGCTGCGCCAGGCGCTGGGAACCGCGGTGTGTTTCGGCATGCTCGGCGTGACCGGCTTCGGGCTGCTCTTCACCCCCACCTTCTACGTCGTTTGCCGCGCACTTGGCGACCGGCTCGCCACGCTACGCGGCCCCCGCCGTGAAGGTGACGCATGCCAGGCCGTGCAGCCGGCCGAATAGGATAATCCATCATGACCTTTCGCAATCTACTTTTCTCCGCCGTTTCCGCGCTGGCCCTTACGGGCTGCGCGGCGGGGCCGGACCACATCGCCCCCTCCCCCATCCTCGATGTGAATTCCGGCCCCTTCCTCTCCTCCGAAGCTGGCGTCGTCACAGCGGCTCCCCTGCCTCAGGACTGGTGGCGAATGTACGATGACCCCGCCCTCGACGGGCTCGTCTCCGATGCTCTCGCAGCCAACACCGATATTCGCCAGTCGGTGGCGCGCATCGACCGGGCCCGAGCCGCGCTGCGCGGCGCGCGGTCGGATCGTCTGCCGCAAGCGGGCCTGAGTGCCTCCGCTGGATATGGAAGAACGCCCGATGGCCAGACCTTGCCCGGGCAGGACCGCGATGGCGGCCAGTTTTCGCTCGGCGCCGATATTGCCTACGAAGTCGACCTGTTCGGCAGGGTGAGCAGCGGGATTGCCGCATCGCGCGGCGATCTCGCAGCAGCGCGTGCCGATGCCGAAGCGGTCCGGGTGATGGTCGTCGCCGACACCACACGCGCCTATGCCGACGCCGCCAGCGCCGCCGCGCGGCTGCGCGTGGCGCGGTCCATCGTCGACATTCTGCAGGACAGCCTGCGGCTGACGAAACTACGCCATGACGCGGGCTATACCGATGGCCTCGCCGTGGCGCGGATCGAGAGCCTGCTGGAGCAGCGCGCGGCGACCATCCCCGCGATCGAGGCGCAGCGCCGCGCCGCTCTGTTCGCGGTCGCCACGCTGACGGGTCGCGCGCCTGCCGCCCTGCCCGCCAATATCGGCGAACGCGACGTCCCGCTCGAAATCGAGGCTCCGCTGCCGGTCGGCGACGGGAGCGAGCTCCTGTCACGCCGCCCCGACGTTCGCGCCGCCGAACAGCGCGCCTTGGCCGACGGAGCGCGGATCGGGCTCGCGCGCGCCGATCTCTACCCCCGGATCACGCTGGGCGGATCGATCGGATCGAACGCGTCCAACCTGGGCGATCTGTTCACCGGCGGCCCGCTAGCCTTACTGCTCGGCCCGCTGATCGACTGGGCGTTCCCCAATCGCGAGCCGGTCTATGCGCGGATCGATGCGGCGGAGGCGGACGCCGCCGGCTCGGTCGCCGCATTCGACGGCACGGTTCTGGTCGCGCTTCAGGAGGCGGAGACCGCCCTGTCGAATTACGCCCGCTCACTCGAACGGCGTCGGATTCTGGGGGCTGCGGTCGCGTCTGCCGAGCGCGCGGCGCGGATCGTGCGTGCGCAGAACCGCGAGGGGCTGATCAACTCGCTCGACACGCTCGATGCCGAACGCACGCTGGCGGAAGCCCGCGCGACGCTGGCCGATCAGGATGCCGAGGTCTCGCGCCAGCAGATCGCGGTGTTTCGTGCGCTGGGAGGCGGCTGGTCGGCCTCCCCTGGAGGCACTGATGAGGCCAGCTAGAAATTCATGGTGGCACCAGCACCGCGACGCGATCTTTTCCGGCATGATCGGATTTCTCGTCATGTCCGCCGTTCTGCTTTGGCCGATGCTCGCGTCGGCCTAACGGTCGCGCCGGGTCCGTACTGCCGTGAGCCTGTCCTCTGGGTAGGCGTAAGAGCTTTTTTAGATCGATTTTAACCCTAAAATTCTTATAACAACCCGGGTAAACATGGGTTTACGGAGCTATACGCGCGCAATTAAAGTACTCTTAATTAGTATACTTAATTAAGTTAATGATCTTTATTCCTTAGATCAAACTCCACCATTTTGAATGAAATTCGAGGCCTCTTATCCATTATAGGGGCCTTAATAGTGTTGCTGTCCGCCATCGGCATCTTGCTTCTGGCCTTCACGGTGCTTGATGCGCTTCTCACAATCCTGGATGCGAGCGGGCGAAGCCTGTTCTCCACCAAGGCCTATCGCTGTTTCTGGTGGATCTGGCGCCATCTGGCGAAGCTGCTTCCCGGTGCGGTTGCGCAACCTGCCCTGAGCCTTGCCGCCCCCCTGATGATCGCCCTGATGATCTCGTTGTGGATCGCGGGCGTGGTCACCGGGTTCGCGCTTATCTTCTACGGCGGCATGTCGGTCGGCGACCTGATCGAGGGCGGCGGTTCGCAACCGAGCCTTCCGGCCGCGTTCCGCCTGAGCTGGGTCACGCTGTCGACGATCGGCTTCGTGGAGATCAGCCCGTCGAACATGATGTACTCGGTCGCGGTCGCGCTCGAAGCGCTTCTCGGCAGTGTCGTCCTGACCTTCTCGATCACCTATTTCCTGAGCGTTCATCGGAGCATTCTGGAATACGACCGCCTCGTCGCGGACCTGCATCATCGGATGGGGGGCGACCAGAGCGCGATGGCAAGCGTCGCCGACCTTCTCGCGAGGAACGATGTGGCCGGCCTCCAGAGCCTGCTGGAAAGACTGCACGACGGGGTGATCGGCCTGCATCAGGGCCTCAGCCGTTATCCGATCGTCTATTTCTACCGCCCCCGATCACTCGAAAGAAGCCTGCCCAGAACTCTCGAGGTGCTGGGTACGCTGGCGGACACCCTGACCTATTGCCACCCGGGCTTGCCACAATCGCTGCCCGCCCTGCGCGCGCTCAAGAACGGCATGATGGATCTGGTGAGCGATCTCAGCGACGCTTACGTCCCGGTCCATAAATCGGGCAAGGCAGAGCCGGTTTCCCTGGCCGATTTCGAAGCGGCAGCGAAGGGTGCCGACTGGACCGCGCCTGCGTCGGTCCGCCGCTTCCTCAAGAACTGTCGGACGGCAAACGCATTCACCGATCGAGAGTTCGATCCTTCGCAGTCGTACCGCAACTACGTGGGCTGGCTGCCCGCCTATCTCCGCACCGAGGCCTTTGTCGCCGCGGTCGCCCACGATCTGGGCTACGAGGAAAACCTGCGCCCACGCCGGTCTTCCTACCTGCTCGGAGTGCTGAGCAGAGGCCCCAAGCAAGGTCCGCAATTCCTCGAATACAGAAAGGCCGGGCGATGAGAGTGCCGGTCAACTATTCGGCCTGGCTCGGCCGCATGAGGATGCTGATCCACCAGGCATTCTGGATATTCCCCATGCTCGCCATTATCGGGGGCATCCTGACGGCAGGCTTCGTGTCGCGGCTGAACTTCACCACATCTGCCAGCCTGGGCGGCCTTCTCACCACCGGCGGCCCTGTCGGCGCGCGCAACCTGGTGGAAACGGTGGCTTCGACGTCGCTCAACGTCGTGACGATCACCTTCTCGGTGACGATCGTCGCCCTGCAGGTCGCCGCCGCGCAATATTCGCCGCGGGTGCCACGCCAGTTCATCAGGGACCGCGCGACCCAGCTGACTCTCGCGATCTTCATCTTCACCTTCGTCTACTGCCTCGCGGTCCTGCGCTCGATCCGCGAAGACACGGTGGTCGTGCCCCAGCTGGCCGTCACCGTTGCATTTCTGCTCGCGATCATCAGCGTCGCCTCGTTCGTTTATTTCATCCACCACATCGTCCACGCGATCCGCATCGAACAAATCCTGCGGCTGGTCGAACAGCGCACGGTCTCGGCGCTGTTCTCCAATTACGAGCGGCGTGAAGAGGGCGATCCCGAGCCGGATCTGCTCGATATTCCGGAACGGGCGGTCCCGGTCCTGGCGAGCTCTTCGGGCATTATTCAGCGGGTCAACGCGAAGCTGCTGCTGGACTACGCGGCGAAACACGACCTCGTCATCCAGTACGTCTACATGCTCGGCGATCAGGCGGTGAAGGACACCGCGCTGGCGTGGGTGTGGACGTCCGATTCCGACGAGGAGTTGCCCGATCCGGGAAAAGAGCTGCAACCGCGCATCGCAAAGACGCTGCAGATCGGTGGCGAGAGAAGCGTCCAAGCGGATGTCGCCTTCGGCCTGACGCAGCTCGTCGACATCGCGCTGCGGGCAGTCTCCACCGCGATCAACGACCCGACCACAGCCTGCGCATCGATCCGTTCCGCCGAGATCGTCCTCGTACAGCTGTGCAAGCACCGACTGGGCGACCTGCTGCTGCGCGACGAGGAGGGCGTGGTGCGCGTGGCAGTGCCCCGGCGCGCGTTCGAAGCCTATCTCGACATGGTGGTCACCCCGCTGCGGCGCACCTGCCCCGCAGACATGGCCGTCATGCTGCGCCTGTCCGAAATGCTGGCCGATGTCGGCCGCGCGGCGATCGAGAGCGACGAACAGAGCGACCACGTCGCCCACCACATGGCGCTGGTCGAACGCGCGGTGTGCCGTGCGGTGCGCGAGGAAGAGGATGTCGAGAAGATCCGCCGTGCTGCGAAGGCGGTGGACAGGGCTCTGGCAGGCAAGCCGCCGAGGCTTTCGTGATGCTGCGCCCGTCGGCCTCCGTTCGCGCTGCGACCTTCTTCCTGTTCGGGGGGATCACCAGCACGCTGTTCTACTGGGTCGTCGGTCTGGCCGTCTTCCTGCTCGCGGTGATCTTTTCGGCCCGGTTCTACACCGAAGTGCTCTGGTTCGACGAGCTGGGCTATCTCGATGTGTATCTCACGGTCTTGAAGACGAAGATATGGATGGGCGTGGTCCCCTTCCTGTTCATGACCGGTCTGGTCGCGGGCAACATGGCGCTGGCATACAAGCTGGCGCGGGCGGACCGCGTGATATCCGCCGACGAGCGCAGGGTCGATGCGTGGCGACGGGCGTTCGAGCCCTACTTCCGACCGCTGGTGCTCACCGTCTCGCTCGTGTGCGGTCTGGTCGTCGGATTGCAGACCTATCCGCACTGGCAGACCTATATCCTGTGGGCGAACCGACTGGAGTGGGGCCGTAACGATCCGCAGTTCGGCCGCGACCTCAGCTATTTCATGTTCGAGCTTTCGCTGCATGTGCTGATCAACCACTGGCTGTTCGTCTGCGTGCTGGTGACTTTGCTGCTCACGCTCGTCACCAGCTACATCTTCGGCGGCATCCGCCCGCAGGCGCCCAACTCGATGCTTCCTTTTCAGGTCAACCTGCACATATCCGCGCTGGTTTTCGCGCTGATGGCGCTGATCGGCTGGGGCATGCTGCTCGAGTTGCATCTGCTCAGCTACTCGGAGCGCGGAGTGGTGACGGGCCTGGGCTTTACGGACTCAAATGCCAGCCTGCTCGCATACAAGTTCGTGGCTGCGGCGGTCGTATCCGGCTTCGTGATGTTCCAGGTGAACATCCGGCGTCCGGGCTACATCATCCCGACGATCGTGATCGTCTATCTGATCCTCGTCGGCCTATCGATCGTCCGCTTCTATCCGAACCTCTTCCAGCTCATCATCGTCGAACCGCAGGAGCTGGAGCGGGAAGAGGCCTACATAGAGGATCACCTGCAATTCACCCGCTACGGCTTCGGGCTCGACCGGGTGGACCGGCGGACCGCCAGCGTCGCGGACACCGGCGAGATCGAGACCATCAGCAATGATCGCCGCCTGCTGGAGACGCTGCGGCTGTGGGACCCCGCGACACTGCTGATCAACTTTCGCGAGTTGCAGGCATTCAGGGCGTACTACGATTTCAAGGACATCGACGTCGACCGGTACCTGGTCGGGGGCGAGATGCAGCCGGTGATGATCGCCGCGCGCGAACTCGATACCGAACAATTGCCCGAACAGTCGCGGCGATGGCAAGCCGAACATCTGATCTATACGCACGGGTACGGCCTGGTCTCGGCAGCCGTGGCCGGAGCAACCGAGGCAGGCATGCCGCAGTTCCTGACCTCGGATATCCCGACCGGGGGAAGCGGGCCCACCTTCGTGCGCAACCCGCAGATCTATTTCGGTGAGAGCTCGCCCGAATTTTCGATCGTGAACACCCGGACGATCGAGCTCGACCGCCCGCGCGAAGGCCGCAGCTTCGCCAAGCATGAATACGCCGCCGATACCGGGGTGAAGATAGACGGCCTGTTCTCCCGCCTGCTGTTCGCGATCAAGTTCTGGGACATCAGGCTGGCGCTGACCACGCTGCTAACCGACGACAGCCGCGTTCTGTATCACCGCAACGTGCGCGAGCGCGTGCAGCGCGTCGTCCCGTTCCTCAAAGTCGATGCCGATCCCTATCCGGTTGCGGCAGACGGCCGCATCAAGTGGGTGATCGATTGCTACACCACCAGCGACATGATGCCCTATTCCAAACGCATCAATCTCGGCGACTTTTCGCAGATTTTCCAGGCCAAGCAGGAGAGTTCTGCGATAATCCCGGCCGAGTTCATTCGCCTGCTGGAGCGGCGCACCAACCGCGCGAACTATGTGCGGGGAAGCGTCAAGGCCGTCGTCGACGCGTATGATGGCAGCGTAGAACTCTACGTTACCGATCCGTCCGATCACGTCCTGCAAGCCTGGCGCAACGCGTTTCCCGGCGTGTTCAGCCCGGTCGAGGAAGCGAGCCCGCGGCTCAGAGCGCATTTCCGTTATCCGCAAGACCTGTTCCAGATCCAGTCGGTCATCTGGGCGGATTATCACATGCGCGCGAGCGACGCCTACTACACCCGCGAGGGCGCGTGGCGGATCCCGAAGGATGCGGACTACATCTCGCTGCGGCGTGAACGCGCGCGCGCGGATCACGAACAGCGCAATGTCGATCTGCGCCCCTACTGGCTGCGAACGCGTTTTCCCGGCCGCGACGATCCCGAGTTCGCAATCGTGCAGCCCTTCACCCCCGAAAACCGCAATGTCCTGTCGGGCTACCTGGTGGGGGAAAGCGACAATGAACGGCTCGGGCGGCTTACGTCCTACAGCTTCCCGCCCGACGCTACCGTCATCGGCCCGGCGCAGGCGCAGGCGCGGATCGATCAGGACGAGCGGGTTTCCGCATGGATGACGCTGCGCATGCAGTCCGGATCGCGCGTGTCGCGCGGCCGCCTGCTCGCGATCCCGCTCGCTAACGCCATTCTCTACGTCCAGCCGCTGTTCGTTCAGGCCGACAAGTCGAGCGTGTCCGAACTTCTCGGCGCGCAGTTGGCCAGCGTGCCCGAGCTCAAGCAGGTCGTCATCGTCTTCGGCGACCGGGTGCTGATGCGCCCGACGCTGAAGCAAGCCGTCGCCGCGCTGTTCGAAGACGAGCCGGGCGCGGCCCGAACCGGAGAAAAACCGCTCCCCTCCGACGCCCCCCAACCGACCGATAAAGCCGCTCCCGGCGAGCCTGAAAGGTAGATTCAGATGCTCACGATCGTTCTCATCCTGGCCATCGTGGTCATTCTGGCCAGCCTGATCGTGGCAGCGCTGCGTCGCCACGACAGCAACAACTACTTCGACCAGGATCGCCAGCCTTTCTACGCCGAGCCGGACCGGCTGGTGGAAGGCGGGCTGCTCTATTCGCAGAAAGATTACGAGACCAGAGAAGCGCACACATACACGGTCACACCCGCAGGCGAGGCCGGTCTGCGCGCCTGGCTGAGAGAGCCGAGCAACGATCCCGGCCTGCTCATGCTCAACTATGCGGGGATCGTCGATCCGAAGAACCCGCAGCAACTGGCGAGCAATCGGCGGCCGATCCACACGGCGCGCAAGGCGGAATACGAGCGGCTGGAGCAGCTGCTGATCAATCGCCCCGAATGGCGATATGCCCTCGCCGCAAGCCGTCTCGGCATCCGGTTCGAGCGAGCATGTCTCGGCTTCTGGGAGGAGATCGCGGCGGAGCATTCACCCGGTTCCGAACCTTCCGAGAAGGGAGGCTGAGCCATGCTGATCATCATCCTCATCATCGCCTGCATCTTCGTGCTGCTGGCCTATCTCGTCGTCACCGTCAGGCGGCACGACAAGAACGCCTATGCCGATCGTGACCGCGATCCCTTCTACAGCGAAATGGCGCGGCTCGCTGCGGCGGGCCTGCTGTACGAGGAGGAAGAGCGCCGGGCCGGTCGCCCGCGCCATTCCTTCATCGTCACCCCCGCCGGAGAGGCCGCGCTTCGCACTTGGCTGCGCGAACCGGTGAACGATCCGGGGCTCCTGCGGCTCTATTTCGCCGGGATCGTCGGCCCTGCCGATGTGGTCGCGCTGGCCCGCGAACAGGCAGCCAAATGCCGCGAGCGGATCGAGAAATACGACCGGGTCGAAGACCTCTTCGGGCGCAAGAAGGGGTGGGACACCGAGCGCTCGCACCTCGCGCTGGGGAAGCGGTTCGAAAGCTTCTGTCTCGACTTCTGGGAAGAGCAGATTGCGCAACCGCTCAACGCGCAGCTGTTCGCCGACGACGGCGGAGAAAACGAGCCTCCGTCGAACGCAGACGAAGCCTCCGTGCAGGCTCGGGAATCCGCGCCACAGGAGCAAGACGGAGACCGGAAAGACGGTTGACGATCCCGAACAGCATCGCATCCAACGCAGGAGAAAGCCATGACACGTCCCGCATCACACACCGTCTCACCCCTCGGCTTCAGCCTGGCGCTGTGCCTCGCGGCATGCGGGCAGTCGGGGTCCGCCGAACAGGCGGGTACGTCCGCTTCGTCAGGCAGTGGCCGACAGGCCAGCGAGGCGCGGGTTCGGCAGGATAGCGAGGCAACGCGTGAGACGAGCAAAGCCGAAATTGTCCGCGATTCCCCCGACACCGGCGCGCTGCAGCAGGTGCAGGCGATCGAGCTATTCACCGGAGAGGCTGCGCAGCCCGATCCGGCCAGCGGCATCTATCAGAAGGGCCGCGGGTCGACCGCGCGGATCCTGTCATCGGGCACAGGCAATGCCGCTGCCATCCGCCAGACGGACGAGACGGGTGACGGCGCGGACGGATCGTCCGCCACCATTGCCCTGGGCAATGACAGCAAGCTGGCCAGCAACAGCACCGCCTATATCGACCAGCGCGGCGACGAAGGCGTCGTCTCCATCAATCTGCAGGGCGATTCCAACCTCGCCTACGGCCGCCAGCATGCCAACCTCGATGGCAGCGGCACCGGCGCGCAGCAGACGCAGACGCTCGCCGGCGATGGTCATCGCAGCGAGATCGTCCAGACCGCCCAAGCCGCCACCGCCGACGTGACGCTATCGCAGGGCACCAACAGCACCGGACTGGTGCAGCAGGCGCAGACCGGATCGAAGGCATCGATCGCGATCAAGAACGGTCCGGGTAGCCAGGGCAAGGTCGTGCAGGGGGGCAAGGGCCGCGGTAATAGTGCCGATATCGACATCGACGGTGCCAGCAACGAGACCCGGGTCACCCAGCGGTCCGACGACGGGCGGCAGGAAGGTTCGGTGTCGCAATCGGGCGAAGAGTCCAAGGTGCAGATCGTGCAGGACGGCACCGGCGGCAACGTCGCCTCGGTCAACCAGAACGGGGCGGACGGCAATGCCGTGATCCTGCAGCAGCAATCGCCCGCCAACAAGGCGCAGATCGATCAGGAAGGTGTCTCGTCGCGCAGCCTCGAAGGGACGATCCGGCAAACCGGATCGGGCGGTCGCAACGAAGCCGATATCGACCAGACCGGGCAGTCGCAGAGCGCAGCCATCCGGCAGAGCGGTGCAGGCGGCGGCAGCGTAGCAGGGATCGACCAGTCGACCGACGGGACGGACGAGAACGAAGCAATGGTGGAACAGATCGTCGACGCGCGATCGGGCACCGACACGGTCGATATTGATCAGGGCGGGAGTGCGAACAGCGCCAGCGTCAAGCAGAGGCGCACCGACGGCGGCACGGGCAGCAATGCGACCATCACGCAGCCGGGCGTGCGCGGTATGGCCGTCATCGAACAGGATGGCCCTTCGCTCAAGGGCCAGGTCGACCAGAACGGCAACTCCAACCAGGGCCGCATCCGTCAGAAGGGTTCGGGAGGTGCCAGCGCGGCATCGATCAAGACGGGAACCGGCACCGACAACAACATGGCGGATATCAAGCAGAACAGCGGCGGCTTGGTTGCGTCGATCGACCAGATATCACCCGACAACACGGCGACGATCGAACAGACCAACCCCTCGCCCGCGCAAGGGACGGTCGAAGCCGACATCGATCAGAGCAAGGATGTGCAAAACAGCGCGGTGATCCTGCAATCGGGATCGGGGACCGTGCGAACCGCAACCCTCGCGCAATCGGGCCGCGAGAACGACGGCCGGATCGAGCAGTCGGGCGCGGGCAATCAGCTTACCGCCAATGTCCAAATGGGCGGCAATCTCAACGTCGTGAAGCTGATCCAGAACGCGCAGGGCAGCGGCTCGATACAGGCGCAGTTGCAGCAGCAGGGCGACAGTAACGAGATCACCTTCCGCCAGCAGGGAAGCGCGCTTGGCGCAACGCTTTCGCAGGACGGAAACGGCAATATGATCGACGTCAGCCAGATCGGCCGCGGCTACGATATCAGCATCACGCAGAAGGGAGACAACAACCGATTCCGCATCTCCTATTCCGGGCCCAGCGCGGGCGGCGGGGGCTTTTCCGTGACGCAGACCGGGGGCCAGACCCGTGAAGAGTAGCCTGATCCTCGGTGCATCCGCACTGTTCGCCTCGGCCGCCTTGCCGGGACCATCCGTTTGCGAGGGCACGCATCACGCGTTCTGCGCCGATGCGCAGTCCGCCGATCAGGGCGTCATCATCACACGGACCGCCCGGATCGAGTTCGAAATCGGGGAAAGCGAGCTGCGGCTGACCATCGACGACACCCGATCCGGCGCCAGGACGATCCTCGATCTGCCGTCCGTCGACGCGAACGAGGCGCAATATGCTCCGGATCGAAGGCCGGACCGGGGCGACTAGGATCCGCTTGGCTTTGCCCGGGCCTGCGCGGCACGCATGATCCGCAGCACGTTGCCGCCGGTCATCTTTCCGATGTCCTCACGCGAGTAGCCCGCATCGAGCAGTCGCCCGGTCACGACCGGCAGCGATGAAATCTCCATCAGCCCCTCGATCCCGCCGCCACCATCCCAGTCAGCGCCGAAGCAGACGTGGTCGACGCCCGCAACGCCGATCACATGCAGCAGCGCTTCCATGTAACGGTCGAGGTCGATGTCCCAGAGCGGCTGGGTCTTGTCGAGTTCACGCCACTTGCGGATCAACTCGCGCTGCTCGGCGGCAGACATGCTGGCGATGTCTTCGTACTGGTCGAACAGCTCGCCGCGTTCGCCGTCGAGGTTGATCTCGTTCATGAAGATGGTCGACATGCAGATCGCCCCGCCCTGCGCAGCCAGCTTGCGGATGCGTGCATCGTCGAGATTGCGCGGATGGTCGTATGCCCAGCGCGGCGAGGTGTGCGAGAGGATGATCGGCGTGCGCGACAGCTCCAGCAGCTGGTCGAACACCGCGTCGGACGCGTGGCTGGCGTCGATCACCATGCCCAGCCGGTTCATCTGAGCCACCCACTGCTTGCCGAGCGGGCTCAGGCCGTTCCATTTGACCTCGCCGGTGGAAGAATCCGCCAGCTGGTTGGTCGAGGAATGGACAGGGCCCGCCATCCGCACGCCGCGATCGTAGAACTCCTTCAGCAGGCCCAGATCCTCGCCCAGCGGATAGCTGTTCTCGATCGACTTGAACGCGATCAGCTTGCCCTCGGCCGTCAGCCTCTGCGCTTCGGCGACGGTGGTGGCGGGGCGGACGAGATCGGGAAACTTCGCGAGTTCGCGGTCGATCGTGTCCGACCGGGTGCGTGCAAAGGCCAGCGCGTCGGCATAGCCCTTGGCGGTCAGCGAACCCTGTTCGGTATAGATGACGAAGAAGCCGCCATCGAGATAGCCCTTTGCCATCCGACCGAGATCGACCTGTGCGATGTCGTTCGCTTCGGTGTGCGCTTGTGAGAAATCCCACCCCTCGCGCCCAAAATTGAGCGGCGTGTCGAGGTGCGTGTCGAGCACCAGCAGATCGCGATGGACCGCCATGGGGTCTTCGGGAACGGGCGCAACCGAGGCGCAACCGGTCAGTGCGGTGGCGCAAAGCGTGGCGAGGAGCGTGGCTCGGGTCATTCCTGGTTCTCCTTGACCGGTCGAAGGTCGAGATCGCGATAGTCGTAGCTGAAATCGGCAAGCGGCGAGGCCGCCTCCATCGCCACGCGTTCGACATTGCCGCGCGCGTCGAGCCCGAAGGTCACCAGCGCCGGTTCGAGCGAGGGATCGGTGAATTCGGTCTGGAAGGTGTCGTACTTATAATGGACCAGCCGCCCTTCCATGCGCGGATTGGTGGTGAAGTCGATCCACAAGCCGCCATCGCGCTCGCTCACCACCACGTCGCCGTACCACGGGTCGCGATAGGTCGCGGCATAGCTGGCAACTGGCAGCGAGGGGCCGACATCGGCGGGCTGTTCGTCCCTCTGCGCCAGAAATTCTCTGCCCCCTTCGAGCCGCTGCGCAACAAAAGCGTCCCACTTGGCAGGCCAGTCATTGGCCGGAAAGCCAAGGTAGTGGTCGAGCAGCTCGTAGAAGATGCCGCGCCGCAGCGCCGCTTCTTCGGAATTGATCATGATCGCGATGCCGACATTCTGATCGGGTAACAGCGCGACGAAGGTGATCGCACCGAACACGCCGCCGCCATGCCAGATCAGCCGCGCGCCGCGATAGTCCTGCACCTGCCAGCCGAGCGCATAGGCGGTGAAATTGGGATTGGCCCGAGCCAGATCGCCGGGCCAATCCTCGTTCGGCATTGGTGTGACCGGCGTCCACATCTCCTTTGCTGTGGCTTCGCTAAACAGCCTGCCCCCGCCCGGCATTGCACCATGCGCGAGCTGGATCTTGAGCCATTGCGCCATGTCGGTCGCGCTCATCGCCAGACCGCCAGCGGGCATTGCGTTGCGGCCCAGCTCATTTCGCTCGTCGAGGACCACGTTCGGCCCCAGCCCGCGCAGCGTGCCCGTAGTGCGAGCGTGCGGTCTGGCGCGATTTTCCACGGCGTAGCGCGTGTCGTAATCCGACGTGGAATAGCCCATGCCGCCCGCCCGCAGCACGTCCTCCAGAACATACTGCTCCCACGTCCTGCCGGTGATCTCCTCGATCAGCTGGCCCGCGACGATGTAGAGGATATTGTCGTAGGCGTAGGAGGAGCGGAAGCTGGTTTCGGGCTCGATATAGCGAAGGCGCTCGACCGTCTCCTTGCGCGACAGATTGGAGCGGGGAACGAACAGCAGATCGCCCGCGCCCAGCCCTAGCCCGCTGCGGTGGACCAGCAGGTCGCGCACGGTCATCTCGGCGGTCACCCACGGGTCGTTCATGCGGAACCACGGCATGTGGTCGATCACCTTGTCGTCCCACGATAACCTGCCCTCGTCCACCAGCGTGGCGAGCGCGGCGACGGTGAAGGCCTTGCCGGTCGATCCGGTCGCAAAGATCGTATGCGCATCGACCGGCGCATTCTCGCCCAGCTCGCGAACGCCCCATCCTTGCGCGAGCGTGGTCTCTCCCTGCTCGACGATGGCGATCGCGATGCCCGGCGCGCCGGACTCTTCGCGCAACTCCTCGACGCGCTGCTCAAAGCCTTCGGGCGGCGCGGCCTGCGCGGCTGGCGCGAAGGCGACGAGCATCAGGGCGGCCGCGTATCTTATCGTCCTAGGCATGGTCTGCTCCGATCGCTGGAGTTCGTGGGGCGCGTGCGGACCAGAGCCGGTAGGCCCCGATGGTCAGCAGCGGCAGGATGAATGTGAATAGGAAGACCCAAGCCATGATGCGGTACCCCTGGGCAATAAGGTCGACGAGGCCGATCGCACTGGCGACGAACATGCACCCGGCAAGCACGCACAGCGTCAGGATGACACGGAACCACGGCGACACGGGCCGCTTCGGATCGTCCCTGCGCCGCCACGCAACCGCTCTTTCATTGAGCGCGTGGATCACGCCCACCCCGCTTTCCAGCAACGCACCGAAAACCATGATCTGGAACACGATGCGGAAGGCCGGGCTGCCGAGCCGCTGGAGGACGTAGTCCGAAGGCAGCGTCTCGCCCAGGATTGCGGGATAGAAGCCGAGCATCGCGATAAGAAACGCCAGCGCGGGCAGCATCGCCATCGGCCCCGCGATCAGCCCGGCGGTGAATGCCTGACGCCGGGACGTCAGATGACGCAGCACGGGCAGGATCATGATCGCCGCCACGATATTATAGACGCCGTAGGTCAGGCCATTGACCGGCCAGCCCGGCTCGACCGTGGCCCCTGCGAACGCATCGTCCATCCGGCCCCCGACCCGGCTCAGCGCCAGCACGAGGAAGATGGCATAGACGAGGTAGAGGAACACCGAGACGTATTTGAACATCAGCTCGACCGCGCGCTCGCCCAGCCCCGCGACCAGCGCGATCATAGCGGCGAGCGCCAGCGTGCCGACCAGAGTGGGAAAACCGAACAGGCTGGCCCCGACCTCTCCGGCAGCGGCCCCGAACACCGCCAGCAGCAGCACCGAGAACAGCAGGAAGCATATCTCGAAGATGATCGCGCCCCGGCCCAGCAGGCGCGCGGTGAAGGCACGGTAGTCGTAGGATCGGGTCTGATGCGCAAAGGCGAAGGTCAGCGCAGAAACGATCGCCCAGATCGCCGTCGCCAGCGCCATTGCGAGCAGTGCGCCCCACGGCCCCTGGCTGAGGAAATACTCCACCAGTTCGCGGCCCGTCGCATAGCCACCGCCGATGATGACACCCTTGAGAGCGAAGGCGGGCAGGAGGTAACGCTGAAAAAAAGTCCCCCCGCCCTCTTCGCGCGCACCCGTCATACCAGGCAGCTATCGATCAGGCGCTGGAAAGACTGGCCGCCGCGGATCGGATCGGCGACAGGCATTCCGTGCAGCCGCTCCGAATGCTGGGCGAGCACCTTTTCGGCCTGATGTTCCGAAAAGCTGGAGGTGTTCATGCTGACTCCGGCGCAGCGGATCGCGGGATTGGTGAGCGAGCCCAGCCGGATGGTTAGGTCGATCACTTCCTCGACGGTGGGAAGCTTGTACCCCTCCAGCCCGATGATCGTGTCCCGGGTAGGATCGTGACACACGACGAAAACGTCCGGCTGGCTGCCGTGCAGCAGGCCGAGCGACACCGCTGCATAGGCCGGGTTGAACAGCGATCCCTGCCCCTCGATTACGTCCCAGTGATCAGGCGCCGCATCGGGGGACAGCACTTCGGCGGCGCCGGATTCGAAGTCCGATACGACGGCGTCCATCGGGATCCCGCTGCCCGAAATCATGATGCCCGTCTGGCCGGTCGCGCGAAAATCGACATCCAGCCCCCGCTGACGAAAGGCGCGGGTAATCGCGAGCGCGGTGTATTTCTTGCCCAGCGCGCAATCGGTGCCCACGGTCAGCAGCCGCTTGCCCGATCTCTTGCGCCCTGTTCCGACCGGAAGATCGGGCGGCGGGCGGCGAATATCGATCAGGCGGCGGCCGGTTCGCTTCGCGGTTTCCGCAAGAATAGGAATCGAGCCGAGCGGAGTATGAAGACCGCTCACCACATCGAGGCCCGCTTCGAGAGCTTCGGCCAGCGCGCCGCGCCAGCTCTCGGGGATGATCCCGCCCTGATTGGCGACCCCGATGACCACCGATTTGGCCCCAGCGCGGACGGCCTCTTCGGGACTCATCCGCTCCAGCCCCGCAGTCACCGTAGCGCCTTCGATCACCAGTTCACCGACACACAGTTCCGGTGCCCAGTCGACCAGACCCAGCGCGGTCTTGGCGAAGTTCCTCTCCGTAATATCTCCCAGAAATAGAAGATAAGGTTTCGGGAGCACAGTCGTGTGCGCCTGGTGTTGCTGGATCGGTGCGTTCATTGCGCCCGCCCGGTCAGAATTCGGCACCGACCGTAACACCGAAGGTGCGCGGTCTGATGGGAGCGGCAGACAGGGTCGTGCCCGGACGCAGCAGGAAGCTGCCCAGACTCGTCAGGCCCCGCGAATCCGTGACGTTGCGCACGTAGGCATTGATGCTGAAACGATCGAGCCGCACCCCTGCGCGCAGATCCGCCGTAGCATATCCGTCCAGTTGCAGGCGGTTTCCGAAGGTCGCCTGATAATTGGCGTCGAAATTGCCCGCCCGATCGCTGATCAGCGTTACATTGCCGCCCGCGAAGGCGGTTGCCCGATCACCGACCGACCATTCGTAATCGGCTGCCAGATTGGCCGTCCACTCGGGTGCATAAGGCAGACGGTCACCGGCAAAGCCACCATTGCCGTCCGGCAGATCTTCATCGAGGCTTGCGTCGTTGTACGCGACGCTGGCGACGATCTCGAAGCCGCGTGTCGGCCGGAGGGTGGCAGTGACTTCGGCCCCCTTGCTTGTCGCGGTCTCGCCGTTGCCGTCCGCATTCACGGGGCCGATCGCTGTGTTGTAGGTGACCAGCACCTGAATGTCGCTCCAGTCCAGATAGTAGACCGATGCGTCGATCGAGAACTCGCGACCGGGCGTCTCTGCCCTGACGCCTGCTTCGTAGCTGATAAGCGTATCGGCGTTGAACTGGGTGGGGAAATTGGGCCCCGCTCCGGGCGGCACCACGTTAGGGCCGCCGGGACGATAGCCCTTCGCCACCCGCGCATAGAGCGTGGTGAAATCGGAAATCTCGAACCGTGGCGCGACCGACCAGGTAAAGACGTCTTCGGACGAATTCCCCTCGACGATCTCGGGCACGTCGGCAGGGTCCGCGCCCGACAGCACCAGCAGCGAACCGTCGAGAACCTGCGACGTATCCTGCTCGTTATGGCTGTAGCGCGCGCCAGCGGTGATATCGAAGCGGTCCGACAGATAGAGCGTGACGCTGCCGAAGGCGGCGTATTCCTCGTATTCGGAATCCAGCGTTGCAGTCAGGAAATCGTCGTAGACGAGCCCCGGTGCGAGTTCGAGCGCGGGATCGAGCAGGCGCGGATCTTCGAGTGGAAACGGGCTGTAAGCCTGAAGGAGAAGCCCCTTCTCCTTCGTGTAATACCCGCCGACCAGCCATTCGAACCGATCGCTCGCGGCGGAATCCAGCCGCAATTCCTGCGTGAATTTCTCCTGCGACGCGGACGCGGGGAACACGACCCCAAGCGGCCCGGCATCGGGATAAAGCCCGCCGTAAATGGCGTCGGCGATGCCCGGCAGCTGGTAGGTAACATCGTAGGCCTCGCTCTGGTCCAGCTTGGCGTAGCTGGTGACCGAGGTGAACGAGGCAGGGCCGAAGTCCCAACCGATCGTGCCGCTGTAGAGGCGGTAATCGACGTCGTTCTTTTCGGGGAAGTATTCGGTGCGGACCAGCCGTCCATCCAGCGCATCGCCGGTCGCCGGATCCTCCGCAATGGGATCATGCGTGACCGGATCGACATCGAAGGCGGCCTGCGAATTCGCGCGGATATTCTGCGCCAGCGCGGTCAGGCGGACCGAGAAATTCGTGGTCGGCTCGAACAATAGCGATGCCCTGCCACCGTAGCTTTCGAAATCGTTGGCGTCCTCGCGGTCGATCCCGATCGTGTCGATGAAGCCGCCCGACTTGCGGTAGTAGCCGCTGGCACGCACGGCCAGGCTATCGGCCAGAGGCACGTTGACCACGGCATTGCCGCTATAGCCTTCGCTGCCGCCGTCGGTCAGTTCGAACCCGGCGCGAACCCGCGCCTCGAATTCGCCGAGCTTGGGCTTCACGGTGACGAATTTGACGAGGCCACCCAGCGAATTGGCACCATAGAGCGTTCCCTGCGGGCCGCGCAGCACTTCGACCCTTTCGATATCGAAGGTGTCGATATCGCCTGCCAGCACCGCGCCGTTGCTCTGGCCGGTGCTGGGGCTGAAGGGAGTTTCGTCGACGTAGATCGACGCAGTCGGGCTCGCCCCGCCGGTGTTCACGCCACGAAGGATAACGCGGGTCTGGCCGGGATTGGACTGTTCGAGGCTGAGACCCGGAACCTGCGCAGCATAATCGACGAAGCTGGTCGCCTGCTGCTGCTCCAGCTTGTCCCCGCCGAGGACAGAGATCGACTGCGGGATTTGTGCAAGGGTCTGCTCGCGCTTTTGCGCGGTGACGATGATGACATCGTCGCCGCGCGTGGCGTTTTCCTTCTCACGCGCATCCGCTTCCTGCGCATGGGCGGCCCCGCCCGTTGCCAAAATGGCGATGACCAGAGCGCTGCTCCCGAACCGCAAAGACCTCATGATGATTTCCTCCCGCTCCCTGTAAGGAGCCCCTCGTGTTGCAGTCGGGCCGGAGACCCGGAGCTTTCACAATGAGACATTATTGTCCTGATCAGAGAATTGTCAACCCGCCTGAGATAACGTGGCAGGGTGCCCCCATATCTGCGGAGGGCACGTGATTCGGCCCGCGGCATATTTCACCGAAGGACTGCGATCATTCTGCAGGAAGGTCGGCCCATCGAGATCGACGATCTGGCACAGCTGCCCGACGAGGTAGGACGGCGCCATCGACAGGCTGGTGCCCATCATGTTGCCAACCATCACATCGAGGCCCAGCGCCTTCGCCCTGCGCGCGATGGCGAGCCCTTCGGTCAGGCCACCGCACTTATCGAGCTTGATGTTCACCACATCGAACCGGCCGCGTAGGTGCTCGGTATCCGCAAGGGTCAGCGCGCTCTCGTCTGCGGCCATCGGGATCGGACTTTCGAATCCGTCGAGATCGCTCTCCCGGCCGCGCCGAAGCGGCTGCTCCAGCAATCTCACCCCCACCGCCTCTAGCTCTGGCAGCAGACGGGGAAGCTCGGCAATCTCGTAACCCTGGTTGGCGTCCACTCCCAGCCAGGCATCGGGTCGCGCCTGCCTGATCGCTTTGAGCCGGGCGACATCATCGTCCAGATCGCCGGTCAGCTTGACCTTGACCGGCGCGTCGGGGTCGAGCGCCAGAGCGGCCTGTGCCATCGCCCAGGGCTGGTCCGCCCCCAGAGTAAGCGTCGAGAGAAGCGGTCGAGGCTCGGCCAGACCGGCGATCTGCCAGACGGGTCGGCCGGAAAGCTTGGCTTCCAGATCCCACAGCGCGCAATCGATCGCATTCCGCGCCCCCCCCGGCGGCATCAGGGACTGCACTTCCTCCCGCGTCGCGCCGGCCTCAAGCGCGCTGCGCGCGTCCTCGGCCTGCCGGACCATGTTGGCGACATCGTCCCCGAGATAATACGCGCCAGCGCCCTCGCCCCTGCCGACGCTGTCGCCTTCCTTCACCGCCGCGACGAGCACCGCAGTCTTCTCGAACACATGACCCGATATGCGGAACGGCTTCTTGTAGGCGAATTCCTCGATCGAGAACGTCAGGCTCCTGTTTCGTCGTTCGGGCGCGCTCATCAGTAGGCCATGGAGTAGCCATAGAGGTGGTGGGCGATGGTGACCCACGAAAGGATCGCCCCCGCAAACACCAGCAAGACTGCGCCGATCTTCATCGTCCAGGCACGATGTCCCTGGAAGCACAGCACGACATGCCAGATGGCGGTCCCGAGAAGACCCAGAGCGGCAATCGGCGTGAACGTGCGCAGCAGGTTCAGCAGGAAGTCCAGATCGCCACCCAGCGCGCCGCTATCAGCGGAGAAGGCCTGCACCAGCATCACCCATCCGAACACCACCGCCAGCACCAGCCAGCAGAAGGCGCGCGTCACCCGATAGGCAAGCAGCGAGCGACCGGTCAGCACGAACTCGGCCTTGTACCTGCGCCGGACGATCGCCCGGATCGGCCAGGCCAGTGCGGCTACGGCTACGATACCGAGCGCGATCAGAAGCGCAGGCAGCAGCCATGCAGGATTGGTCGAGGCTGGTGCAGGCGTCAGCATCATGAATGGCGAGACGACGTCCATGCTCACGCGGACGACCTTGCCATCCTGCACTTGGGCCGCGATGCGTTCACCCGAATTGGTGTCGCGCCACACGAAGGGTTCGACCTCCACCCAGTCACGCGTGCCGGCAGACAGAATATCGAGGCCTGGCATGCTGATCTTGCCCTCCGGCCTGACGACGATCTTCGTCGCATTGAGAAGGCCGAGCACCGAAAGCCAGCTGGTGAAGAACCCCCTGCTCGAGACATAAGTCCCGGCAAGCATCTGGGCGTGCTCGGCCGCGGTTTCATCGTCGATCGGGGTGACGTCTGCCGGATCTTTTTCCGCCGGAAGATAGCGGTCGGCGAACTGATGGATGATCGTTCCGCGCAGGCCATAGGCTGCAGCCTCCTTGCCCGCGCTGTTCATCGAGATGAACATGCCGATGTCGCTACCGGGGAAAATCCACAGGTCGCTGTGGAAGAAATCCGTGTCGCCGCCGTGGCTGATGCTCCGCTGCCCGTTGATGCGCTGTTCGTAGAAGCCAAGCGCCATCGTGTTCAAAGGGCCGAGGCCTGGCGCGCGGAAGTCGTGCATCTGCTTCGCCGTCTCGGGCTTCAGCAGCGGGCCACCATCTTCAAGATGCGCGATCATGAACTTCGCCATGCCCGCTCCGCTCACGGAGAAGCTCCCCGCCGGTTCCGGAATGACGATCTCGAACGGCTCGGTCGCGCCGTACATTTTCTGATAGCCGCCCGAGGCAAAGGGCTTGAGGCGATCTGGCAGAGGCTGCCGCGAACTCGCATAGGTCATGTCGAGCGGCCGGAAGATCTTCTCTTCGATATAGCTATTGTAGGGCGTGCCGCTGACCCGCTGCACGATGTACCCGGCCAGGGCGGTCGCGTAGTTCGAATAGGCGGGAGTCGTGCCGGGCGCAAAAACGCGGGCAGGCAATGCTTGCCTCACATACTCGTCCAGCGAGAGGAGATCGTCCGGATCGCTGGATATCAGGTGCCGCACCGATTCCTCGAAACCGGCGGTGTGGGTCATGATCTGCCGAAGCGTGATCGGCTCGCCCTTGTAGGGAGGAATCTCGAAGTCGAGATATTCGTTGACGTCGGTATCCAGGTCGAGCCGCCCCGACTCTACCTGCTGCATCACCGCGGTCCAGGTGAAGAGCTTGGAGATCGAACCGATACGGAACAGGGTGGTTTCGGGATCGACCGGCTTGCGACCCTCAAGGTCGGCATAACCGTATCCCTTGTTGGCCAGGACCTTGCCGTCCTTCACCACGGTAACGACGGCCCCCGGGATATCGCCCGCCTCCAGCGCGTAGGGCATCAGCCCGTCCAGCCAGGCCCCGACATCCTCCGAGGTCATCTGGGCCATTGGCTGACCAGCGGACACCGGCGATGCAACCTTTGCCGCGTCCTCAGCCGATTCGTCTGTGCGAAGTGCCTGCGGAGCTTGCGCCAACAGCGGCGTCAGACTGAGCAAAGCCAGCACCATCCCGAGCTTCTTTAACATTTTCGTCCCCTTCCTCCGTCATCGCGCGGCTTGCGAGCGACCCCGTGTCCTTTTACGCTATCACCATAGTCGTCCTGTTCGGGATATAATGATCCTGATTGGAAAATTGTCAAATGAAGAGATCGAAACGCCATGAAGGCCAGCAGCAAGCGCCCCACCCTCGCCGACGTGATCCGGGGCATCCGCGCCCGTAACGGCTGGACGCTGAAGCAGATGAGCGACGAGTGCGGCATACCCGTCTCGACCCTGTCGAAAGTGGAGCACGGGCGCCTCACGTTGACCTATGACAAGCTGCAGCAGGTCAGCGATCGACTTAACCTGAGGATGTCGGACCTGTTCGCGGAAGAGGACGATTCGGCCGCGATGGTTACTGGCAGACGCTCGATCGGCTCGATCGAGAACGCGGTTCAGGTCACCACCGACAATTACGACTATCATTACCTGTGCACCGACCTGCGGCAGAAACGGATGATCCCGATCATCACCCGTATCCGGGCGCAAAGCGCGAAGGAATTCGGCGACCTCGTCACCCACCATGGCGAGGAGTTCATCTACGTGATCGAAGGCGCGATCGAAGTTCACTCGGAATTCTACGACCCCGTCACCCTGAAGCAGGGCGAGAGCATCTATCTCGATTCCTCGATGGGCCATGCATACGTGACAGCGGAAGAGTGCGAAGAGGCGGTCGTCCTGGGCGTATGCTCGAGCGCGGACGAAGGGCTTCTCGATTCGCTCATGAACCTGCGCGCCGGGGCGAACGACTAGGCAGTCATCTCCGCGCCGCTGGGCGCGCAATCGGCAATCCGCTGGCTGGGTTCCGAGGAGCGCCCCGCAAGATGTATTTGGAGATATCCCGAAAACGGTAGAGTGGCGGAGAGGGTGTCCGTCACACTAACATCCGAATACGTCCGGTTTAGTCTTCCAAACTCTTAACGTTCCTAGTATTTCATACTAACTTGGCCCACAAGCCGTCCGCGACTGTTCCATTGCGTTCCCATAAAGCCGAGCTATTATCGGGGAACGTTTATGGGAACGGCTCGGCTTGTCCGCCATACTGGCAAGCGATAGCGAGTTCGATTCCTTGACAGGGAGCCGAGATGCCAAAGAAGCTGAGCAACGCACTGACCCCCTTGGCGGTGAAGAATGCCAAGCCAGGACGCCATGCGGACGGGGCTGGCCTGCACTTGCTGGTGAAGCCGACCGGCGCGCGGTCGTGGGTCTATCGCTTCATGCTCAACGGCAAATCACGTGACATTGGTCTTGGCGCAGCTGGGCAAGGTGGCATGTCGCTTGCCAACGCTCGCGACGAAGCGGCTGCGTTACGTCTCAGGGTCAAGGCAGGTATCGATCCGCTGGAGGAACGCGACAGAGAGGCCGCTGACGCGCTTGCTGCGGCTCAGGCTGCCAAGGTGGCCGGAATAACCTTCCGCGACGTGGCAGCCGCTTATATCGCCGCAAACGAGGATAGTTGGCGCAATTCCAAGCATCGCCAGCAATGGCGCAATACGCTCGACACCTATGTTTACCCCGTCATTGGCGACATGCCCGTGGCTGATATTGAAACGGCGCACGTGCTCACAATTCTGGAGCCGATCTGGAAGGGGAAAGCCGAGACTGCCAGCCGCATTCGCGGGCGCATCGAAACCGTGCTCGATAACGCCAAGGCGCGCGGCTATCGGCAAGGCGAGAATCCCGCGCGCTGGCGTGGGCACCTGTCGCAAATCCTGCCCGCTCGCACCCGCTTGTCGCGTGGCCATCACAAGGCTCTAGCTTGCGACGAAATTCCGGCATTCGTCCGGGCGCTGCACAACCGCGAGGCCGTGGCGGCACTGGCGCTGGAGTTTGTTATTCTAACGGCTGCCCGCTCTGGCGAGGTGATCGGCGGGACATGGGCAGAGGTCGATCTGGCCAAAGCCGTTTGGACGATCCCAGCCGAACGCATGAAGGCCGCAAAAGAGCATCGCGTGCCGCTATCCCCGCGCGCTGTCGAGATACTGGAGAGCCTCCAGCCGCTGGACAGTGATTGGCTGTTTCCCGGTGCGGCTGGTGGCAAGCTGTCGAGCATGGCGATGGCAATGCTCATGCGCCGCATGAAGGTTGACGCGACCGTGCATGGCTTCCGCTCTGGCTTCCGCGATTGGGCAGCCGAATGCACCGGGTATGCCCATGAGGTTGCCGAAATGGCGCTGGCCCACGCCATAGAAAACAAGGTGGAGCGAGCGTATCGGCGCGGCGACCTGTTCGACAAACGGCGGCGGCTCATGCAAGATTGGCAAAATTATTGCCTCGGCATTTCCAACTCAGAGCAGCACGGTCAACTGCTGCGGGTCGTCACCTGAAACGACCGCAAGTTTGTTTTACCGAAGCGAAAACCAATCTGCGAACATAAGGCGCTGTACGTCGCCATCTTCGTCAACGAACTCCGAAACTCCACCAGAGATTGCGTTTTTTTTGGCGAAATACTCGCCATCCTTAAAAAGCACTGCATTCACGCCGAATGGCAAATCGCTTGTTGCGTAGGCAGATAGCCCCGTGCGCGCTACGAGATAATACTCACCATCAGAATAGACCGTAGAAAGCTGCACAAGCTCATATCCCTCATTCTCCATGTAATTCTTGGCCGACTCAAGAAGCGTGACCGAAGATGATCTATTCGACAACAGGCGGCGGACTAACGTGCGAGCGGCTTCCCGCTCTTGTCCTTCCAAATTCTCCAGTCCTGCCGCATCTATGAGTCGGTCGATTGCGGGGCTGGCATCCTGCGCAATCGCGGGGGACGCTATGAGGAGGGAAAGCGGTGCCAACTTAGCCAAGATTTTCAAGGTATCCTCCACGTTCGTTTTCGTTCGACATCCTTCGTAGGAGGCTGGCCAATTAATTCTCAAGGCTTAAGTTGCATAGGGAGGGATAGGCAGGCCAGCCGACAAGCGCGCATCCAACGCGCTTCCCCGCCTCACTTTGGGAGCCGCTTGGGAGGCGGATTTGGTAGAGCGCAAGAATACCGGCCTAGCTGTCTCCGATGCCAAGCGGCTGAACGATTGTTTCAACGAATTGAGCGAGGCGATTGCCGCTCGGCCTGAAATGCCGGGCGACCGGAAGCGGTGGCACTACGACTTCGCGGCGCTTGAAGGCGGGCCAGTGGGCGCCGAGCGCGAGGCGTGGAACCATAAGTGCGGGAGCAAGAACATTGCAGAGGACGCTTTGCGCGGGGCGGTTACGAGCGGCAACCTCCCGCTCTGGACCAATGGCCCGAACGGTGAGGCGAAAGTTGACCGGCACGAGCTGAAAGAACCGACATACCGAACGTTCGCGTCCGGCACTTATCAGCCGAATAATCGACGCCTCGATAATGCCGGACTGGCGGAAAGCCCGCTTTGGCTCAAGGAAGCCGATTGGCGGCAATACATGTCCGAATTATGGGCCGTGCGCTATGGCATCGACTGGGCCAATCCCGCCCCGCCATCCGACAAACCGTTGCTTCCGCCTGAAGTCCATTTCGTGACGCTTTCCCATGCGCTTACTTGGATCGCCTTTGGCGTCTCGATGGGCGATTATCATCTCCACGAGGTGCTGGCATTGGAACGCTATGGCGAGCGCGACCCGCAAGAGGCGATTGCCACCGCGCTAGAACAATTGCTGGACTTGGCTGGTAGCGAACCAGTGGCCGTCCGGGGCAAATACAGGGCAAACCATGATCACGATGCAACTAAGCTGGACACGAAAAAAATCGAGCCGATCAAATTCTCGGACTATCGTCAATTCAGCTATCTTGAAGACGAGCTTCGGCACGGTCACGGATTACTTTTCTGGCACGATGATAGCGCAATCTTTCGCGATACCTCCAGCCACGGGCGTCACGATTCTTATGTCCAAGTGACGGTTAATCGAGCAGACCTTGTGCGCCATTTTCCGCCTGAGAAGCCCTCCCAATCGCAGTTGGAGCATTTCCGCTGCGGCAACAAATTTACCCGCGACGATCCCGCGACGATCACACCATGGTGGAGCGTAAATCAGGCGCTCGCTTGGATCGTTACGCGCATTCCATCCTATGTCGAATATGTCGGGAATCTCGAAACCGATGAGCCTAGCGAGCATCGCCCCTACTTCGTTCAATCTATTTGTGAATCGTACGTTGCCGAGAGCGATGAGGGTAAGGCTTTCATGGAGGCGCATTGTGCCAATTGGTCCACCGGCACTTTTCTTGCCCATGCCGGTCGCGATCTGCTGGAGAAAATTCAGATCGGAGCCGTCAATCCGGCTACAACCGAAAACGGCAAGGGCCGACCTATGGCTTGGCATGAATTTATCGGAATTGGATCATCCGAAAGTGCCGGTGATTGGCTTGGTCTCGATCCCCCACCGATCTTTTCATCGTCTGAGGTGACGCGAGCTTTCTCTTCGCCATCGCAATGCGAAAACTCACTTAAAAACGCGACTCCCGAGCGCGCGCCCGCTGTCAAATCTGGCCGCGCTCCTGACGATGATCTGATATTGGCCAAGGCAGATGAAATGAAGGCTCGCGGTATGATTGGGCACCTGATCGCCAAAACAATGCGGCTGGAGCCGGGATTTGAGAACGTGGCGACGACCCAGGTGCGTGAACTAATCAAGGGGAGATATAAGCCGGGAGGGCGTCCGAAAAAAGACGCGTAAAAAAGGCGCATACCTTCCCGCACATGAGCAACTTGCTGCGGGTTTTCCGCTGTCGTTCTGTTCCTCTCGTCCATTCACGAACGAGGAAAACCGATGCAGACCGACACCTACGATCCTCCTAAGATCGCCTATTCGATCAAGGAAGCCTGCAAGACGTCCAGCTCGGGCCGCACGAAAATTTACGCCATGCTGGCTGATCCAGCTTGCCCACTGAAAGCTGTTCGCATCGGCGGGCGCACTGTCATTCCGGCAGAAAGCCTGCACGCGCTTATCGCGGGGGAGGCATGAACAATGACCCAGAAAAGCGAAACCCGCGCGGTTGAGGCGCGGGCACCGCAGAATAGCTGTGGCGGCTGGTTCCGTGATTCCCATAACTCCCCCGCTTCACCATCGCAAGCAATCCCCGACCTGATCGCGCTTCATCTAGGCGAGCGGTTTCTGGCGCGGCTGGCAAGTGGAGGCGAACATGGCTGATCGTTACCCCAAAAGTCCCGGTGCGAAAGGCCCAGACGGCACAAGCCAGGATGCAGCCGAGGCCGTTGCGCCGACTGTCTCCTACCTTCGTCGCATCGCCATGCATTCGATTAATCGGCTAAGCGAGGCAACCCCGCTTGAGGCCGTGGCAATATCCGGCGTCACGCGGGAATCGCTCCAGCCGCGCTTTTCGGAACTGCGCGCCATGGGCCTGATCGAACCGACCGGCGCGCGGCGGCGCAATCCCAGCGGCAAGAGTGCATCCGTGCTCAGGCTTACCGACAAAGGAAGGGCCGCGCTGTGATCGTTGATATTGAAGCTATAGCGCGCCACTATGGCGGCAAGGTGTGCAAGGGCAATGCGCTGATCCCGACGCCGGGACACTCAGCGCGCGACCGGGGAACTGCCATCAAGGCCAGCGCGCACGCTCCCGACGGCTGCCTTGTCGCCTGCTACAACGGCACGCAGACCGACGCGCTGGCGGTAAAGGCAATGCTCCGAGCGGACGGTTTCCTTGCAGAAAGTCGCACACGCGTGCGCGCGTTGTCCGTTCACGAACGGCGTTCGATCCGGCAGGCCGAACTTACTCGCAAGCAGGAGCGGCTGGCGGCTGAGGAAGCGGCGGCGCGGTGCGCGGCGGATCTATGGGCGAATGCAACCCGCGCCGATCCGGCGCACCCCTACCTTGTCGGCAAGACGCTGGAGCCGTTTGGCATCCGGCAGGCGGGGCGCGATTTGCTGGTGCCGATGGTCGATCCCGGCTTTCGCCAGTGGAACGTCCAGCGCATCCGGCCCGATGGCTTTAAGCTGTTCGGCAAGGGTGCCCGAACGGCTGGCCTGTTCTGGCCCCATGGCGTGCACCTGAGCGATGGCAGGCCATCGGCAGGTCCGCTGGTGATCGGGGAAGGCTTCGCCACGCTGGCGGCTGTCCATTCGGCAACCGGCTTTGGGGTTGTCGCTGCCATGTCCGCGCGCAACCTCGAAACCGTCGCGCGGGCCATGCGCAAACTGTTTCCCAGCCGTGAACTGATCCTTGCGGCGGATGATGACCGGCACCTTGGCGATAACATCGGCCTAGGAGCCGCCAGAGAGGCCGCTTATGCCGTTGGCGGGGTTGTAGCCACCCCAAGGCCGGAAACGTGCCCAGCGGACTCCAGCGCCGATTTTGCGGATATTCCGCGCGGCGATGTTGCGAGGCGCATCGAAGCCGCGCGGGAGGCTAAGGAATGCTAAATTCCGAACCGCTCGATTTTGCTGCACTCCAGCCGGACAAAGCGGCGGCGCGCATCAATGGGCACTCCGCCTTGCGCGCCACGCCTTTCCGCTTCCCCACGCCATCGACGCTGCCCCGGCGGCAATGGCTTATGGGCCATTGGCTGCTTCGCGGCGAAGTGACCGCGATCATTGCGCCGGGTGGCACCGGCAAGAGCACCATCGGCAACACGATCGCGCTCAGTCTCGCCAGCGGACAGCCGCTTTTGGGCAAGGCCTTGCATCGCGGGGCGCAAGCGGTGTGGATCTTCAACCTAGAGGACGGCACCGACGAACTGGAGCGGCAATTGTCCGCTGCCTGTGCCTTTCATACCATTGGCCCCGAGGATTGCGGGGACCGGCTGCATCTCGATAGCGGGCTGGTCCAGCCGCTCTGCACGGCAAGCGAGGATCGGGACGGCTTCGAGTTGGCAGAGGACGTGTTTGGCCAGCTCGCCGCCACGATCCGCGAACGGGGCATTGCAACCGTGATCGTCGATCCGTTCGTGTCGAGCCATGCCGTGCGGGAAAGCTCGAACGAGGCAATCGACGCCATCGCCAAGCGGTGGAAGCGCCTGGCTCAGGAAATCGGCTGCGCGGTCGTGCTGGTGCACCATACCCGCAAGCTAGGCGGGCGCGAGGTGACGGCAGAGGACGGGCGCGGCGCGGTCGCCTTGCGTGATGCTGCCCGTGTTGTGCTCCCGCTCAATCCCATGGGAGATAAGGAAGCCGAGGAACTTGGCATTGCGGACCCGGCCACGCGCCGCTCGCTTGTGCGTATCGACACCGGCAAGGCCAACCGCGCGCCTCCCGATACCGCCACATGGGTCAAGCTCGAAAGCCAGAGCCTCGACAATGGCGACGGGCTGGAGCCGTCCGATTTTGTCGGTGTGGCCACGCTCTGGGAAAAGCCCGACGTGTTCCATGGGCTGAAAACGTGGCACCTCTACACCGTCCAGCAACGCCTTGCGGCTGGGGACTGGCGGGAGAGCGTGCAGGCCAAGGATTGGGTTGGCCATCTTGTCGCCAACGTGGCGGGCCTATCCGTCGAAACCGACAAAGGGCGCATCAAGGCTATCATTCGGACGTGGAAGCGCAACGGCGCGCTGGCTGTGGAGCATCGCGCGATCAATGGCCGGGACGTGCCTCTCGTGATTGTCGGCAAGCCGGTGGACGCCAGCGAAATAGGCTCCCGTCCACACCTTGCAACGTGTGGTGCGGAAAGTGCGGAAGGTGCGGGCGCGGACCCGTGACGAACCTGCCCACACCACCACCCCCTTTAAAGGGGGTGAGGTGGTGGTGTGGTGCGGGTGAATGATGGCGAGGACCAAATTTGAAGGTGCGGGAATGATGACTGAAACGAACAAGGCGAAGCACAAGCAACCTGCGCGAAAAGGCAAGGCTGGTGCCCAGCCCCAAGATCGGACTGTGACGATCCCGTTTCCCGATACGGACAGCGAGGACGAGGCCAATCGCATTCTGGCGAGGGACGTTCCCGGCTGGGAAAAGCTCGACAAGGACGAGCGGGCTGAGTTTCGCCGGTTGCTTGGCGAGCACCGAAAGCGAGGCATCCCCGTCAAGGTAAAACTGATCCGCAAGCCTGACGGCGGCTATCGAGCCGACCCGGCGGGCAAATCGGAAATGCTCGCGCTGCTAAAGCTGCACCAGACATTTTCTGCCAACTCGACGGACCCGATCAACGCGCGGGCCAACGAGATAATAAACTACCTGGAGTCGGCAGGGGCGCCCAGCGAGGGCCGCTATAATGCCGCTCTATCATTCATTGAGAGCATGGCACCGCGCGATCAGATGGAAGCTTTGCTTTTGGTGCAGATGTATCTGACCCATGATGCTGCGGTCCGCGCCCTGTGTCAGCAAGGCAATTCGGAGTGGGTTCCGACTGCGCAGACCTTTGGAAACCTCGCTGCGAAGCTGCTGGGCACTTCTCAGCGGCAAATGGAAACGTTGGCCCGCTTGCGCCGGGGCGGGGAACAGGTCGTGAAGCATATCCACGTCGATAACCGGGGCGGGCAGGCCGTCATTGCCGAGAACGTCAATCAGGGGGGCGGAACAGCGAAAAATGAGGATCAATGCCATAGAGCCGGAATTACTGGCAGCGGCCCCGCGTTGCTTGGCCAAGACGCGCAAGGGAACGGCGTGCCAGTCCCCAGCCGTGAAAGGGCGGAGGCGGTGCCGCATGCACGGCGGGACAAATCCCGGCGCGCCTAAGGGCAATCAGAATGCGCGCAAGCATGGCGGCTATTCCGCCAAGACGCTGGAGGCGGTGCGATATGTGAAGGCGATTGCGCGGTTGGTGCGAAATAATCTCAACTAACCGGACTGTCGACATGCGTCCTAGCAGTGGATGTATATGCTCTCAGTCTGAACCTCTTCATTGCCACCTACTACAAAAAGATTGCCACTAACTTCCTATCCCGTGTTGCGGTCTCCACCGCCTTCGCCTTTTGGCTCTGTTTGAGTCGGGACCCTAAGTTTCAAAAATTCTTGGGCCAGAAACCAATTCAGATACGCCGGTACCCCCGCTTCAAGATCAACGGACGGTTCCCAGCCGAGTTGATGCTTGATCTTGTCGCTATTTACAGTTCCCCGCGAAGGATAAAATTTGTCGGCCTCGCGCAGTTCAATCGAGCCACTGCCAAGATTTGCTAACAATATCTCGGCTGCCTCCAACAGCGTCCGGCCTCGCCCTCGCGTGCAATTGAAAATGTGTCCCACTGCCGCTGGATGAAGTGCAGCAAGTACGAATGCGTCGGCCACATCTTCGACAAAGCTAAAATCGAGCTTGCTATCCTTCCCGCGGACTAAGATCTTGCCATGCTCAATGCAATTTTTTGCCATGAGGCTGATCACACGCACAATCATATCCCTCGGACCATAAAGCGCGCTCGGTCTTAATATAACAGTTTCCAGCCCTAAATCATGGCCCATTTTTTGGCAGATTTTCTCCCCTTTTAGCTTCAAACTGCCATACAGCGTCGAAGGGTGGGGCTCGGTCGTTTCGTCTGGAATGCGTGAATTAAAGCCTCCATAAACCATGCTACTGCTTGCGAAAACCAAGCGTCCCACTTTGTGACGAGCACAGGCTCTCACCACTATCTCAGTACCAACGACCATATTGTTCGAAGCATCGACAGGGTCGTGTTCGACAAACCTCGCATTGGGGTAGGTTGCGAGGTGCACCACCACATCAGGCCTTAAGCTTGAAAACACCTCGTCGAGACGCAACTCCTCCTCAATCCTGCCTCTAAATACTCGATCTGGATCTGCAAATTCACGTCGCTGGCGCAAGACCTCAAAATATTCCTCATCAGGAAAGGATTGATACTGATTGAATGAATCCATTATGCCAACAGAATGCCCGAGCTGCTTGAGTTTACAGGCGGTGTGAGACCCAATGAAGCCAAGCCCACCGAGGAGCATTATGCGCATCAGAAGTTCCTAAGCGTGTTGATGACTTGCTCAAACCATGAACGATCATCGGGGAAGTATACTGAAACGCAACCGGAAGTATCGGGATCCGTTACTCCTTCAGCTAAAAGCACCCTTAAGTCGCTTATCTCCAATGCCATTCTCCGAGAAACAGATGCGGAATGCAAAGATCGATTGGAGTGCTCTGAGCGCCAAGGGCGAACTGGAACGATCACTCCCGCAATTGTGCGAGAATTACCCCACGGGTCGTTTCAAATCTAGTTGCGAGGAGAGAGCCGCGTCTACCTACGAAAGCATGTGGTCCGAACGTAAGGTCGAGCCCTGTTAATCCGCTTACAGTGACTATGGAGAAAGTTGCAACATGTTTTGCGGCAAACCGGTTTCGGAGTTCGAAGGTGTTGTCGAAAATTTTCCCAGTGTTGTTACTTCCGGAAATGCCAATCATGCGCGGGAAGACGGCGTCAGTCGGGTTTCTTACGTCGATGATCGTATTCCCCGAAACTTCCAATGCCTGATTATCGGAAATTATATTGATCCCAATCGCGTAGGGCCCGCGAATAACATTCCGCCGGATATGAACCCGATTGGTCCCATAGACCCTAATCGACCCTTCACTGGCGTCGTCCGCAGCGCCGCCTCCAAAAATCTGATTATCGAGTATCTGTATATCAGAGGCGTAATCATTGACCACGGCACCGGTCATAGCGCCCGCGACGACAATCGCAGCACCCCCGCTGCTGCCCTCGATGATATTGTTGGCTACCCGGACGTTCTTGGCCCCCAAAGCCACTTTCGACCCGATGTCCGAACCAACAATAGCGATACCGAACCTGGTCTTAGAAATTTGGTTATGAGAGATATCGAAATCAATCCCGCCGTGCGTATCTATAGCTTCCCAATTAGGAATATTAGTAATCGTGTTATAACGGATACGGACGTTGCGACTGGGAGGGTCACGGACCAATGTGTCTTCCAGCCGATCTATGGCGATACCATAGGTGTCCGGTGCGCCTTTGCCTTTCACTCTGTCAACTAAGTTCCGTTCGATACTCGCATTAACAACTGAAGTGCCCAATATTCCCGCATAGCCTAAGCCAATCAGTTTGTTATTCGAGAGCTCGACGTTGCGCACATTGGAAAGCCAAATACCAGCATATCCAAATCCGCGGACTTCAACGCCATCAATCAGGATATTGTGAGCGTATTTTGGTGGCGTTGCACCATTAGGGCCACGGGAACCCTCGATGGCAAATCCATGGTCTCGGCCGTTGTAAACGTCACCGCCCGAGCCAATAATGCGACCGCCCCTCCAGGTGAAGTCGCTGCCTTCGTTGGTAATGGCTTTTCCCGAGAAACGAGAAAAATCTAGTGTCGCCTCATTTGCAAAAACTGTCGTACCTTGCGGAACGCGCAGTTGGGCAGTGAGTGTATAGTGACCGGGAGGTATCACCAAAACCTGCCCGGCGGCAGCATCCAAGGCTCTCTGAAGGGTGACCGTGTCCTCTGAAAGCCTATGCTTAGCCGGAGTTAATTTTGACGCTCGGATTAAAGCGCCTGCGTTGGCAGTTTCATCATCATCTAATTGCCTCCCGACACGATCATTCTGCCCAAAGGGCGCGATCAAAAACATTAAGATGAGTGCGAACGTCGCGGTATGCATCCTCTGCATTTACGCGAGTCCGATGAGCGTCACATGAAGGATCGAAGCCACTCGCGCGAGCCGCCGAGCCTGATTGATCGGTGAACTGTCCTTAGCCAGAGCGTTGGACGAAATTAAATTGCGACATGCTGTAGCGCCATCCAACATAGGCGATTTTCGCCTCTTGCTTTCCGCACCCATTTCTTACGACTGGCAATTAAGTAAACGAGGCCGACGAAAAGATCGCTCACCCGACAGGATTCGAACCTGTGACCTCTGCCTACGGAGAGGCGGACGCTTGGCAAAAATATAATATCGGAGCTGGCTCAGCGCACGCTCGCGAGACCCCAAGCGCTACCTCTATTGGGGAGCGTTTATGGGAACGTTGCCATTCCTCGAACAAAAAGTTAATTGATTCAGAGGAGGTTGGCGGAGAGGGTGGGATTCGAACCCACGGTACGGTTGCCCGTACACCGCATTTCGAGTGCGGCGCATTCGACCTCTCTGCCACCTCTCCGCAAAAAAGGGGTGCGCGGCAGCGCAAGCAAGGCGCGTGCCGGAGGGCCGGGAGGGCGCAGCTAGCCTAATGCGCGGGCGCTGCCAAGCCCCTCTTGATGCGGCCCGGTATCAAGCCCGATTCTCGCCCGTCGCACCACTGCCCATTGTGCCGCGCCCCCCGGGCATCTATCTTGTCACAAATGCCGCTTTCGCAGTTCTTTTCCCATCAGGCGGGCCGCCAGATCGAAGTGCCGTTCAAGCGCCAGGCGCGCTTTGGCGTCGGTGACGTGGTGCGCCACAAAATGTTCGATTTCCGGGGCGTGGTGTTCGACATCGATCCCACCTTCGCCAATAGCGAGGAGTGGTACGAGGCGATTCCCGAACAGCTTCGCCCCGAACGCGACCAACCCTACTATCACCTCTTCGCCGAGAGCGACGAGGCGTATTACGTGGCCTATGTCAGCCAGCAGAACCTTGTCGGCGATGGCACGGGCGGGCCGGTCGACCATCCCAATATCGCCGAGATGTTCGATGAGTTCGAAGATGGCCGATACCAGATGCGGCGAGGCATGACGCACTGACTCAGCCCGCCGGAGGAACAGCCCTCCGACACGCCGTCGTGCGCCCGGCTATTGCCGGATCTTCCACCCCGACTTGAGCAGCGCGAAGGTCGCCAGCGCGAGCACCGCGTTGAGCGCGAGAAGACCGCCCGCAGCCATCAGCACGTCGCCAGAAGTGCCGCCGCCAATATCGGTCTGGCCGATAAAGCCATAGCGGAAGCCCGAAATCACATAGAAGAACGGATTGAAGTGGCTGATCGTGTAGAACGGCTCGTGCAGCCGATCGAGCGTATAGAACGTGCCCGATAGCAGGCTGAGCGGGGCGACCACGAAATTGGTCACTGCCGCATTGTGATCGAACTTTTCCGCCCAGATCGAGGCCATCAGCCCGAAGAAGCCGAGCATCAGCGCGCCCATCAGCCCGAACCAGACGATCGCCCAGGCGTGCGACAGCATCAACTTCGCACCGGGATAGATGAACACCGCGAGCGCCACCGCGCAGCCGACCAGCACCGCGCGGGTCACCGCCGCGCCGACGATGCCCGCGAGCAGCTCGCCATGCGATAGCGGCGGCATCAGCAGGTCGATAATCGTCCCCTGGATCTTGCCGGAGAGGAAGCTGAAGCTCGAATTGGCGAAGCTGTTCTGCATCATCGCCATCACGATCAGGCCAGGCGCAAGGAAGCTTTCGAACGGCACACCGAGGATCTCGCGCCCGCCCCGCCCCAGCGCGACAGAGAAGATCACCAGGAACAGCAGCGTCGTGAAGGCGGGTGCCCATACCGTCTGCGTCTGCACCTTGAAGAAGCGGCGTACCTCTTTCAGGTAGAGGCTCCACAGGCCGATCGTGTTGATCCCGTGGATCTGCGGCCGGCCCCATTCGGGCAAATTGTCGGGGGCCGCGCGGGCGGCGGCGAGGCTCTGTTCTGCCGGCGGTGCTTGATCGCTCATGCTGCGCGGCCTAAGCGCTGGCGAAACCGGTGGCAACCCACGGCCCGGATACCTAAGTTGCCTGTCTGGGCACAAAGCAGATGGATTTTCGATGAGTTGGACTGAAGAGCGCACCGCGACCCTCAAGCGCATGTGGGAAGGCGGCTCGACCGCGACCGAGATCGCCAAGGAACTGGGCGAGGTGTCGCGCAATGCCGTGATCGGGAAGGCGCACCGCCTGGGGCTGAAGTCGCGCCCGTCCCCGGTCAAGTCGGCGGAAAAGAAGGCTCCTGCGGACAAGGCCAAGCCTGCGCCCAAGAAAAAGGCGGCTCCCGCGCCCGCCCCTGCTGCGCCCAAGGCACCCGCGCCCAAGCCTGCCTCCGCGGCGGCTAAGGCCCCCGCGGCCTCGCCAGCCCCTGCCCCCGCTCAGGCGCAGGGCTCTGCCGCGCCCGCAGCTTCGACTGAACAAGCCACGCCGCGCTCCAACATGCCGCGAGTCGTTTCCGTCGGCCCCGGCGGCTTCCTGCGTCAGGGCCCCGGCGACCAGCAGCCTCCGATTCCGCCCGCACCACCGCGCAGGCTGGTGCCGGCCAAGCCCGATCCCTCGATCGTGGACAAGACCAGCCTGCTGGATCTGTCGGACAAGGTGTGTCGCTGGCCGATGGGCCACCCCGGTGAGCCCGATTTCCACTTCTGCGGCGAAGTGGTGAACCCCGGCTTCCCCTATTGCGTCGAGCATTGCGGCCGGGCCTATCAGGCGCAGCTGCCGCGCGGCAGCCGCCGCCCCCCGCCGCCGCTGCCCTATGGCGGCCCGCGCGTGCGTTAATAAGGCACGCGCAATAGCATCGAATTTCGACAGCCCGGCTCTCCACCAGCGAAAGCCGGGCTGTTCGCGTTGAACAGGAGGAAACACACATGGCCCTATCGCTTCATCAGGCGATCATTCCCAACTGGCTGCAGGTACTCGGCGCGGTCGACGGCCTGCTCGACAAGGCGGAAAGCTTCGTGGCGGATGGCAAGACCGGCGAGAAGGATCTGCTGGAAACGCGCCTGGCCGATGACATGCTGCCGCTGGCCTACCAGTTCAAAAGCTGCTGGGCGCATACGCATCTTGCGCTTACCGCAGTGCACGAAGGACACTTCTCGCCCGACATGAACCCCTACCCGGAGGATTTCGCGAGCCTGCGCGAGATGATCGCAACCGCCCGCAAGACCTGCGAGCAGGCGAGCGAGGACGCGCTTGAGGCGATCGCCGGGAACGACATGGTGTTCGCCATCGGCGACAAGTTCCGGCTGGACTTCACTGTGCAGGATTTCCTGCTCAGCTTCTCCAACCCGAACGTCTTCTTCCACTCCGCCACTGCCTACGACATTCTACGGATGCGGGGCGTGGAGATCGGCAAGCGAGACTATCTGGGTGCAATGCGGGTCAAGCAGGCAGGCTGAGCGCGCTCAGCGTTTGCGCGCAAACCAGATCGTGTGGCGCGGCCCCTTGTTATTGGGCCGCGCGCGCACTTCGCGCACCTCGACCTCGAACCCGCCATCCTTCAGCCGCATGGTGAACTTGTGGTCGGGCGCGGCGGACCACACCGCCATGATCCCGCCGGGGTTGAGCGCGTCCTTCGCCTTGGCGATGCCGGTGCGGGTGTAGAGCCGGAAATTGCTGTCGACCACGATCCCGTCGGGGCCGTTGTCGACATCGAGCAGGATCGCATCATACTTGGGCGAAGTGCCGTCATTGGCATCGTCGATCAGCGCCTCGACATTGCACAGGATCACCTCTCCGCGCGGATCGTCGAGACTCTCGGCGCTCAGATGCGCGAGCGGACCACGCGCCCACTCGAGAATTTCTGGCACCAGCTCGGCCACGGTCACGCTGCCCCCTTCGGGCAAGCGGGAGAGTGCGGCGCGATAGGTGAAGCCCATACCGAAGCCGCCGATCAGGATGCGCGGCTTGCTCGCCTCCAGTTCGGTCAGCGTCAGGAGAGCGAGCTGCTCCTCGGAAAACTGCATCCGCGTGCCCATCAACTCGTCCCGACCGAGCATGATGATGAAATCGCGCCCGTGGCTGACCAGCGTCAGCTCCTTCCCGTCGGGGATCTGGGCGGTGGCTATTGTTTCGCGTGGCAGCATGGGCGTTGCGATAAACGCTACCGCGCGCGGGCGATAGGCCGGAACACCGACCCTTCGGGAAAAGTTATCGAGACAAACCCCGAAGGAGAATTCCCCATGACCACCACCGCCCGTATCGCCGTCGTTTCAGAAGCCGGAGCCGACTTCGCCATCGAGGAGCGCGAGATCGCCGATCCCGGCCCGCACGAGGTGCTGATCGAATTGGTTGCGACCGGCGTGTGCCATACCGACCTCGCGGTCCAGGCGGGCGACCTGCCGACCAACTTTCCCGTCGTCCTCGGCCACGAAGGTGCCGGCAAGGTCGTCGCCACGGGCACGCACGTGACCGATATCGCGAAGGGCGACCACGTCGTGCTCTCCTACGGGTCCTGCGGGCATTGCCGCCCGTGCCAGGAAGGCGACCCTGCCTACTGCGCCGATTTCAATCCGCTGAACTTCCTCAACAAGCGACAGGGCGACGATGCGCCGGTCTTCGCCGACGGCCCTAACGCGGCCTTCTTCCAGCAATCGAGCTTTGCCACCTACTCCATCGCGCACGAGCGCAACGTGGTGAAGATCGATGCAGACGTCGATATCTCGCTGCTTGGCCCGCTGGGCTGCGGCATTCAGACCGGCGCGGGTGCCGTGATGCGCACCGCGCAACCGCCTGCGGGTTCCAGCCTGCTGGTTTCGGGCGTTGGCAGCGTCGGCATGGCCGCCGTGATGGGCGCGAAGGTTTCCGGATGCTCGCCGATCATCGCGGTAGACACGAACGAGGACCGGCTGTCGCTGGCGAAGGAACTGGGCGCGACCGATACGGTCCACGTGACCAAGGGCACCGATGTGGCCGAAGAGGTGCGCAAGATCACTGGCGCAGGCGCGGATTACGCGATCGAATGCAGCGGCAATGCCACGGCAGCAAGGGGTGCGTGGGAATCGCTCGCCAACCGGGGCACGCTGGTGGTGGTCGGCGCGCCACCCGCCGGGACCGAGTATTCCTTCGACGCCAACGAGCAGATCCTCTCGGGCCGCAAGATCGTCGGCTGCGTGGAGGGCGATTCGAAGGTGAAGCAGTTCATCCCGACGCTGGTCGACCTCTACCTGAAGGGCCAATTCCCGTTCGATCGGCTAGTCAAGCGATACCCCTTCGACAAGATCAACGAGGCGGTCGCGGACCTGCACGACGGCACGGTGTTCAAGCCGGTTCTCGAAATGGGCTGAGGCCAGCGCGGCCTGGAGCCGGGCGCTCAGTCAGACCGGATGGCCGCCGTCGGCTCGACGATCGGGCTATCGATCTCGAGCCGGGCGACCGTGCCCGTCCCCATCGGAACAGCCGACATCGTAAAGCGACCGCCGAGCGACTGGGCAAGCGTGCGGGCGATCCTGAGGCCCAGGCTTTCCGCCTGCGCCAGGTCGAACCCATCGGGCAGCCCCACCCCGTCGTCCGCGATGACGATCTCGATGCCGCCATCATAGGGCGCGACGGTGACCACGATCTGGCCGCCTTCGCTCGCGCCGAAGCCATGCTCGATCGCATTGTTCAGCGCTTCGGCCACCACCTGCGCGGTCGGAATCGCCTTGTCCGGCGGCAGCACCGTGTCCGCCGCGGCGACGAACTCATAACCGAGCCCTGGACGGCCCGACGCGGCGATCACATCGCGGCATATCTGATCGATATAGGCCGCAAGGCTCACCTGCGCCCCACCGGGGTCGTAGAGCTGGCGCTGAATCCGCCCGACGAGGCCGAGCCTGCGCGACGCCTCCTCCAGCGCGGCGCGCGCGCCCTCGTCGCTCATCCGGTTCTTCTGCAACGAGATCAGCGAGCCGACCATCTGGAGGTTGTTGCCTACCCGGTGCTGCAGCTCGGTGAACAGGACCTCGCTGTTGTCCTTCAGCGCGATACTCCGTCGCCGCTCCGCATCCAGGTCGCGATTGGCCACCTGCATCCAGTGGATCAGCGCAATGTCCACCGACACAATGAAGATGTAGAAGCCCAGCGCCAGGGCGGAATTGAAGTGCAGTTCGAAACTGCCGAAGGGCGCGATGAAGAAGAACCAGGACAGCAGCCCGCATAACAGCGCGCAGAGCGAGCCCGGCCCCGGCCCGAAAAAGAACGCGGTGACGATCACCGCCGGGAAAAAGGTCAGATAGGGGAAGCCGGGCGGCAGTCCATCACCGATCTGGAAACGGACCGCCCATGCCAGAAAGGTCAGCAGCAGCGCCATGGCATAGCCGATCCAGCGGCGACCGCGTGCCAGCGGCAGGCGCGAGACGAAACGACGCGTGGCGCCAAGCGACTGCTGACCGGTCGATTCTATTGCGGCGGGATGCGACACCTGCGCCGAATGACAGTGCCTGTTGCTTTGCGCAAAGAAAAAGGGCCGCGAGGTAAAATACCCCGCGGCCCTTCGTCCAAACTCTGGCGAGCGACCTAGTCGTCGTCGCGCAGGAAGGCCGGCATGTGCGCGGGGCCGTCGCCGCCGCCGTTATCGCCGCCCTTGTTGTCACGATCGCCGCCACGCTCGCCATCGCGACCACGGCCACCGCCACGCCCACCGCGGCCGCCGCGACGGTCGCCGCCACGGTCACCACGGGGCCCGCGATCACCCTTGTCGCCACGCGGTTCGCGCGGCGGGCGGGTGTCTTCCAGCTCTTCGCCGGTTTCCTGGTCGACGACGCGCATCGACAGGCGAACCTTGCCGCGCTGGTCGATCTCGAGGACCTTGACCTTTACTTCCTGGCCTTCGGACACGACGTCCGTCGGCTTTTCGACGCGCTCGTTCTTCATTTCGCTGACGTGGACGAGACCGTCCTTGCCGCCCATGAAGTTCACGAAAGCGCCGAAGTCGACGATGTTGACGACCTTGCCGTTGTAGACCTTGCCGACTTCCGCCTCTTCGACGATGCCTTCGATCCACTTGCGTGCAGCTTCGATCTCGTCGGCGTTGGAGGAGCTGATCTTGATCACGCCCTCGTCGTCGA
>CAXAXQ010000025.1:0-58443 GCA_963972905.1 uncultured Erythrobacteraceae bacterium
GCCCTTGTGGTGCATCAGGTAGCTCAGCAGCTTGTATTCCTGCGCGGTCAGCTTCACCGGATCGCCGCCACGCGTGACGCGGCCCGATCGCGTGTCGAGCCGCACGTCGCCCGCAGTCAGTTCGCTGCTGGTATTGCCGCTCGCACGGCGGATCAGCGCGCGCAGGCGGGCGATCAGTTCCTCGGTCTGGAACGGCTTGGCGAGATAGTCGTCCGCGCCCGCATCGAGCCCGGCGACCTTGTCGGACCAGCTATCACGCGCGGTCAGCACCAGCACGGGGAACCTGCGGCCTTCCTTGCGCCACATGCCCAGCACGGTCAGCCCGTCGATTTCCGGCAGGCCGAGGTCGAGGATCACGGCGTCGTAATCCTCGGTCGAGCCGAGATAATGGCCGTCTTCGCCATCGGTCGACAGGTCGACCGCATAGCCGTTCTGTTCCAGCGTCGACTTGAGCTGCTGGCCCAGCGTCGGCTCGTCTTCCACGATCAGGATGCGCATCGGCGTGTGGTCCTTGTCACTTGGCAAGTATCTTGAACAAGGCCGCTCCTTGAAGCGAATGGCGCGTCATCGTCAACAACGGGGCCTCTTTTTCCGCCGGATGGCTAGCGCGCGCGGCTCAGCACGCGGCCCGTGCGGGCGTCGATATCGACAAAGATCACGCGGCTGTTGCGCATGAACTTGAGGCGATAGGCCATCGCGCCGGGATCGTACGCGGGGCCGAGATATTCGTAGCAATCGCGCTCGCTCCCGCTGTTGGAACACACCGGCGCATCGAGCGAGCGAAATACGAGCGCCTCGATCTGCCGCAGCGGCAGCGCCCTGCCCGACTGAGTATCGCGCCGCGCCGCTTCCTGCGCCGGATTGCTCTGGGCAAACGCGGGGGCAGGCGCGGCGACGAGCGCGGTTCCGAGGAGGAGCGAGGCGAGGAGCGATTTCATGATGCGCACAGCGATAGGCGGAAACCATTGAATAGCCTGTGAATACGACATGCGACCATCCATTCAGGTTTCCGCCCTAATTTGTGAACGATCGCCTTAATTGACCGCCTCGTAGGTGACGCTGACGGTCACTCCGGTTTCGACCATTCCGGCCTGCACCGGCGGCGCTGCACCAACACGCGATCCTGTCACCCGGATTGCGTCGGCGCTGTATTCACGCGGGGAGCCCTGCACGCTCTCGGAAATCTGCAAGATACGCACGTTGGAATATCCGGCGACCCTTGCGTAATCCAGTGCCATGCTGCGCGCGCGCTCCATTGCGCGCTTGCGAGCTTCAGCCTTGGGCCCGGTATCGTCCGAGACCGAGAAGCTCGGCCCGTTGATGTCGTTCGCGCCCGCCTGCACCAGTGCATCGAGCACCGCGCCAACTTCTTCGGTGTCCCGCAGCTTCACACTGACCTGGTTGGATGCCTGATAGCCGCGAAAGACCTGCTGTTGGGTCTGCTGATCATAGTCGAAACGCGCGCCCAGATTTATCCGGGTGGTCTGGATGTCGCGCTCGGGAATGCCGAGCGACTTCAGCCGGTCGATCACGCGCTGCATCTGCGCGGAGTTCTGCGACTGCGCCTCCTGCGCAGTCTGCGCCTGCGTGGTTACGCCCGCGCTGATGGTCACCATATCGGGCGCCACCTCGACCTGTTCGTTGACCACCAGTTCGATCACCGGCCCGGTCGCCTGGACCTGAATTTCGGCAGCAAACGCGGGGCTTGCGGCCAGGGCTGTGGCGGCAAGGACGGTGGGTACGATGGCGGTGCGGATCATCGGCATTCTCCAGAGGATTGCTGTTTTCCAGCAGTTACCCGCAAGCATCGGCTTGCGGAAGGCTTGTGAGTTAGCTCTTCGCGCCTTAACTCGCCGCAACAATGGCTCAGCCTCCAATTCTTTCCTGGGAAAACCTCGGCCTCCAGCAGGGCGGCAGGTGGCTGTTCGGCGGCCCGAACCAGGACAATATCGACCTGCATATCGGCCCGCGGGACCGGCTCGCCCTGATCGGGCGCAACGGCGCGGGCAAGACCACGCTGTTCCGGCTGATCGACGACAAGCTCGACGCCGACCAAGGCCAGCGCAAGGTGAAGCCCGGCACGCGGATCGTGGTGCTGGAGCAGGACCCCGACGTGTCTGCTCATAAAACCCTCATGGACTTCGCGCTGGGCGGGGAGAACCCGCCTGCCGAACACGAGGTCGAAGCGATTGCGGGCCAGCTCGGCATAGACATGAGCCGCGAATGCGAGGGTGCGAGCGGGGGCGAGAAACGCCGCGCCGCGATCGCCCGTGCGCTGGCACAGGACCCGGACCTGCTGCTGATGGACGAACCGACCAACCATCTCGATCTCGCGGCGATCGACTGGCTGGAAAGCTGGCTCGATCGCTATACCGGCGCCTTCGTGGTCATCAGCCACGACCGGACCTTCCTCAAGCGCCTGACCCGCGCGACGCTGTGGCTCGACCGGGGATCGATGCGACGCAAGGAAGTCGGCTTCGGCGGGTACGAGGCGTGGGAAGAGCAGGTCTATGCCGAGGAAACGCGCGCGGCGGAGAAGCTCGACGCGAAGCTGAAACTGGAGGCACACTGGCTGGAGCGCGGGGTGACCGCGCGGCGCAAGCGCAATCAGGGACGGCTGGAAAAGCTGTGGCAGATGCGCGCCCAGCGCGCGTCGATGATCGACACCAGCGGCACGGCGAAGCTGAAGCTGGCGACGGCGGAAGACTTCAAGAGCAAGTCCGTGATCGTCGCCGATCATGTCTCCAAGAGTTACCCTCTGCCGGATGGAGGCGATCGCACGATCATCCGCGACTTCTCCCTGCGCATCCAGCGGGGCGACCGGATCGGCATCGTCGGTGCGAATGGCGCGGGCAAGACCACGCTGCTCAAGCTGCTGACCGGCGAGACCGAGCCCGACAGCGGCACGGTCGATATCGCCAAGACGCTGACCGGCGTGATGATCGACCAGCAGCGCAGCCTGCTGGGCGAAGGCAAGACCGTGCGCCAGGTGCTGGCCGAAGGTGGCGACTGGATCGATGTGCGGGGCAACCGCAAGCATGTGCAGGGCTACCTCAAGGAGTTCCTGTTCGATCCCGGCATCGTCGATACCAAGGCCGACATCCTTTCAGGCGGTGAGAAGTCGCGTCTGCTGCTCGCGCGAGAGTTCGCCCGTGCATCCAACCTGCTGGTGCTGGACGAACCGACCAATGACCTCGACCTCGAGACGCTCGACCTCTTGCAGGAGGTGATCGCGGACTACGAGGGCACTGTGCTGATCGTCAGCCACGACCGCGACTTCCTCGACCGCACGGTGACCGTGACGCTCGGCCTAGACGGTTCGGGCAAGGTAGATGTCGTCGCGGGCGGGTACGAGGACTGGGTCGCCAAGCGCCGCCAGCCTGTCGCAGGCAAGAGCAAGGCACCCACGAAGGCGAGCCCGCCACCTGCCCCACCCGCGCCCAAGGCCGGCAAGCTCTCCTACAAGGACCAGCGCGATTACGATACGCTACCGGCGCGGATCGAGGAGCTTGAGCTCGCCATCGCGCGGGGAGAGGAAATCCTCGCCGATCCGGAGCTTTACAGCACAGACCCGCAGCGCTTCGCCACCATCATGAAGGGCATCGAGAATGCCCGGAGCGAGAAGGACGAGGCCGAGGAACGCTGGCTGATGCTGGCCGAGCGGGTCGAGGGTTGAGCAAAAAAGCGCTGCACGCCGAGATCGCCGCCTGCCGGGTGTGCGAAACCGCGCTGGGCTTCGCACCGCGCCCGGTGGTGCAGTTCTCCCCGCGATCGCGCATCCTCATCATCGGGCAGGCGCCGGGCAGCAAGGTCCACGCGAGCGGCATTCCATGGGACGATGCCAGCGGCGACCGGCTGCGTGAATGGACCGGCCTGAGCCGCGATCAGATGTACCACGCAGAGCAGGTCGCGCTGGTCCCGATGGGCTTTTGCTATCCCGGCAAGGCGAGCGGCGGCGACCGGCCGCCGCGCCCCGAATGCGCGCCGCTGTGGCACGAACGCGTGCTCGCCGCCCTGCCCGACGACCGGCTGACACTGCTGGTCGGCAGCTATGCACAGGCGGCCAACCTTCCGGAGGCACGCAGCTGGACCATGGCACGGCGGGTGGAGCACTGGCTGGAGACCGACGGGCGCGCGTTCGATGGCGCGATCCCACTGCCCCACCCCGCGTGGCGATCGACGCTTTTCATGCGCAAGCACCCCTGGTTCGAGGCCGAGATGCTGCCCGGGGTCCGCAGGCGGATAGGCGAGGCGCTCGGCTAACCGAGCCCCTCCTGCGCCATAGCCCGCTTCACCGCATCGCGCTGCATGTTGCGTTCGCGGTAGGCGACCAGCGATTGCGGCAAATCGATGCCGAACTTGTCGGCCCACAGCAGCGTCACGAACAGGTAGTTGTCCGCCACGCTCGGCCCGTTGCCGACCAGCCAGTCGCCGCCGTCCATCAGCGTTTCGGCGAGCTGGTATTGCTTTCCTACATTCGCCTTCGCGTCGTCCTTCTCGTTACCCTCGGCCCCGCCGAACAGCGGTGCGTAGGCTTTGTGAATCTCGGTCCCGATGAAGCCGATCCATTCGAGCAGGCGGTACAGGTCTTCGCCCGTGGGCAGCCTGGCGGTGCGATCGGCGATGAAGGTCAGCACCGCCGGGTTCTCGGTCAGCAGGCCGTACTCGTCGGTCTCGATCGCGGGGACGTAGCCGCGCGGGCTGATCTGGTAGAAATCCTCGCCATGTTCGGTCCGGTGTTTCGCGAGATCGACCTTGACCGCCTCATGGTCGAACCCGCCCTCGATCAGGGCGATGTGGCTGGCGAGGCTGCATGCGCCGGGGGAGTAGTAGAACTTCATGGCCATTTTTCCTTCGCGTCTGGGGATTTACCCAGATAACGGCTGGGCCATGGCAGCGATCCCCTGAGACACTTGAGACACAGTCCTGGGCTCAAAAAGTCTCCTCACCCGATGCGGTAGAAATCGGCCACCCGGCCCAGCGCCAGCCTGAGCACCAGCTTGCCCGAACGCGCGGGCCATTGCAGCGCGCGTTCGGCCTGCGGCAGGCTCTCGCACGCGCACACCACCCGCCACAGCACATCGGACAACCCGCTGCCCGCCGCCGCCAGCGCCCCGTCGAAGCGCTCCTTCGCCGCCATCTGACGCTCGGTAGGGGAGAGCCCCGCATCCGGCCCGCCCTTGATCCGCACCGGATCCCACCGCATCGTGACCGACGGGCTCAGCTGCGCCTTCTCGTAGTCGGCACGCAGGCGCTCGCCCGCGTCGAACAGGCGATCGGAGAGATGGCCGCGCGCGTGCAGCCAGGTGAGCGGGCTTTCGGCGAGATTGACGGTGACCGATCGGCGCTTCGCACGCGTACCGCCGCTGCGGCGCGGTCCTTCGCTGGTCAGTTCGCGTTCGGCAAGTTCGCGTGTCATGGCAAATGGTCTCCCCGGATTGATCGAGCGACGGCTTGCCAAGCGGAAGCAGGTGTAGGAAAGTGCTTTTTTACCGATTTGGTGAAAGATCCACCCTGATGATAAACCGGATACGCGACATCCGCCGCCAGAAAGGCTGGACCTTGGCCGATCTGGCAGAGGCCTGCACCCCGCCGACCACCGCGCAGACGATCGGGCGGCTGGAAACGGGCACGCGCAACCTCTCGCTCAAATGGATGGAGCGGATCGGCAGCGCGCTGGACGTCGATCCCGAAACGCTGGTCCGCTCGGACAAGGTGGAGCCGGTCGCGGTGGTCGCGGTGCTGGGCGAGCACGGCGCACAGGCGCTGGAGAGCCCGCGTGAGGCGATCCTGCCCGAGGCGATGGGGGCGGCAGGCACTCGGATGGTCTTGCAGGTGAGCGCAAGCACCGGGGCCTATCGCTCCGGCGACCAGCTGTGGCTGCGCCAGATCGATCCGGCGAAGGCGGGCCAGGCGATCAACCGTGACGTGCTGGTGCCTCGCCGTGCGGGCCGCTTCGCCTTCGGGCGGCTGGTGGATAGCGAACCGCGCCGGATCGCGCTGCTGCCTCCGGAGGCAGGGCACAAGCAGGTGATCGTGGAAGACCCGGCGTGGATCGCGGTCGCCGAAACGCTGGTCCGGCCATTGTGACGGGCGCGCGCATGAAACGACTTCTCTCGCTCGCAACGCTCTACCCCAACGCAGTGCGCCCTCGCTTCGGCACCTTTGTGGCCAGTTCGCTGGAGGCGCTCGCCGCGCGACCCGACTGGGAAGTGACGGTGATCAACCCGATCGGCCTGCCCCCTCTCAGGATAGGCGAATATCGCGCACTGGAGCAGGCAGCAGTCGATGGGCGCAGCGCTGGCCTGACCGTGAGACGGCCCAGTTTCACGCTGCTGCCCAAAATCGGCGGTCGGTTGAACCCGGCGATGATCGCAAGAGCCGTTCTGCCACTGGCGCGTGAGCTTCACGCGCAGCAGCCTTTCGACATGGTCGATGCGCAGTTCTTCTACCCCGACGGCCCCGCTGCCGCCGCGATTGCGCGCGCGCTGGACCTGCCATTGGCGATCAAGGCGCGTGGGGCGGACATCCACTATTGGGGCGCTCGGGGCTTTGGCCGTGCGAAGATGCTCGACGCGGCTCGGCAGGCGCATCGAGTGCTCGCGGTGAGCGAGGCGCTGGCGGACGACATGGCGCAACTGGGGATGGATCGTAGCAAGATCGCGATCCACTATACCGGGCTCGACCGCGACCGTTTCCGGCCATTGCAGAACGCGGGGCTGCGCAGGATGCTGGGCGAGCGGCTGAGAGTTGCCCTGCCCGAAAAGGGACCGCTGATCGCGACGGTCGGCGCGCTGATCGAGCGCAAAGGGCAGAAAATGGTCGTGCGCGCACTGGCACAGCTGCCCGATGCGCAGCTGCTGCTGGTAGGCAAGGGGCCGGACGAGACACAGCTGCACACGCTGGCGGAAGAGTTGGGGGTGGCCGACCGGGTCCACTTCCTGGGCCTGCTGGACCATGATCTGCTGCCGCTGGTGCTCTCCGCCGCCGATGCGATGGTGCTGCCCTCGGCCAGCGAGGGGCTCGCCAATGCATGGGTCGAGGCGCTCGCCTGCGGCACTCCGCTGGTAATCGCCGATGTCGGCGGCGCACGCGAGCTTGTCCGCGGCCCCGCCGCCGGGGTGCTGGTGGCACGAAACAGCGATGCGGTGGCCGAGGGTGTACGGGTGATCCTGCGCGATCCGCCCGCGCCGAGGGACACGGCGCAGATGGTTGAGAGGTTCGGCTGGGCCGAGCACGCGGAGGCGCTCGACGCGATCTATTCGGAAATCATCCGGGGCTAGACGGCGCGAGGCCGCCCGCCGCTGCGGGGACGAGCGGCCTCAAGCTGGCGATCGGACGCAGGCGTGCCGTCAGGCTTCGCCGCGCGCGATCTTGTCCTGCTGCTCTGCCTTGCTTTCCTGCGGAACGAAGCTGGTGCCCGTCACCCCCATCCAGATCAGAATCGGCGCGGCCATGTAGATCGAGCTGTAGGTACCGACGAAGATCCCCAGAGTGATCGCGGCAACCATGCCGAACAGGCTGGCCGGGCCGAACAGCAGCAGCGGAACCAGTGCGATCAGCAGCGTCAGCGAGGTCATGATGGTACGCGCCAGCGTTTCGTTGACCGACAGATCGAGCAGTTCGGGCACCGGCATCTTCCGGAATTTCTTCAGGTTCTCGCGGATCCGGTCGTACACCACGATCGTGTCGTTGAGCGAATAGCCGATGATCGCGAGGATCGCCGCGATGATCTGAAGGCTGAATTCCAGCTGCGTGATCGCGAAGAAGCCCATCGTCAGCGACACGTCGTGAACCAGCGCGAACAGCGCCCCCACGCCGAACTGCCATTCGAACCGGACCCAGATATAGATCGCAATTGCAGCCATTGCAGCGAGCAGCGCCCACAGCGCGCGTTCGCGGAACTCGCCCGCAACCTTGCCGGAAACGGTATCGTTACCGTCGGTCCGCGCGTCGGGATATTGCTGATCGATCGCGGCGATCACCTTGTTGCCGATCTCGGTCGCAGCGCCGGGCGTGTTCTCGACATCCTCTGGCAGCGGCACACGGATCGAGACCTGGTTGGGCTGGCCGAATTCCTGCACCACCGGCTCGCCATAGCCCAGATCGCCGACCAGATCGCGCAGCTGCGGGATCGGTGCCTCCTGGCGTTCCTGGAAGGTCAGGCGCACTTCCTGGCCACCCGCGAAGTCGACCCCGTAGTTGAGGCCCATGGTGAACACCGCGACCCAACTCAGGATCATCAGCACCACGCTGACGACGTAGAACGGCACGCGCCAGCGCAGGAAGTGGATATTGGTGTCGTCGGGAACGAGCTTGAGAAGTTTCATGATGTTACTCGATGGCCCGTCAGATGTTGATTTCGCGCGGACGCTTGGCCTTGAGCCAGCCCGCGACCCACATGCGGGTCATGGTCACGCCGGTGAAGACGCTGGTGAACAGGCCGATGATCAGGACCACCGCGAAGCCGCGGATCGGGCCCGAGCCGAACAGGAACAGCAGCACCCCGGCGATGAAGTTGGTGATGTTAGCATCGTAGATCGCACGGCTTGCCTCGCGGTAGCCGTTCTCCACCGCAGTGACGACGCGCCGCCCGCGCTTTCGCTCTTCGCGAATGCGTTCGTTGATCAGCACGTTGGCGTCCACCGCCGCGCCGATCGTCAGCACGAAGCCGGCAATGCCCGGCAACGTGAGCGTGGTGTTGAGCGCGGCCATGATGCCCAGGATCATGATCACGTTGATGACCAGCGCGCAGGTCGCATAGACCCCGAAGCGGCCATAGGTCGCAATCATCAGGGCGACGACCAGGATCGAACCGATGCCCATCGCAAGCAAGCCCGCGCGGATCGAGTCGGCGCCAAGGTCGGGCCCGACGGTGCGCTCTTCCACGATCGAGAGATCGACCGGCAGCGCACCCGAGCGCAGGCTGATCGCGAGCGCATTGGCACTGTCGGCGGTGAACCCGCCCGAAATGCGCGCCGCGCCGCCACGAATAGGCTCGTTGATATTCGGCGCGGACAGCACTTCACCGTCGAGGATGATGGCGAAGGGCTTGCCCACATTCTGCGTCGTCAGCTGGGCGAAGCGCTGGCCACCCTGGCTGTCGAACTGGATGTTGACGATATTGCTGTTGTCCTGCGGGTCGACCCCGGCCTGCGCGTTGACCAGGCTGTCGCCCTGAATGCCGCCCAGTCGGCGAACCGCGAGGCTGCTGCCTTCGAACGCGGAACCCTGGGCGAAAGGATATATCTCGCTGCCCGGAGGGGCGATCCCCTCGGCAACGTCACTCGGCAGGGCTTCCTGATCGACCAGCTTGAATTCGAGCTTCGCGGTCTGGCCGAGCAGCTCCTTGAGCTGTTCGGGATCCTGCAGGCCCGGCACCTGGACCACGATGCGCGTGTCGCCCTGACGAAGAATAGTCGGCTCGCGCGTGCCCAGTTCGTCGATCCGGCGGCGGACCACTTCGGTCGCGCTGTCCATCGCCTGAGTCACCGCCTCGTCGAGGCCCTGCGCGGTCGGGGTGAGAACGATCCGGCTGGTATCTACCACGCTCAGTTCCCACTGGCGGGTCAGCCCGGTGCCGTTCATCAGGGGGGTCAGGACTTCGCGCGCCCGGTCGATCTCGCTCGCATCGTCGAGCATGAAGGAGAGGCGCCCGCCCCGGGTCGAGAGATCGCCGATGCGGATCTCGGGGCTTGCATCGCGCATCGCGGTGCGAACCGATTCCTCGAGGTTCTCGAGCCGCTGGGCCGCGACCTGTGCGGGCTGCGCTTCCAGCAGGATGTGGCTGCCGCCGGCAAGGTCGAGCCCGAGGTTGACCGTCGGATCGGGCAGGCTGCGCGGATAGGGGATGTTGGCGATGGCGAAGAAAGACGGCACGGCGCAGGCCGCCACCGCCAGGGTCAGCGCCCACAACCAGATTTTACGCCAGCGCGGAAATTCGAGCATTGGTAGAAGCCTCTTCGCGCTCAGTCGTTGCTGGCTTTGGGGAGGATGACGTCGCCGATGGTGCTCTTCACCGCCTTGACTCGCACATCGCGCGCCAGTTCCAGTTCGACTTCGTCGTCGCGCACGGCGACGATCTTGCCGATCAGCCCGCCCGCGGTGACCACCCGGTCACCCTTCTTGAGGCCGCCGATCTTTTGCTGGTGTTCTTTCTGCCGCTTCATCTGCGGGCGAATGATCAGAAACCAGAAGATGAGGATCATGCCCACGAAGGGCAGGAACTGGATCCAGGCCGGGGGCGCTGATGCGCTGGCCGCGGCGGTCATAAGGTCGAGCATGAGGGTACGGGTGCCTGTTGAAATCCGGATGTCGAAATGGAGCGTCGATGCGGCGACTGCAAGCTGGGCGGAAACAAATCCGTCCCGCTGCCGCGCCACCAGCACTCCAGATCCGCGCGCCTAGCAGCCTTGGCGGACAAGAGCAATCGGCGGCGCGCAGGGCCTCACGGCCAGGATCGACGGAGAGTGGCAAACGGGCATTGCCAGCCGCGAAAGGCACGCCTATAGGCCCCCTTCCACTGCTCGGGAAGTAGCGCAGCCTGGTAGCGCATCACACTGGGGGTGTGGGGGTCGCAGGTTCGAATCCTGTCTTCCCGACCAGTGGAATTACCCTCCTAGAACCCAACCCTCATAACTCCGCGCCGAACTGGCTGTGGACGGGTTTCGTCGGGATTTCCCTTCTGTCACGATCCACACCTGTCGGCGATCAGCTCGCCAGCTCATCCGCGGCGGAAGCATCGCCGCTGCGCCGGGGTGGAAGCACATCCTGCGGCTTCAGCACCTTCATCGGCAGGTCGAGCGGGGCCGAGTACCCGATCGAACCCAAGCTCCGACCCGGCGGCTTTTAGGCTCGCTTGATACGCTCGATCGGCACGGCTGCGGCAGAGGGCGCCGTGCGCCCTATTGCGCGCCATGCAGATTGCGGTAAGCCCGGCGTCCTCATGAGTAGCATCACGATCACGCGGGTCGATAACGACACCAAGGGACTCTACGTCGCCCAGGTGGAGGGTTTCGACGAAGTCGGCGAACTCACCTTCTCGCGCGCCAGCCCCACTCTCGTCATCGTCGATCATACCGGCGTGCCCGATAGCCTGCGCGGCAAGGGCGTAGGATCGACACTGGCCGAGCGGGTTGTGGCGGACGCGCGCGCGCAAGGCTTTCGCATCGTGCCGCTGTGCCCGTTTTTCAAGGCGCAGGCGATGCGTCACCCCGACTGGGCCGACGTCGTTCAGTAATCCGCAGCGGCCAGTTCAGCCGGACGCGGCCGCTGCCCCACACAAGCAAAAACGGCGCGAGGGTTGCCCCCCGCGCCGTTTCTCTTTGCCCAGCGGGCGTAGCGTGGATCAGAAGCCCGCGCGCACCGTAATGCCGTAGGTCCGCGGTTCGGCGAGGTAGGCCGAATAGGTCTGCTGCGGAGCCACGAACGGCGTGTTGAAGGCGACCTGGGTGTAATCCTGATCGAACAGGTTCTGCGCCCACAGTTCGATCGCCCACTTCTGGTCCGGACCACGGATGCCGATGCGACCATTGACGAGAACGTAGCCGTCCTGCTCCTTGCCATACAACAGATCGGAGCCGGTGTTGTAGTCGCTGGTCATGCGGGTGTTCAGGTAGAACAGCCCGGTCAGACCGCTATTGCCGATCGGCGGGGTGTAGCTGATCGATGCCGTGGCAGTGATCTCCGGTGCGTTCGACAGGTTGTCGCCCGGCAGAAGCCGCAGCGCCGGATCCAGCGGAGCGCCGCTGTCATTGCCGATCAGGTTGGTCTCGTAGCTGGTGTCGGCATAGGTCAACCCGAGGTTGGCGTTGAGGAAGCGCGCCGGCCGCAGACCGAGCTCCAGCTCGACGCCCTTGGCGATCACACCCGGCTGCACGTCGTCGGCGGCACAGGCACCGGTGGTGCCGCTCGCATCGCGATCCGCGCCGCTCAGGTTGGTACCGCACGAATTCACGTTCTGGACCAGGAAGACCGAGCCGTTGAACGTGTTGAGCTGGAAGTTGGAGAACCGCTGGTAGAAGGCAGCAGCCGTCAGCGTCCAGTTGCGACCATCATACTTGCTGCCGACTTCGAACGCGTCGACCGTTTCCTGGCCGAACTGAAGGTTCGCGGTCGAACCGGTCACCGCAGGGTTCCCGACCAGCGGGCTCGCCTGCAGCGCAGACCGGTCGAGGTTGAACCCGCCCGCCTTGTATCCGCGCGAGTAGCTGGCGTAGGTCATCAGACGATCGGTCGGCTTGAACGAGATGATCGCCGTCCCGGTGAACTCGTCTTCGTCGCGGCTGTCGGCGATCGAAACGCCGTTCAGCTCGCTGGTGCTGTTGCCCTGGCACGAAAGCGAGATCAGACCGCCGGCCAGACCCGCCAGCGCAGGCACGCCGAGCAGCGGCCCAAGCAGTGCGCGATTGGCCGGGCAAGCCGTGTTGTCGTTACCGAAGCTGGCCGAGAAATCCTTGTTCTCATTGGTGTACCGCAGGCCGAGCGTCAGGTTCAGACGGTCTGTAATGTTGATGATGTTGTGGGTGAACAGCGCCCAGTTGGTGCTTTCCTGGTTGTACACATCACCGGTGCTGCCCCGATCATTGACCGTCGCGAGGTTGTTGATCCCCGCGATGATCAGCGGTGTGGCAGCGCCGAACGCGCCGGCCCCGCCATTGGCCGCAGTCAGTGCGCCGATATTCGCGCCGAAGCAGTTGGCCGCCGAAGGATTGGCCAGTGCGGGGTTGATCGCCAGCGCGATGCGGCAGTTGGCAAACGTGCCGTACTGCGTGCCGAAGCGCAGGTTGTCGCGGGTTTCGAGCTTTTCATTGGCGAAGTAGCCGCCGACCAGCCAGTCCAGCGTGCCGTCGAACGCTTCGCCCTGGAGACGCAGTTCCTGGCTGAAGGTCCGGAATTCACGCGCACCGGCATTGGGGCCAGGCGAGCGATAGAGGATGTCGACCTGCGTGTAGTCGGTGTCCGATCCTTGCGTATTCGAATAGTCGCGGTAACCGGTGATCGAGGTCAGCCGAGCGCCGCCGAAATCCCAGTTCAGTTCCAGCGCGGCACCGTAATCCTCGGTCTCGCCGGCAAAGCTGCGGCCCGGGGTTACATAGATGTCGCGGTCGAACGTGCTCTGCGTCAGCGCGTTCGGGTTCTGACCGAGGCCGAGCAGGATGTTGACGATCGGGTTTTGGGTGCTGGTGAGCGCCGGGCCGCCGTTCGGCCGGGCAAACGTATCGAGCCCGGGGCTGACCCGCGCGAGCGGAGCGAACTCGGGCTGCACGAAGGTCGCGGCGCAGCACGCCTCGTCCTTCTTCGAATAGTCGCCGGTCAGTCGGATGGAGAGCGTATCGGTCGGCTCGAACAGCATCTGGCCGCGGATAAGGTAGCGATCGCGATCGTTCACATCGACGTCGTTGACGACATCGTTGTAGAATCCGTCACGCTTGAAATAGACCCCGTCGAGGCGCGCGGCGATCGTATCGCCCAGCGGCGCGTTGATCCCGCCTTCGACCTTGATCGCGTCGTAATTGCCGTAGGTGAAGGCGCCATAGCCGGAGAATTCGAATTCGGGCGGCGCGGTGTAGATGTTGATCAGGCCGGCCGAGCTGTTGCGCCCGCCGAGCGTGCCCTGCGGCCCGCGCAGCACTTCGACCCGGTCGATCGGGCCCAGTTCGCTCAGCGCGTTGCCCGAACGCGAGCGGTACACACCATCGACGAACACCGCGACCGAGCTTTCCAGACCGGGGTTGTCGCCGACCGTGCCGATGCCGCGGATACGGGCAGAGCCATTGGCCTCGTTACCGGTGGAGGAGACCAGCAGCGACGGTGCGACCTGGTTGAGTTCGCGGATGTCGCTGGCACCCGAATTGCGCAGCTCTTCTGCAGAGACCACGTTCACCGCGACTGGCACATCTGTCAGTTCCTGCGTGCGGCCCTGCGCGGTAACAACGATTGTCGTACCGCCGTCGAGCTCGTCCTGCAGCTCGGTTTCGGTGTCTTGTGCGTCGGTCGTCTGGGCCAGCGCGGCCACCGGCTGGAGGGCGAGGCCTCCGGCAAGTGCACCGAGGGCGATCGAGCGTGTCAGAATGGCTTTCATAGGTCTCCCAATCCCAATTTCCTTGCGAGGGGAGACAGCACCTTGGTGCGACCGCGGGTGGCGGTGTCACGATCGGGTGTGAAGGAGGGCGCGCAGCTTTTTCGCCTGTCGCGCCCGCCAATGCATGCTCTCTCCCAAGCCGCGCTATTCTGCGCCTGTTCTCGCAAAACTACAAGCGCGACCTGCGTTCGCCATGCGGGTGTGACAGTTGCGTAACACTGCGGATCACGGGCCTGCGTTCCGTAACGTCAGTATGCCTTCATCGTCGCAAAACGGTCGCGCAGATGGCTGCTCGATCCCCATGATGCTTCCAGCACACGTGCGCGCTTGAGGAAGAACCCGACGGCATATTCGTCGGTCATGCCGATCCCGCCATGCAGCTGGATTCCTTCCTTACTGATCAGGTGCAGCGCGTCGTTCGCGCGCGCCTTGGCCAGCATCGCCGCCTCGGTCACTGCGAACCCGCTGTCGAGCGCCTGCAGGCCGCCTTCGACGGCCGAGCGGGTCATCTCCAGCTCGCTGTAGAGGTCCGCCATGCGGTGCTGGAGCGCCTGGAACGAGCTGAGCACCTGATTGAACTGCACGCGCTGCTTCAGGTAGTCGAGCGTGGTGTCGAACACCGCCTGACACATGCCGAGCATTTCGGCGGCGGTCAGCACGCGTGCGCGGTCGAGGATTTTCTGCGCCAGATCGTCTCCGCCAGCGGCCAGTTTCTGCGCGGGTGCGTCGTTGAAATCGATCTCCGCATGGTCGCGCATGTCGACCATCGCGCGCTTCGAGAGCGTGATGCCCTTGCCTTGCTCGACCAGATAGACGCCATCGCTCGCCAGCACGACGAACAGCCCGGCGCGGCTGGCTTCGTGGACGAAGGCCTTGGTTCCGGTCAGGCGCCCGCCATGCACGCTCGCGCTGGCAGTCAGCCCGGCATGGCGCGGGCCTTCATCGAAGGCGAGCGTGCCGATCAGCTCTCCGCTCGCGAGCCGCGGCAGATATTCGGCCTTCTGCTCATCGCTGCCGCCCAGCACGATCGCCGATGCGGCAAGCGCGGAGGCGATCAGCGGGCTCGCGGCGAGGCTCTTGCCCAGTTCCTCGACCACCAGACCCAGGCTCAGCCAGCCGAAATCGGTCCCACCGTGCTCTTCCGGGATGATGATCCCCGCCCAGCCCATTTCGCCCATCGCGCCCCACGCGTCCGCGTCGAACGGCTCGCCCGCGTCGCGCACCTTGCGCCAGGCACCCACCGGGTGTTCGTTTTTGGTCCACTCGCGCGCCATGTCGCGCAGCATTTCCTGCTCGTCGTTGAGTACGGCCATGTGTTCCGCTTCCCTTACTGGTGGTCCAGCATGCCAAGGATGCGCTTGGCGATGATGTTGTTCTGGATTTCGGTCGACCCGCCGTAGATCGTGGTCGCCTTGCCGAAGAGCCAGGCGCGCGTGCCGTCCAGCTCCTTCTGCTCGAAGCCCTCGCCTTCCCAACCGAGCCCGCGATAGCCCTGGATCGCGATCATCAGCTCGGCGCGTTCCTGGCCCAGCTTGGTGCCCGCCTTCTTGAGGATCGAGCTGATGTCCGACACGCCGCCAGCCGCTTTGCTCTCATCCATCGCGCGGCGCGCGGTAAGCAGAAACGCGTTCCAGCGCATTTCGAAATCGGCGATTTTCACCCGCAACTCCGCGTCGGCCAGCTTGCCGTTCTCGTCCAGGCCGATGTAGCGTTCGGCGACCTTGTGGAGCGGCTGGGCGTTGAGCGCGGCAAGCGCGCCGCCACCCGAAAGATTGGTCCGCTCGTGCTGCAGCAGCTTCTTGCCGATGGTCCAGCCCTGGCCTTCCTCGCCGACGAGGTTTTGCTTGGGCACCTGCACATCGGTGAAGAAGGTCTCGCAAAACGGGCTCATGCCCGAAATCATCTTGATCGGCTTCACCTCGACACCGGGCGCATGCATGTCGATCAGCAGGAAAGAGATACCCTTGTGTTTATCGCTGCGGTCGGTGCGTACGAGGCAGAAGCACTTGTCCGCCCACTGGCCGCCGCTGGTCCAGGTCTTCTGGCCATTGACGAGGTAATGGTCGTCCTTGTCCTCCGCCATCGTCTGGAGGTTGGCGAGGTCGGAGCCTGCGTTCGGCTCCGAATAGCCCTGACACCAGCGCACTTCGCCCTTGCAGATCGGCGGAATATGCTCGTGCTTCTGCTCCTCGCTCGCGAATTCGAGCAGTGTGGGCCCGAGCATCATCACGCCCATACCGCCGATCGGGTTCCACGCCCCGACCTTGGCCATTTCCTCCTCGAGCGCGCGTGCCTGCCGCTTGGTCAGGCCGCCACCGCCGTATTCCTTGGGCCAGGTGGGCGTACCCCATCCCCGCTCGCCCATGGCGAGGCGCCATGCCTTTTCTTCAGGGCTTTCCTCGCCGGCTTCCTCGACCGAGCTGAGGATATTGTTCTTGCCGCGCAGCTCGGGCGGAAAATTCTCCGCCAGAAAGGCGCGCACATCCTCGCGGAAGGCGTCCAGATCGTTCGTTTCCTGGGCTCCGGGTTCGGCGACGGTCGCCATGTTCACTCTCCCATACCGGCTGTTATGGTCGCAACACTGGCGCAGGCTTACGCTCGCGTAAAGTGCTTTCTCGGTCGCCGAGCCAGCTAGCGTGCCGCCCCCGCCTTCCGCGTCATCCTTCCGGCTGCGCCACCGAGCCATTGAGCAAGTGATCTTCGAAATACATCCGCAGCGCTTCGGTGGAAGAGCAAGCCCCCAGCTTCGAGAGCATGTTCGCGCGGTGGATTTCGACCGTGCGCGGGCTGATCCCAAGCTCGATCCCGATGGTCTTGTTGGAGTAACCCCCGGCCATGCGCGACAGCACCTCACGCTCACGCGGTGAAAGGTGCGCCAGTCGGGTCCGGGCCACGGCCGCCCGCCGACGCGCTGCTGCGTAGGGAGCGCCCCCGTCGGCGAGATGTTCGATGGTGCGCAGCAATGCCGCAGTATCCAGCGGGAGCGAGAAGTAGTCATATCCCCCGCCGCGAAGCACCGCCACCACCCGCCGCAGGTTCGGCCGGGTGGCATAGGCGATCACCGCCAGCCAGTGCCCCTGCGTGCGCAACTGTTCGCTCACGCCGAGCGCCATGGGAATGTCATCGCCCACCAGCACCACATGATCGCCGCCCGGGCTAATCAGCATGAACCCGTCGAGCGTCTCGAACGGGTCGGCAATGACGCCCGCAGCCTCCACTTGCCGCACAACCTGCTCGCGCAACTGCTCGTCCGCCTCGATAACTGCCAGTCTTCCCCGCATTTGCCACCCCTCCCGTGTTAACCCTTAAGGGTCGACCGCAATCATCCGCGTTTTTCCGGCCCGCAGAAATACGAGGTATTGCGGATGTGGAGCTATTTGAGAGGCTTGCTTGCTATCGAGATGGTCCAATGCCTAGGTATCCGCGCGTAGGGCAGCTGATCGGTTTCGGAGATGAATGCCCCCGAGGCCTCCCCTGCCCCGCCCATGCGGGCAGCGTTAACCCTGCCCCGCAATTATTCGGCGGTCGCTACGCCGATCGTGAAGCATCGGGCGGCGCGCCTATAAAGCGGGCTCGAGTAGCCGTTCTGTACCCGGCAAGGGGAAGGGACGAGGATGCTGCACACTGCCGAGACCGCTCCGCCGGTTAACCACACCGGGCCGATCGCCCAGCACCACGAGGCGGACGAGGTCCACGCCGCGCTCGCGCGCATGGCGGACACTATCGTCGAGAGCGGCGAGAGCCTGTCGCTGGAGAGCCTGATCAAGGCATTCTGGCGGAGCTATTCGAGCGGCGGGGGCAACATCGTCTCGATCCACGAGGCACGCAGCGCACCGTCAGAGCCGATTGCGCCCGAAGGTGCCCTCGCCCGCATCGCCGGGCGCATGGAGCGGATCGGGAAGGACGGCGATCTCGAGCTCCACCGTCACCGCGACGGTGGCCAAGACGCCGCACCGGATACGCCCCGGATCCAGACCAGCCTGCCCGATCGCTCCCACTTCGAAATCGCCTTGCAGGAGAACTACCGCATCGCGCGCAGCGAGGTGGAGCCGCTGTCGGTCGCGATCTGCTCGGTCAGCCGGATCGACCAGATCGTCGACCAGCACGGGCTGCACACCGCGACGCGCCTCATGGAGCGGATCGCCAGCACGCTGTCGCTCGCCACCAGGGGCGAATGCTACAGCGCGCGCCAGTCAGCCGCGGAATTCATCATGCTCGCGCGCGGCATTACTGTCACCCGGTTCAGCGCCCTGCTGGAAGACAGCATCTACGATCTGTCGGTACGGCGCTGGCACGACAGGTTCTCCAACCGGTCGATAGGGATGGTCGATCTGCATGTCGGCGTGGCGCATGTGTTCGATTTCGCAAGCCCGGCGCTCGCAATGCGCGCTGCCGACCTCGCCCACCAGCGCGCCCTGGCCGAGGGGACCAGCACCGTAGCGCTGGCCGAAGCGCGCGATCTCGCGGCCGCCTGATCTTCCCGCACAGCGCAGGAATCCGGGCCTGCTTTAAAACCTTGGAAAGAGGTTGCCGGATAGACAGGCGGCCATGACAGGCAAGCATGCTGCCCCGCAACCCCCGCCCGGCCACCGCACCGGCGCAGTGCGCATCGGTCCGGCGCGCGTCAGGATCACCGCCATCGAAGGCGGCGCGTCCACGCCCGTACTCGTCACCGGCGGCGCGGGGTATATCGGCAGCCATGCGGTCCACGCCCTGCGCGATGCCGGTCGCCCGGTCGCGGTGATCGACAATCTGTCGACGGGGTTTCGCTTCGCAATCCCCGCCGATGTGCCGTTCTACGAAGGCGATGTCGCCGATACCGCGCTGCTCCAGCGAATCTTCGCCGAACAGGGCACCGCCGCGATCATGCATTTTGCAGGATCGATCATCGTGCCGGAATCGGTCGAACAGCCGCTGCGCTATTACGACAACAACACCGGCAAGAGCCGCACGCTGATCGAAGCCGCGACGAACGCTGGCGTACGCCACATCCTGTTCAGCTCGACCGCAGCGACCTACGGCGTACCCGACGTCTCCCCGGTGACGGAGCAGGTGCCGACCCTGCCGATCAACCCCTATGGCTGGTCCAAACTGATGACCGAGCAGATGCTGGCGGACACCGCCGCCGCCTGCCCGCTCAATTACTGCGCGCTGCGCTATTTCAACGTCGCGGGGGCCGATCCCAGCGCGCGCACCGGCCAGTCCACCGCAGGCGCAACCCACCTGATCAAGGTAGCGCTCGAAGCAGCGCTGGGGCGGCGCGAGGCGGTGAGCGTGTTCGGCACCGATTACGACACGCCCGACGGCACCGGGGTGCGCGACTATATCCACGTCAGCGATCTGGCGGCGGCGCACGTGCTCGCGCTGGACGCGCTGATTGCCGAACCAGATCGCTCGCTGACGATGAACTGCGGCTATGGTCGCGGCTTCTCGGTCCTCGAAGTGCTCGACGCGGTCGATGCGGTAACCGGCGGGCAACTCGTGCGCCGGTTCGAAGGGCGGCGTGCGGGCGACCCGGCAATGCTGATCGCGGACAGTTCCAGACTGCGCGCGACCGTGCCGTGGGAGCCGCGCTACGACCGGCTGGAAACGATCATCCGGCATGCGCTGGCGTGGGAGGAAAAGCTCGTCACTCTCGACCGCGAGGATCACCGCAAGATCGGCTGACGGGTCCGCTACGTGCGCGCAAATCCTACAAATTATCGCTGTCCTACAAGGGCTTGGCAGGCGTAGACGACACGAGTCGCTGCCCGCTTGCCATCCGTCGCATCGCCCCCGCAGTGCGGGCACGGGGGCGCGATTTCCCTGTCGGAGATGCCCATGCCCCAAGCCCTTCCCCCGTCCACGCCCAAGCCGATCCAGACCCCCGCACCCTACGTCACACCCTCCGCCGTCGCCTTCGAGCAGGCTGGCGAGGCGATCACCGCCAGCGTCGCCAGCCCCTTGCCGATCGGCGAGGTAAGCTACCGCGCCGCGCGCCCTGCACCGCTCGACAGCGTGCTTGAGCCTGGCCGCGCGCTGGCGATCGTTGCGCAGCAGCCCGGCCAGCTGTCGCTCACGCTTGCAGGGGGCGGCACCATCGATCTGCCGGTGGACCCCGGCCTGACCGTGCTGCCTTTCGCGGTTGCAGGGATCAGCGCCGGTGCCCCGGACTTCGCCCCCACCCTCGCCCTGCTCGACTGACGGAGGCCCGCACGATGCTCCAGACGATCCTGCCCCGCCTCGCCGCGAGTGCGATGCAGCCAGCGCCCGCCACCGCCGCCAACGGCCTCGGCCACATCAAGCACATGCTCGACCAGCGCCGGGATGTCTCGATCGCCAACTGGGCGGACAGCCTGTCCAACTCGCGCGAGAACCCGCGCGAGTTCATCTTTCGCCTCGCCGACGTTATTGCCACCCACCCCAGCCGTCCCACGGTGCTGGTCGAGACCTGGGCCGACGGCAGCTATGGCGGCGCGACCACCGAAGCGGCCGGAAGCGGCCCGGTCGTGCGAATCCGCAACTTCGCGATGCCGGGCGCGCTGCTGGCTCACGGTCTCGGCGCCCTGTGGCGCGACAGCGGGCTCGCCGACACAACGCCGGATCTGCTGACCATCTGCCACGGCCATAATCATGTGGTCGGCACCACGATCGAACAGATCACGGGCGAATTCTACTCCGCGCTGGAATATTTCCGCCTCGCCCATCCTGGCGTGCCGGTCGTCGCGCTGCTCCAGAACCCGCGGGCGGACAGCCCTGCGATGGATCGCGCGGTCGACGCCTGGCAGCAGGTCGCGCGGCTGCGCGATGTTGCTCTGATCGACGCGCACACGCCCTATATCGCTGAGGCCAAACAGCCCGCGTGGTTTGCCGATGGCGATCAGGCGCACCCGAGCGATGCAGGGATCGAGGGGGCATACGTCCCCGCCATTCGCGCCGCATGGGATGCCGCCCCCGCCCGGCCCGTCTGCGGTCAGCCATCCACGCTGCGCGGGCTCGACCCGGCGCTCAACCTGATTCCCAATGGCGACTTCGCTCAGTTCGACGGTGCCGTGCCCGAGGGGTGGGTGGCCACAGCGGGAGTGACCGCAACCAGGGAGACCGCGATCGTGCGCGACCGCGCGCTCGGCCATTCGCTCAAGCTGACCAGTGTGGGGGGCACCGCCTTCGCCAACCGGATTTCCCATACCCTGCCCAATTACGGTCACGCACCGCTGCGCGGAAAGCCGATCTCGCTGTTCGGCTGGGTCTGCAAGCCCGCCGGCGCGCCCCCTTCGCTCGGGGCAATCACGCTCGAGGCGCTGGCGCCCGCCGGTAAATCCACCACCTGCACGACCCGCCCTCTCTCGCAGGATCAGGGCAATGCCTGGGTGCCGTGGGCCATCTGCGGGCTGATGGTGCCAGCAGAATGCTACGAGATTACCGTGCGCCTGCACCACGACACGGCAGCGGCAACCGCCAGCCAGCCCGCTTTTTTCCAGGGGATCACGCTGGTGCCGGGATACCTCCCGCGCGGGCTGTAAGCCCTTGCGCGCCTCGGCCCTAGCATTCGCAGTCGGCGACCTTCAGGGTGCGGCTCATAAGTCTCACCAGCACGTGCCTTTTGCGGGGCATCGACGACGATTTCCGCCCCCTTGTTCGACATGATCATGCTTTCGCTGAGCAGACCGGGATGCGGTTGCGTCGATCTTTCATGGCGCGATCACAGCGTCGGCTTGAAGCTGTCCGGGTTCGCCATCCGCCAGTATTCGGCAACGGGCGTGTCGTCGGGCTCGCTCAGCAGCTTGCCGGGCTCCACCTCGTGCACGATCTGAGACCATGGGATCATCTGCGCGTTGTTCTTCCACTGGCGCAGATGGCGCGGGGTGAACTCGTCGGGCGATTCAAGGCCGCAGGCAACGACGATATCATGCAGGCTGTCGAGCGTCTTCGACTGGAAATTGGCCACGCGCTGGGCCTTCTCTGGAATGACGAGCCCGCGCTGGCGGGCAGGCGAACTGGTCGCCACTCCGGTAGGGCAGGTGCCCGTGTGGCAGCGTAGCGACTGCACGCAGCCCAGCGAGAACATGAAAGCGCGCGCAGCATTGCACCAGTTCGCACCCAGCGCCGCATTCATCGCGATGGACGATCCGGAGAACACTTTCTCCGACGCCGCCAGCTTGATTGTGTCCTTCAGGCCCGTGCCGATCAGCGCATTATTGACGTAATAGAGGCCGATCCGCAGCGGCAGGCCAACATGGTCGGACAGTTCGAGCGGAGCCGCACCGGTGCCGCCCCCGCCGCCGTCGACGACGATAAAGTCGAGCGTGATGCCGCTGTCGAGCATCGCCTTGCAGATCGCGAACACCTCGTGCGGCATCCCGACACACAACTTGATGCCGACCGGCTTGCCGCCCGAAAGCTCGCGCATCTTGGCGGCGAATTCGAGCATCTCGCGCGGGGTCGAGAATTCCGAATGGCCGGGTGGGGACAGGCAATCCTGATGCGCGGGCACCTGCCGCGTCTCGGCGATCTCGTCCGTCACCTTGGCCGCCGGCAGCAATCCGCCATGGCCGGGCTTCGCGCCCTGGCTCAGCTTGATCTCGGTCATCTTGACAGAATCATGCTGCGCCTTGTCGCGGAAGCTGTCGGGATCGAAATTGCCGTCCTTGTCGCGCGCCCCGAAATAGCCGGAGCCGAGTTCCCACACGATATCGCCGCCGTGCTTGAGGTGGTAGGGCGAAAGCCCGCCCTCGCCCGTATCGTGATAGAAATCGCCGATCTTCGCACCCAGGTTGAGCGCCTCGATCGCATGGTCGCCCAGCGCGCCGAAGCTCATTGCGCTGATGTTCAGCCGGGCGGCATCATAGGGCTTGCTGCACTGGTCGGTCCCCACATGCACCCGCGTACGCTTGGGTGCCCTGGGATTGGGATTGATCGAGTGGCACAGCGCCTCGTATTCTTCCGAGTAGACATCCAGCTCGGTGCCGAAGGGATGCGCGTCTTCCTGCTTCTTTGCGCGGGCATAGACGAGCGAGCGCGAGACCCGATCAAAAGGGCGGCCTTCCAGCGGCCCTTCGACGATATAGCTGCGCAGGAAGGGTCGCAGATCCTCGAACAGCCAGCGAAAGCGCGCGGTGAGCGGGTAATTGCGGCGCAGCGAATGACTGGTCTGCACCATGTCCCACAGCGCGATCAGCAACAGCGGCAAGGCGACGACGAAGCCCCAGAAAAAGCCTTCGTGAACGTACAGACCGAGAATCACGAGAGCGACGGTAAGCGCGAGGGGTACCCAAAAGCCAAGATTACGCTCCAGGCCCTTGTCTGCAAACAAACCGCGAACCACCATGCGAACCGCCCTTTCCCGTGATCTTTGTTAAGGCAGTAAGGTCGGAGTCTGTTCAGTGTAAAGCCGCAGGCACGCGGCTTTTTTTCGTTCCGCCGAGCCCGGACATGGACCAGCCACGGCCCGTGCTGTGGGCCCGATCGAACCTACAGCCCACCAGCCAGCTCCCGAACTTCGCTTTGGCGCAAAGCGATCCCTTGTTCCTTTTTGAAAACTAGGTATGCTTTGTTCCAGAGCGCACCAAAGTGCGTCAAGTGGGAGAGAAAACGATGGCCTGGGATTTCGAGACCGAGCCCGGATTCCAAGAGAAGCTGGACTGGATGGAAGGCTTCGTGCGCGACAAGGTCGAGCCGCTCGGTCTGCTCGGCATTCATCCCTACGACGTCAAGAATCCGCGAAGAAACCAGCTAGTGTGCCCGCTTCAGGACGAAGTGAAGCGCCAGGGCCTGTGGGCCTGCCACCTCGGGCCGGAGCTGGGCGGACAGGGCTACGGCCAGGTCAAGCTGGGCCTGATGAACGAGATTCTCGGCGGTGCCAGCTTCGCCCCGATCGTGTTCGGCTGTCAGGCGCCCGACACCGGCAATGCGGAGATCATCGCGCATTACGGCACACCCGAACAGAAAACACGGTATCTGGAGCCGCTATTGCAGAACGAGATCGTTTCGGCCTTCTCGATGACCGAACCGCAAGGCGGATCGGACCCCACCAATTTCGTCACCACCGCCGAACGTGATGGCGACGGCTGGGTAATCAATGGCGAAAAATGGTTCTCCACCAACGGCAAGTGGGCCGATTTCCTGATCGTGATGGCGGTGACGGACCCGGATGCACCGCGCCACGAGCGAATGAGCATGTTCATCGTGCCGGTCGATACGCCGGGCGTCGAAATCCTGCGCAATGTCGGGGTCTACGGGCAGGAGAGCGGCTCGGAGAGCTATATCCGCTACACCGACGTGCGCATCCCGGCAGATCACCTGCTGGGCGAACGCGGGGGTGCCTTCGCCATCTCGCAGACCCGGCTGGGCGGCGGGCGCGTCCACCACGCAATGCGCACGGTGGGTTCTTGCAAGCGCCTGATCGATGCGATGAGCCGCCGCGCGGTCAGCCGCACGACGCGCACCGGCACCATCGCCGATTACCAGAGCGTGCAGATGCAGATCGCGGACAGCTATATCGAGCTGGAACAGTTCAAGCTGTTCGTCCTCAAGACCGCGTGGATGATCGACAAGCATCAGGACTACCGCAAGGTGCGCAAGGACATCGCGGCGATCAAGGCGCTGATGCCGAAGGTCTATCACGACATCGCGCAGCGCTGCATCCACATCCACGGGTCTCTCGGCGTATCGAACGAGATGCCGTTCGTGGGCAACCTGATCGGGTCGATGGTGATGGGCATCGCCGATGGCCCGACTGAGGTTCACAAGGTAACGGTCGCGAAGCAGCACCTGCGCGCCTACCGCGACATCGCGGACCCGATGTTCCCCGACTATTCGCTGATCGAGCGGCGCGCGCGGGCGCAGGACATGTACGATCCCATCGAAGAAATCGTCGAGGCGGCGGAGTAGCCCGGATGGCCACCACCGCCCCCTCGCCCACGCTCGCTCCCGCCGCGCCGATGACTCGCGTCCATCGGCTCAGCTTCGGCTTCGGCGCGATCGCAAACGGCGTGAAGAACGCCGCCTTCTCCACCTATCTTCTGCTGTTCTACAACCAGGTGCTAGGCGTGCCCGCCGCGATCGTGTCCGGGGCCATCGCGCTGACCCTGCTGGTCGACGCCTTCGCCGATCCATTCATCGGGCGCTGGTCCGACATGACGCGATCACGGATCGGCCGACGCCATCCGTTCATCTTCGGCTCGGCGCTGCCGACGGCCGCCTTCTTCGTGCTGTCGTGGTTTCCGCCAGCGGGGCTCAGCAATATGCAGATGGGCTTCTGGATCTTCGCTCTCGCCTCGCTAACCCGCATGTCGATCAGCGCGTTCGAGATCCCGACCAGCGCAATGGCTGCCGAACTGACAGACAACTACTCCGAACGCACCGGACTGTTCGGCCTGCGCTATTTCTTCGGCTATCTCGGCACCTTCGGGTTTGCCGCATTCTCGCTCGCAGTGTTCTTCGTCGCCACGCCCGAAATTTCACGCGGGCAGCTGAACCCCGAAGGCTACGTCAAATTCGCCTGGCTCGGCGGGGCGCTGATCCTGATCGCCATTCTGGTGTGCGGCTTCGGCACCCTGAGCCGCGTGCCCAACCTGCGCCAGCGCGACGAGCCGGGCGAAGGCGCGACCCCCGCCTCGCACTTCAAGGAGATGTCGCAGGCCTTCCGCAATCGCGGTTTCCTCGCAATCTTCGGCTTCGGCGTGTTCAAATATACCGCAATCGGCCTGTACGCCGCGACCACGGTCTATTTCAGCACCTATGTCTTCAAGCTGGAGGCAGGCCAGCTGGCCCTGCTGACTTTCGACAGCCTGATCGCCGCGGTCATCGCCGCCCCGCTCGCGCCGCGTTTCTCGCGCTGGCTGGGCAAGCGCAACACTTCGATGTTCATGGCGATCATCGGCATCACGCTGGGCATCTCGCCGCTATTCCTGACGCTGATCGGCGCATTCTTCCAGCCCGGCGATCCGATGCTGCTGCCGACCTTGTTCGTGATCGGTGCGGTTTACGGCGCGATGATCGCGATCTCGCTGATCAACACATCCTCCATGCTGGCGGACGTGGTGGAAGACCATGCCGTCGCCACCGGCCAGCACACCGCAGGCGTGTTCTTCGCTGCATCCAGCTTCATGCAGCAATGTTCGGCGGGGCTGGGCATCATGATAGCCGGCATTGTGCTGGAACTGTCGGACTTCCCGACAAGGGCGGAGGTTTCGCAGATCACGCCCGCGATGGAGCAGAGCCTCATCATCCACTACATTCCGTTCTCGCTCGGCCTGTGGATCATCGGCGCGCTGTTCCTCCTGTTCTATCCCATCACCGAAGAGACGCACCGTGAGAACGTGGAGCGGCTGAAGGCGCGCGAGGCTCAGGCGCGCGAACAGACGATCCGCGACGGCGCCTTCGGCTCCCCGGCAAGGTAGGTTTTCCCATGGTCACCGACCCAACCGCACCCAAACTCGGCTTCGTCACCAAGCTGCTCTATGGCACCGGCTCGATCGGCTACGGCATCAAGGACGTCGCCTTTCGATCCTTCCTGCTGCTCTATTACAATCAGGTCGTGGGGGTGCGCGCCGAGCTCGTTTCCTTCGCCATCCTGGTGGCTTTGGTGGTAGACGCGATCTCCGATCCCGTGGTCGGCCAGTGGTCGGACTCGATCCGCACGCGGCTCGGGCGGCGGCACCCGCTAATGCTCGCTTCCGCCCTGCCCGCCTCGGCCAGCCTGTTGCTGCTGTTCTTCCCGCCTGCGGGCATGAGCGATACGCAGATCTTCTGGTACATCCTCGTGGTCGGGTGCTGCGTGCGCACCTTCATCACCTTCTACGAGATTCCCAGTTCGGCCCTCGCGCCCGAACTGACCAGCAATTACGACGAGCGCACCTCGATCGCCAGCTACCGCTATTTCTTCGCCTATCTCGGCGGGGTCGGCATGGCCTTCCTGACGCTGCTGGTGTTCCTCGCGCCGACGGCCGAGTATCCCGTCGGCCAGCTCAATCCTGCAGGATACGAAACCTTCGCCATCGTCGGTGCCGCGATGATGCTGGGCGCGATCCTGCTGTCGAGCTTCGGCACGCTGCATCGGGTCAAATATTTCAAGATGCCGCCCGCTCCGGAAAAGATCGGGGCAGTGAAAACGCTGGCGCAGATGGGCCGGACATTCTCTAACAAGGGCTTTCTGGCGATCCTTTCATTCGGGGTACTCAAATACACCTCGGTCGGGATGACCTCGGCGCTGAACATCTATTTCGGCACCTATTTCTGGGGCTTCAACTCCACCCAGCTGGCGATCCTCACCGTGGATTCGCTAGCGGGCGCGTTCCTCGCGCTGTTCTTCGCTCCGCTGGTGTCCAAGCGGTTCGGCAAGCGCAACGCGGCTTTCTACCTCTCCATCTTCGCGGTGATGTTTGCGAGCGCGCCCTACCTCTTGCGGCTGGGCGGACTAATGTTCGAGAATGGCGATCCGCGCCTCGTGCCGACAGTGTTCGTTTTCTCGATGCTGTTCCAGCTGTGCGGCGTTTCCTCCGCAGTGCTGACCCACGCGATGATCGGCGACATTGTGGAGGATAGCCAGCTGCGCACCGGCCGCAGATCGGAAGGCCTGTTCTACGCGGCCAATACGCTGATGCAGAAATCGACCTCGGGCCTAGGGGTTTTTGCCGCCGGTTTGCTGGTCGCCTTCGTCGGTATCGTCCCCGGAACCGATCCGCGCACTGTGGACCCGGAAATTCCGCGCATGCTGGCGCTGGTCTACGTGCCGACGCTGATCGTCCTCTACCTCGGCGGGGCGGGCTTCCTGTTCGCCTACCGCATCGATCGCGCGAGCCACGAAGCCAATGTGGAAGAGCTTGCCCGGCGCGACCGTGCAAGCGCCGTCAACGCGGACGAGGTTCCCGAACCCGCGGAATAGCGCACCCTCGCTCGCCACTTTTTAAAGACAAACGACTGACCAAGGAGCAAACATGGCTACCCAGCTTGAACCAGAGGCGCGCGACAGCGCCGATGTCTTCCGCGAGGAAGTACGACAGTTCATCGCCGACAACTTCCCCGAAGAGCTCAGGGGCAAAGGCCTCTCCATGGCTGGGGTAGAAGGCGGCGCGAAGGAAACTCCGTCGCAAAAGTCCTGGCGCGAAGCGATGGGCGGGCGCGGCTGGGGCACGCCCACCTGGCCAAAGGAATATGGCGGCGGCGGGCTGAACCGCAAACAGGCGGCGATCCTGAACGAAGAGCTGGCCCGCGCGGGTGCCTACAACCCGATCGGCGGCATGGGCATCATGATGTTCGGCCCCACACTGCTCGAATATGGCAGCGAGGCGCAGAAGCAGGAGCATATCCCGCCGATCTGCCGCGGCGAAATCCGCTGGTGCCAGGGCTACTCGGAACCCAATGCCGGGTCCGACCTCGCCAATCTTCAGACCATGGCCGAGGACAAGGGCGACCACTACCTCGTCAACGGGCAGAAGACCTGGACCAGCGGTGGCCAATGGGCGGACAAGTGCTTCGCCATCGTCCGCACCGACCGCAGCGACAAGCACAAGGGCATTTCCTTTCTGCTGATCGACATGGACTCGCCCGGCGTCGAAGTGCGCCCGATCACCATGATCAGCGGCACCAGCCCGTTCTGCGAAACCTTCTTCACCGATGTGAAAGTGCCCAAGGATAACCTCGTCGGCGAGGAAGGCCAAGGCTGGACCATCGGCAAACGGCTGCTTCAGCATGAGCGGACCAACCTGTCGGGCGCAGCACCGGGCGGACGCGGCGGCGCGAGCCTTGCGGACATCGCCAAGAAATACGGCCGCGTGAACACAGACGGCACGCTGGCCGACCCCGTGCTGCGCGACCGGATCGCCGATTTCGAAATCCGCTGGACCAGCTTCCTGCACACCGCGCGCCGCGCGGTCGAGGAAAGCAAGGCGGCCGGCGGCGTCTCAGAAATCAGCTCCGCGCTCAAGAAGCTCGGGACCAAGCTGGGCCAGGAACGCGCCGAAATGACGATCGAGATCATGGGCCTCCAAGGCCTCGGCTGGGAGGGTGACAGCTTCAGCCCCGTCGAGCTCGCGGGCGTACGCGCCTGGCTCTATGGCAAGGCCACCACGATCTACGGCGGATCGACCGAAATCCAGAACAACGTCATCGCCAAGCGTGTGCTCGGCATGCTCGACCACCAGTAAGACGCAGGATCAAATAGACATGGCAGTTCTCAACGAAGAGCAGGAAATGCTGCGCGACATGGCGCGCGAATGGGCGACCAACGAAAGCCCGGTGACCGAATTCCGCAAGGTGCGCGCCTCGGGCGAGCCGGAGGCCTTCGACCGCGCAGCCTATACCGCGATGGCCGAGATGGGCTGGGCCGGGATCATCATCCCCGAAGAGCATGGCGGATCGGACTTCGGGTTCCTGTCCGCCGGTCTGGTGGTCGAGGAACTGGGCAAGACGCTCACCGCCAGCCCGCTGATCGCGACCACCCTTGCCGCCAGCGCGATCATGCTGGGCGGGAGCGACGAACAGAAGGCCAAGTGGCTGCCCAAGCTCGCGAGCGGCGAGGCGATCGCCACGCTCGCGGTGGACGAAGGCCCGCATCACGATCCAAGCGAGATCGAAAACAGCGTTTCGGGCGGCAAGCTGACCGGCACCAAGGGCTTCGTCGCCGAGGCACACGGCGCGGACCTGTTCGTGGTCGCCGCCAAGGACGGGCTCTATCTGGTGGAGAAAGGCGATGGCGTCACCCTGACCACCCGGCGCCTGACCGACCAGCGCAGCCATGCCGACATCGCCTTCGATGGCGCTGCGGCCGAGAAGCTGGAGAACGGGGGCGACAGCCTGCTGGACGATGTGCTCGACCGGGCGCGCGTGCTGACCGCCGCCGAGATGCTTGGCATGGCGCAGATCGTGTTCGACACCACGCTCGATTACCTGAAGCAGCGCGTGCAGTTCAATCAGGTGCTCAGCTCGTTCCAGGCATTGCAGCATCGCATGGCGGACCTGTTCGCCGATCTCGCGCAGATGCGCTCTGCGGTCGAAGCGGGGCTGCAGGCGGTCGACAGCGGCGTGGGTGCCTCGCGCGCCGCGATCGTCGCCAAGGCCGAAGCCAACCGCGTGCTCCACACGATGAGCAACGAAGGCATCCAGCTGCACGGCGGGATCGGGATGACCGACGAATACGACATCGGCCTCTACCTCAAGCGTGCGCGCGTGCTTGAGCCTGCGTGGGGTGCCACCGGCTACCTCAAGAACCGCTTCGCGACTTTGGGCGGCTATTGAGGCCTTGGATTCGCTCGAGGATCCCGAAGGACTGGACGACAAGGCCGGCGCGCAGCGACGCGCGCTGGCCGATCACGCGCGCTTCGTAGACGAAAACCTGAAGCGCAACTATCTCGCCAACTTCATCCATGGCGTGCTGGGGATGACCGGCTTCCGGCTGATCTATGCACCCACGATCATCCCCGCCTACCTGCTGCTGCTGACCGGCAGCACCGCCGCCGTCGGGCTCGGCGCCGCACTGCTGCAACTGGGGGCGACGATCAGCCCGATCGCCAGCGGATCGCGGATCGAGCATCGCAGCCACATCCTGCCCTACGCGATCCGCGTCGGCTCGATGATGCGGCTGATGATCCTCGGCCTCGCGCTGACCGGCTATTTCCTCACCGGCAATGCGCTGCTGTTCGGCACCTTCGCCTGCTTCGTGCTGCTGGGCTTTTTCACGGGCGCGCAGCGGGTCGCCTTCCAGATGCTGATGAGCAAGCTGATCCCGATCCGCAAGCGCGGGCGGTTGCAGGGCTATCGCAATTTCGCAGGCGGCCTGATCGCGGCGATCCTGGCCTGGGCCGCAGGCAATTACCTGATCGAAGACGAATGGCTGGGCAACGGATACGCCACCACCTTCCTGTTCGCCTTCCTGCTGACCAGCGCCGGGCTGGTCGTGCTGAAGACGATGATCCGCGAACCCGCCGCGCCCGTCAGCCGCCCGCAGATGCCGATGATGCAGCGCATCCGCCAGTTTCCCGAACTGCTGGAGGATCGCGACTTTGCGTGGTTCCTCGCCGTGCAGTGCTTTTCGACCATGGCCCGCGTCGGCGCGCCCTTCTGGACGATTTATGCAGGCACGCAGCTGGGGCTCGACGGCGCGCTGATCGGGGGCCTCAGCTTCGTGTTCCTTGGCTCGGACACGCTTTCCAACGTGCTGTGGGGCCCGCTGGGCGACCGCTTCGGCTTCAAGATCATCTACGTGCTGGCGCTGTGCAGTTCGGTCGCCGGGGTGACCCTGCTGATTTTCGGCAGCACGGCCGTGCCGATCTACGCCGCCTTCGTGCTGCTGGGTGTGGGCGGATCGGGCTGGATGCTCGCCTCGACCACCATGGTGCTCGAATTCGGTGAGCCGCAGGACACGCCGATGCGGCTCGCCTTCGTGACCACGCTGGAAGGGGCGATTGCCGCGACCGGCCCGGTGTTGGCCGGTTTGCTGGTCGCGGTCAGCGGTTTCCAGCCGCTGTTCGTGATCGTGCTGGCCGCGCAGGTCGCGGCGCTGGCGCTGCTGATCATCAAGGTGCGCGAGCCACGCCACCGCGCGCCGCTGTTCTAACGCTCGGCGAGCATGCCTTCGTTGAGCACCGACAGGTAGGTTTCGACCGCCTGTTCCTGATTGTCGAACCGGGCCGCCCAGCGCCGTGCCTCGTAGGCGCCGTTGAGGGTCGACATGATGATCTGGCTGGCGACCAGCGGGTCGATCGCACGCACCGATCCATCGCCGAACCCATCGATCAGGAACCCGGCGAAGCGCCGCGCAAGGCGGTTCGATCGCATCACGACGTCGACCTTGGTCTCGCTGTCGAGCGCTTGCAGCGCGGTGGTACGCAGCAGCGGCGTGGAATCGAAGAACTGCAATTGCAGCAGCTCGTTGAGGATGCTCGCGAGCCGGGTCCAGTACGATCCCGCGACATCGTGGCCCGCCATCTGCACCTTCGACAGGCGATCATAGCTGCGCTGGAAGCATTCCAGCACCAGATCATCCTTGGCGTCGTGGTGGTGATAGAAGCTGCCCTTGGTCACGTTCAGCGCCTCGGCAATCCGGTTGACCGACGCCCCGCGATAGCCGCGCTCGTTGATCATCACCGTCGCCGCGCGCAGGAATTCGTCGTTCTGCTGCGGCTGGAGATCCTCGTGCGTGCGCCAGCCGCCGTCTTCCAGCGGCAAGGGGCGCCATTCGCCGCGCTGTGCCGGGATGCCGAAGCACAATATATCGACGATCTTCGTCTCGGCGCGCGGGAAATCGAGCACCGAATAGCGCCGCGACCACACCGGCCACCACAGCATCGCCTCGATCAGGATATGCGCGCGCGCCGAATAAAGCGCGCGCTGTATGTCATCTGCCGGATCGCCAAAGAAGGCGCGCACATCGTTGACCATCTCGCGGTAGGCGAACAGCAACTCGTCCTGCTGCTCCTGATCGAGCGAGCGGATTTCGGACAGGGCGGTCATCAGGCCAGGCTCGCCCCGCCGGATGCGGTCGCGCAACTCCACGTGCAGGTGCACGAAGCGGGCGATCCGTTTTTCGAGCGTATCCTCGGCCAGCGCTTCGCGCGCCATTTCCTTCATCAGCGCGATCGTTTCCGCGTAGACGGTGACGATCAGCTGGTCCTTCCGGGGAAAATAGTAGGTGACGCTGGTCGCGTTCAGCCCGATCGCCCGCGCCACCTTGGTGAGCGTGGTCGCCTGAACGCCGGTTTCGTTGATCAGCACCGATGCGGCGCGCACGATGGCGCTGCGCTTTTCGCCGAACTTCTTCGTGACGTCAGGCTTCTTCGCCATCCGCTCCCCCAAGCATCAATACGCGCCCCGTGCGCGCCCGCTTTCCGGCATGCGGTAGCAGGCTTCAGAAGAAGCTCGAAAGCTCCTTCTTCAAGATTTTCCCGTTCGCATTGCGGGGCAAGGTCTCGTTTGAAAAGGCAATTTTCACCGGCACCTTGAACTTGGCGAGCCTCGCGGCAACCCATTCCTGCAATTCGGCTTCGCTCGCGCTCATGCCGGGCGCGAGGTGGACCACCGCTGCGGGCTCTTCGCCCAGGTGCTGATGCGCGAGGCCGATCAGCGCCGCATCGGTCACTGCCGGGTGATCGTAAAGCACGTTCTCCACCTCGGACGAATAGATGTTCTCGCCGCCGCGGATGATCATGTCCTTCGCGCGGTCGGCGATGTAGCACCAGCCTTCCTCGTCCAGCCGGGCAAGGTCGCCGGTGCGCACCCAGCCGTCGATGAAAGTCTCGGCGGTGGCTTCGGGATTGTCCCAGTAGCCCTTCACGATCATCGGCCCGCGCGCCCACAATTCGCCGATCTCGCCGGTCGGCAGTTCGCGGGTGCCATCCTCGCTCATGATCTTGAGGTCGGCCACCGCAACCGCGGGCCCGCAGCTGTCGGGGCGGTTGAGGTAATCCTCCGAGGAATGGCCGGTGACCGTCGCCATCGTTTCGGTCATGCCCCAGCCGCTGCCGGGCAGCGCGCCGAATTCCTCGTGGATCTTGCGCACCAGTTCGGGCGCGGCGGGCGCGCCGCCATAGGCAATCGCCTCTATGCTCGAGAGGTCGTAGTTCTTGCGTTCGGGATGTTCGAGCAACTGCCAGGCGATGGTCGGCACCCCGCCGGTGGAGTTCACCTTCTCGCGCTCGATGATCCGGAAGGCTTCGACCGGGTCCCACCGGTACATGAAGATCAGCGTGTTGCCCGCCGCGATCGCACCCATCAGCCCGGCAGAGCACGCGGTGACGTGGAACAGCGGGATGACGGTGAGCGTCGTCTTGGGTTGCGGCAGCGGCATCTCCTCGCCCCGGCGCAGCACCGCGCAGGCGGCGCCGAAGCCGCTCGACATGATGTTGGTGCACAGGTTGCGATGCGTGCCAAGCGCGCCCTTGGGCTTGCCGGTCGTGCCGCTGGTGTAGAAGATCGTCGCGTCGTCTTCGGGACCGATTTCCACTTCCGGCAGCGCACGGGCAGGCAGGTCCTTGTAGCCGTTCGGCGTTCCGAGGATGTCCTCGAGCCGCGATGCGCCGTCCAGCTCACCCTCATGACGGGTCACCAGCACGGTTTCGAGCGCGGGGCACTGATCGCGCAGTTCGGCGATCCGGTCCCACCGCTCTTCGTCGCAGACGAGCAATTTGGTGCCCGAATTGGCGAGCCCGTAGGCCAGTTCCCCGCCGGTCCACCACGCGTTGAGCGGAACGCAGATCGCGCCGATGGTGACGGCGGCGAAGAACACGACCGGCCACTCGGGCAGGTTGCGCATTGCCAGCGCGACCCGGTCGCCCTTGCCGATGCCCATCGCCTGAAATTCGTGCGCCAGCGTGGCGACCGCACGGCTCCACGCATCGTAGGTCACCCGCTCGTCCTGATAGATCACGAAGGTGCGGTCCCCGTGCGACGCGCCCAGCATGGCGATGGCGCGAAGGTTCGGCGGAGCGTTTTTCCAGATACGGGTCGTGACGCCGCGAATGTCGATCTCATCCATCTCGAACCGCATGCCCGGGGCGGTCAGGATCGCGCTGCATTCGGCTCTGCTGCGCGCGGGCCAGTTCGCAGGCGGGGTCCAGCCGATGGCCGAGGCGAGGTCTTTCGGTTTCGCAGTGCTCGCCATCACAGGACCTCGAACAGCCCGGCCGCGCCCATCCCGCCGCCGACGCACATGGTGACGACGACATGTTTGACGCCGCGCCGCTTGCCTTCGATCAGCGCATGGCCGACGCAGCGCGCGCCGGTCATGCCGAAGGGATGGCCGATGGAGATCGAGCCGCCGTTGACGTTCAATCGGTCATCCGGAATGCCGAGCCTATCCCGGCAATAGAGCACCTGCACCGCGAAGGCTTCGTTCAGCTCCCACAACCCGATATCGTCGATCGACAGGCCGAACCGCTCGAGCAGTTTGGGGATCGCGAAAACCGGGCCGATCCCCATCTCGTCCGGCTTGGTGCCCGCGACCGCCATGCCGACATAGCGGCCCATCGGGGTGAGGCCGCGTGCCCTGGCGACCTCGGCCTCCATCAGCACGCTCGCTGCCGAGCCATCGGCCAGCTGGCTCGCGTTGCCGGCGGTGATCGTGTGCCCCTCGCCCATCACCGGATCGAGCTTCGCCAGCCCTTCCAGCGTGGTGGTGGGACGATTGCACTCGTCCATCGCGACGGTGACGTCCTTCTTGGAGACCTCGCCCGTTTCGCGGTCCTTCACGTCCATCACCGTGCTGACTTCGATGATCTCGTCCGCGAGCCTTCCCGATTCTTGCGCGGCGGCGGTGCGCTGCTGCGACTGGAGCGAGTAGGCGTCCTGATCCTCGCGACTGATGCCGTAGCGCTTGGCGACAACCTCCGCCGTGCCGATCATCGGCATGAAGATATCGGGATGCATCTTCAGCAGCTCTTCGTCGCGCTGCGGCTTGCCCGTGTTGTTGCGGATCGCAGTGATCGATTCGACGCCGCCCGCGACGCAAATATCCATCCGGTCGACGATGATCTGCTTGGCGGCAGTCGCGATCGCCATCAGCCCGCTGGAGCATTGGCGATCGATCGTCATGCCCGCGACATCGACCGGAAGCCCGGCGCGCAGGGCAATCTGGCGCCCCATGTTGAAGCCCTGCGCCCCGCCCTGGCTGGCGGCACCGAAGACGACATCCTCGATCTCCTTGCCGTCGAGCCCGGCGCGCTGCACCGCAGCCTCGACCGACCAAGCGCCCAGCTGCACCGGGTGGGTTGCGTTGAAGGCCCCGCGAATCGATTTCGCAAGCGGGGTACGGGCGGTGGACACGATGACTGCGTCGCGCATTTTTCCAGACATTCCTTATCCCTCGTGCCGACTCGTGGCGGCTTGGGGACAATCTTGCCCGCCCAGCACCAATCAGGCAAGCGCTGCGAAAATTTTTCTGAAAGAAGGGTATGAGCCTTCACATCGCCGCGAAATCCGTTACCCCGGCACCGATAAAGATCAGGTACGGCCTTCATGGACCGACCAGCAGAGGAGAGTGATCGATGGAGCTGTGCAATCCGGAAGACCGGGGTTTCGACAGCGAAAGACTGCAGCGGATCGACCGTTTTCTGGACGAAACCTACCTCGACACCGGGCGGCTCGCCATGATGCAGCTGCTGGTCTCGCGCGACGGAGAGCCCGTGCACTATTACCACGGCGGCACCCTGCGCGACGACGGCACGCCGATGCGCGAGGATGCGCTGTTCCGCATCGCGAGCATGACCAAGCCGGTCACCTCGATCGCGTTCATGCAGCTGGTCGAACAGTGCAAGGTGGCGCTGGAAGACCCGGTCTCGCGTGTCCTGCCCGAATTCGAAGGCCTCGGTGCCTATGCGGGCGGCGGGGGCGACCTGCCCTTCGCGCCGACGAAGTCCGGCCAGCCAATGCGTTTCGTCGATCTGCTGTCGCACATGTCGGGCCTGACCTACGGGTTCCAGAACCGCACCAGTATCGACGCCGCCTATCGCGCCGCGAAGCTGGACCTGTCGCGCGCCGCCATCACTTCCGACGAATATATCGCGACTCTCGCTCGCATCCCGCTCGAATTCGAGCCGGGCAGCCAGTGGAACTACTCGGTTTCGACCGATGTGCTGGGCGTCTGTGTGGAGCGGCTTTCGGGCATGTCGCTGGGCGATTACTTGCGCGAGCATATCTTCGCACCGCTGGGAATGGACGACACCGGGTTCGACATCGATCCCACCAAGCAGGATCACCTCGCCGATGCCTACGGCTATCGCCCCGGGAAGGCCCCGCGCCTGATCGACAAGGGAGCGGAATCGCGCCTGATGGAACCTGCAACCTTCCACTCGGGCGGTGGCGGCCTGATTTCCACCCTCGCGGATTACGACCGGTTCTGCACCATGCTGGTCAATCGCGGCAGCTATGAAGGCGGGCAGATCGTCTCCCCTAAAACGCTCGACCTGATGACCGCGAACCACCTGCCAGGCGGGGTCGACCTCACGCAGATGAGCCGGAGCATGTTCAGCGAAGCAAGCAACGCGGGCACTGGCTTCGGCCTCGGCTTCGCGGTGGTGACCGACCCGGCGCGCACGCTGATACCCGCGAGCGAGGGCGAATTCTATTGGGGCGGCGCCTATTCGACCGCCTTCTTCGTCGATCCGGTGGAGCGGATCACATGCGTCTTCATGACCCAGCTCTACCCTTCCTCCACCTATCCCATCCGCCGACAGCTCAAGACGCTGATCTATTCGGCGCTCACCCAAAGCAACGCAGGAGCCTTGCCATCATGACGTCCCCCATTCGCACCGAACGCCACGACAACGTGCTGGTGATCATTTCCGACAATCCCCCCGTCAATGCTCTGGGCCAGGCGGTCCGTGCCGGACTGACCGAGGGCATTGCGCAGGCGCTGTCCGACGATAGCGTCGAGGCCGTGGTGATCCGCTGCGACGGGCGCACCTTCTTCGCCGGGGCCGACATCACCGAATTCGGTAAAGCTCCGCAAGGCCCGAGCCTGCCAGACGCGCTCGACAAGCTGGAGGCAAGCGAGAAGCCTGTCGTGGCTGCGATCCACGGCACCGCGCTGGGCGGCGGCTGCGAGGTCGCATTGGCGTGCCATTACCGGGTTGCCGTGCCGAGCGCGAAGATGGGCCTGCCCGAAGTGAAGCTGGGCCTGATCCCCGGCGCTGCTGGCACGCAGCGCTTGCCGCGGCTGGTCGGTGCGGAAGCCGCCCTTCCCCTCGTCGCGATCGGCAATCCGATTTCGGCGAAGAAAGCCAAGGAGATCGGCCTGCTCGATGAACTGGTGGGCGAGGACAGCCTCGCCGCCGATGCGATTGCCTTCGCCAAGTCGAAGGTCGGCCAGCCGGTGCCGCGCACGAGCGAGGGCGATGCCAATCAGGATGGCATCAAGAACCCCGACATCTTCGACGAATTCCGCGCCAAGAACGGCCGCAAGATGCGTGGTTTCGATGCACCCAACGCCGCGATCGCGGCGGTGAAGGCGGCGGGCGAGCTGTCCTATGCCGAGGGCGTGAAGAAGGAACGCGAGCTGTTCGGCAAGCTGATGACCGGCACGCAGTCCAAGGCGATGCGGCACTATTTCTTCGCCGAACGCGCGGCCAACAAGGTCGACGACATTCCCGCCGACACCCCGCTGATCGACATCAGGAAGGTCGGCATCATCGGCGCGGGCACGATGGGCGGCGGGATCGCGATGAACTTCCTGTCCGCAGGCATCCCGGTCACCATCCTCGAGATGAAACAGGAAGCGCTCGACCGGGGCACTGCCACGATGCGCAAGAACTACGAGAATACGGCCAAGCGCGGACGGATGACCGCCGAGCAGGTGGAACAGGCGATGGGGCTTCTCACACCCACGCTCGACTATGCCGACCTCGCTGATTGCGATCTCGTGATCGAAGCGGTGTACGAGAGCATGGACGTGAAGAAGGACGTGTTCGGCAAGCTCGATGACGTGGTGAAGCAAGGTGCCATCCTCGCCTCCAACACCAGCTATCTGAACATCGACGAGATCGCGGCGATCACGAAGCGGCCCGGCTATGTCCTCGGCCTGCACTTCTTCAGCCCCGCCAACGTGATGAAGCTGCTCGAAGTCGTGCGCGGCGAGAAGACGCGCGACGATGTGCTCGCGACTGCGATGAAGCTGTCGAAAAGAATCGGCAAGGTCGCGGCAGTCTCGGGCGTGTGCCCCGGCTTCATCGGCAACCGGATGCTCTCGCAGCGTCAGGCGCAGGCAAACAAGCTGATCCTCGAAGGCGCGAACTACTGGGACGTCGACGACGTCCTGCTCGAATTCGGCTTCCCCATGGGGCCGTTCCAGATGGGCGATCTGGCCGGGATCGACATCGGCTGGCACCGCGACCCGAGCAAGGTGACCACCATTCGCGAGGCGCTGTGTGCCGTGGGCCGCTTCGGCCAGAAGGCGGGCAAGGGCTTCTACGACTACGACGAAGCGCGCCAGCGCACCCCGTCTGACGAGGTAAAGCAGATCATCGCCGATTTCGCCGCCAAGGAAGGCAATGAACAACGCGATATCTCGAAGGGCGAGATCCGCGAACGCCTGCTCTACCCGATGGTCAACGAAGGCGCGAAGATTCTGGATGAGAAGATGGCGCAACGCGCCAGCGACATCGATGTGGTGTGGATCAACGGCTATGGCTGGCCGCTCTACACCGGCGGCCCGATGTTCTGGGCCGACACGATCGGGCTCGACACTGTGGTCGCGGGCCTTGAAAAGCACGGCCTGCCGGTGAGCGATTACCTGCGCAGGAAGGCCGATGCGGGCGAGAGCTTCAACTAGGCTTTTTGCTTAACCGGACACGAAAAGGCCGGCGCCCCACACGGGATGCCGGCCTTTCTTGTGTCAGCGCCTCAAAGTTCGCTGGGCAGTTCGCGAATGTCCTTTTCGGGATCGTCGACCAGCCGCGGCTCGACGTTCAGCTCCATCACGTTGCGGCTGGCTGGCGTGTAGGCTTTCCATTCGGGCAGAAGCGCACTCGACGGAGTGCCCGTCTTCGCGAAGGCGATCCACGCATCGCTCATCATGTCGGCCATTTTCTGCGCGTCCTCGCCGGTGCCGACCAGCGCCGCGCTCTCCACCGCATTGTCGAACATCAGCGGGATGTCGAGCGTGTGTGGGGTGCGCAGCATGCCGCCGCCGATGGGCGTCTCCCACGTCAGGCGATAGACATAGACCGGCGCGCTCGCGGTCGTGGCCTGCTGGTCCGCCAGCAGATAGGTGCCGCGCACGAAGCGGGTGCCCATCGCGATGGCCGCGAGGTGGGTTGGCGAATAGTCGGGGTAGCGCGCGCGGTAGGCTTCGACCGCCGCAACCGCCTGCTCTCCCATCGCCACGGTCATCGCGGTGAGCGTGCCCTCGGTCAGCCGCCCGAACCACGGCTGCGCGGCGACGAACAGCGTCATCTCGTCCTTATTGTAGCCGATCAGCACCGGAATATCGCGCGACTGCTCGGGCGCGGCGGGCAGGAAGGGGTCGCGCGGGATGATCGTGCCATCGGCAATCGGGCCGAACTGCGGCCCGCGACCCATGGCGCCCTCCGCCGGGGTCGCCTTGCGCACCGCCTCGACGATCTCGTCGCTGCGGATGGTGCGCAGGTCGTCGAGCGTCTCGACGCCCGCCGCTTCCAGAATTTTGCCCGCATAGTCCGCCGCCTCGGCAGGCTTGCCGCTTAACACGCCGGGGCCGGACTGGATCACCGCCTTGTCGAACAGTCCGTCGGCAGCAGGCATCGCCATCAGGTGGCTGACCTTCGATCCGCCGCCGGATTCGCCCATGATCGTCACATTGTCGGGATCGCCCCCAAACGCCTCGATATTGTCGCGCACCCATTCGAGCGAGCGCACGAGGTCGAGATTGCCGACATTGCCGGAGGCGGCGAAATCATCGCCGAACTTCTCCGCGAGGTTGAGATAGCCGAAGGCGTTGAGCCGGTGGTTGATCGTGACGACCACGACGTCGCCCTTCTCGGCCAGGTTGCGGCCATTATAGGCGGGCCAGTTGCCCGACCCGTAGGCGTAGCCGCCGCCGTGGAACCAGACCATCACGGGTCGCTTCTTCCCGTCGCCCGCCGCCGGGGTCCACACGTTGAGGAACAGGCAATCCTCGTTGTCCATCTTCGCCTCGGTCGAGGTGGGGAAGATCGCCTGGATGCGGCGGGTCATCTCGGACTCGTTGGGCCCGCTTGCGGAATAGAGCTGCATGCACGGCGCGCCGTAGCCGGTCGCATCGGCAACGCCTTCCCATGCCTCGGGCTTCTCGGGCGGCTGGAAGCGCAGCTCGCCCAGCGGCGGCGCGGCGTAGCGCACGCCGAGGAAAGCATCGATGCCGCCCTGTTCGAGGCCCTGGACCTTGCCCCCGTCGGTCTGGACCACCGGGGTCGCGGCAGGCGCCTCATCCGCCGCTACCTGCGCCGCAGCCGGAGCACTCAGCGCGAGCGCGGCGATCGATGCGAGCATCATGGCATTTCGTGTCATGTAAGGTTCCTCCCCTTGATGTGTCGTCGCACGTGAAGGGGCGGAAAGCCGTCCACGGCCCCCGCCCCCTCGCACGACTGGTTCAGTCGCTGCCGGTCAGAAGCGCAGCTTCACGCCGACCTTGAAGGTGCGCCCCTTGGCGGTGCCGATAAACGGGTCGTAGCTGTATTCGAGCCGGGCAGCCGGGGGCTCGGTGTCGAAGAGGTTTTCGATCCCGCCCTGCAGCTGCGCCTCGACCCCGGCGAGCCGCAGGTCGACCGTCGCGAAGAGATCGTGGACGAAGAAATCGCCCACCCGGCGGCCAAAATTGGTGCCACCGAATTCAGGCGTCTGAGTGCAGAATTGCTGCCCGTCACAACGATTATCGTCGACGCCGCTGATATAGGTGCTCGACCATGTCACGCTGACCGGATCGAAACGAAGGTTGGCGTAGCCACTTGCTCGCCATTTCGACACGGTGCCCGGCGCGCGATCGTAATTGGCATAGCCCGCCGCATCGTAGCCGGAGCTGAAGAGCAAGCCATTAAACTCGAAATCGCTGAACTTGTATTCGAGCGTATACGTCGCGTTCGCGCCGACATTGAGCAAGACTCCGCCAAAATCCGCGCGGTAGTTCAGGCTGAGGTCGATCCCGCTGGTGGTGACATCGGGGCCGTTGACGGTCTGTGTCGCCAGACGGCTGATGTCGTTGCCGATCGTCACGCCCTGCTGGCAGACACCGCCAGCGAAGACCACGAAATCGGCAAACGGGCTGGAACAGTCGACCAGCTGCGTACCATCCTGCCCACCAGGCGCGACATTGGCCGCGATCGCCTGAACGGGCAGCGTGGTGAAGCGTCCATCGAATTCGTAGGTCCAGTAATCGATGCTCGCGTTGAAGCCCCCGAATTCGACGAGCGCACCGATATTGTAGGTCATCGCCGTTTCCGGCGCGAGAGCCGGGTTCCCGACCGTGTCGGTGGCTTTGTAGTTCCCGCCCAGGACGTCGATCCCGGCAACCGCGCTCACCCCGCTGGTGCCGAGGTCGGCAGGCAACGGCCCGCGGAACGTATCGCCAATCGAGCCGCGAAGAGCGAGGAAATCAGTGACCTGCCAGCGAGCTGTAAGCTTCGGGTTGATGGTGGAACCCACATTGCCACCGTAATCCTCGAAACGGATCGCGCCGTTCAGTTCGAACCCGTCGAAGATCTCCATCTGTGCCTCGCCGAAGACAGCGTAGACATCCTGCGTCAGACGGGCGCTCGGATACTGGCCCAGGAAGGTGAACGCCCCGACCGGAAAATTCGTGTCGTTCGGATCGTCAAGGCACGAACGATCACCGTCGATCGCGCATGGATAGGCGTCAGGGTCGCTGAACCGGTTAAGCGGGTCGGTTGCGAATTCGGTCTTCCGGAACTGGCCGCCGAAGGCATAGCCCAGCGTCCGCCCGAACAGATCGGCTTCACCGCTGAACACGGCATCGACGATGTACTGCTGTTCGGTCGCGTTGGTCCCGCTCGGCCGTCTCATGAACTCGATAACGTCGGTCGAATTCTCGTTCCCTGGCACGTATGCCGGATTGTCCAGGCCCAGCGCCGGATTGCCTGGGACCGCATTGATGAATGGATTGAAGTAGAGGCATCCGTTCGCGCCGGGCGTAGAGCCCGTGCAGTTCTCTCCACCAAAGCCATTGAGCGCCCGCTGAAGGCGATCGCTCACGATATCGTATGAGAACGCAGTGCGCGAACTGCGAATATAGGTTCCGAACGTCTGCAATGACAGATTGTCCGTCAGGTCGAAATCGAACCCGGCGGATACGCGCCATGCATCATTGATCGCCTGCCCCGTACCCGCGCCGCGCGGGTCGAGCGGATTACCGCCCAGCGCGAAAGGCCGGAAGAGCACGATCGACGAAAGCACAGGGGTGAACAGGCGCGGCGGCGTGCCGGGCGCGAAAGTCTGCTGCAGAAATGCTGCGTAACCCGGATTGCTTGCGGGGACGGTGAAGGCGCTGGCGCTGCCCGGGCCCCGCGGCCCCTGCGTCGGCGGATAGCTGGGGGAATAGCCCAGTTCCTTCAGCTCGGTATGGGCATAGAGCGCGTCGGCGGTGAAGCCGACAGAGTCCGACAGATCGACGGTGAACTGGCCGTAAACCTGATAGCGATCTTCCTTCTCGATCAGGTTCGCGAAAGGGATGTAGCTATAACGGCAAACGGGAAGCGGAGCCGCCCCCGGGCGAGGAAACTGCCCGTCGATCCCACCCAGCGATTCACACGCATCGACCAGGTTGCCATCGACGCCGAGGCCCACCGCTGCCGGACCGCGACCGGGAATAAGGCCGACGGGCGAATACAGCCCGGGGTTCGACAGGAAGGAATAGCCGGTGGGGTTCTCCGCATAGGGCGTCTGAGTGAAGTCGCGTGCGGTCGTCGGCAGTTCGGAGCGGTGCTGCCATCCCACCCCGATCATCAGATTGGCGGTGCCGAGATCGAAGCCGGCCAGCGCGCTCATCCGGTAATTGTCGTCCGAACCGTCGACGAATTCGTAATCCGCCGCCAGCTCGACCCCGGTAAAATCACGTCGGGTCACGAAATTGGCAACCCCGGCAATGGCATCGGACCCGTAGGTAGAGGCTGCGCCGTCCTTAAGCACTTCGATCCGGTCGAGTGCGAAAAGCGGAATCAGGTTGGTATCCGCGGCCCCATCGCCCGGTTCGGTTGCGAACCTGCGCCCGTTCATCAGCACCAGCGTTCGCTCGCGCCCGAGGCTGCGCAGGTTGATCGAGCCGACGCCCTGGCTGCCGCCCGCGCCGTACTGGTTGGAATCGCCGAGTACCGGGCCGACCGAGGGAAGACTCTTGATAAACTCCAGCGGGCTGTCGATCCCGCGCGCTTCGAGCTCCGCCTGGCCGAACACATCGACCGGCTGCGCGCCGTCTTCGCGCTGGCCCTTGATGTACGAGCCGGTGACCACGATCGTCACATCGGGCTGCGATTCGATTTGCTCGGCAAGCTCGGGCTGGTTCTGCGCGTCGCTGTCCGGGCTCGTCTGCGCCATGGCCGCTGGCGCGAACGCGAAGGCGCACGCCGTCCCCAGCATGAAGTGCGATTTACCAATCATCTCTCTCTCCCAACTTCGCCGTTTTCCGGCTTTTTATTCGGTCAGACTATTCGTCCTTTGTGGTGGCATCCTCCTCGGGGCCATCGGGCAGCGAATCGGCCGGGGCCATCCGCGGCCCCGCGGTTTCGATCAGCGCCACTTCGCCTCCCGGCCGATAGGCCTGCCATGCGAAGCCATCGGCGCACGTGAAGTCTTTCGCCCCGGGTGCCATCTTCACGAAGGCGACCCAGCAGCCATTGACCTCGTCGGCCAGCGCGCGGTCGGCCTCGTCGGCACGCTCTCCGCCCCAGCTCGACCGGTCGATCGAGTCGAAGGTGAACATCAGTTCCGCCGAATGGATCGGCCCGTCGCCCCACTCCCCGGCCCGGAAGGCGGGGGTGTGATCGAAGCGATAGAGGAATGCCGGTGCCCCGGTGTCGCCCGCCAGCGCAGCCAGGGTGCGGGCGGCGACAAAGCCCTTCTCGCCCTTGTTGGAACCGACCAGCACGGGCACATCGGTTTCGGTGCCCGCACGCAGCGTGGCGATGGTCGATGTCGGCTTGAAGTTGGCGTCCGGCGTGAAGAAAAAGCCCGCCCGCAGCGGTTCCGCAGCGGCGAAGGTCTGGGCGGAAATGCTGCGCAATTCGTTTGCCGTCACGTCCGGGCCGACACCGATGGTTTCCAGCGCCTCTTGCGCCATGCGCTGCGCGTCCGCCGTGGGCCGGTCGGGCAGCAGCAGAGCCCCCGACTGCACGATTGCCTTGTCGAACAGGCCCTTTGCCGACGGAAGCGCCAGCAGGTTGACGACGATCCCACCCCCGGCCGACTGGCCTGCGACGGTCACCTGTTCGCTATCGCCTCCGAAGGCCGCGATATTGTCCCTCACCCATTCGAGCACGGCCACCGCATCCTGCAGCGCGTAATTGCCCTGCGGCTCGTCCGGGTGCTCCGCATCGAGCGCGGGATGGATGAAGTTCGCAAGCGCCCCCAGCCGGTAATTGACGCTGACCGTGATGACGCCGTGCTTCGCGTTGGCCGTTCCATCATAGGAGCCGAGGCTCCCCGCCCCGAGGAAGAACGCGCCGCCATGGAACCAGACCAGCACCGGTGCGCCCTGCGCATCCTCCGGGGCGGTGGTCGTGAGGTAGAGGCAGTCTTCCGACTGGGCCCCGTTCACTCCGCCGAAATTGGCGACCGTCGTGTCGGTGTCGACCGGCTGGACGCACGGCGGCTCGTGTGCAGTCGCCGCGCGCACCCCCGTCCAGGGCTCGACCCGCTGCGGGGCGCGCCAGCGATTTTCACCGGTGGGGGGAGCGGCATAGGGCACGCCTCGAAAAACCAGTACGCCGTTTTCGCGCGATCCCATAAGGGTGCCAGCGTCGACATCGACCTCCACCCCATCGATCGGGTCTGGCATTTGAGCGCCGAGGGCCTGTGGAACCAAGCCAGTGGCAAGCACAGCCAGAGCCGCAAAAAACCGCGTCATTCTCCCCTCCATATCCCAATTATCGACCGTCATAGCGCAGCGTTTACAATCTAACAACAAGCATATTAGAATATCGGGTACGATATCGAGACGGACTTTTCGCAGCGGTGCGCGTGGCGTGATGCCCGCGCGAGCCTCTTACGCGCAGGGGCTCATGCGGGCGCTGTCCTACAGCTCGGCCTTCGCGCTACGACTGGCTGCGCCAGATGGCCCAAGACCGGATTCGAAAAACGCTTTCCGGCGCTTGGGCCAGCCGGTGCGCGGCGCGATCTGGGAAGGGGACGTTTTCTCCCTTTGGACAGTGTGTCAGGTGTGTCAGGCAGGCGATCGACGCGCAGCCGTCGTTCGGCTGGACACACCGGTGATGATGAGAATATCGACGCACACATGGAACTGACCCGCGCCGAGCTGTTCGAACGAATATGGTCCGAGCCGATGGGCGCAGTCGCCGCGCGCTATGCGCTGACCGGCAACGGCCTTGCCAAGATCTGCGACCGGCTCGACATTCCGCGCCCGCCGCGCTCGCACTGGACCCGCAGCGCATCCGCGCGCGACCCGCGCCCCCAGCTCCCCCCCGCCCCGATCGGTTTGAGCGAGACCTTCGCCCTCGGACGGAGACAGACCCGCCAGTCGCCCGGCACCCGCACGCGCATGTCCGCCGAGGAACGGCGGCAGCACCTGATGGACACGGCGAGCCAGCTTGCGCTCGAGGAAGGGCTGTCGGCGGTGACGATCCGCGAAGTGGCGCGGCTTGCCGGAATCAGCGAGACCCAGGTGCACAACTGCTTCGGCGGGCGGACCGAGTTGCTGCTCGCGCTAGCCCGACGCGAGATCGCCACTCAGGAAACACAGCGGCGCAAGCGCATCGCGCGCGGCACGAACCATCAGACCCGGGTGATGCTCTCTACCATCGGCTATCTGCATGAAGCGGCGCAGCGCGGACCCTTGCTGCAGATGCTGCTACGCACCCCCGAGGTACGCGACGCGCTGAAGCCCGAATGGGTTGCGCAGAGCAATGCAGCGCGCGCGCCGATCCTCCAGCAGCTTGTCGGAAAGGGCAAGATGGACCTGCAGAGCGCGCGCGCGTCCACCGCCGCGCTGGCGGCGGTCAGCCTGAAGGCGGGCGGGATCGTGGCGAGCAAGCGCGCACCCTTCGCCATGGTCGAGGAAATCTGCCTCACCGTGATAATGGCCGGGGTCCACAGCGGCGACAGCCTCTCCGCAGAAGCCGGCTAGCTCGCAGGGGGAACTGCGAATCCATCCACCGAGGCCGTGACCAGCCGTCGGCAGGTCGCATGGGCGGTATCACGGCCGATCTCGCCGCCACGCACCAGGCGCGCCAGCGCCTCGGGTATCCCGGTCGTGAGTTCGAGCAGCACGAAAGCCTCGCGCGGTGCCAGGCCGAGGGCACGGCGCGTATCCTCGGCAACGCGCCGCAACAGGCGGCGGAACTGCCGCTGGCTTTCGGCCCCGAGCGGGCTGTCCTGATGCCGCTCTCGCAGGATCAGTTGGAGGATCGGCCCGCTCTCTATCAGGTAGTCGAGATAGGCGGCATAGGCCGCGCTGGCGCGCTCACGGTAGCTCGCCTCTGCGGAATCCAGTTCGGGCAGGATCCGCGCCGCCAGCCGGTCCATGTGCTGAAGGAACAGCGCGTCGATGATCGCCGGAACGCCATCGAAATAGACGTAGAGGAGACTGCGGCTGACACCGACCCGATCGGCGACCTCGCCGAGCGAGATGTTGAGTGTCCGGCCTTCGCGGATCAGCGTCTGCGCTGCATCGAGCAGCTGTTGCTCGCGATCGCCCTCTGCCGACATGGCTTCCATGGGGCTGCTGTGCCGCGACCCTGCGAAATTGGCAAGCTCGCCGCGCCGCGAGTCCACCATTCGTTACTATTGGTTTGACTGTCAGGGTTCGTCCAGTCACCCTTTGGCATGCAAAGAGGGAGAAGCTGAGTGAGCGAGGGTAGCGGCAAAGGCATGACGCGGCGCGGGCTTATCAAGGCGGGAACGGCAGCGAGCGCGCTGGCGGTCACGGCGCCGGCATTGGCCGCTCGGCAAGCGGCGCAAGGGCCTGCATCGCAGTCCGAAGGCGAGGAATGGCGCGAGATCACCCCTTCGCTCACCGGCTATATCGCGGGAGCCGCAAGCCAAACCATCCCCGCCGCAATCCGCGAGCGAGCGCGGCTCCACATCCTCGATACGCTAGCCTCGATCGTGGCCTGCCAACCGCTCGAAGCCGCCAAGCTGGGCCGCAGCTATGCCGCCGCCATGTCGCCGGGCGGGGAAAGTCCGATCCTGGCATCGCTCCAGACGGCATCCCCGGTCGATGCGGTGTTCGCCTCGGCGATGACCGCCCATGCCGCCGAGATCAACGACTTCATCCCCTCCGCCTATGTTCAGCCCGGCCCCGCAATTGTGCCGACCGCGCTGGAGGCCGCCCGCCTCAACAACCGCACCGGTGCCGATCTGGTCGGCGCAGTGACCGCAGGATACGAGATCGCGGGCCGGCTGCCCAAAGCCATCGGCACGCGCAACCTCTACTTCGCCGGACTCGCCAACCACGGGGTTGCGCCCACCTTCGGCGCGGCGGCAGCGGCGGCACCGCTGCTCGGGCTGTCGGCGGAGCAGGTCGATCACATGCTGGCCTATTGCGCGCAGCAGGCATCGGGCTCGTGGCAATGGCTGCTCGACGTGCGGCACGTGGAGAAAGCCTTCGTCTTCGGTGGCATGGGTGCGCGCAACGGGATGCAGGCTGCGCAGATGGCGAAGCTGGGCTTCACCGGCGTGCCCGCCAGTTTCGACAACGCAAACGCCTGGTTCCGCTGGCGCGCATTCCAGGGCGAAGGCGCCAACCACGCCTCGCTGGTCGAAGGGTTGCACGAGGATTACGAATTGTCGCTCGCAGCGATGAAGCGCTATCCCGTAGGCGGCCCGACCCAGCCCGCGGTTCGCGCGCTGCTCGATCTGCGCAAGAGCGTCTTGCCCGGCGAGGTGGAGAGCATCACCGTCGCCATGCCCGGCGAGGCTGCGACCTTCGAGCGGGCGAACATGCCCGCGCTCAACATCCCCTACCTCGCCGCGATCATCATGCTCGACGGGGAGCTCGATTTCGTCTCCGCGCAGTCGCTCGACCGGCAGGCGAACGACGAGGCCGCCAAGGCCTTTGCGCGCAAGGTGACGGTGGTGCGCGACGAGGCGCAGGAAATGGGCGAAGGCGAGGATCGGACCGAGAGCGCACGGGTCACGCTGGTCCGCAAGGACGGCACGCGCGAAGAACGTTACGTGGCTTACGTGCCGGGCTTTCCCACCCACCCGCTCTCGAAAGCCGAGGTGGAAGAAAAGGCGCACGAACTGGTCGAGCCTGTGCTCGGCACCCGCAAGGCCGACCGGCTGGTGGCGCTGTGCGACGGGCTGGACAGCGCCGACAGCGTCGATCCGATCATCGACCTGATGCGGTTCGCCAGCGCCTGACGCGGCGCGCAAAAAAGGGGAAGCATCGCGCGGATGCTCCCCCATCAGTCTCCTCGAGAGGAAGGCTAATCGAGTGGAAGGTTACTCCGCCGCTTCGGCCAGCGCCTCGCTCTTGCGGAACATCATGTGATCGTAGTTCGTGCGGTAGAACATGTCCTTCACCTCCTCGTCGAACCCTTCGAGCGAGGCCTCGAACTTGCCGAAGGGGTCCTTCGTGCCTTCCGGGTGCGGATAGTCGCTGGAAAACAGGTACAGCTCGGGCGCGGAGTCGCGGATCATGCGGCCGACATCCTCGTTCGGGAACGGCGTGAAGCGGACGGCGCGTTTGAGGTACTCCGACGGCATCAGGTCGAGGTCTTTCAGATACTGGTCCGACTTGCTGAACGAATACCAGCCATGGTCGAGCATGCGCAGGAACTCGGGCACCCAGCCCGCCCCGCTTTCGATCACGCCGCCGCGCAGGTCGGGGAAGCGCTGGAACACGCCATCATAGACCATCGCGGTGAGGAATTCCTGTGGCGCGTACCACAGGCACATGAAGTCGGGAAAACGCAGGTTTTCGCCCCCGCCATGCAGATCGGCAGCGCGTTCGCGCCCGTTATTGCGGAACTTGCCCGGCTGGGTTTTCGTGCCCGGGCCGATGTGCAGCATGAAGGGGATCTGGTTGTCCTCAAGGTACTGCCAGAACGGATCGAAGTCCGGGTGGCCGGGGCTCTTGTCGCCCGCGGGGCCAGCGCTGAACATCACCGCCTTGGCGCCCGCCTCCACCGCGCGCTTCGCCTCGGCGAGGCCGCGCTCGGGATCGTCGAGCGGGGTGAAGGCCACACAATCGAGCCGCGGGTCGGCATCGCAGAAATCCTGCTGCGCCTTGTTGAGCGCACTCGCCGCGGCATAGCGCTGGTCGTCGTCGGGGGCTCTTGTGATCGCTGCGAGGCCGAAGGTCGGGAAAACGAGCTGCTGCTGGAAGCCGAGCCAGTCGAGCGCCTCGACCCGCTCTTCCTTGTCGAAGCCGCCATAGCCTAGCCAGCCCTTGGCCCCTTCGATGGGGTTCTCGAGCGCCTTTGCGCGCGCCTCGGGGTCGTTCTTGCGCGCCTTGGCGGCGTCGATCATCTGCACGATCCGTTCGCCGCCTTCGCGCTTCGAATAGACCTGCGAATACTTCTCCTTGTACTCGCCCTCGAGATAGGCGGCGAGCCAGTCCTGCGTTTCCATCGTGTGCGAATCGGCGTCGTTAACGATCCGGCCCTTGGTGTAAGTCATCGGTCTCTCCATGCGTTTCCCGGCCTACATGTCACACTAGTTGTTACAGTGTCAACGCTGACGAGCGAAAGCTCCTGCAAAGCGAAGTTTGCCCTCTTTTCTCGCGCTGGCTTGCCATCTGCGGCTTGGCTGAATATCGGGTATGGGATACCCGGGAGGCCGCATATCGCCGATTTAGTCAAAATCCTCGCGCTCGAAACCATCGATGACGCGACCTTCGAAGGCCGGTCCGGCCCGGCGATGGGCCCGCGCCTGTTCGGCGGCCACGCCATCGCGCAGGCGCTGCTTGCCGCATCGGCGGTGGAAGATGGCGCGCGGCTGCCCCATTCGATGCACGCCCATTTCCTGAAGGCCGGGTCGAGCGCGCATCCCGTCCGCTACGTGGTCACCCCGCTTTCTGCCGGGCGCAGCTTTGCGGTGCGTCGGGTCGATGGATTTCAGGGCGAGACGCTGATTTTCACGATGACCGTGTCGTTCCATATCGAGGAGTCGGGCTACGAACACACGAGCCCCGCCCCCTTCCCGCTCGATATCGATGCCGCGCTGGCCGGGCTGGAGGCCTGGCGCGCGAGCGATGACAAGTCGGCCAGCATCCCGATTGTCGAGCGATTGCAGAGGCGCCCGATCGAGATCGTCCCGATCGACCCGGGCCTGCTGTTCGGTTCCGAGGGGCGCGAGGCGAAGACCGCCGTGTGGATGCGTATGCGCGATCCATCCGGGGCCCACCCGATGCTGCAGCGCGCGCTGCTCGGCTACGCATCCGACATGATGTTCCTGCGCAATGCACTGCTGCCGCATGGCATCCGCCCCGGCAGCGACACGATCCAAGCCGCCTCGCTCGACCATGCGGTGTGGTTTCACGAGACGCCCGACTTCGACAAGTGGCACCTGTTCGCGACCGAAAGCCCGTGGGCGGGGCATGCCCGGGGCTTCAATCGTGGCCACTTCTACGACCTCGACGGACGGATGGTCGCCAGCGTCTCGCAGGAGAGCCTGATGCGGCCGAAAAATCATGACCGAAAGGAAACCACGTGAGCACGACCAAGCCAGCGCTCTTCACCTTCGTCAAACTGACCGTCGCGGATATTGATGCCGCGACCACCTTCTTCGAGAAAGGGTTCGGCCTGAAACACGCCGATACGGTCGATACGCCGACTTTCCGCGAACACATGATGACCGGCGCGAAGGGTGCGACCACGATCGTCCTGTTCCACTGGAAAGACGGCCGAGCGATCAAGACCGGCAATGGCTATGGCCCGGTAGGGATGATTTCGCGCGATCTAGATGCAGACCTGTCGCGGGCGGTTGCAGCGGGAGCGAAACAGAAGGGCGAGACCGTGAAGTTCGGGCCCGCGCGGATCGCCTTCGTCCTCACGCCCGAAGGGCACGAGATCGAAATCATGCAGATGGGCGCGGCAGAAGCCTGAGGATAAGCGCGGCGCCCCAGCGCCGCGCTCCCCAATCCTTGCTGCGCCAGCCTAGCGGCTACAAGCCGCGACCCTCGGGCAACAGACGCTGGAGCAGCTCGCGCTCTTCGCCGTCCGGGTCCTGCACCACTTGCGGATCGAGATCGAAGATCATCGTCGCGCGGTCTTTCGCGTTGTAGGTCGGCCATTGCGGCAGCCCCGGGGTGTTCGGATTACCGGTGCGCGCAAACGCGATCCATGCGTCGGCCATCAAATCCGCCATCCGCTCGGTCTCGGCAGTTTCAGGTCCGGTATAACTGGTCGAGCGCGCGACATTGTCGAACACGAAAGCGATATCGAGCGCATGCGGCGTTTCCAGCCGCCCGCCTTCGACCGGGGTCTTCCAGTCGAGCCGATACATGTAAACAGGCGCAGCCTGCTCGCTCTTGCGCTCTGCCTGCAACAGTGCGGTGCCGCGATAATTGCGAAAGGTCGCGACCTGAAAGAACACATCGCTGGCGTCGTAACCGGGGTGCGCAGCGCGCATGCCCGCGATCACCTCGTCGACATCCGCATCGCCGGTGAAAGCCTTGAGGCTTGCCGGAAGCTGTTCCCACGTCAGCGCGAAATTGCCCGGATTGCCGAGCCCGCCTTGCAGGCGCATCTCGTTGTTGTTCGTGCCGATCAGCAGCGGGATGTCGGCCGACACGGGATTGGCGTCGGGCGAGTAAGGCTGACGCGTGAGCGAACGGCCGTCCACTACGGGCCGATAATACGCTCCCCGGCTGCGCGACTTCATCATCGCAATGACGAAATCGTCGATCGGCATCGCGGCCAATTCCTCCACGCTGGAGGCCCCGGCGGTCTCCAGCAGGTTCTTCGCCAGCGGCGCGGCAACACGCGGTGTGAAGCCCGCGAGCGACATCGAGCCCGACTGCGCGATGGCGCGCCGGAACAGGCCGCGCGCATCCTCCATCGCCATCAGCGTGGAAACCTTCGCCGCACCACCGGACTCTCCGAAGATCGTCACATTGTCGGCATCGCCGCCGATCTCGTCCGCATGGTCGCGCACCCATTCGAGCCCCTTGACGATATCGAGGCTGCCGAGGTTGCCGCTATCGGCATATTTCGGGTCGTCGGTCAGCCCGCCGAGGTAGGAATAGCCCAGCGCGTTGAGCCTGTGGTTGAGCGTGACGACGACCACATCGCCCCGCTCGGCCAGCCGCGATCCGTCGTAGCCATTGCTGGAGCCCGAGCCGGTGACGTAGCCGCCGCCGTGCAACCAGACCATGATCGGGCGCTTCTTTCCGTCGCCCAGACCCCGCGTCCAAACGTTGAGAAACAGGCAATCCTCGCTGGTGCCGACCGTGTTCGCCCAGGAAGCGAACACGGGCACATCGGGCGATGGCCGCTGCGGACACTCGCTGCCGAATTCGGTGGCGGGAAGCGGCTGCGACCAGGGCTGCGGATCGCCCGCCCGCTGGAACCGTCGCCCTTCGGTCGATGCACCGTAGCGGACACCCCGGAACACCTTGACCGTGCCGCTCTCGCCCTCACTCGAGCCGACGACCGGGCCATACTCCGTCTTAAGAATCGGTGAGGCATCGGCCTGAGCGGCGGGCGCGGCAGCTTCGGTGGTCGCACAGCCCGACAGCCCTAGTGTGACGGCGGCGGCAATGCCTGCCCACATTTTGCGCATCGTCATTATCCTCGTCCCTCTCATCTCAATCTTGCGAATAATACGGCAGCTCGGTGAGGTCGGCGGCGCGCACCCCGCGCGCCCATGCCGCCCGGCCGACCACGAATTGCTCTTCCGGCGCGTCGGTCGGCTCGAGACCGGACGCGCGGTACGCCGCCCGCATCGCGGCGCGCGCACTGGCGTCGAGCACGGGGATCGCTCCCTCCGGCGCGTGGCTGTCGTGTGGAAGCAGCCCGCCATTGCCGCCCGCGAGCCACTGGTAATAGCGGTTGTGCTGCCACGGATGGCCGCCGGCACGGATCACCGGTGCCTGCATCGCAAAGAAGTGCGACAGCGCAGGCTGGATCTGCCGGGCAAGCGCATCGACCTGAGCCATGTCTCCTGCGGCAGAGGCCGCGAGCCACCGATTGCCGATCTGCTGCGCCGGACTCTGCACCGCTTCCGCGTTCCACTGCCCGCTCCAGCCGATGTCGAAATGGCGCGCCAGTAGCGGGAGAAAATCGAGATTGACCGGTCCCATCGACAAGCGGTCGCCGAGCCGCTGGCACAGCTGCATGGTCGACGTCAGCGAGACCGGCTGTGAGATCTTCACCGCGACCACATTTTCGAGGTCAGCAATCCGATCGTACACATCGAGCGGCTGACCTGCTGGCCCGAGCACGGGAAACGCGCGCCGCCCGGTGGCAGCGTAGAGCATGACCGGAAGCGCAGTCGCAGTGATCCGTCGCGCCATCAGGTCGTGGAGCTGGTCTTCGGTGCACTCCTTCGGATAGGTCGAAGCAAGCAGCACCAGCTTGACGCCCAGCTCCTCCAGCGCGCCGAGCAGCCGCAAGTCCGACTCCACCTTCCCACTGGCGATGATGCCGTGGACCGGAAGGTCACTCCCCGCCTCGTCGATCAGAATATGATGGAACTCGGACCACCTCGGATCGCCGGGGAGCGTCCAGTTGATCATCGGGAGGGTGCCCGAGAACCCCTGTGCGATCGCGTGCCGAACATCGTGGCGGATCGCGTCTTCGTCGAGCGTCCGGCCATCCTCGCGGAAGGTGGGCAGGAAGAGGTTCATCAGCCCACGCAGGTTGGCCTTAGCCCAAACCCGCGGGTGAGAATCGACCCGTGGCGAAAGGCGATCGCCTGCAGGAGCCTGCGCCAGTGCCGCCGCTTGAATTAGGGGCGCGGCCATCAGCGCAGCCGCCCCGGCCCCAGCTCCGCCCAGCGCATTACGGCGCGTGATCTGCATTCGGTCCAAATCCTGCCTCTCCCATCGGTCATGCCGTTGATCCAGCAAGGAACCCGTTGTTTGAATGAAAACCTATCACCCACCAACACCGGACCTTGCTGGCATACCGCATTTACGAAAAGAGCTTAACACGCAAGCCCAATTGGTTCTAGTGTCAGCACCAGCGACACAAAAAACGGTACTGGGAGACTCGGGGATGATGACGCGGCGACAGACACTCGGTTCGGCACTGGCGCTCGGCGCGACGGCCATGGCGCGGCCCGCTTTGGCGGCGGGCATGTTCCCCGTGGTGGAAACGGCGCAGGGCAAGCTGCGCGGGCTACAATCGGGCGGGGTCTCGATCTTCCGTGGCGTGAGCTACGCCGCCGACACCTCCGGCGCGAACCGCTTCATGCCGCCGCAGCAGGTCGCGCCGTGGGCGGGCGTGCGCGACGCGCTGCACTGGACCGACGTCGCCCCCCAAATTCCGGGCGACCGCCGCCACGTCTATGCAGACCTGATCATGGTCGACCGCAATCCGTCGGGCATGGGGGAGGACAATCTGTCGCTCAACCTGTGGTCGCCCGGACTGGACGCCAACGCGAAGAAGCCGGTGATCGTCGTGCTGCACGGGGGCGGGTTCTACTCCGGCTCGGGCAATTCGGTCGGCATGGACGGGGAAGCGATGGCACGCTTCTCCGACAGCGTGGTGATCGCGATCAACCACCGGCTGGGGGCGTTCGGCTTCCTCCATCTTGCGGAGTTCGGTGGGGAGGAGTTCGCCACCTCCGGCACGGTCGGCATGCAGGATATCGTCGCCGCGCTGGGTTGGGTGCGCGAGAACGTGGCGGCCTTCGGGGGCGATCCGGGACGCGTGCTGGTCTACGGCCAGTCGGGCGGCGGCGCGAAGACCAGCGTGCTGATGGCGATGCCCGGCGGCAAGGGCCTGTTCCACCGCGCGGGCGTGATGAGCGGCTCGGCGCTGCGGATGATGCCGCCCGAAATGGCGAGCGCAACCACGAAACGGCTGATGGACGCGCTGGAGATCGCGCCGGGCGACGTGCGCAAGCTGCAGGAGGTGCCGTGGACCGTCCTGCTCGAAACGCAGGCCAAGCTGGAGGCCGCCGACCGCGCGAAGGGCGAGGCACCGCGATCCTTCGCCCCGGTGGTCGACGGGATCGCCCTGCCCCGCCATCCGTGGGACCCGGATGCGCCCGCCGTATCCGCCGATGTGCCGATGCTCGTGTCCTCCGTGCTCGACGAGCGCGCCTACCGCATGGGCGACTTCGCGATGGACGAGGCGCGATTGCTGGACTTTGCCCGCAAGCACCTGGGCGACAGGGCCGCCGAAGCGGTTGCCGCCTATCGCGAGGAAGACCCGGACGCTCCGCCCTTCCTCCTCGCTGCACGGCTCGAATCCGACCTCACATTCCGCAAATCGGCTTTCGCGCAGGCCGAGCTCAAGGCGAAGCAGGCGGGCGCGCCGGTCTGGACCTATCTGTGGACCCAGCCGAGCCCGGCGGCGGACGGTCGCTTCGGCGCGGTCCACGGGATCGACGTCGCGCCCAGTCTCTACAACACGCGCGGCGCGCTCAACGGGTCGAGCAGGGAGGCCAACACGCTTGCCGCAGCCATCGCATCGAGCTGGGCGGCTTTCGCTGCCAATGGCGACCCCAACAACGAGCGCGTGCCCGAATGGAAGCCCTATTCCCCGCCCGAGCGCACGACGCTGATCTTCGACGAAGACCTGCGGGTGGAGAGCGATCCGCGCGCCGACTTCCGCCGATACTGGAAGCCCTGACGCCCCCGCCTGACACACCTGACACACTGTCCAGGGGAGAGAAAACTGCCTCTCCCCACAGGGGGCCGCGACCTCTCTCGCCATGTCAAAGAGCGGTCCCAGCTCTAGCGGGAAGAGGCGATGTAGGACAGCGCGCCGCCCTGCCCGGAGGCAACCTAGCCGGCCTCGATCATCCGGCCATCACGCGGGACCGCTCGCGCGAAGAGCGTCGACGACTCCGGGATCGGCGAGGGTCGAAGTGTCGCCAATCTGATCCGGCTGCCCCTCGGCGATTTTTCGGAGAACCCGGCGCATGATCTTGCCCGACCGGGTCTTGGGCAGGTCCGGGGCGAACTGAATCACATCGGGCGTGGCGAACGGCCCGATTTCGCTGCGCACCAGGTCCCGCAGTTGCTGGCGCAGGGCATCGCTGCCCTCCTCGCCGGCCTTCAGCGTGACGAAGGCATGGATGCCCTGGCCTTTGATATCATGGGGCATTCCCACGACAGCAGCCTCTGCCACCAGCACATGCTCGTCCAGCGCGTTTTCGACTTCGGCAGTACCCATGCGATGCCCGGACACGTTGATGACATCGTCGACCCGGCCGGTGATCCAGTAATCGCCATCCTCGTCGCGGCGCGCACCGTCGCCGGTAAAATAGGTGCCGGGAAAGGTGCTGAAATAGGTCTGGAAGAAGCGGTCGTGATCCCCGAAAATGGTGCGCATCTGGCCCGGCCAGCTGCGGGTGAGAACCAGATTGCCCTCCGTCGCTCCGCTCAGCACACGCCCTTCGCCATCGACCAGTTCGGGGTGGACACCGGGAAGCGGCAGGGTCGCGCTGCCGGGCTTGGTTTCGGTCGCGCCGGGCACCGGGGCAATCAGCGCTCCGCCGGTTTCGGTCTGCCACCAGGTGTCGACAACCGGGCATTCCCCACGCCCGACCATGTCATGATACCATTCCCATGCTTCGTGATTGATCGGCTCGCCCACCGTACCCAGCAGGCGGATCGACGTGAGGTCGTACTTCATCACCCACCGGTCGCCATGACGCATCAGCGCGCGAATCGCGGTCGGCGCGGTGTAGAAGATCGTTACGCCGAGGCGCTGGCTCGTCTCCCACAAACGGCCGGGATCGGGGTGGTTGGGCACCCCGTCGAACATGACGGTGCGCGCGCCGTTGGAGAGCGGACCATAGACGACATAAGTATGCCCGGTGATCCAACCGACATCGGCGGTGCACCAGAACAGATCGTCGGCAACATCCTTGCCCTCTTCGGGGCCGAACAGCAGATCGTAGGTCAACGTCGACCACAGCAGATACCCGCCAGTGGTGTGGAGCACGCCCTTGGGCTTGCCGGTCGAACCGGAGGTGTAGAGGATGAACAGCGGATCTTCGGCGTTCATCGCTTCGGGCGGGCATTCGCTGGAGGCGTCCGTACACGCGTCCTCCCACCAGATGTCGCGCCCCTCGCGCATCGCCACGTCGCCACCCGTCCGCCGCATGACGATGACCGTGTCGACCCCGCTCGCACGCTCCAGCGCGCTGTCGACATTGGCTTTCAGCGGAATACGCTTGCCACCGCGCGTGCCTTCGTCGGCGGTGACGACCAGCGCGGCGCCGCAATCGACGATCCGGTCGGCCAGGCTGTCAGGTGAGAAGCCGCCGAAGACGACCGAATGGACCGCACCGATCCGCGAGCAGGCGAGCATCGCGATCGCCGCTTGGGGCACCATCGGCATGTAGAGGATGACCCGGTCGCCCTTGCCGATCCCGTTGGCCTTCAGCACGTTGGCGAAGCGGCATACCTGCTCGTGCAGCTCGCGATAGGTCAGCCTACGCCCTTCGCCCGGCTCGTCGCCTTCAAACACGATCGCCGGCTGGTCGCCGCGTGTATCGAGATGGCGGTCGAGGCAATTGACCGATACGTTTAGCTCGCCATCGGCAAACCAGCTTATGCCGAAATCGGCCTTGTTGAAGCTGCTCTCGTCCGCCTTCGTCGGGAAGACGCTCCAGTCGAGCCGGTGCGC
>CAXAXQ010000026.1:0-55576 GCA_963972905.1 uncultured Erythrobacteraceae bacterium
CCGCGAGCTGGAGAACCGCGTGAAGCGCGCGGTGATCATGGCCGACGGCAAGCTGGTAAGCGCGGAAGATCTCGACCTTGCGCCAACGGACATGCACGATGCCGCGCCGCTCAACCTCAAGGGCGCGCGCGAGCAGGTCGATCGGCAGGTGATCCGCAAGGCGCTGGCGCGGACGGAAGGCAATATCTCGGGCAGCGCGAAGCTGCTCGGCGTGTCGCGGCCAACGCTCTACGACCTGCTCAAGCAGTACGATCTGCAGAACTAGGCGGTCTCGCGTTCCGCCCCGTGCTTGCGGTTGTACCGCATCGACCACAGCAGCGAGATGCCGATCAGCACCGCGCCGATCAGGCCGGTTATGCTCTCCGAAATGTGGAACTTGGCCGAAAGCAACATGATCAGGCCCAGCGCGATGATCGCCCAGAATGCGCCATGTTCGAGGAAGCGATACTTGGTCAGCGTGCCCGCGCGCACCAGGTGGACCGTCATCGAACGCACGAACAGCGCCCCGATGCTCAGCCCCAGCGCGATGATCAGCATGTTGTTGGAGAGCGCGAAGGCGCCGATCACCCCATCGAAGGAAAAGCTCGCGTCGAGCACTTCGAGATAGAGGAACCCGCCCAGGCCCGATCGCACCGCACCTTCGGCCAGCTTTCGCCGCTCCATCTTGTCCAGCACCGTGCCGATCGCATCGACTGCGATATAGGTGACGAGGCCGAGGATGCCTGCGGTGAGGAAGACCATCCCCTCGGCTTCGGGAAGCATCGTCGAAATGCCGTAGAGCAGCAGCAGGAGGATGCCTATCTCCGCCGCGCGGATCTCGGAAAAGCGGCGCAGTGCCAGCTCCAGCCCGCGGATCCAGTCGACATCCTTGTCGCCGTCGAAGAAGAAGTTGAGCCCGACCATGGTCAGGAACGCGCCGCCAAACCCTGCGATACCGACATGCGCGGATGACACGATTGCCTCGTATCGCTCAGGATCGTTGAGCGAGAGGTCGATGGCGGACAGCGGATCGAGCTTCGCGGCAACCGCCACGATGGCGAGCGGGAAGACGATCCGCATCCCGAACACCGCGATCAGGATGCCCCAGGTCAGGAAGCGCCGCTGCCACTTCTCGTCCATTTCGCGCAGCACGGTCGCGTTGACCACCGCATTGTCGAAGCTGAGCGAGATTTCGAGGATCGAGAGGACCAGCACGATCCATAGCACATGCGCGACCCCTTCGACCGTGCCGTTCGCGTTCCAGGCGTAGAACCCGGCCGCGATGAAGCACACGAGGGTGAAGAGCAGCGAGCCCCAGTAATGTCGCAAAAGTGTGTTCACTAAAGGCGTGTCCGTGCGGTGCCGGGTCGATCCGGTTGGTTGAGGGGGAGACTAGCCCTTGGGCTGATAGGTCTGATCGGCGGTCGGGAAACTGCGCGCACGCACTTCGCTGGCGTATTGCTGAACCTTGTCGGTGATTTCTTCCGCAAGGTTGCCGTATTTCTTCACGAAGCGGGGCACGCGTTCGAACATGCCGAGCATGTCGTCCACCACCAGCACCTGCCCGTCGCACTGGGCCGATGCGCCGATTCCGATCACCGGAATGTCGAGCGACTGGGTCAGTGAGACGGCAATCGGTTCGACCACGCCTTCGACGACGACGGCGAAGGCACCGGCCTCCTGCACGGCCTTGCCATCGGAGATGATCTTGGCGTGTTCTTCCTGGCTGCGTCCGCGCGCGCCATAGCCGCCCAGCGCGTTGACCGCCTGCGGGGTCAGGCCGATATGCGCCATCACCGGGATGCCGCGGCGGGACAGGAACGCGATCGTTTCCGCCATAGCCTCGCCGCCTTCCAGCTTCACCGCCGCACAGCCGGTTTCCGCCATGATCCGGCTGGCGCTCTCGAAGGCCTGCTGCGGGCTGCCCTCGTAAGCGCCGAAAGGCATGTCGACCACGACCACCGAGTGATAGCTGCCCCGCACGACCGCAGCGCCGTGGGCGCACATCATGTCCAGCGTCACTTGAAGGGTGGAGGGTAACCCGTAAATCACCTGGCCGAGCGAATCGCCGACCAGCAGCAGGTCGCAGTGCTCGTCGAGCAGTTGGGCCTGGCGCGCGGTGTATGCGGTCAGCATCACCAGCGGCTCCTTGGTTTGCCCATCCGCCTTGCGGTTTTGGATCTTGGGGACCGTCAGCCGCTTCATCGGCTGCGGGGTAGGGGTCGCGCGGCTCGTGGCCGTATCGATCTGGAAGGTCGTCGACATAAGGCGCGTGCTAGCCCCTCGGTGGGACAAACGCAAAGCGCAGCACTCGACGAAGCGACAGAAACATTGCAGAAGCTGCTTCAACACAAAGGGTAAACCGGGCCTGAGGGCGCGGCAGGGAGAGAATTTTCATGGTCGCCACATCGATAACCGAAGGGACAACCACGGGTGAGGGCTGGTCCTCGCGCTCGGCATTCATCCTCGCCGCGATCGGCGCGGCGGTGGGGCTGGGCAATCTGTGGCGATTTCCGACACTGGCTGGCGAGAGCGGGGGCGGTGCCTTCGTGATCTTCTATATCGGCTGCGTGTTCCTGCTGGGTCTGCCGCTGCTGCTCGCGGAGATCTTCATCGGGCGGGCAGGGCAGACCGACGCGATCGGCTCCATCCGGCGGGTGGCGGAGCAATCGAACGTCTCGAAGGGCTGGGTGTCGTTCGGTGCGATCGGTGCGCTGGCCGCGTTCCTGATCGTCTCCTTCTATTCGGTAGTCGCGGGCTGGGTGCTCTACTATGTCGGCGTCTTCGCGGGCGACTTCGCTTCGGCCGTCGCAGCGGGCGATCCCTTCCGCGGAGCGCTACAGGGCCAGAGCCAGGATGAGATCGCCAACCGCCTGACCAACCTGTTCGCCAGCCCCAGCCTGCTGATCGCGATGCATTTCGCCTTTATGGGCGCGACCCTGTTTATCGTCGCACGCGGCGTTTCAGGCGGGATCGAGAAGGCCGCGACCTGGCTGATGCCCGCGTTTTTCGCTCTGCTCGCCGGGATCACGATCTACGGTGCGGTGGTAGGTGACGTGAGCGAGGCGGCTGCCTTCCTGTTCACGCCCGACTGGTCGCGGCTGACGCCCGAAGTGATGAATTCCGCGCTGGGCCAGGCACTGTTCTCGCTCTCGCTCGGTGTGGCGGGGATCATCACCTATGGGTCCTATATCCGCGAAGGCACCCCGCTGGGATCGACCGCGGTGACCATCGCGATCGCCGATACTGCAGTGGCGCTGATTGCGGGGCTTATGATCTTCCCGATTGTGTTCGCCGTGGGGCTCGACCCCGCAGCCGGGCCGACACTGGTGTTCCAGACGCTGCCCTTCGCGTTCGAGGCGATGCCGGCCGGCTCGCTCATCGGGCTGCTGTTTTTCATCCTGGTGCTGGTCGCGGCGGTGACCAGTTCGATTTCGCTGCTGGAAGTGCCGACCGCCTACGGAATCGGCGAGCTTGGCTGGAGCCGGGCGACCTCCTCGCTGGTCTTCGGCGGCGGCGCCTTCCTGATCGGGATCGCCTGCCTGCTGGGCTATAACGTGTGGTCCGATGTGCGCCCGCTGTCGTTCTGGCCGATCTTCGCCGATACCGACATTCTCGACACGGTCGACGGGTTTACCGGCAAGATCATGCTGCCGCTGGGCGCTCTGCTTACCTCGATCTTCATCGGCTGGAAGGCTGACCGGCGACTGTTGGAAACGACCACCCAGCTTTCTGCCCCGGTCTTCGCGCTGTGGCGCTTCCTGCTGGCATGGCTGTGTCCGCTGGCAGTGGCGACCATTCTGGTCACCGGATTGTTCCCCAGCCTTCTGAGCTGAGGCAAGAATCCGGCTTCCCGAGGTCTTCGAGTTGTAATATTGGCGCAGACGCGGTCGGCAGGGCGAGGATGGCTCGCTACCGGACCGTGGATCTGCGCCCATGATTTTCGGCCGCGTGAAGCCGCTCGACGCCATTCTGGCGACGGCGGAGAAGAAGTCTCTCCATCGCACTCTCGGTTGGTTCCAGTTGATGCTGTTCGGCATCGGCTGCGTGATCGGCACGGGGATTTTCGTTCTCACCGCAGCGGGCGCGCAGAAGGCTGGGCCCGGCCTGATGCTTGCCTTCGCCATCGCCGGCGCGGTCTGCATCATCGCGGCGCTCTGCTATGCAGAGATCGCCTCGATGATCCCCGTCGCGGGATCCGCCTACACGTACAGCTATGCCAGCGTGGGCGAAGTTCTCGCCTGGACCGTGGGCTGGGCACTGATCATGGAATACGCGATCGCAGCCGCCGCCGTTTCGGTCGGCTGGTCGGGCTATTTCAGCGGCACCTTCCTCAATGAAATTCTCGGCGTCCAGCTGCCAGCCTGGCTTGCAGCGGGGCCGCTGGTGCTGGGCGGCGCGCCGGGCGGATTGATCAACCTGCCCGCGCTGATCATCGCTTTGCTGGTAACCGGCCTGCTGATCGTGGGGACGAGCGAAAGCGCGAAAGTCAACGCGGTGCTGGTCCTCATCAAGGTGACCGCGCTGACCGCGTTCATCGCACTGACCTTCACCAGCCCGGATTTCGATGCGAGCCATTTCAACCCGTTCCTGCCTGCCGGCGTGTTCGGTGGCTTCGGCTCGGGGCTCGGCGCGGTCGGTGCGGCGGCGACGATCTTCTTTGCCTATGTGGGGTTCGATGCGGTCTCCACGGCGGCGGAGGAAACGAAGGACCCGCAGCGCAACGTGCCGATCGGCCTGGTCGGATCGCTGCTGTTCTGCACCGTATTTTACATCCTGGTCGCGGCGGGTGCGATCGGGACGATCGGCGGGCAGCCGATCATGGGGCCGAACGGTGTGCCGTTCCCTGCCGGATCGGAGGAACTGGCCCGCCAGTGTGCGACCTATGCTGCAGATCAATTGCCGCTGGTCTGTTCGAACGAGGCGCTGGCGCATGTGCTGCGGCAGATCGGCTGGTCGAGTGTCGGCAACCTGCTGGGGATCGCCGCATTCCTGGCGCTGCCATCGGTCATCCTCGTGCTGATCTACGGGCAGACCCGCATCTTCTTCGTGATGGCGCGCGACGGCCTGCTACCGGAGAGGCTCAGCCGGGTGCATCCCAAGTACAAGACACCGCATGTCGTCACCCTGCTCACTGGCGGCGCCGTGTCCTTGGGGGCGGCATTCTTCCCGGTCGGCAAGCTGGCGGACATTTCCAATGCGGGCACGCTCTACGCTTTCATGATGGTGGCGATCGCGCTGCTGGTGCTGCGCAGGCGCGATCCTTCGCGCAAGCGCGCGTTCCGAGTGCCGGCGGCATGGGTGATTGCGCCGCTGACCGTTGCGGGCTGCGTGTTCCTGTTCCTCAACCTCCCGATCGAGGCGATGCTGTTCCTTCCCGGGTGGGGGCTGTTCGGGATTGTGATCTACTTCGCCTACAGCCGCTCTCGCAGCCATCTGGGGCGCGGGATCGTGGAAGTGGTGGACGATGTGGCGGGCGGGGAGACGATGGTGCCGATCGCACCGCCGCCTGCCTGACGCACGAAAAAAGGGGCGCCATCCTTGCGGATGCGCCCCTTCTAACGGGTCCGATCGCTCGCTTAGAGCGATGTTTCCTTGACGTGCTTCTCTTCCGCATCGTCGTGAACGTTCATGCCGAGCGCCATCTTGGCGACGTCGAGCAGCCCCATGTCGCCGTTCCAGATTTCGGCATCGCCCAGGTCCATCCGCAGGAACAGGATGTCGGGATCGTCCTTGCCGCCATCGTACCAGGCTTCGACGAAATTATTCCAGAACTGGTCGAAGCGTTCCTGGCTGGTTTCCTTGGTCAGCGTGCCGTGGAAGCGCGCGAACATCTTGTGATCGTCGCCCTCGAAGGTCGCGGTGGCAGCGCCCAGCTTGGCGAAATCGCTCTTTGTATGGGTGAAGAACCAGATCGCGCTGTTGGCATCCTTGTCGAGCTGCGGCGACATCGGCACCGCGCTCTTCGGATCGCTGTCGAGCTGGAGGAACAGGTAGGGGCTATCGGCCAGCGCCTTCCAGAATTTCTTGCGCAGTTCGTCGGCCTTGCCTTCATTGTATCTCATTGTGATCTCCTTTGTTTCTCCAACGGCGAGGAGGGGAGATGGTTTCGCTGCCCAGGCGAGACGGTCCTCTCCAGATGCTTGCCGTCCGGAATAAAATGGAACATAAGCGGAACAGATGAGTCGTTCCGCCATGATCCAAGATAGCCTTCCCACCGCCGGTCAGCTTGCATCGGATGCCGCCGCGCAGCGCTGGCAGCCCGGGCTCGATGCCGTCGCGCAAAGCGAAATCTTCGCCTCCGGACGAGAGGGGAGCGGGGCGGGCGCGGCGCTCGCGCTGGCGCTAGACGCGTGGCGTCACCGGGTGCGTGAAGAGGGTGAGGAGGCAGAGGATCGCCGCGCGGTGGTGTGGGTGCAAACCCGCGCCGCAGTGAAGCGGGGCGGTCGTCCGTTCCGACCCGGCTTGCCGCAGGAGATCCGTCACCGGCTGATCCATGTACTCGCCGAAAAGGACGAGGATGCGCTGTTTGCGCTGGAAGAGGCGGTGCGCTGCCGCGACGTCGCCTTCGTGATCGGCGAAATCGTGGCCAGCCCCCGCGCGCTCGACTTCACCGCCTCGCGCCGGCTGACGCTGGCGGCGGAGCGGCATGACGTCCCGCTGACGCTGGTGCGGCTCGACGGGACGCGCGACCTTTCCTCCGCACGACAGCGCTGGGCGGTGCAGGCCGCGCCCTCGGCTCGTCCCCGGTGGAACCGTCAGGCACCAGGCGTGCCTGCGTGGCAGGTCGAACTGTTCCGCGCGCGAAAGCATCCGCCGGGCACCTGGCGGCTGAGCGAGGATGGCGGTCGACTGGTGGCGGAGCTGGCAGGAGTTGGAGAAGGGCGTGCGAAGCCTTCGGATGTCGCCACCCCCTCTCCAGGCTCTGCCAGCTCCTCCGGAGCAAGCGTCGCCATCCTCGCCCCCGACGGGGAGAGGGGGCTTGGCTGAGCATGCCTCCCCGCCACATCCTGTCCATCTGGCTTGCCGCCTTCGCCATTGATCGCTGGCGGATCGCGGAGGGCTGCGCGCGAGGCGAGGGTGCCGACGCGCAGCCGCTGGTCCTGATTGCCGAAACCGTGCACGGCCCGCGCATCCAGGCCACGAACAGTGCAGCGCGAAGCGCGGGCGCGCGGATCGGCACCATGCTTGCCGATGCTCGGACGCTGTGCCCCTCCATCGCCGCCGTGCCTGGCGACCCGGCGGGCGATCTTGCCGAGCTGGAAAAGCTTGCCGCGTGGGCGCACCGCTGGGGTCCGTGGTCCGCGCTCGACCCGCCCGACGGGCTGCTGGTCGATGTCACCGCCGTGGCCCACCTGTTCGGCGGCGAGGTGAAGTTGCTGGCGGATGTCCACCATGCCTTCGGTACGCGCGGCTTCGCGATCCGCGCGAGCATTGCTCCCACCGCAGGTGCGGCATGGGCACTGGCGCATTACGGACCGGATCGCAGCATTCTCGCGCCTCAAGACGACATGGAAGCGCGCCTCTGCGACCTGCCCGTGGCCGCGCTGCGGCTCGACGATGATGTGCTCACCGTGCTGCGGCGGCTCGGCCTCAAGCGGCTCGGCGAAGTGGGTACGGTTGGCCGCGACGCGCTCCACCGCCGCTTTCGCAATCGCAAGTCGCCCGCCGCGAACCCGCTGGTCCGGATGGACCAGCTGCTCGGCCGGGTGCCCGAGCCGTTGCTGCCGGTGGTGCCGCAGCAGGTGCCGCTGGTACAGCGACGGCTGATGGAGCCGATCCGCCACCGCGACCTGCTCGACCGTGTGCTAGGTGATCTCGCGGCGGACATGGTCCGCGAGCTGGAAGGGCAGGGCACCGGTGCCCGGCGGCTCGACCTGGGCATGTGGCGCGTGGATGGCGAGGTGATCGTGCGTCGGCTCGAACTGGCTGCGGCGACCCGCGATGCAGGCCATATCGTGCGGCTGTTCGGCGAGAAGCTGAGCGATGTGGATGCAGGCTTCGGGATTGAGCTGGTCCGCCTGCGCGCCAGCTGGGCGGAGGCGCTGCCCGCCAGCCAGGACGACATCGAGGCTGCTGCCGAACGCCACGGAACCTCGCTATCCGCTTTCGTCGATCGGCTGACCACGCGCCTCGGCCCCAAAGCGGTGCGCCGCCCGGTGCTGCGCGGCAGCCATGTGCCCGAACGTTCGCAAGCTTGGCAGCCGCCACTATCGCCCGAGCCGCCTGAGCAGGAGGCTTTTCGCTTCCATGCGCGCCCGCTCAAGCTGCTCGACAAGGCGGAGCCGATCGCGGTGCTCTATGCGACGCCCGATGGCTTTCCGCAGAGGTTTCGCTGGCGCGGCGAAGTCCACGAGATCGCCCGGGTCGAAGGGCCGGAACGGATCGCGCCCGAATGGTGGCGCGAACGCGGCACGGCGCGGCTGCGCGACTATTATCGGATCGAGGATGATGCCGGACGCCGCTACTGGATCTATCGCTACGGAATCGCGGGCGACGGGCGCGGCGGTGTGCCCGAGTGGTTCGTGCAGGGGCTGTGTGCCTGATGGGATCGCGGCGCTGTCAGCTGCCCGCAAAAGGCGTGCCGAACACGCCCACAGCGAACTCGGCCCACACCAGCAGCAGCACGGCAAGGATGCCAAGCACGGCGGCGACGCACCAGACGGGGCGCCCGATGGTGCGGATCGCAAACTCGATCGCCAGCGCGGTCGCACCCAGCAGAGCGGCGGCGATGCCGAAATCGAACGGGGTCCAGTGCACCTCGCCGGTGAAGTGCATCGCGACCAGCGGGGCGATCAGGATGGCGAGAAAGTAACCCCACAACGCCACGCGCCAGATGCGGTTCGCGATACCCGACGTGATCGAAAGATCGTCCATAGCGCCTCTCCTCGACCGCAATCATGCGTGATCGAGGGCCTGAGTGCAAGATGCGGAATGCAAACGGCTTTCTCGTACCTCTCGTGAGGATTTATCCACCGAATGATCCACAGCCCGAGGGGACGCAAGGGGCGAGCTGCACCTCGGAGGACTCGTCGGTTGCGTGCGCCGGAGGACGGAGACGCGAAAGCGGCCGGCGGGAGCGCCCTCCTGCCGGCCGCAGAAATCATGCCCCGTCGGGCAGATCGAAGAAATCGACCGCGCCGGTCTCGAGACTGTAATAGGCGCCCACGACCCACAGCTTCCCCGCCTGCTGGGGGGCCAGCAACAGCGGATCGGTCTGCTCGCGCAGCTGCCTGACCACCCGCCGCACGTTCGAGCGGACCGAATTGTCCAGCAGATCGCCTTCCTCGCCTCGCGCCTGCAGCACGGCCGGAATGATGGGTTCGATCATCGGGCCGATCGAGCCGGGGAAGGTCGCATTGTCGGTCACGACCTCGGTTGCCGCCTTCACTGCGCCGCAGCTTTCGTGGCCCATGACCACCACCAGCGGTGTTTCGAGCACGGCGACCGCGTATTCGATCGAGCCGAGCGCGACCGTATCCACCGTGTTGCCCGCGTTGCGGATGATGAACAGCTCGCCCAAGCCGCGGCCGAACAGAAGTTCGGGCGGCACGCGGCTGTCCGAACACGTGACGTAGGCCGCGAAAGGCTGCTGCCCGCGAGCAAGGGCAAGCCTGCGCTGGGCACTGGTCAGCACGCTCGTCTGCTCGCCGCGGAGGAAGGCGGCATTGCCTTCGACCAGCAGGTCGAGCGCCTGGCGCGGCGTCAAATCCGCGCCCGCCGGTGCCGCGCGCATTCCGGGCGTCTGCTGCGCGGCGAATGCAGTACCGCCGCCCACGAGGGCAGAGGCGCCGATCGCACCGGTGGCGCCGAGCATGTTTCTGCGTGAAATCATAAATCTCTCCATCCCTTATGCGTAGCGATGGAGCATCGGAAGAAATCGGCCCATCGTACGCGCATCGTTTCAACAGGGCTGTTGCCCGTGGTTACTCGATGCGGTCCGACATCACGCGTCATGGACGCGCCAGAGGGGCCCGGTCCCGCGGTTAAAAAAAGTGCACATATCGGCGCGATTTGCAAGAGGCCTGAAGACCGGGTCTAGGCATGGCCGGCAATGGAACATATAAGGAACGAATGAGCCAGCCACCGATTCTCGAAAAGCTGAAGATTCTCGCCGATGCGGCAAAATACGATGCGTCCTGCGCCTCATCCGGCACCGCGAAACGCAACAGCACCAAGGGCGGGATCGGCAGCACCGAAGGCATGGGAATCTGCCACGCCTACGCGCCCGATGGCCGCTGCATCTCGCTGCTGAAGATCCTGCTGACCAACCACTGCATCTTCGATTGCCACTACTGCATCAACCGCAAGAGCTCGAACGTGCGGCGCGCGCGGTTCACCCCGCAGGAGGTCGCGGACCTGACGCTGAGCTTCTATCGCCGCAATTATATCGAGGGGCTGTTCCTCTCCTCAGGGATCATCAAGAGCGGCGATCACACGATGGAGATGATCGTGGAGGCCGCGCGCATCTTGCGCGAGGAGCACGATTTTCGCGGCTATATTCACTTGAAGACGATCCCCGAAGCGGACCCGGAGATCATCCACCGCGCAGGGATGTATGCCGATCGCGTCTCGATCAATGTCGAACTGCCGACCGATGCTGGGCTGACGCGCCTCGCGCCCGACAAGAACGCGCGGCAGATCGAAGGCGCGCTGGGCAAGACCAGCAGCGATATCATCGAGGCGAAAGACGCGAAGAAGCGGTTCAAGCATGCTCCCCGCTTTGCGCCTGCAGGCCAGTCGACGCAGATGATCGTCGGCGCCGATGCGGCGAGCGATGCGGATATCGTGGGCCGGGCGAGCCGCCTTTACGACAGCTTCAACCTGCGCCGCGTCTATTACAGCGCCTTCTCACCGATCCCCGACGCCTCGGCGGTGCTACCGCTCAAGCGGCCACCGCTGATCCGCGAGCATCGGCTGTATCAGTCGGACTGGCTGATGCGGTTCTACGACTATCGCCCGCAGGAGATCATGCAGGCGACCGAGGCGGATGGAAACCTGCCGCTCGATATCGACCCCAAGCTCGCTTGGGCACTCAAGTTTCGCGAACGCTTCCCAGTCGATGTGAACCGCGGATCCCGCGAGGATCTGCTGCGCGTGCCGGGGCTGGGGGTGAAGGCGGTGCAGCGAATCCTCGCCTCGCGCCGCCATCGCACGCTCAGGCTCGACGATGTGGCGCTGCTGACCGTGTCGCTCACCAAGGTGCGGCCCTTCATCTGTACGGTTGACTGGCGGCCGACCCTGCTGACCGACCGCGCCGACCTGCGCGCGCTGCTCGCGCCCAAGACCGAGCAGCTGGAGCTGTTTGCGGCATGAGCATCTTCTCCCGTCACCCCTGCGCAGGCAGGGGCCCAGATGACGCCGCCGATCCGTGCCACGGATATTATTTGGCCCCCTGCCTGCGCAGGGGTGACGGCATGGGGGAGGTGTCATGACCGCGCTTCAGAACGTCCGCCCACACGCGCATTACGTGGTGCAGCTGCCGTGCAGCGACGATTTCGCGTTCTGGCGAGAGCGGGCGCGGGCACTGATCCAGTGCGATGTTCCGCCGGACAAGGTCGCCTGGGTCGAGCCGGGCGGGACGGACGATCTGTTCGCCAGCAGCGGCATGCGCCTCCCCGCACCGCCGGAAGAGGCACCGCCGGTGCGCGCCAGCAAGCATTACCTTTCGCTCGCAAAGAACGCCGCGCTGCATAGCGATCCCAACCGCTTCGCGCTGCTCTACCGGCTGTTGTGGCGGTTGCAGGCGAACCTGCGGATCATGGAAGACAAGGCCGACCCGGATGTCCGCCGGGTGGAGGAACTCGACAAGAACGTCCGCCGCGACAGCCACAAGATGCACGCTTTCGTCCGTTTTCGGCAGATCGAGGAAGAAGATGGCGAGCATTACGTCGCCTGGTTCGAGCCGGAGCATCATATCCTGCGCGCCAATGCGGGCTTCTTCAGGCGCCGTTTCGCGAGCATGCGCTGGTCGATCCTGACTCCGCAGGGCACGTTGCACTGGGATGGCGAGACAATGCGCGAAGGACCGCCTGCGCAGAAGAGCGACGCGCCGCAGGGCGACCCGGTCGAGGACCTGTGGCGCACCTATTACGCGTCGATCTTCAATCCGGCGCGTCTGAAGGTTGGCGCGATGCTCTCCGAAATGCCGCGCAAATACTGGAAAAACCTGCCCGAGGCCGCGCTCATTCCCGAGCTGATCGCGGGCGCGCAGCAGCGGGAGAGCGCGATGGTCGCGGCGGGTGAACGTGATGACGGCGTACGTCCCGAAAGTCTGGAGGCGATCGGCACGGCGATCGAAACGTGCCGCAAGTGCCCGATCGGCTGCCTCGATAACCAGACGGTGATGGGCGAGGGGCCGGGCGATTCCGCCCTGATGATCGTCGGCGAGCAGCCGGGCGATGTCGAGGATCGGGAAGGGCGCCCCTTCGTCGGGCCTGCGGGGCAGTTGCTCGACGTGCATCTGGAGCGAGCCGGTATCGACCGCAGTGCCGCTTACGTCACCAATGCGGTGAAGCATTTCAAATTCGTCCAGCGCGGTAAGCGGCGGCTGCACCAGTCGCCGACCGCGAAGGAGATCGACACCTGCCGCTGGTGGATCGAGAGCGAACGCGAACTGGTGAAACCGAAACTGGTGCTGGCCATGGGGGCGAGCGCGGCACGCGGGATGCTGGGCAAGACGGTGAGCATTTCCAGGGTGCGTGGCGCGCCTATCGCACTGGAAGACGGCAGCGAGCTGTGGGTCACCGCGCACCCGTCCTACCTGCTGCGCCTCGATGGCGACGCGCGCGAGAAGCAGGCGGCGCTGTTCGATGCCGACCTCGCTGCGGTGCGCGAGCGGTTGGCGGAACTGGCAGACCAGTGAGCCATTTCATTTCCCTCGTCACCCCCGCAGACCGACCCGTCACCCCCGCGAAGGCGGGGGTCCAGCTAACCTTGTGCCGGTCGGTGAGGGTGGATGGATCCCTGCCTGCGCAGGGATGACGCGAGGGTTTCAGAATGCCCGACGCACCGTTAACCCCTGGAAAGCGCCGGATCGAGCTCAATCCGGACGGCATCGACCCGCCGCCGCGCAGCGCATTTGTCGAGCTCGGCCTTGTCTCGTGCTTCAGCTTCCTGCGCGGGAGTTCGGACGCGGTCGACCTCGTACTCACCGCACGCTCGCTGGGTTATGACGCGCTGGGCATCGCCGATGCCAACACCATGGCGGGCGTGGTGCGCATCCACACCGAGGCCAAGACGCTCAAACTGCGCCCCGTGATCGGCTGCCGGATAGAGACGGTCGAGGGTCTCGCGTTCCTCGCCTATCCGCGCGATCGCGCCGCCTACGGGCGCCTGTGCCGTCTCATCAGCGCCGGGCGGATGAGCACGCCCGATGGCAGGTGGCAGGAGAAGGGGGTGTGCGAGATCACCCTCGCCATGCTCGCCGCGCACAGCGAGGATGTGCAGCTGGTGCTGCTGCCGCCCGACGATCTCGATGCGTGGTTCACGATTGCAGTGCAGAGCAATGTGATCCCTTTCCGCCGATCCGGGCCTTCACTCACAGCGGATGGGCAGCAAGAAAGTGGGCCACCGGATCAAGTCCGGGGTGACGGCAAGGTGGAACTCGCTGCGTCTTTTCCAAAGCTTCTCCCACACCTCACCACCCAACTGCCGACCCTGCGCCACCTTGCTGCGGCCTATCTCTACCGGGGCGACGATATCGCACGGATCGACCGTTTGGAAGCGATGGCGCACGACCAGGGCCTCTCGCTGCTCGCCACAAACGACGTGCATTACCACGCGCCCGAGCGGCGGCCGCTTAATGACGTCATGACGGCAATCCGCCACAAGACGACCGTGGAGGCCGCCGGCCAGCTGCTGCACGCCAATGCGGAGCGGCACATGAAATCGCCCGAAACGATGGCCCGCCTGTTCTCCCGCTGGCCTCATGCAATCATGGCGTCACGCGAAATCGCCGATGCCTGCCGCTTCAGCCTGGACGAGCTGCAATACGAATATCCGAGGCGGGCCTATCCCGATGGCATGACGCCGCAACAATATCTGGAGCAGCAGACGTGGAAGGGTGCACAATGGCGCTATTCCAATGGGATACCTGCTAAAGTTAAAGCCACGCTTGAGTATGAGTTGAAGCTGATCGGCAAGCTTGATCTCGCCCCCTATTTCCTCACCATCAAGGAAATCGTCGATTTCGCGCGCAGCCAGACGCCACCGATTTTGTGCCAGGGGCGTGGCAGCGCGGCCAATTCCGCCGTGTGCTTCTGCCTCGGCATCACCAGCGTCGATCCTGCCGAACATCAGTTGTTGTTCGACCGTTTTCTCTCCGAAGAGCGCAGCGAGCCGCCCGATATCGATGTCGATTTCGAGCATGAGCGGCGTGAAGAAGTCATCCAGCACATTTACAGGGAGTATGGACGGCATCGCGCCGGGCTGTGCGCCACGGTAATTCACTATCGCCCGCGCATGGCGATCCGCGAGGTGGGCAAGGCAATGGGCCTGTCGGAAGACGTCACCGCGTCGCTCGCGCGCACCGTGTGGGGTGGCTGGGGGCGCGAGATCGGCGAGGATCACGTGGCGGAAACGGGCATGGATATCACCGATCCGCACCTAAGACGTGTTCTCACACTAACGCGTCAAATGATTGGAATGCCACGGCATCTTAGCCAGCATGTCGGTGGTTTCATCCTCACCGACGGATTGCTGACCGAGACTGTGCCGATCGGCAATGGCGCAATGCCCGATCGCAGTTTCATCGAATGGGACAAGGACGACATCGACGATCTTGGTATCTTCAAGGTCGATGTGCTCGCGCTCGGGATGCTGACCTGCATTCGCAAGGGCCTCGATCTGCTTGAAGACCACTACGTCCGGCCGCTGACGCTCGCCACCGTCCCGCAGGAGGATCCCGCAGTTTACGACATGCTGTGCAAAGGCGATTCGCTCGGCGTATTCCAGGTCGAAAGCAGGGCGCAAATGAACATGCTGCCCCGCCTGCAACCGCGCAAGTTCTACGATCTGGTGGTGCAGGTCGCGATCGTGCGCCCGGGTCCGATCCAGGGCGACATGGTCCATCCCTATCTCAAGCAGCGGCGGTTGGCGCGCGAGGGAAAGACCGATTTTCAGCTTCCTGCGCCCGCGCCTGAGCACGGCCCGCCCGACGAGCTTTCCTCGATCCTCGGGCGCACTTACGGCGTACCGATCTTTCAGGAGCAGGCGATGAAAATCGCCATCGATGCGGCCAGGTTCTCTCCGGCAGAGGCCAATCGCCTGCGCCGGGCAATGGCCACGTTCCGCAGCCGGGGAATGGTTCACGCGCATGAGGAAATGATGGTCGGGCGCATGATCGAGCGCGGCTATGATCCCGACTTCTCCCAGCGCTGCTTCGACCAGATCAAGGGCTTCGGGGAATACGGCTTCCCGGAAAGCCACGCGGCCAGCTTCGCGCACCTCGTTTACGTTTCCAGCTGGCTCAAGTGCCACTACCCGGCGGCCTTCGCCTGCGGCCTGCTCAATTCGCAGCCGATGGGTTTCTACGCGCCCGCACAGATCGTGCGCGATGCAGCAGAGCATGGGGTCGTGGTGCTGCCGGCGGATGTGAACTGCTCGGACTGGGACTGCACTTTGGAGAACCTTCCTCCCCCATCGAGGGAGGACAAGGGCCGCCTCGACAAACACATCGCGCTCAGGCTCGGCCTGCGTCAGATCGACGGGCTGCCCGAGCATGTCGCTGCGAAGCTGGTCGCGGAGCGGGTCGAGCGTGGCCCTTACCGGGATGTCGCCGAGCTGCGCGACCGCGCGAGGCTCACGCCTGCGCATGTCGAGCGGCTTGCCAGCGCCGATGCCTTCCAGTCGCTGAACCTCCCCCGTCGACAGGCGCTGTGGGACGCGCGCAGCCTGATCGCCGCGCCCGACCTGCCGCTGTTCCGCGCGGCGGCGGAGCGTGACGAGGGCGCGGAAAAGGCCCGCACTGCGCTTCCCGTGATGCCGCTCTCCGAAGAAGTCGTTGCCGATTACCAGACCACGCGGCTCAGCCTGAAAGCGCATCCGATGGCCTTCCTGCGCGCCGATCTGGCCGAGCGCGGCTTCGTGCGCGCGTGCGATCTGCGGACCCGCAAGTTCCGCTCCATGGTGCAGGTGGCGGGTGTGGTGCTGATCCGTCAGCGGCCGGGCAGCGCCAAGGGCGTGTGCTTCATCACGCTGGAGGACGAGACCGGGGTGGTGAACCTGGTCGTGTGGCCCGATCTCAAGGAGAAACAGCGCAAGGTGGTGATGGGTGCGCGGCTGATGGAGGTGCGCGGCCGGGTGGAGTACGATGATGAGGTGATCCACGTCATCGCCCACCACATGACCGATGCGACGCCCATGCTCTCGCGCCTGTCCGACGACGCGCTGCAATACCAGCTGGCGCGCGCCGACCATGTGAACAGCCCGCTCCCGGGCGGGAAGATCAATCCACGCGACAACTTGCGCGAAGAGGGCACTGATCCCCGCCCTGACAACGCCATCCGCCCCCCAATTCAACCACGCGATCTGATCGACGAATTGCCCAACACGGGTGGCCATCCGCGCAATGTCCGGATCATTCCCAAATCCCGCGACTTTCATTGAGGATGAGCGAGGGCAAGCGACATTCCCGATGGCGGCGTGGCGTCATCCGCGTACTGAGGCCGCTCGCCAGCCTCGGCACCGACCGGCGCGTGCTGGCGATCCTGGTCCTGCTGGGGCTGTTCGTGGGCGGACGGGCATGGCTGGCAGAGAACCCGGGCAGCGACCCGTGGACCCCGCTGGACCTGCGCGACGAGTCGGGCTGGGCGACGCGTTCGAAGATCGCAGAGCTGCGGGACGACCCGGCGCAATGCTACGCGGTGCTGGAGCGCAGCGAAGTGGCGTTTTTCGCGCTGGAGCCGCTGGGCGAGGCGCCATGCCTTCGCGATAACCGCACGCGGCTCGACGAATTCCCCTACGCAGGCGATCGGCCCGACACGACCTGCGCGACCGCCGCCGCGCTGGAAATCTGGCGGCGCGACGCCGTGCAGCCCGCTGCGCGTGACATCTTCGGGCAGGAAGTCGACCGGATCGAGCATTTCGGCTCGTTTAGCTGTCGGCGGCTGTACGGACGCGACGAGGGCCCGTGGAGCGAACATGCCACCGCCAATGCGATCGACATCGCAGGCTTCGTACTGGCGGATGGAACGCGCATCGCGGTGGTCAACCACTGGCAGGGGGAGGGCGACAAGGCCCGCTTCCTTCGCGAGGTCCGCGATGGCGCGTGCCGGGCCTTCGGCACCGTTCTCTCACCCGAGTACAACGAAGCGCATCGCGACCACTTTCACCTCGATCAGGCGGCGCGCGGGCTGGGCGGCGTCTGTCGCTAGCGGGGCGCGTTTGCGCTGTCCTACAGCCGTTTGATCGTGCCAGGCTGTCCCGATGTCGGCCTGCGATCGCGCCCATTCATGTATCGTGGAAACCGGCCCGCAGACCGGGCAGGTTTTTCACCCTTGGACAGTGGGTCAAGTGTCTCACGGGTACGGGGAAGCGGAGCGCGCGCCGCAACAGCGAACGCGCTGGGTCGCGGCGCTACACCGCCTCGAGCGCGTATCCTGCGGAGCGGACCGTACGGATCGGATCGCTCGCGCCTTCCAGCTCCAGCGCCTTGCGCAGCCGACGAATATGAACGTCCACAGTGCGCAGTTCGATATCGCTGCCTGTTCCCCACACCCCGTCGAGCAGTTGCCCACGGCTGAACACGCGGCCCGGGCTCTCCATGAAGAACTTGAGCAGGCGGTATTCGGTCGGCCCCAGCTGCAGGTTGCGTCCGCGCCGTTCGACCTTGTGGGCGACCGGATCGAGCCGTATATCGCCCACCTCGATCGTCTCTCCCGCGAGGGCCGGCCGGATGCGGCGCATCACCGCAGCAACCCGGGCGAGCAGCTCACGGGGGCTGAACGGCTTGGTCAGATAGTCGTCCGCGCCGGTTTCCAGCCCGCGCACCCGGTCGTCCTCTGCCTCGCGCGCGGTCAGCATGATGATCGGGACGTGCGCTGTCTCCTTATCGCGGCGCAGGCGGCGGCAGACCTCGATCCCGCTGGTCCCTTCGATCATCCAGTCAAGGATGATCAGGTCGGGCACGTCCTCGCTAGCCATCAGCAGCGCTTCATCGCCGTCGGCGGTGACGCGGACCTGATAGCCCTCGTTGGCGAACCGGAATTCGAGCAGCTCGGCAAGTGCCGGGTCGTCTTCGACAAGGATCAGCTTGGCAGAAGGCACGGGTGTCTCGCTAATATACGTCTGATTTGCCCGGTATGGGGGATCAGCCGAGGGTCAATTCTCGTCTTCGTCGATCGGATAATCGCCGGTTGCGGCGAAATAGACCATCTCCGCCACATTGGTTGCGTGATCGCCGATCCGCTCGATATTGCGGGCTACGAACAGCAGCTGCGCAGCACTCGAAATGGTCGCAGGATTTTCCACCATGTGGCTGACAAGGTTGCGGAAAATGGAATTGTAGAAGGCATCGACCTTCTTGTCTTGCGCGATCACTTCGCGGGCCAGCGCGGCATCGCGCGCGGCATAGGCAGTCAGCACGTCGTGAACCATTTCGGCCGCGACGTCGGCCATCGCGGGCAGCAGGGTGAGCGGTTCGAACCGCGTGCGTCCTTCGATCCGCCCGACGCGCTTGGCGATGTTCTTGGCATAGTCGCCGATCCGTTCGACCACCCCGGCAATCTTCAAGGCCGCGATTACCTCGCGCAGGTCGTCCGCCATCGGCGCGCGCAGAGCGATGATCTTCACTGCAAGGCGGTCGACTTCGCTCTCCAGCGCATCCAGCTTGCGGTCATCCGCGACGACCCTCTCGGCAAGGACTTCGTCCCCTCGGATGAGCGCGTCGAGTGCGCCTTCCAGCGCGGTTTCGGCCAGGCCGCCCATCTCGGTGATGAGCCCGCGCAGCCGCGTGATGTCCTCGTCGAAGGCTTTGACTGTGTGTTCGGAGATCATCCGTAGCGTCCGGTGATATAGTCTTTGGTTCGTTCTTCGAGCGGATTGGTAAAGATCTGGTCCGTAGGCCCATATTCCACCATCTTGCCGAGGTGGAAGAAGGCGGTCCGCTGCGAAACCCGCGCCGCCTGCTGCATCGAGTGGGTCACGATGACGATCGCATAGCGGCCTGCCAGATCGTCGATCAGCTCCTCGATCTTGGCGGTTGCGATCGGGTCCAGCGCAGAGGCCGGCTCGTCCATCAGGATGACTTCCGGGTCCACCGCAATCGCGCGCGCGATGCACAGGCGTTGCTGCTGGCCGCCCGAAAGCGCGGTGCCCGATTCGCCGAGGCGATCCTTCACCTCGTTCCACAGGCCTGCGCGCTGCAGCGATCGCTCGACGATTTCGTCCAGCTCGCCTTTGCTCTCCGCCAGACCATGGATCTTCGGACCGTAGGCGATGTTCTCGTAAATCGACTTGGGGAAGGGGTTGGGCTTCTGGAACACCATCCCCACCCGGGCGCGCAGCTGAACGACATCCATTCCGCTGGAATAGACGTCCTCGCCGTCGAGCTCGATCTGACCCTCGACGCGAGCCGAAGGAATTGTGTCGTTCATGCGGTTCAATGTGCGCAGGAAGGTCGACTTTCCGCAACCCGAGGGTCCGATAAAGGCGGTGACGAACTTCGTGGGAATGTCGATCGACACATCGTCGATCGCCTTCTTGTCGCCATAGAAGACCGAGACGTCGCTCGCGCGCATCTTGGGCTCGGCCTTGTCGTCCATGTCGTGGATTACAGTCACCAGGTTTTCTCGAACTTGTTGCGCAGATAAATGGCGAGGGCGTTCATCACCAGCAGGAACAGCAATAGCACGATAATGGCCGCGCTGGTCCTTTCGATGAAGCCGCGGTCGATTTCATCCGACCACAGGAAGATTTGCACCGGCAGCACCGTGGCGGGCGAAGTGAAACCATCGGGCGGGGTGGCGACGAAGGCGCGCATGCCGATCAGCAGCAACGGCGCGGTTTCGCCCAGCGCGCGCGCCATGCCGATGATGGTGCCGGTAAGGATGCCGGGGAGGGCGAGCGGCAGGACATGATGGAACACCACCTGCACGGGGCTGGCGCCAACCGCCAGCGCGCCGTCGCGGATCGATGGCGGCACGGCCTTGATCGCATTGCGGCCCGAAATGACGATCACCGGCATCGTCATCAGCGCCAGCGTCATCCCGCCGATCAGCGGGGCGGAGCGCATATTGGGGAATATCCACAGGAATACCGCGAGGCCGAGCAGGCCGAAGATGATCGACGGGACCGCCGCGAGGTTGTTGATCGAAACCTCGATAACGTCGGTCCAGCGGTTCTTGGGCGCGTATTCTTCCAGATAGAGCGCCGAGAGCACGCCGATCGGGAACGCCAGCGCGAGGGTCACGATCATCGTCAGGATCGATCCCTTGAGCGCGCCCCAGACGCCGACCTGCTGCGGGTCGGTCGCGTCGGAACGGATCAGGAAGCCCCAGTCGAACCGCTTTTCCAGCACGCCCGCACGCTTCAACTGGGTGGCCAGGGCCTGCAATTCGGGTGAGCCTTCACCGTCCATTCCCTGCGCCAAGTTGCCGCTTGCGGGCAGCCAGAAAGTCTTCTGCTCACGCAGCATGGCGGGATCGGCGCGCAGGTCGTCGGCGACCTCGCGCCATGCATGCTGGCTGAGCTGTTCGGCGCCGGCTGCACCGATGTGCTGCTCCGCCGCGAAGGCGACGATCTCGGGCAAACCCTGGATTTCCAGCGTTTGCACCGCTCCGGGCTGGCTGAGCGTCGCGGCGTCTCCGGCGAGGCCGGATTCAGCGAAGTCGATCGGCACCTCCAGCTCGGCGCGCTGGAAGCCGCCGATGCCGTTGATGGTCATGTTGCCGAGCAGCACGAACAGGATCGCGATCGACACGATGATCGCGAACAGGCCGAACAGCTTGAAGCGTCGTTCCTGCGCGTAGCGCTGCCTGAGGCGCTTCTCGAACGCCGCGCTGCGGGTCGGAAGGCGGGCTCCGGTGTCTGCCGAACTGGTCATTATTCGTACGCCTCCCGGAAGCGCTTCACGACGCGCAGAGCGATGAAGTTCAGCAGCAGGGTGACCATGAACAGCACGAAGCCGAGCGCAAAGGCGCTGAGCGTTGCAGGATGGTCGAAACTGCCTTCGCCGGTCAGCAGGGCGACGATCTGCACGGTCACCGTGGTCATCGCTTCCAGCGGATTGGCGGTGAGATTGGCGGCGGTGGATGCAGCCATCACCACGATCATGGTCTCACCGATCGCGCGGCTGACGGCGAGCATGACACCACCGACAATACCCGGCAGTGCAGCGGGGATAAGCACCCGCTTGATCGTTTCGGACTGGGTCGCGCCCATCGCCAAGCTGCCATCGCGCATCGCGGCAGGCACCGCGGCGATAGAATCGTCGGCCATCGAGGACACGAACGGAATGATCATCACCCCCATCACCAGCCCGGCGGCGAGCGCGCTTTCGGATGATGCGTTCTGGATGCCTATGGCCTGGGCCGCGTCGCGGATCGCCGGAGCGATCGTCAGCGCTGCGAAATAGCCGTAGACGACCGTCGGAACGCCGGCGAGGATTTCGAGAGCGGGCTTGATGATCTTGCGCCAGCGAGAGCTGGCATATTGGGTCAGGTAGATCGCGCTCATCATGCCGAGGGGGATGGCGACGATCATGGCGATGATCGCGCCGATGAAGATCGTGCCCCAGAACAGCGGGATCGCGCCGTAGCGGTCGCCCTGCGGCGCCGCGGGATTGGACATCGGGTCCGGGTTCCAGCTCAGGCCGAACAGGAAATCGACCGGGGAGACCATGCCGAAGAAGCGGATCGTCTCGAACACCAGGCTGGCCAGGATGCCGAAGGTGGTCAGGATCGCGACCAGCGAGGCGAGCAGCAGCACGCCCATCACGGCGCGCTCTACCTTCACCCGTGCGGTGAGGGCGGGCTTGACCCGGGTGAAGGCCCACAGCCCGAGAATAACCGCCAGCGCAAGTGCGAAGCCGAAACCGACCAGAGTGTAGAAACGCGAGGCTTCGCGAAACGGCTCGACCAAGGCGGCGGCGTCAGGATTGAACACGCCCGTGGCGTGTCCGTACGCGACTGCGCGCGCTTCGGCGAGCATCGACTGACGCTGGAAGCCGAAGGTGGGCAGGCCTTGCCCTGCGGGCGTAGCGAGCACCCATTGGTCGACCAGAATGGGTGAAAGGATGCTCCACAACACAGCGAACAGGGCAAGCGGCACGGCGACCCAGATCGCCACGTACCACGCGTGATAGCCAGGCCGCGAGACGATCCGCGGCGCATCCTTGTCGCGGCTGAAGGCACGGGCCTTCGCCCGCCCCGCAAGCCAGCCGGCCAGCCCGAGGCCTATCGCAAGCAGGAAGAGAAAGACGGGAGACATGCGGTTGGCGGCCCCTTGCGTGGTGTTCGGAGATGCCGCCGCCAGCGCGATCATCCCCTTGTTTGAGAATCAGAAGCGAGTGAAATGCCGCGCGTCTAGCGGGCCGTGTCTCGCGTTGTTGAAACTATGTGGCAGGGTTATGACAGTCGGTCCGGTTCGTCTGGAATTGCGCCTGGCTGTGCCGTTCGGGCAAACCGTTCGAGCACGGCGTCGGGCGTCGGGCGGCTCCTGCCGAGCCGCGGCAGGCGCACGGTGACGATGGTGCCGCGACCGACTTCGCTATCGATATCAAGCCGTCCGTGGTGGCGCTCGACGATATGCTTGACGATAGCGAGGCCCAGCCCGGTCCCGCCCGATTGGCGGCTGCGTCCCGGATCCGTGCGATAGAACCGTCGCGTCAGGTGGGGCAAGTGTTCTGCTTCGATACCTTCGCCGCGATCCTCCACCTCCAGCTTCGCTTCGCCCAGCGCCGATTCGCTCAGCCGAACGGTGACCGGCGTACCCTCGCGCCCGTATTTCAGCGCGTTGTCGACCAGGTTGCGGACCAGCTGCTCCAGCTGCTGTGGATCGCCAAGGACTTCGAAATCCTCGCTCGCTTCGAATGCGAGACGCTCGATTCGGTTGGGCCCCGCGCCCTCGCGTGCGGCACGTTCGACCAGCGCGTTGAGCGGCACGGGCTGCTCGGGGCGATCGTGCTTTTCCGCTTCCACGCGGGACAGCGACATCAGGTCGCTGACGAGATTCTGCAGCCGCTGAGCCTCGCGGTGAATGGTATCGAGGAACTTGCGCGCGGTCGCCTGGTCGATGTCTTCCGGGTTTTCGCTCAAGGTTTCGACATAGCCGATGATCGAGGAGAGCGGGGTGCGCAGTTCGTGGCTGGCATTGGCGACGAAATCGGTGTGCGCGCGGCTGATATCGGATTCGGCGGTCTTGGAGACCAGTTCGACCACGCTGGAGCGATCGTCGATCGCGTAACGGCTTACCCGCCACACATCCTTGCGCCGCACCAGCCCGGTAATGATAGCCTCGCCATGATCTTCGGAATCGAGCAGCGCGATCGCCCGCGGATGGCGCAGCGCCACCCGAATATCCTGCCCGACCACATGGTGGCCCAGCAGCTTGCGGGCCGATCCATTGGCGATCACCACGCGCTTGCGATCTACCAGCAGCAGCGGCGAATAGGCGTTCTCGATCATCTCCGCGAGCCGAGCGTGTGAAATACCCTCTGGCCGCGGATCGGGTTCGGCGCGCTGTTCGTCGGGCTGGGTGATCCACAGGGTCAGCGTCCAGACCAGCCAGATCGCCAGCGCATAGCCAACGCCAATCCCCGCCAGCATCAGCAGGAAGACGCTGCAGGTGGCGATGATCACACCGGCCCAGGGAAATGTGAGCGGCTTGTGCATGGCAGCCTGCCTAGGGTGATTTGCCGAGCTGCGCCAGAGCGGGGGTCCGGACGCCGAGTTGGCTTGGGGAAAATTCCGCTAGCGACATGCAAGAGATCGGGCGGACCCGCAGCGCACAGGGTCGCCTAGCCTCTGAAGGGGAAGGGGATTCTGCATATCATCAGGAGCAAAATCGCCGACGACAGCGCCAGCATCCGGATGGTGACCCCTACGGGAATCGAACCCGTGTTTCAGCCGTGAAAGGGCCGCGTCCTAACCGCTAGACGAAGGGGCCACATCCGGAACTGCTTCTGGCGGAGCGGCGAAAAAGCCGCAGACCGCCGAAGCGAGCCGCGCATCTAGGGGCGTCGTTTGAAGCGGTCAAGCCCCGTCGCGCGCAATTGTGCAGCTATTTTACGGTTCGATGAAAGCTGCGTCCTCAAGGTGCAATTCCGCGCGCGGCGTATTGGCCCAGGTATCGACCTTCGCGCGCCCGGCGAGCCACATTCGCGTGCCCGCATGCGCTGCGAGAAGCGCCTGCCCCCAGTCGGTCTCTGCAGCGCGAAAGGCGATCGCCTTGATCGACCCGCCATCGCGCGATCCCGCGATCAGGCGCACATGATCACTGCCGACCCTGTCTGCCTTCACCAGATGCACCGGGCCGATCGCGATCCGCGGGCCGGGCCAGCCCATGCCGTAGGGCCCGCCGCGCTCCAGCGTCTCGACCAGTTCGACCGTCAGCCCGCGCGGCCCGAGTGAGAGATCGAAGCCGAGCGAGGCCTCCGCGCTCGCTGCCGCGACCTGTCTTTCAAGCCTCGATTCGAGCCAGTCGGAAAAAGCCTCTATCTTGTCCTCACGTACGGTCAGCCCGGCAGCCATCGCGTGCCCGCCGCCCGCTTCCAGCAGCCCTTCCTCTCGCGCGGCCATGATCGCTGCACCCAGATCGACGCCTGGAATCGAACGCCCCGAGCCCTTGCCGAGCCCGGTCTGCCGGTCGCGCGCGATCACCAGCGAGGGCCGTCCGGTCTTTTCCTTGATCCGGCCTGCAACGATCCCGATCACGCCCGGGTGCCAGCCATCGCCGTGCACGATTCGGACCGCCCGGTTGTCTTGTCCGGCCAGCTGCGCCTCGCCCGCTTCCTGCACTTCCGCCTCGATCGTGCGCCGTTCCTCGTTCAGCTGAGATAGCTGGGCGGCGATCCGGGCGGCTTCCTCCGGATCTTCGGTCGTCAACAGACGCACGCCGAGCGTTGATTCGCCCACCCGTCCGCCAGCATTGATTCGCGGGCCGAGCGCAAAGCCAAGGTCGGACGAGATCGGTGCGCGAGTCAGTCGGCTCGCATCGATCAGCGCGCTCATCCCGATATTGGCGCGCTTGGCCATGACCTTCAGGCCCTGCAACACGAACGCGCGGTTGAGGCCGTGGAGCGCGGCGACATCGGCGACGGTGCCCAACGCCACCAGATCGAGCAGGCCGAGCAGGTCCGGTTCCCTGCGATCCTTGAAATAGTCGCTTGTCCGCAGCTTCCTCACCAGCGCGATCGCGACCAGAAACGCAACGCCGACCGCAGCAAGATGGCCGTGGGCCGCTGCCTCGTCCGCTTCGTCCAGCCGGTTGGGATTGACGAGGGCTAGGGCAGGCGGGCGCTCGGGCGAGCACTTGTGGTGGTCGATCACGATCACCTCCACGCCCGCATCGCACGCGGCGGCCAACGCCTCGTGCGCCATTGCGCCGCAATCGACCGTGACCACCAGGCTCGATCCCTGCTCGCCCAGCTTGACCAGCGCCTCCCCGCTGGGGCCGTAGCCCTCCAGCAGGCGGTCGGGAATGTAGTAGTCCGCTTCGTGCCCCAGCATGCCGAACAGGCGGATCAGCAGCGCCGCCGAGGTTGCGCCATCGACATCGTAATCGCCGTAGATCGTGACCTTCTCACGGGTCAGGATTGCCTGGGCGAGCCGCTCCGCTGCCACCTCCATATCCTGGAAGATCGCCGGATCGGGCAGGAAGGCGGCAAGTTTCGGCTCGCGCTGGCGTTCCAGATCGTCGCGGGCGACACCGCGCGCGAGCAGCAGCTGGGTCAGGATGTCGTCGCCAAGGCCGACGGCCCCACTATCGTACTGATTCGGCCCTCCACGCCAGCGCCAGCTGCGCCCGCCGAGCGAACGCTCGACACCGCAGACGAGGGTCGCGTTGGAATTTGGAGCAGTGGTGGCCATGGTCAGCTTCCTAGCGCGCCTCGCGGGTAGAACAAAGCGCGCCCCCGTTGACTTTCGACAGCGCTGCCCGAGGGTGAGGGGCATGGCCGACCCCTTTCTGCTGATCGCATGGCACAGCCGCACCGGTGCGAGCGAGGCGATGGCACGTGCCGCCGCCGCCGGGGCGGGCGCTGCTGCCCGTGTGCTCGCCGCGCATGAGGTCATGCCCGCGGATCTGCTGGAGGCGGGCGGGTATCTGTTCGTCTGCCCGGAGAACCTCGCGACGATGAGCGGCATGATGAAGGAGATGTTCGATCGCTGCTACTACCCGGTGCTGGGCCGAATCGAGGGGCGCGCTTTCGCGACGATCATCTCCGCCGGGTCGGACGGGGAGGGCGCGCAGGCACAGATCGACCGGATTGCGCAGGGTTGGAGGCTGAAACGCGTGGCGGACCGGATCATCGTGAACATGGAAGCTCAGACGCCCGAGGACATCCTGGCAGAGAAGACCGTGCCCGACAAACGTCTGGCAGAGTGCGAGGCGCTTGGCGAAGCGATGGCCGAAGGACTGCGGATGGGCGTGTTCTGACATCTTCCGAACTGTTCGACTTTGGAGCAATCCCTCGCTGCAGCACTCGACGTAACGCGCCCTTATCCGCAAGGGATGTACCCGGGCGTTTCCGGCGATGAGGCGCCGGGCTAGGGGATCTGCATGTCCGCTCACTCTGACGATCCGGCGCAACCCGCCCCGGCCGACGACATGCTGATCCTGTTCCCGCGCGAGGCGCGACCGACTGCCGCTGCGATCATGGAGGTTGCCAGTGACGCGCCATGGCTCGACCATGTCGGGCCTGAGCTGGACGACACGGACGGCGGGGCCATCGCGCTGCAGCGTGCCGGACTGGGCTTCGATCTTACCGGCCTGGCCCCCGGCCTGCCGCTTCCCGTGCCGCACCCGTTGTCGGCGCTCGAGCTGCCGAGCGACTTTGCGCCCGCCCGCATAGCTGCTGCGTCGCTGCGGCTCGGCCCGCATATCGAGGCGGGGCGCGGCAACCTTGCGATCCTGCGCGAGTGGTTCGCGCTTGCCGCCGCACTGGGTGAAGCGCTGGGCGCGGCGGGCATCGTCTGGACCCCGGCGGGCCTCGCCCTTGGCCCCGCGATGCTTGCGCGCAACCTTCAGGCATGGGCCGCGCGCGGGGAGCTGCCCGTGACGCTGCTCGCAAGCTTCCACCCCACGCTCGACGGGGCGGTGCAAAGCAGGGGGCTCGCCTTCTTCATCGGCCAGGAGTTCCGCATCGAACCCCAGCTGGTACGCGGCGCGGGGCAAGTCGATGCACTCGCCAGGCTGCTGTTCCGGCACTTGGTCTATGCCGGGCCGCAGTCCGAAACGGGGCAGCTATCGACACCCGACGGGCACCCGCTGCGGATCGAAGCCGCCGCAGCCGGGCATGCGATCCGCGTGTGGCCGGGCTAAGCCGCCAGTGAGCCGCTAGTAAGGCGCAGAAGCCTCGTCGAGCGCGGCCTTGGCGTCCTTGTACTCGCGCTCCAGCCGGTCGACCATGTCGGCCACGCTTGCGACGTTCTTGACCGCGCCGACACCCTGGCCCGAACCCCAGATGTCCTTCCATGCCTTGGCTTTGGAGTTGCCGCCGCTGCCGAAGTTCATCTTCGACGGGTCGCTTTCGGGCAGATTGTCCGGGTCTAGACCGGCCGCCTCGATCGAGCTGCGCAGGTAGTTGCCGTGTACGCCGGTAAAAAGGTTGGTGTAGACGATGCCTTCGGCACTGCCCTCGACGATGCCATCCTTGTATCCCTGGTCCGCATTGGCTTCCTCGGTCGCGATGAAGGCGCTGCCGATATAGCCGAAATCGGCGCCCATCGCCTGCGCGGCGAGCACCGAGCGGCCGGTCGCGATCGAACCCGACAGCGCGATCAGCCCGTCGAACCATTCGCGGATCTCGTGCATCAGCGCGAAGGGCGATTGCGTGCCCGCGTGGCCTCCTGCACCGGCGGCGACGGGGATCAGCCCGCTCGCGCCTTTTTCGATCGCCTTGTGGGCGAAGCGGTTGTTGATGACGTCGTGCAGCGTGATGCCGCCCCAGTTGTCGACCGCCTGGAAAACCTCTTCACGCGCGCCGAGCGAGGTGATGACGAGCGGCACCTGCCACTTCTCGCACACCTGCATGTCCTCCTCGAGGCGCGCATTGGAGCGGTGGACGATCTGGTTGACTGCGAAGGGCGCGGCGGGGCGATCCGGGTTGTCGCGGTTATGGGCCGCCAGTTCCTCGGTGATCCGGTGGAGCCATTCGTCGAGCACGCCCGAGGGCCGCGCGTTGAGCGCGGGGAAGCTGCCGACGATCCCCGCCTTGCACTGTGCGATGACCAGCTCGGGGCCTGACACGATGAACATCGGCGAACCGATGATGGGCAGGCGAAGGCGATCGAACGGGGCTGGAAGGGGCATTGATGGTCTCTCCGGACTGGGTGTTTGCGTGAGGGTCTATGCGCCGCTTTCGGCGGTGTCGAGATTGCCGTTACGTCAACTCGAGCAGATGCTCGATGTCATAGACCCGCGCCGCCGTGCCCGCGAACAGGGCGTGCTTCTCTTCTTCCGAGGCACCCGAGGCGAGCCGTTTCAACGCGTTCCATAGCGTGGCGTAGCTGCCCGCCCACTTGTCCACCGGATAGTTGCTTTCGAACATCGCGCGATCCGGGCCGAACGCCTCGATGCAGGTGTCCACATAAGGCCGCCACATCTGCGCGAGCTCTTCGGATGATACGCTGTCGGTCGGGCCCTGGGCGGGCATTGCGCAGAACTGCATCGCCAGGCCGCCCAGCTTCACGACCACGTTCTGGCACTTGGCAAGCTCGCGGATCGAGCCACGCCAGCGCTCGAAGTTCTCGTCCAGCTTGCCCGCATAAGCCGCCGTGCCCAGCGGTGTGCCGCAATGGTCGAGTACGATGGTCTGGTCGGGGAAGGCCTTCGCCAGGTCGATCACGTCGCCCAGCTGGGGTTCGAGCACCCAGGCATCGAAGGTCAGCCCGCGCTTGCCCAATTCGGCGAAGCCTTCGCGGAAGGCGGCATCGCGGTAGAGCCCTTCGGGATGGTGGAATGCAGGGCCGAGCACGGTGGGATCGGCATCCCAGGCGCCTGCGTGACGGATGCCCTTGAAGCGCGCGCCACCAGCCTGAACCAGCGCATCGAGCACCTCGCCAGCCCCGGATCCGTGCCGCAGGTCCGCATGGCCGACGATCCCGGCGCATGGGCGGGTGGCCCCGTAGAGGCCGCTGGCGCCCCGCGCGGCGACGCCGCGCGCGTACTCGACCTCGCCGACGACCTTCAGCGCCTCTGGCCGGGACACGTCGTAGAACGCGCCGCATTCCATGAACACGGTGCCGATGATCCGGTGGCCGCTGGCGGTGTCGGCCATGAACTGGTCGAAGGTGTAGTGCGCGGAGAGGCCGATCGTTTCGAGAAACGGATGAAGCGGTTCGGGGAACGCGCCGATCAGCGCGCGCAGATCCCACAGGTGGTGGTGCGGATCGATGATCGGCAGATCGGGGTCGATGATCGCTTCGGGCTGGGTCATGCGCTCTCCTTGATCGGTGTGGCACAGGGACCGGGCGTGTCCGCAAAACATTCCGAAGGCCTATTTCGTGGCGCGATCAATCGCTTGGGCGGCAAAGCGCGGCGCGCCGTGTCACCTTTCGCGGATCCTGCGCGAAGCCTGTCTTGCATCCTGCGTCCGGTCTCTTCTGTGTGAAGTAGATCCATTGGCGCGCAGCCTGCCGCAACCGGGCTGCGTAGGAAAGGCCCCTTACGCCAGCGCGGCCAGCGCATCCTGCGTGGTGTCCACGCGCGGCCAGTCTTGCGGAGGCTGGTGCCGCAGCCAGGTATATTGCCGCTTGGCATAGTTTCGGGTGGCGCGCTGGCCCTTTTCAATCATCTCTTCGCGCGACCATTCGCCGCGCAGCCAGCCCGCAATCTCGCGCACGCCGATCGCGCGCATCACCGGCAGGTCGGGGTCGAGGTTGCGCGCGAGCAGCGCCTCCACCTCCGCCACCGCGCCCAGTTCCAGCATGGCCGAAAAGCGCGCATCGCAGCGTGCGTAGAGCCACTCGCGCTCGGGCAGCAGGATGACCGGCGACAGCGCGACCCGGTCCGCGATCCCGCCTTCCTTGCGCTGCTGCCACTCGCCCAGCGTCAGCCCGGTCGCGCGGACCACCTCCAGCGCGCGAGCGATCCGCTGCGTGTCGCCCGGGTCGAGCCGTGCATGGCTTGCCGGGTCCACTTTCGCGAGCTCGGCAAAGGCATCGGGCGTGGGCACGGCGCGCACCGCTTCGCGGACATCGGCAGGGATCGCGGGGACGGGCGCGATCCCCTCCATCAGCGTGCGAATATAGAGACCCGTGCCGCCGACCAGGATCGGCACATCGCCGTGGGCGTGGATATCGGCAATCTCGCGCTTTGCCGCCTCGGCCCACTGCGCGGCGGAGCACGTCTGCGACCCGTCCCACGCGCCGTAAAGGCGATGCTCTGCCTGAGCGATCTCTTCTGTCGAAGGTCGCGCGCTCAGCACCTGCAGGTCGGCATAGAGCTGCGCGCTGTCCGCGTTGACGATGACACCCTTGCGGCCCTCGCGCTCCAACCGCTCCGCCAGGTCGAGCGCCAGCGCGCTCTTGCCGCTGGCGGTCGGCCCTGCGATGAGCATCAGAGGCCCTTGCACCGCTTTTCCGGAGATCTCGATCGTGCTCATCGCCCGTGTCCTAGCAGAGCCCGTGCCCTCCGAGGCAAGCCTGCAATCGCTGGAGGCAGCATTATCCGCCGCCGGACAGCCCTTTGCCGAAGCGATGATGCTGGAACATTGTGGTGAGGTGCTGGAAATCGCCATCCCCGAGGGCACGCGCGATGTCGTCGCCCCGCTGGTGGAGGAGCATCTCGCGCCCGTCGCCGCGCTGTTCGCCGACGATACGATCGCGATTCCCCGCCTGCTGGTGAGCGACATGGATTCGACCATGATCGGGCAGGAATGCATCGACGAGCTGGCCGATTTTATGGGGATCAAAGCGCAAGTCGCCGAGATTACCGAGCGCGCGATGCGCGGCGAACTCGATTTCGCAGGCGCGCTGGACGAGCGCGTCGCGCTTCTCGAAGGGCTGGAAGAAACTGCGATCGAGCAATGCCTCGCAGAGCGGATCTCACCCACGCGGGGCGCGGGCGCGGTGATCGCCACGCTCTCTGCCCACGGGGCGCGCTGCGTGCTGGTGACCGGCGGGTTCCACCGCTTTGCAGACCCGATTGCGGAGCGGCTCGGGTTCGATCGGGTGGTCGGCAATCGCCTGCTGATCGAGGATGCCAAGCTGTCGGGCAAGGTCCAGCAGCCGATCTGCGACAGCGCCACAAAGGAGCGGACCTTGCGCGAGGAAGCCGCCCAGCTGGGCGACGGCGCGCGTACGCTCGCGATCGGCGACGGCGCGAATGACACGCCGATGCTGCGCGCAGCGGATTACGGCATCGCCTACCGGGCCAAGCCTGCGACGCGCGCGGCGGCGAACGGGTGGATCGATAGCGAGGATATGACCTCGCTGCTGCTGCTTCTGGGGATCGACCGGAAGAGCTGGGTCCGCCGCTGAGGGCGCTTGCGCGAAAGGCACTTGAACAGGACGTGGGGAAGGTTTATTGACACTGGTGTCAGTAAGGAAAAGCGCATGACTGAAGCCAGCTCTGTTGATCCTGCAGCCTCCGCTGTCGAATGTGCGCGCGACGGTACGCCGCTGCGCGATCCGGCGCGTCCGGTCCCCAAATACCGCCCGCTGACCGCGATCCATCATTTCCGCGAGTTGCTGAAGGACAAGGAAGACACCAGCCACGTCTTCCGCATTTTCGAGGCATTGCCGCACAAGAGCTTCATGCCGCGCGTGCGCGAACTCACGCTGAGCGAGCAGGGCGAGCGGCTGCGCGCCGAGGAGCCTTTTCTGCCGCCGATCCTCGACGACCATGAAACCCTGCGCAAGCTGCCCAAGGGCTCCGTCGCGCATGCCTATTGCGACTTCATGGAGCGTGAGGGCCTGTCGGCGGCGGGCCTGGTGGCCGAGGCAGACAAGCTGGGTCGACCGAAATACGACGACCTGGTCCAGTGGTTCGGCTTTCGAAGCCGCGATATTCATGACCTGATGCATGTGCTGACCGGATACGGGCGCGATGCGCTGGGCGAGCAATGCGTGCTGCTGTTCACCTATGGCCAACAGCCGAGCCACGGCCACCTGCTGATCGGCTATGCCGGGGCGATGAATATCAAGCAGAACGTGAAGGGCAGCAAGGCGCCGGTCCTGAAGGCCGTGCGCCAGGCTCAGAAGACGGGCACCGCGTGCCCCGCGCTGGTCGGCATGTCGATCCGCGAACTGCTGGCAATGCCGCTGGACGAAGCGCGCGCGAAGCTCGCCATTCCCGAACCGCACTGGTATCGCGAATGCCACCGGGTGTGGAAGGAAGAGGGGATCGACCCCTACGACCTGCTCGGCACCGAGCCGCAGGGCACGCCCGCCGCGGCCTAGCCGCTAGAGCCAGCTGGCGATCCGGCTGAGCGGCTTTTTACGCATGGCGTGTTCGGGCACGCTTGTATCGGCTGCCGGGTGCCCCGCGACCACGATCATCAGCGGTTTCTCCCACTCGGGCCGGTCGCAGATTTCGCGCAGGAATCCCATCGGCGAGGGCGTGTGGGTCAGCGTTGCCAGCCCCGCCTCGTGCAGGGTCGCGATCAGCATGCCGCACGCGATCCCGACGCTTTCGGTGACGTAGTAGTTCTGCGTCGCGCCGTCCTCCGCGATCCCGCCCTTGCGCTGCGCGAAGCACACGATCAGCCATGGCGCGGTTTCGAGGAACGGCTTTTGCGCATCGGTGCCGATCGGGGCGAGCGCGCCGAGCCATTCTTCGCTCGCCTTGGGTGCCTCGCCATCCGCGCCGTAGAAGCGCCGCTCCTCAGCCTCCGCCGCCTCGCGGATCGCGCGCTTTTTCTCGGGCGAGCCGACCACCGCGAAATGCCAGGGCTGGTGGTTCGCACCATTGGGTGCGGTGCCCGCCGCGCGGATCGCATGTTCGATCACTGCGCGCGGCACGGGCGTATCGGTAAAGCTGCGGCACGAGTGCCTGGTTTTAAGGCGTTCATAGGCCGCCGCCGCGCGTGCGATCCGCTCTTCGTCGGAGAGGTCGGGCGACGCGGGGAAGGGGTGGTGGCGCTCGCTCATCGCCCCTTATTATCCACGCCGCCCATGCTTGTCGAAATGCTCAACGCATCCGTGCCGTGGTCTCTCCGGTGGAGCCGTTATAGTACAGCGCGACCTGGCCCTGCATCTCGCAGAAATTGACCTCCGGCCAGGCGACCTGTTCGCCATCGACCTCGTAGACCACCAGAATGTCCCACCAGCAGGTGTCGGCAGAGCGGGAGAAATCGATGTTGAGGACATCGTCGTCCTCCAGCACATCCAAGCCGAGCAAGTCTTCTTCCCAGTCGTCCGTGCCGGTGGGCGAGATATAGAGTTCGGAGATGGTGTAGCCGGTGCGGTTGCTGACAGACAGCATCTCGTCCTGCGCCAGCGCGGGTGTGCAAAGCGCCATGCTGCCCGCCAGCCCGGCGAGCATTGCCCAGTGTTTCATAGATCGAATCCCCTCCAAATCGAGGCGACCCGGGCCTGCATCTAGCAGGGAGCCAAGGTCTCGGGAAGGCGATCTCGCGCGCGCGTCACCGCAGTTCCTTGCGGATGACCAGTTTCAGGCCGGACCATTTTTCGTCCACCTCGCACTGCTTGGTATCGACCAGTCCCAGCGCCAGCCCCGCCTCGCGGACGTCGCGTTCGTCGATCCCGCTCGCGATGCCCGATTCCTGGTCGGGCCAGCTCACCCAGATATGCCCGTCGGCCGCGATCTGGTGGCGCAGCGGGGCGAGGAGGCTGTCCAGCTCCTCGCGCGTGGTCACGAAGATATGCGCGGCGTCGATACCTTCTGCCGGATCGGCGACGAAGATCAGATCCAGCGCATATTCGCCGATCTCGTCCTGCACGCTTTCGGGCATTGCATGAAACCACACCCGCTGATCGTCACGCAGGTTGAGTGTTTTCGCCAGCGGCGTTTCGGAATGGTTTGCGGGCATGCCTAGCCTTCCATCCACTCCTGGAAGAAACGCTCGTTTGCGGCGCGCATGTCGTCCAGCTTGACGCCCAGCAGGCTGTCGCCGCCGACCTTGCCGAGCCGGGTGAAGCCGACCAGCGCTGCGGCCTCGCTTTCGGGCCCTTCGGCGACGATCGCGTTGAATGCCTCGACCTTGTCCTGGCTGACGGTGACGACGTAGCGGCTCTGGTCTTCGCCGAACCACCACTGTGCGGCGGTGTAGGCCTCGTTCGCGGAAACCTCCGCGCCGATGTTGCCCGCCAGCGCCATTTCGGCGAGCGTCACGGCGAGCCCGCCATCCGAGCAATCGTGCACCGCGCTGAGCAGGCCTTCCTCGATCAGCTTGCGCACGATTTCGCCCGCGCCGCGTTCCGCGAGCAGGTCGACCGGCGGCGCGCGGCCTTCGTCGCGGCCGTGCACTTCCTTGAGCCACAGCGACTTGCCGAGGTGCGAGCGGACCGGATCGGGCTTGGCCCAGAATTCCGGCGCGATCAGGTAGATCGCATCGCCTTCTTCCTTGAAACCGATGCTGACGAGCTTGTCGTAATCCGCGACCAGCCCGACCCCGCCGATGGCAGGGGTGGGCAGGACCGCAGAGCCGCCGCCGGTCGCCTTGCTCTCGTTGTAGAGCGACACGTTTCCGCTGACGACCGGGAAGTCGAGCGTGCGGCACGCCTCGCCCATGCCGTCCAGCGCGTGGACGATCTGGGCCATGATCTCGGGCCGCTGCGGGTTGGCGAAGTTGAGGCAATTGGTGATCGCGAGCGGCTTCGCGCCGACCGCGCACAGGTTGCGATACGCCTCGGCCACGGCCTGCTTGCCGCCCTCATAGGGGTCCGCATAGACATAGCGCGGGGTGCAATCGGTGCTGATCGCGAGCGCCTTTTTCGTCCCGTGCACGCGAACCACGCCCGCATCGCCGCCCGTCTGCAGCGTATCCGCGCCCACCTGCCGGTCGTATTGCTCGAAGATCCAGCGGCGCGAGGCGAGGGCGGGGGTGCCCATCAGCGTGAGCAGGTCGGCTCCGACATCCGCGCTGTCGGGCACGTTCTTCATCGGCGTGATCTTCGCCCATGCGCCGTATTCCTCACGGCTCAGGTAGGGGCGATCATACAGCGGCGCATCGTCGGCCAGGGGCCCAAGCGGAATATCGCACACGGTCTCGCCCTCGAAATCGAGTACCATGCGGCAGGTATCGGTCACTTCGCCGATCACCGCGAAGTCCAGTTCCCACTTTTCGAAGATGGCGCGCGCCATGTCTTCCTTGCCGGGCTTGAGGACCATGAGCATCCGCTCCTGGCTCTCGCTCAGCATCATTTCGTAGGGCGTCATGCCGGATTCGCGCTGGGGCACGTCATCCATCTTGAGGCGAATGCCGACCTTGCCATTGGTGGCCATCTCGACGCTGGAGCTGGTCAGCCCCGCTGCGCCCATGTCCTGGATGGCGACGATCGCATCGGTCGCCATCAGTTCGAGGCAGGCCTCGATCAGCAGCTTTTCGGTGAAGGGGTCGCCCACCTGGACGGTGGGGCGTTTGGCCTCGGCGTCTTCCTCGAAATCCGCGCTGGCCATCGTGGCGCCGTGGATGCCGTCGCGCCCGGTTTTGGAGCCGACATAGACAATGGGATTGCCGACGCCGGTTGCGGCCGAATAGAAGATCTTGTCCGCGTCCGCGACGCCCACGGTCATCGCGTTGACGAGGATGTTGCCGTCATAGGCGGGGTCGAAATTGGTCTCGCCCGCGACAGTCGGGACGCCCACGCAATTGCCGTAGCCGCCGATGCCCGAGACCACGCCCTGCACCAGATGCTTCATCTTGGGATGATCGGGCCGCCCGAAGCGCAGCGCGTTGGCATTGGCCACCGGACGCGCGCCCATTGTGAAGACGTCGCGCAGGATACCGCCCACGCCCGTCGCGGCGCCCTGATAAGGCTCGATGTAAGACGGGTGGTTGTGCGACTCCATCTTGAAGATCGCGGCCTGACCGTCTCCGATATCGATCACGCCCGCGTTCTCGCCCGGGCCGCAGATTACCCACTCCGCCTCGGTCGGAAGCTTCTTGAGGTGCAGGCGTGAGGATTTGTACGAGCAATGCTCGCTCCACATGACCGAGAAGATGCCGAGTTCGAGCAGGTTGGGCTCGCGGCCCAATGCGCTCAGGACGCGCTCGTACTCCTCGGGATTGAGACCGTGCTGTTCGACGACTTCGGGGGTGATTTCGGATGCGTTGGTAGCCATGCGCCGGCGCTTAAACCGCTCCGCGTGCCAGCGCCAGTCCTACGCTATCGTTTCGCACGCCGCGTATGGCCCAGCCCCCATGCGCCAAGCGTGGCAAGCGCATAGGCGAAGAATGCGGTGATCGAGATCGCGGGCGTCACCGCCTCCGGCTCTGGGCCGAACCAGTTGACCGCCTGCAACGCCAGCAGCAGCACGCCGAGCACGATCGCAGGCCCGGCGGGGCCGCGCGTGCGGGAGAGGAAAAATGCCAGCGCGCCGAAGGTCAGCGCCAGCTCCAGCGGCATTTCGACCGCCGGATAATTCCACAGGCCAAGGCCCAGCTTGGGCGGATCGCCCGCCAGCGTCAGGTCGGGTCGGTGGACAGCCAAATCGAGCAGCCAGTGCGACAGAACCACGCAGCCCGACAGCACGCTTGCCAGCCGGTCGCGCGTGAACAGCCAGACCAGCACCGCAAACCCGATCGCAAATCCCGCGCTGCCAAGCAGGCTGTGCGTGTAGGGCATGTGGTACAGGTCCATCGGGTTCATCGCGGTGATGCCGGGGACCACCCGCATGTCTTCCACGCCCAGCAGCAGGAACGCGAAGAACGCCCAGTCGACCGCTTGCGCCGCGATGAAATACAGCGCCAGTCGGGGCCGCCCGGGCGTCAGCGCCGCCGCCACGAATGCAGGCGCGAAATGACCGATGAACATGTGCTTCTTCCCCAAACCCCGCGTGCGCTTGCTTGACCCGGCTTCGGTGGGGCGTCAATGCTCGCCCGCGATGGCAGAGGATCCACAGAACATTTCCGACATGAGCTTCGAGGAAGCTCTCAAGGCTCTTCAGCAGGTCGTGCGCCAGCTGGAAGACGGGGAGGTGCCGCTCGACCAGTCGATCGCGCTGTACGAACGGGGCGAGAAATTGCGCGCGGCGTGTCAGGCGCGGCTCGACGCGGCGCAGGCCCGGATCGAGGCGATCGTGCTCGACCCGAAGGGCCAGCCGAGCGGGACCAAGCCATTCGATGGCGCAGAGTGACGCAGGCGCCTGAGATGGATTTCGAAGACACCCACGGCGCCCGGCTGAAGATGGCACTGGCGACGATCCGGACCGATGTCGATGATGCATTCGAGGCGTTCCTACCAATGCCGGACGATACCCGCGCGCCGCTGGTGGAGGCCATGCGCCACGCCGCGATCGGCGGCGGCAAGCGGGTCCGGCCGCTGCTGCTGGTGGCGACCGCGACGATGCTGGGTGTCTCGCGAGAGGCGGCAGTGCTGGCGGGCACCGCAGTCGAATCGATCCACGTCTATTCGCTGATCCATGACGATCTGCCGTGCATGGATGATGATGACATGCGGCGCGGCAAGCCGACCGTGCACAAGGCCTTCGACGAGGCGACCGCGGTGCTGGCCGGCGATGCGCTGCACGCGCTGGCATTCGAAATTTTGACCGACAGCTCGGTCAGCAGCGATCCCTTCATCCAGGCCGAACTGGTCCGCTGCCTGTCTCTGGCAAGCGGCATGTCCGGCATGGCTGGTGGTCAGGCGATGGACATGGCGGCCGAAAGCGCGACCTATGATCTGCACACGATTACACGGTTGCAGCAGCTGAAAACCGGCGCGCTGCTGACCGCGAGCGTGGAGATGGGCGCGATCCTCGCCCGTCTGCCACACGATGCGCGGGGGCCTCTGATCGCCTATGCGCGCGACATCGGTCTTGCCTTCCAGATCGCGGACGACCTGCTCGATCACGAGGGTGACGAGGGCAAGGCGGGCAAGGCGCTGCGCAAGGACGACGAACAGGGCAAGCAGACCTTCGTGACGCTGATGGGTGCCGATGGTGCGCGCGCGCAGGCGAAGGCGCTGGTCGAACAGGCGTGCGGACACCTGGCGCATTACGGCGAGGATGCGGGCGTGCTGTGCGACCTTGCCAGATATATTGTGGAGCGGGATCGTTGAGCGAGCGCATAGGTATCTACCCGGGAACATTCGACCCGATCACTCGCGGCCATGCGGACATCATCCGCCGCGCCGCGCGTCTGGTCGACCGGCTGATCATCGGGGTCACCACCAATCCATCGAAAAACCCGATGTTCGACACCGAGGAACGCCTGGCGATGGTCAAGCGCGAGGTCGCGAACATGAACCTCGCCAATGTCGAGGTGATCGGGTTCAACGCGCTGCTGATGAAGTTTGCCGAGGCGCAGGGGGCCAGCATGATCGTCCGCGGCCTGCGAGCCGTCGCGGACTTCGAATACGAATATCAGATGGCCGGCATGAACCAGCAGCTCGACGACGAGATCGAGACCGTGTTCCTGATGGCGGATGTGTCGTTGCAGCCGATCGCGTCGAAGCTGGTCAAGGAAATCGCGCTGTACGGCGGCGACATTTCCAACTTCGTCAGCCCGACCGTGCGTGACGATGTGGTCGCCCGGGTCGCCAAGATCGGCCTCAAGGGTGACTACTGAGAGCCGCCGCGCCGCCGCATTCGTTCATTGCACCGACAGCGCCCGCTTAGTATCGCCGCGCCACTCCTCCACAATTCGCTTGTGAGAAACATGCTCAAAACCCTTCTTTCCGCCGCCGTCCTCTCCGCGATGGCCGCCACTCCGCTGGCCGCACAGGACATGGACGCCGATGCGCCGCCTGCACAGCGGCAGATGTCCGACTACGCGACGATCGACTACAACCTGCAGGAAGATCGCGAGAACATCCTGCTGCTCGACCTGTCGAACGGCCAGCGCGTCGCAATTCGCCTGATGCCCGACTGGGCGCCCAACCATGTCGAGCGGGTCAAGACGCTGGCGCGCCAGGGCTTCTACGACGGGGTGATCTTCCACCGCGTGATCGACGGGTTCATGGCGCAGACCGGCGACCCGACGGGCACCGGGCAGGGCGGATCCGAGCTTCCCGACCTGCCCGAGGAATTCAACCCGATGCCGCATGTGCGCGGCACGGTGTCGATGGCGCGTGCGCAGAGCGAAGACAGCGCCAACAGCCAGTTCTTCATCGTCTTCTATCCGCGCTTCAGCCTGGACAAGAAATACACCAATTTCGGCCGGGTGATCGCCGGGATGGATGCGGTCGACGCGATCGTGCGCGGCGAGCCGCCCAGCAATCCGACCCGGGTCGTACAAGCCTCCATCGCATCGGACAATCGCCCCGCGCCGAGCCCCACACAGCTTGCCGCGCCCGCGAACACCGACGCGCGCACGATGAGCGTCGACGATCTGAACGCCCCGATCGGGGAGTGACCCGAACGCTCCGACGCGCTAGCGGCAGCCCCCATGCGCGTTGATCTGTTCGATTTCGACCTCCCACCGGAGAGGATTGCCCTGCGCCCGGTCGCCCCGCGCGACGCGGCGAGGATGCTGGTGGTGGATGGCGATGCGCCCTTTGCCGACCGGCAGGTGCGCGACCTGCCCGACCTGCTGCGCGCGGGCGACGTGTTGGTGTTCAACGATACCCGCGTGATCCCCGCCCAGCTCGAAGGCGAACGTATTCGGGAAGGCGCATCGGGCGCAGCGATCGGCGCGACGCTGCACAAGCGGATCGACGCGCGCCGCTGGCAGGCCTTCGTGCGCAACGCGAAGCGACTGCGCGAAGCTGACACGATCCGGTTTCCCGATGGCGTGTCGGTGACCGCCGAAGCGCGCGCCGAAGATGGCAGCTGGACGCTGGCGTTTGCGGGTGAGGAGCCGGTCGAGGAACTGCTCGCCCGTGCAGGCGCGATGCCCCTGCCGCCCTATATCGCCCAGCGCCGCGCGGCGGACGAGCGTGATGCACGCGATTATCAGACCCTGTTTGCAGACAAGGCCGGTGCCGTCGCCGCACCCACCGCCGCGCTGCATTTCACGCCCGATCTGGTCGACCGGCTCGATGCGGCGGGGATCGTGCGCGAGACGCTGACGCTGCATGTCGGCGCGGGCACCTTTCTGCCGGTCAAGGCGGATGACACTGCGCAGCACAAGATGCACGCCGAGTGGGGCGAGATCGACGCCCAGGCAGCTTTGCGCCTCAACGCCGCGCGCGCCGAAGGCCGCCGGGTGATTGCGGTCGGCACCACCAGTCTGCGTCTGCTCGAAAGCGCGGCGGACGAAAACCACACGATCCAGCCATTCGCTGGCGATACCGACATCTTCATCACACCTGGCTACGCTTTTCGGGCGGTTGACGGCCTGATGACCAATTTCCATTTGCCCAAATCGACCCTGATGATGCTGGTCAGCGCCCTGATGGGGCGTGATCGGATGATGGCGGCCTACGCCCATGCCATCGAGAACGAGTACCGCTTCTATTCCTATGGTGACTCGTCCCTGTTGCTGCCGTAAAGGCACGCCATGTCCGAACCGATCCTAGAGCTTGCCGGCCTCACCAAAGTGTTTCCCGGAGGGTTCAAGGCGCTCGACGATGTCGACCTCACCATCAATCGCGGCGAGATTTTCGCGCTGCTCGGGCCCAATGGTGCGGGCAAGACCACGCTGATCGGCGCGGTCTGCGGGTTGGTGCGACCGACATCGGGTACGATCCGCGCCTTCGGTCAGGATTTGCAGCGCGACTGGCGGCAGGCACGCGCGCGCATCGGGCTGGTGCCGCAGGAATTGTCGACCGACATGTTCGAGCCGGTCCTGCACGCAGTCGAGTATTCGCGCGGCCTGTTCGGCCTCGCCCCCGACCCCGCGCGGATCGAGGAAATCCTGCGCTCGCTGAGCCTGTGGGACAAGCGCAACAACCGCATTATGGAGCTGTCCGGCGGGATGAAACGCCGCGTGCTGATCGCCAAGGCGATGGCGCACGAGCCCGACCTGCTGTTCCTCGACGAGCCGACCGCAGGCGTCGATGTCGAACTGCGCAAGGACATGTGGCACCAGATCGATGCGATGCGCGCGCGCGGCGTCACGGTGATCCTGACCACGCATTATATTGATGAAGCCGAGCAAATGGCCGACCGGGTCGGCATCATCCGCGGCGGCAAGATCCTGATGGTGGACCAGAAGGACGCGATGATGGCGCGCCTCGGACGGACCGAGGCGCATGTCATGCTGGCCGAGCCGCTCGACATTCTGCCGCCCGCGATCGCCGCCTTCCCGGTTGAACTTCAGGAGAACGGGCGCACGATCTGCTATCGTGGCGGCGACGGCACCGGCAGGGGGCGCGAGGAAGTGGCCGACCTGACCAAGGCGCTGATCGCAAGCCGTATCGACTATGTCGGCATCGATGTCCGCGAAAGCAGCCTGGAAGACATTTTCGTCTCGCTGCTGGGCGAAGAAGAGGAGCAGGCGGCATGAGCTTCAACGCGCGTTCCGCATGGTCGATCTATCGGCGTGAGCTTTGGCGCTTTCTGCGCACGGCGTTCCAGTCCGTGCTCGCGCCGGTGCTCACCACCTCGCTCTATATCCTCGTCTTCGGCAGCGCGATCGGCGACCGTATGCCCGACGTAGGCTCGGTCGATTACGGCGCGTTCATCATTCCCGGTCTGTTGATGCTGACCCTGCTGGGCGAGACGACCAGCAATTCCAGCTTCGGCATCTACATGCCGCGCTTCACCGGTACGATATACGAACTGCTGAGCGCGCCTGTTGGCGTCGCGGAAACACTCGCCGGGTTCGTCGGTGCGGCAGCGACCAAGAGCCTGATCCTGGCGGCGATCATCCTCCTGACAGCGCGCATCTTCGTGCCCTACGACATCGCGCATCCGGTGTTCGCCTTCGTGTTCATCCTGCTGGTCGCGGCGAGTTTCAGTCTGTTCGGCTTCATCCTGGGCATATGGGCGGACAGTTTCGAGAAACTCGGCATCATCCCGATGCTGATCCTGACCCCGCTCACCTTTCTGGGTGGCACCTTCTATTCGATCGCGGACCTGCCCGCGCCGTGGAACACGGTCGCGCTGGCCAATCCGATCGTCTATCTCGTCAGCGGGCTGCGCTGGACATTCTACGGCTCTGCCGATGTCAGTATCTGGCTTTCGCTGTCGCTGACGCTGGCCTTCCTCGTGATCTGTACAGCGGTCATCGCATACATCTTCCGTACCGGGTGGCGGTTGCGCAACTGACGCGTTAAGCGCCGCGCCATGCCGACCAGAACGATTATTGCCGCAGCAGCATGCGGCCTGTTTGCAACGCCAGCTTTCGCCGAGATTCCGCCCGATGTGCAGGCGATGATCGACGCCGCCATTGCTACCGGCGACAAGGCGAAGGTGGAAACCGTATTCGACCTGGCCAAGCAGACCCAGCCCGATCACGCCGAGGAGATCGAGGCGCTGGCGTTCGACTGGCGCGCCGATCAGGACGAGGCCAAGCGGCTTGCCGAACAGCACAAGCAGGAGGAAATCCGCCAGGCCGGAATGCTCGACCTGTGGTCCGGCGAAGGTCAGGTCGGGGCGTTCCTGTCGACGGGCAACAGCGAGGACGCGGGCCTTTCGGTCGCGCTGAACCTGACGCGCGAGGGGATCGACTGGACCCACGCGCTGCGGGCCAGCGCGGACTACCAGCGCTCCAACGGGGTCACCAGCCGGGAGCGCTATCTGGTCGCCTACGAACCGCGCTTCGAGATGGGCGAGAACCTGTTCGCTTATGGCCTCGCGCAGTACGAGCACGACAAGTTCCAGGGCTTCGACCATCGCTACGCGGTTTCAGGCGGGTTCGGGTACACGCTGCTGGATAGCGATTCCGCCACGCTCTCGATCAAGGCTGGCCCGGCCTATCGGGTAACCCAGCGCATCAACGGCACCAGTGTCGACCGGATCGCCGGGCTGTTCGGCATGGATTTCGACTGGAAGCTGTCCGACCGCATCACTTTCACGCAGGATGCCAATGCCGTGGCCGAAACCGGGGCCGAGGCGCTGCTGATCGTCGACAGCTCCAACACGACCTTCAATCTGCTCAGCGGGATCGATTTCAAGGTCAGCGACCGGCTGCGTTCGCGGCTTTCGTATCAGCTCGAATACAACAGCAATGTGCAGCCGGACCAGAGCAGCACTGATACCCTGACCCGCTTCACGCTGGTCTACGGGTTCTGATCGCGGCTAGTCGGCGGGGCATACGCGGAACGGCAGCTCGTCGCGCGCCGCGCTACCCAGTTCGAGGAACAGCGCCATCACCCGGGCGAGGTTTTCGGGCGGCAGCGGGGCCAGTTCGGCCAGCAGGCGGTCGGCGATCCGGCAGCGCTCCCCATCGAAACCGCGCGCGATCATGGTCGCGGCGGCGGGCGCAAGCGCGGCTTTGGCAACCCCTTCGAACGGGCCGTCCACCGGCAGACGCGACCCTGCAAGCCGCTGTGCGACCTTGCGCGCGCGCGGCCAGGCACGCTCCGCCTGCGGGCCTAGCCTGCTCTTGAGCGCGGCCGAGCGCGTGCCGAGGAAACGCTGGGGTGGCAGGCTGCTGGCGCAGCGCAGTTCGAGCGCGCCGACAAGTTCGGGCATGACATAGGCGACCAGCGCCTCGTTCTCCGCAGGCGTAATGCACGGGCGAGCGGGCAGCTGCGCAGCGGCAGTGGTGCTCGCGGCGAGCAGGCAGGCGAGGGGGGCAAGCTGGCGGATCATAGGGCGCGAAGGTCTCATGCTGGTCGGTCGGCCCGCGTTGCAGCGCGGCCACTGAGCGAAAGGTGAATGCGCTGCCGGATCGACAGCGCCGACGCGCTGCATTAGCGGATGTTTGCAATGAGCACCCGTTTCCAGTTCCAGATTTCCGCCCGCAGCGGTGCTGCGCGCACCGGTACGATCCAGATGATGCGCGGAGAGATCCGCACGCCCGCCTTCATGCCCGTCGGCACAGCCGCCACGGTCAAGGGCATGAAGCCCGAAAGCGTGCGCGCGGCGGGCGCGGACATCATCCTTGGCAACACCTATCACCTGATGCTGCGCCCCGGCGCGGAGCGGGTCGCGAGGCTGGGCGGTCTGCACAAATTCATGAACTGGGACCGCCCGATCCTGACCGATAGCGGCGGCTATCAGGTGATGAGCCTGTCCGACCTCAACAAGCTGACCGAGGAGGGCGTCGAATTCCGCAGCCATCTCGATGGCTCGAAACACATGCTCACGCCCGAGCGCAGCATAGAGATCCAGTGCCTGCTGGGCAGCGACATCGTGATGGCGTTCGACGAATGCCCACGCGCCGACCGCCCCTTGAGCGAGATCGAGGCGAGCATGGAAATGTCGATGCGCTGGGCGAAGCGCAGCCGCGATGCCTTCGATGCGGGCGGAGAACATGCAAGCCGCGCCGCGCTGTTCGGCATCCAGCAGGGTGCGCTGGATGAGACCCTGCGCCGCCGCTCCGCCGAGGCGCTGAGCGAAATCGGGTTCGATGGCTACGCGATCGGCGGGCTTGCCGTCGGGGAAGGGCAGGAGGCGATGTTCGCCACGCTCGACTTCGCGCCCGGCCAGCTGCCAGACGATGCCCCGCGTTACCTGATGGGGGTGGGCAAGCCCGACGATCTGGTCGGCGCGGTGGAGCGCGGGGTCGACATGTTCGACTGCGTGCTGCCCACCCGGTCAGGCCGCAACGGGCAGGCGTTCACCTGGGATGGCCCGATGAACCTGCGCAATGCCCGCTTTGCGGAAGATACCGATCCGCTCGACAGCAAATGCGCCTGCCCTACCTGCGGCACCTACAGCCGCGCCTATCTGCACCACCTGATCAAGTCGGGCGAAATGCTGGGAGCGATGCTGCTGACCGAGCACAATATCGGCTTCTACCAGCAGCTGATGCAGGCGATGCGCGATGCCATCGCACAGGATCGCTTCGCCGCCTTTGCGAGCGGCTTTCGCGATACCTATCTTCGGAAGGGATGAGCTACCTTTCACAACAGGACCGGCAGCAGCGGATCACGCTGCTGGTAATTCTCGGTCTGGGATCGCTGATGATCTGGCACACGCCGTTCGGCGCGCTGCTGCTTTATCCCTTCACCATCCTGACCACCTGGTTTCACGAGATGGGCCACGGCCTCTCCGCGATCCTGATGGGCGAGCGGTTCGATTCGCTGGTCATCTATCCGGACGGATCGGGGGTCGCGATGTCGCTGGTCTCGCCGGATCGCAGCGCGCTGCAGGACGCGATCATCGCGGCCGGCGGACCGATCGGCCCGGCGCTGGCAGGCGCGGCGCTGATCGCCTCCTCGCGCACGCTGAAGGGCACGCGGACCGCGCTCGCGGTGCTGGGCGCGGCTCTGCTGGTGACCACAGCGATCTGGGTCCGCAGTGTTACGGGCTGGCTGGTCCTCCCGATCGCGGGAATCGCGATCCTTGCGATTGCCCGCAACGCCAATGCGGACCAGCAGCGCTTCGCAATCCAGCTGCTGGGTGTGCAGGCGGTTATCAGCGTGTGGGCGCAATCGGGCTATCTGTTCACGCAGGGCGGAATGCTAGGCGGCGTGCCGCAGGTATCGGACACCGGCGCGATCTCCGCCGCACTCGGCCTGTCCTACTGGTTCTGGGCGATCGTGCTGAGCGCGATCAATATCGCGATTCTGTGGTGGAGCCTGCGCTACGCTTTGCGTAGGTGAGAGCGCGGCCCCCATGTGACTTCCTCTTGCGCAACGCCGCTGCAATTTCGGGCAAGGCCCGCCCCGCAACCAACTGCGCGACCTCTTGCAGCGGGGCCGGCTTGCCGAATAGGTAGCCTTGCAGGTGGGTGCAGCCCAATTCGCTCAGCAAGTCGCGCTGTTGCTCACACTCGACGCCTTCCGCCACGACACCCATCGACAACTGCCGCCCAAGGCCGATCACCGCCTCGACGATGGCGCGCGCTGTTTTGGAGGTTTCGATATCGGCGATGAAGGACTTGTCGATCTTTACCTTGTCGAACGGGAACATCCGGAAATAGCTGAGCGAGGAGTGTCCGACCCCGAAATCGTCCATCAGGATCTGGATGCCCAGGCTGCGCAATTCCTCCAGCTGGGCAAAGGTCTGCTGCGTATTCTCGATCACCAGGCGCTCGGTCACTTCCAGCTGGAGCCGACGGGGGGCGACGCCGGTGCGTTGGAGCGCACCGCGAACGGTGTGCACGAGGTCGCCCGATTTGAACTGCTGGGGTGACAGATTCACCGCGACCCGGACCGCTTCCGGCAGAGCGAGCATGTCTTCGCACGCCCGGTTGAGCAATTTGCCGCCCAGCTTGTCGATCAGACCGCAGTCTTCGGCCAGCGCGATGAAGATTTCGGGACCGATTGGCCCGCGAGTTTCATGATCCCAGCGGGCAAGCGCCTCCAAGCTGCTGACCGCTCCGGTCCGGGCGGACATCACTGGCTGATAATGCAGCACGATGTCACCCCGTTCGATCGCAACTCGCAGATCGCTTTCCAGCATCCGGCGATCGCGAATCTGCGCGTCCAGAGCTGCATCGAACAGGCATACCCGTCCGCCGCCCTCCTTCTTCGCGCAATCGAGGGCCAGTTCGACCCTGTCGCGCAACGCCTGCGGGAAGGCGCCATCATCGGGGAAGAACGCCACGCCCACCGAGGCACCTATATGACAGAAGGTGCCGCTGGCCACGATCGGCGCGGCAGCGATGCGAACGACCTTCTGAGCGAGCTGGACGGCCCGCATCTCCAGCTGGTCGCCTTTCAACAGGATGATGAATTCGTCACCGCCGACCCGCGCAATTATGGCCTGCGCGCCGCAAAGGACCTGCAGCCGGGTGCCGATCTCCTGCAGCACGGCATCGCCTCCTCCCTGGCCGAATTGTTCGTTCACGGTCTTGAAGCGGTCCAGGTTTACGCACAGCATCGCGAAGGGCGTGCCCTCACCCACACAATCCGCAAGCAGTTCCGAAAGGCTCGTACGATTGAGCAGTCCGGTCAGTCCATCATACCGCGCGAGCCACTTCTTTTCCGCCTCGGTGCGGCGGAAATCGGTCATGTCTTCGCCCATGCAGAGAACGTACTGCCCGGCGCGATCGGGGCCATCCATTACGGTGCGGGTCGTCCGGATATCGAAGGACCGGCCATCCTTGCCGACAAATGTGCTTTCGTAGCGGAACGGCCGCTTGGTTTGCGCCGCCTCCATGTCGCGCTGCTCGAAGCCTTCGCCGATCGTGCCGAACAGCTCGCGGTCGCTTCGACCGATGATTTCACTCTCCGGCAAGCCAATGATATCGCAGGCCTTTTCGTTCACCAAGACGTATTTCTTGGTCGAGAGATCCTTGACGAACAGCAGCGCAGGCAGATTGGCGACGATCGCGTCGAGCAGGTTGCGGGTGTGGTCGCGCTCGGTCTCCAGCGCTTTTCTCTCGCGGATGTCGCGGAATATGGCTGCGAATCCGCCGGCGCACTCATCGCCTCCCCAGCGGGCGAGTGACATGTGGGTGAGCAGTTCCTCGCCTTGCGCAGTCTGAACGGGTAGTTCGCCAAAGGTTCTCAACTTGCCCCTCTGGCCTGAGGCGCTCACACGGTCGAGCCGTTCCTTGTGCCCATGCCGATAGCGTTCGGGCATGAGAATCTCGATACTCTTGCCCAGCACGTCTGTGGCAGGGTGGCCGAACATGTCCTCCGCGCCACCATTCATCAGAACGATCTTGCCCTCGCGATCCGCTGCGACGATCGCATCGGTCGTTGCATTAACGACCTTCGCAGCGATTTCGCCGGTCAGCCGCTCGCGCCGCGCGACGAGCAGGCTCGAGGCAAGCCGCGCGAGCCCCTGGAGCAAGGCCGTACCATTTTCGTCGAAATCCGGGCGCGGTGCGGGGTCGATGACGCACAGGCTGCCCACGCAAGAGCCATCGTCGAGAATTAGTGGAGCTCCGGCATAGAAGCGAATTCCACCCTCGGCCGTTACCAGTGGGTTGTCGCGAAAGCGCGGATCCCGGGCGGCGTCATTTACCACCAGAAGGTCACGTTGCTCGACAGTATGATGGCAGAACGCGATGTCGCGGGGCGTTTCTGCGAAGGACAGGTTAACCCGTGACTTGAACCATTGCCGATCGTGATCCACCAGACTGATCGCGGCGCTCTCCACCCCGAGTGCGGACGCTGCGAGCGTGGTCAGCTCGTCGAACTCGGCCTCGACCGGCGTGTCGAGCACCGCCAGCTCCGCCAGCGCATCGAGTCGCCGGTCCTCGTCGCGCACATGCTTGTCGAGATCAGGTAAGTCCATCCGACCGCGATAATGGGCAATCATTAGGAATTCGTTCGCGGCGAATTCCGTTTACTTCTCGCCGGAACCTCTTGATCCCGCGCACAAAAAAGGCGGCCCCGAGAGGCCGCCTCTTGTTGTCAGGTTCGTGAACCGATCAGCGCGAGTAGAATTCGACGATCAGGTTGGGTTCCATGGTGACGGGATAGGGCACCTCGTCCAGCTTGGGCACGCGGGTGAAGGTCACCTTGTCGGTCCCTTCGGGCGAGACATAGTCGGGAATGTCACGCTCGGGCAGGCTCTGCGCTTCGATGACCAGCGCCATGTCCTTCGCCTTGCCACCCAGGCCGATCACATCGCCGACGACAACGCGACGGCTCGGGATGTTGCACTTGCCGCCGTTGACGGTGATGTGCCCGTGGTTGACCAGCTGGCGCGCGGCGAAGATCGTCGGCGCGAACTTGGCGCGGTACACGACCATGTCGAGCCGCTGTTCGAGCAGGCCGATCAGGTTCTGACCGGTATCGCCCTTCAGACGCGCGGCTTCCTGGTAGGTGCGCTTGAACTGCTTTTCGGTGACGTCGCCGTAGTAGCCCTTCAGCTTCTGCTTCGCGCGCAGCTGCAGGCCGAAGTCGGACATCTTGCCCTTGCGGCGCTGGCCGTGCTGGCCGGGGCCGTAGGAACGCTTGTTGACCGGCGAATTCGGGCGACCCCAGATGTTCTCGCCCATCCGGCGATCGAGCTTGTACTTGGCGCTCTTGCGCTTCGACATAATCCATTCCTTCAATTTGCTGGACTGCGCCATTCGCAGCCGTTGAACCCGGCATCGCACCGACAGGCGAAAATCCTGTCGCGGCCACCGCTTCACCGGGGTGCGGGGCCAATCTCGTGAGGCTTTTAAGGAAAGCTCGCGAAGCGAAGCGCGCACATAGCAATATTCGTGCGCGGGTCAAGGTCTCGACAGGATCGCGCCGTCAGGGCAGAGGCGATCGCGATGAACGAAACCGTAAAACGCCCCGAAGATTGCGAAACCATGGCCGAAGTGCGCGTCGGCGTCGATACGATCGATCGCGAGCTGATGCGGCTGATGGCGACCCGCTTCGGCTACATGCGCGCAGCGGCGCGGATCAAGCCCGAGAGGGGCCATGTCCGCGACGAGGCGCGCAAGGCGCAGGTGATCGACAATGTGCGCGCGGATGCACGTAGAGAAGGCATCCCCGAGGTCGCGCTGGGCGACATCTGGGATGCCCTTGTCGAAGCGTCGATCGCTTACGAAATGGTCGAATGGGAGCGGTTGCGGAGCAGCTAGCCCCGCAGCGCGTCGATTAGCCCCCGCTCATTGCGCCGCCGGACTTCACCTGAATCTCGGCACCGACTTCGCCCGCCTCGAGCGCAGCCCATTGCGCTTCGGTTTTGCAGACGCGGCGTCCCATCCGCGAGCCGGTCTTCGCGACCTTGCGGCAGATTTTCTTTTCCTTGGCCGGCTTGGCCTTCGCTTCAGACTGGGTTGTGTTGCTTTCGTTCCGATCCCCATCGGATTGCGCCATCAGGGACACAGGAGCGATCAAGACCGCCAGAGCGACGGACCGTGCAATCAAGGACATAAAATAAGGCTCTCAGATAACGGAGGTTTTCGGTTGTTAGCCGCTGCATGTGCTATGTCACAGGCGAGGGTTTGTCTAACGAAAAGCCGAATCCCGCTGGCCGAGAGGTGTCGCCTTGAAGCAGAAAACTGCAACAGCTCAAGGTTGCTGTGCCAGTCCGCGTGAAATCGTGAAAGCCGGACCGGGAGTGCCGCTTTAGTCGGGGCGTTTGCTTCCCATTCCCATCACGCTGGAGGTCCTGCCTGAAAACGGGCTCCATGCGCCCATATCCGTATTATCGCCCTTGGTCATGATTTCGGCGTCCACGTTTTGCGTCGCCGCCTCCCATTGCGATTGCAGCATGCAGACACGTTGGGGCATGCGCGTGCCCGTGACCTTGATCCTGCGGCAGACCTTCTTGTCTTTCTTGGCTTCGACTTCGGAGCCATTGGTCGCGTCGTCGGGCGCATCCTGAGCCGACAGGGCGACCGGTGCGACAAGCATTGCGAGCGCCACTGCTTTAGCGATGGGAGTCATGATATTCTCCTGATCTGGCATTTTGCGTAAGATCAGCGAGGTCTTACCAGTATTTTGCGCAATTGTCTAAATTGCGCCTCACAGTAATTCCTGTGGGTCTGGAAGGTACTTAGCTTCTCTTGGCAGACCCGGGGGCACCGCGCCCAGGCTCCCTTTCCAGCGAGGACAGCACACCGCGCAGGGTGCGCACCTCAAGGTGGTTCCAGCCCGGCTTGGTCAACACGCCGCGCAGCGTGCGCCGGGTCGCTTCGGTCCGCGACTCGGGCAGGAAATAGCCCTTGGGCTCCAGCATCCGCTCCAGATGCGCGATCAGCCCTTCGAGCTCGTCCTGCGGGGCAGGCGGCAGAAGGTCTTCCTTGGGCGGCTGCGCCAGCCCCTGCCGCTTGGACCATTCATAAGCGCACAGGATCACCGCCTGCGCGAGATTGAGCGATCCGAAGTCGGGCTCGATCGGCACGGTCAGGATCGTGCGGGCGAGCGCTACATCCTCCGTCTCCAGGCCCGAACGTTCGGGGCCGAACAGGATCGCGCTGCGGCCCGGTTCGGCGTGGATCGCGTCGGCGGCTTGTTCGGGCGTCAGCACCGGCTTGGTCACGCCGCGCTTGCGCACCGTGGTGGCGAAGACATGCGCGCAATCGGCCACCGCATCGGCGGTGCTTTGAAACACCTTCGCTTTGTCGAGGACGAAGTCCGCCCCCGACGCCGCAGGCCCGGCAGAAGGGTTGGGCCAACCATCGCGGGGGGTTACAAGGCGCATCTCGACAAGGCCGAAATTGGCCATTGCGCGCGCCGCCTTGCCGATATTCTCGCCCAGTTGCGGGCGGACGAGAACGATGACCGGTTTCTCGCTCAGCGCTTGATCCGTCGGTAAAGCATGTAGCCTGCGCCCGCTGCGAGGCCGAAGGGCCAGGTGATCACCGGCAGGATCGCTGCACCGACCACGCCGACAACGGCGCCGGTCAGCACGGGTTTGGTCGAGGGGTGGTCCATCCCCTCCTTCAACATGCCGGAAAGCTCTACGCGGGCGTCATCCACCCAGTCCTGCCCGTTGCCGGGTTCCTTATCGTCCATTGCTTATCTCCCCGGATAGACGGGGAAGGCGGCGCACAATTCGCCGACCTCCGCGCGCACCGCCTGTTCGATCTGGGCATCGCCCTCCGGCCCGTTCTTGGCCAGCCCTTCGACCACGCGCGCGATCAGTTCGCCGATCTTGGTGAACTCGTCGGTGCCGAAGCCGCGGGTGGTGCCCGCAGGGCTACCCAGCCGCAGACCGCTGGTAACAAACGGACTGCGCTTGTCGAACGGAATGCCGTTCTTGTTGCAGGTGAGGTAGGCGCGATCGAGGCCTTTTTCCGCGTCCTTGCCGGTCACGTCCCCACCCCATTTATTGGCGTCGGTGAGATCGACCAGCATCGAGTGGTTGTCCGTCCCGCCCGAGACGATCCGCAGGCCATGCGCTTCGAGGCTCTGCGCGAGCGCGCGGGCGTTGCCGACCACGCGCGTGGCATAATCCTTGAACTCGGGCCGCAGCGCTTCGCGGAAGGCGACCGCCTTGGCGGCGACGATGTGCATCAGCGGGCCGCCCTGCATGCCGGGGAAAACCGCCATGTTGAGGGGCTTGGAATATTTCTCGTCGTTCCACAGGATCACGCCCGAACGCGGGCCGCGCAGGCTCTTGTGCGTGGTGGTGGTGACGATGTCGCAATGCGGGAAGGGGGAGGGGTGAGCACCGCCCGCCACCAGACCCGAAATGTGGCTCATGTCGCACAGCAGGATCGCACCCACTTCGTCGGCGATCTTTCGGAAGGCCTCGAAATCCCACACCCTCGAATAGGCCGTGCCACCGCAGATGATGAGCTTGGGGCTATGCTCGCGAGCGGTCGCCGCAACGGCGTCCATGTCGATCAGCTCGTCGCCTTCGCGCACGCCGTAAGGCACCGGATTGAACCACTTGCCGCTCATGTTGACGGGCGACCCGTGGGTCAGATGCCCGCCCGAATTGAGGTCGAGCCCCATGAAGGTGTCGCCCGGCTGCAGCAGCGCGAGGAACACGGCCTGGTTCATCTGGCTGCCGGAGTTGGGCTGCACATTGGCGAATTCGCAGCCGAACAGCTCCTTCGCGCGGTCGATCGCGAGCGTTTCGATCACGTCGGCATATTCGCAGCCGCCGTAATAGCGCTTGCCCGGGTAGCCTTCGGCATACTTGTTGGTGAACACGCTGCCCGCAGCCTCCAGCACCGCGGTGCTGGCGATATTCTCGGACGCGATCAGTTCGATCTTGTCGCGCTGGCGGTTCAGTTCGCTGCGAATCGCGGCGGAGATTTCCGGGTCGGCATCGGCGAGATTATCGTGCCAGAAACGGTCTTCCGGGGTGCGCGAATCGCTGGTGGGGGCGGGGGCGGTCTGAGTTGCCATCGGTCAGGCGCTTTCGGTGGTTGGCGGGTGGGCGAGCTTGTCGACGCGGCGCTGGTGGCGGCCGGCGGGGTCATCGGCATCGGCGTAGCCGGTTTCGAGGAAGGTCTGGACGCAAGCCTTGGCCTGTTCGATGCCGATCAGCCGCGCGCCCATCGCGATCACGTTCGCGTCGTTATGTTCGCGGGCGAGGCGAGCAGATGTGGGTTCGGAGACCATCGCACAGCGGCATTTCGGGTTGCGATTAACCGCCATCGAAATGCCCAGGCCCGATCCGCACAGGGCAATGCCTCGCATCGCGGTGCCATCGGCAACCACGCTGGCCAGCTTGAAGCCATAGTCGGGGTAATCCACGCTCTCGGGGCCGTCGGGGCCAAGGTCGGCGACCTCGTGCCCCTTCTCGACGAGCCATTCGTGGAGCGCCGCCTTCATATCGAGCGCGGCATGGTCTGAAGCTATCGCGATACGCATGGGGGGCACATAGTCGCTGGTGCGCTCAGGCGCTACCCGCAAGTCCGATTCCTGGTCCGAGGCGTGTCTCGAAGGCGTTGTGCACTTTGGTAAAGCACGGATGCTATTCCTGCTTTTGTATTTCACAGCCTCTACGGTGGGGCGATGTTGCGCCTGACCCGGATACATGGAGACGCATCCAGCAGCGCGAAGGGTTTCACCACTTGTAGAGAATTGCGCGTTAACCGAGTTCCATGACCGAGCATCTAGCCGTGGCAATACCGGACGACGCGCGGCCCGTGCGGTTCGAAGCGATCGAGAACGAATCCATTGGCCGTATCCTGAAGGCAACGCGGCAACATCTCGACGCGGAGATCGCGTTCGTGGGTCGCTATGTCGATGGCGACCAGCGTGAACTCATGCATGTCGACACCGATCTCGACCTTCCGATGGGTGCCGGATTTCGCGAACCTCGCGAGGACAGCTTTTGCTGGCACATCCTGGAGGGGCGCCTGCCCGAGATGATCCAGGACGCTCAGCAAATTCCATTAGCCCGTAAATTGCCGATCACGAACATGCTCCCAGTGGGCATGCACCTAAACGTCCCACTCCGCCTTTCGGACGGTAGCGTGTTCGGCAGTTTTTGCTGCGTCAGCCGAGATGCCGATCGCAGTATCACGCAACGCGACATGGACGTGTTGCGGGCATTCGGGCAGTTGGCCGCCGAACAAATCGAAGCGACGCTGGCCAACGACGAGCAGCGTTTGGTGACGCAGAGCATGATCGAGAACGTCATCGCCGAACGTACGGTGGCGATGGTGATGCAGCCCATTCACGATCTTCACGCAAACATGGTGGCCGGATTTGAATGCCTCGCACGCTTTCCCGATGTCGACCGTACGCCGGACGCATGGTTCCATGACGCGAAAAGCGTCCAGCTGGGCACCGAGCTGGAAATGCTCGCGCTGGAGACTGCGCTAAGCGAAGCGAAAAACTTGCCTCGCAATGTCTATATCGCGATCAATGCCTCGCCTGAAGTCATCTTGAGCGGCCACGTCGCGCAAGCGATTAGGAAAGCGATCGATTTGCGGATCGTACTCGAGGTAACTGAACACGAGAAGGTCGACGATTTCCAAAAGCTGGCAGAAGCGTTGGACGAAATCCGACCGCACGCGAAAATCGCGATCGATGATGTCGGTGCCGGATATGCCGGGCTGCGCTATCTCGTCGACTTGGCCCCCGATCTGCTCAAACTGGACATCAGTCTGACAACGAACATCGACGTCGACCTTGCCCGGCAGGCGCTCGCCGCTGCAATCGTCCATTTTGCCAAGGCAATCGGCAGCGAGGTCGTCGCCGAGGGAATAGAGCGGGTCGGCGAACTTGAGACGCTTCGCAAACTCGGAGTTCGCTACGGTCAGGGTTACTACTTCGCCAAGCCTATGCCTGTCGGCGGGGCGAATCGATACCTGCTCGCCAACACCATCTAATCGCAGGCTGAGACGGCCAAGCTGGCGAGGACGGATACAAGAAGGCCCCGGGAATACCGGGGCCTTTTCGCTTATTGATCCAGGAACGACCGCATCTTGCGCGAACGGCTTGGGTGCTTGAGCTTGCGCAGCGCCTTTGCCTCGATCTGGCGGATACGTTCGCGGGTCACGCTGAACTGCTGGCCGACTTCTTCCAGCGTGTGATCGGTGTTCATCCCGATGCCGAAGCGCATGCGCAGCACGCGTTCCTCGCGCGGGGTGAGCGATGCCAGCACGCGGGTGACGGTTTCCTTGAGGTTGCTCTGGATGGCAGCATCGACGGGGATGATCGCGTTCTTGTCCTCGATGAAATCGCCCAGGTGCGAATCTTCCTCGTCGCCGATCGGCGTTTCGAGGCTGATCGGCTCCTTGGCGATCTTCATCACCTTGCGGACCTTTTCGAGCGGCATCGAAAGCCGTTCGGCCATTTCCTCGGGCGTGGGCTCGCGGCCTTGCTCGTGCAGGAACTGGCGCGAAGTGCGGACCAGCTTGTTGATCGTCTCGATCATGTGGACCGGGATGCGGATCGTGCGCGCCTGATCGGCGATCGAGCGGGTGATCGCCTGTCGGATCCACCACGTCGCATAGGTGCTGAACTTGTAGCCGCGGCGGTATTCGAACTTGTCGACCGCCTTC
>CAXAXQ010000027.1:0-50696 GCA_963972905.1 uncultured Erythrobacteraceae bacterium
TGCCGTCGGCCATGATCACCGCGCGCTTCACGCGGTTCTCCAGCTCGCGGACATTGCCCGGCCATTTATGCGCATCGAGCGCGGCGAGCGCATCGGGCGCAAAGCCCTTCACCGCCGGGTTCATCTCCTGCGCGAAGCGGTTTAGGAACGCCTTGGCCAGCAGCGCAGCATCTCCGGCACGCTCGCTGAGCGAGGGGATGCGCACGACGATCTCCGCCATGCGGTAATAGAGATCCTCGCGGAACGTCTCTTCGCCGATCATCGCGTCGAGATCGCGGTGGGTGGCGCACACGATCCGCGTGTCGACCGCAATCGCCTTGCGCCCGCCGATTCGCTCGATCGTGCGTTCCTGCAAAAAGCGCAGCAGTTTGACCTGCAGTGGCAGCGGAATGTCGCCGACCTCGTCGAGGAACAGCGTGCCACCGTGGGCGCACTCGATCTTGCCCTCGGTCGTCTTGACCGCCCCCGTGAACGCCCCCTTCTCGTGCCCGAACAGCTCGCTCTCGAGCAGGTTTTCTGGAATCGCGGCGCAGTTGATCGCAACGAAAGCCCCGTCGCGGCGCGGGCTTGCATCGTGCAGGCCGCGTGCGAGCAGTTCCTTGCCCGTCCCGCTTGCACCCAGGAGCATGACCGAGGCATTGGTGTTGGCCACGCGCTCGATCGTGCGCGCGACCTTCACCATCTCGGGCGCACCGGTGATCAGGGTGCCGAGCACGGTCTTGGTCTTGCCGACCTTCTCTGCCAGGCGACGGTTTTCGGCCTCGATCCGATAGAGGGTGAGCGCGCGCGACACGATCAGTTCCAGCGCCGCGATATCGACCGGCTTGTGGTAGAAATCATAGGCCCCCGAAGCGATCGCATCGAGCACGCTTTCATGCGCGCCGTGCCCACTGGCGATAATTACTTTCGTCGCGGGCGCCTGTGCCATGATCGCGTGGAGTACGGCGAAGCCCTCGCTCGTGCCGTCGGGGTCGGGTGGCAGGCCGAGGTCGAGCGTGACCACCGCTGGAGCCTCCGCGCGCAGGATCGCCAATGCATCCTCTCGCGTACCCGCGACCAACACCTCATAGTCTTCGAAAGCCCATTTGAGCTGCGCCTGAAGACCTTCATCGTCCTCGACGATCAACAGCTTGGGTTTGGGATCGCTCATCAGGCTGCCTCGCGGGAAAGTTTCTTGTCGACCAGATGGCTCGCTACCCCGGCCAGTTCGATGGTGAAGCGTGTGCCGAGGCCGACCCGCGACTGAACCAGCAGGCGGCCGCCCATAGCGCGGACCAGTTCGCGCGCTTCGAGCGCACCGATCCCGAAACCATCGGCCTTGGAGCTGACGAAGGGGGCATACAGCTTGTCGCGCAGGAAGGCCGGGTCCATCCCTTCGCCGACATCGACTATCTCGATGCTGGCACCGATATGATCGCTGTGGATCGACACGCAGACCGGTGCGTTCGCGGGGCTCGCGTCGAAGGCGTTCTGGATCAGGTGGGCCAGCGCCTGTTCCAGCCCTTCCCGGTCGGCTATCGCCGTACCTTCTCCGGTGACAGACACGTGGATATGGCACGAGGGCTCGAAGCGGGCCGCGACATCGCCCACCAGGCGCTCCAACTCGACCCTCTCGACCTCGGGCTCGCGCTGGTTGCCATAGCGGCCGAGCCGCTGGATCAGTCCATTCAGCTTGGCGGTGCTAGCGCCCAGCGTCTTGAGCATGTCTTCCCGAAACGCGGGATTATCCGCATGCCGCTGGGCATTGTGCGACAGCAGGGAGAGCTGGCTGGCGAGATTCTTGATGTCGTGAAGGACGAAGGCAATCCGGCGATTGAATTCGTCGAAGCGCGCAGCTTCCATCAATGCATGCTGCCCCGTCTGTTCGGCAAGATAGCTGGCCAGCTGACGCCCGACGACCTTGAGCAGGTCGAAATCCTCCCAGTCGAGCTGACGATCGATCAGCGGCCGGGCGAGCAGCACTGCGCCCTGCAACCGGTCGAAATGGCGCAGCGGCACGATCGCCCAGCCCGCGCTCTCCCCATCCAGCCAAGCTGGCAGGGGATCGACCTCGCCCGCCTCGGACCGGCCGAGGCGCCATTGTTCGAGGTCGATGACGTAGTCGTTGCTCGAGAGGAACCCGGTCACCTGCTGCGGCAGGCTCACCACATCGTCTGCCAGCATGGGCCAGCGCCAAGTCTCGGCAAGCACCAGCGTGCCATCGGCATCGGGCAGGAACAGCGCAGCGGACGGGCTCTCGGTAATATCCGCCATAGCCTTGGGCACGCGCAGATGCAGCGCATCGCCCGCCTCCCCGCCGCGGCCGATCGTGTCGGCAAGCCGCAGCCACTCGGCACGGTAATCGTAGCGGTGGCTGAACAAGTGCTTCTGCGCGGTCACTTTGATCCAGGCGCGGAACCGTTCGGATGGCAGCCACAGCGCCATCACGGTCAGCAACGCGACCAGGAAGCCGACCTGCGCGAGCCGCGCGCCATCCGCCTCCATCAGGTTCAGCACCCGCGCGAGCCCCGCCATCGCCAGCAGATAGCCGCCGATCAGCAGCAGCGAGAGCGACCGGAACGCCACCTTGCGCGAGGCGCGCAAGCGCAAGGCACTCACATCTGCCCCCAACGCCATCGACAGCGGGACGAATGCGATTGCGACCACGACCCCCCGCAGTGCCGCGATCTGGTCCGGAAATTCGCCCGACAGCCACGTCGCCGCGTAGTAATTGAGCTCGAACAGCCACAGCGCAGAAAGCGAGATCGCGACCCATCGTGTGCTCGCCCGGTCGCGATGCGAGGCACCGATATAGAGATTGTGCAACAGGACCAGCGCGCCGATCGCGACGAGCATGTGGAACAGCGAGGATACGCGCAGCGCCGACGCGGCAAACTCCGGCCCTGCATCGATCAGCGCGTTTGCGGCCAGCACAGCGCCCTGCAACAGCTCCACGAACACCAGGCTGACGATCACGAAGCGCACCTTGCGCGCGCTCTCCTGATCTACCCCGCCCGCGAACAGTGCATGGACCAGTGCCAGCCAGCTGAGATTGCGCAGCACCTCTGCCCCCGCAGTGACGAGAGCCGCCGGACCTAGCGCGGCGAGCACGCCTGCCCACACGCCGGTCAGGCACAGCGCGACGAGCCCTGCGATCCGCTCGCGCCGCCAGGGTAGCGGCCTGCGGCACAGCCAGATCGCAGCCAGCGCGCAGGCCGCCGCACATGCGGTATGGCTGGCCAGCGCGATCACATGCCACAATCCGGCATCGGGCATCATCTTGCCCCTTCCGGATAGAGAATCACCCGGAGGGTCTGGAGCAGGATCAGCAGATCGAGAAAGGGGGTGTAGTTCTTCGCGTAGTAGAGATCATATTCCAGTTTGTGCCGCGCATCCTCGATGCTCGCGCCATAGGGATAGTTGATCTGCGCCCATCCGGTGATGCCCGGCTTCACCATGTGCCGTTCGGCGTAGAAGGGCAGGTGGTCTTCAAGGTCGTCGACGAACTTGGGCACTTCCGGCCGTGGGCCAACGAAACTCATCTCTCCCTTCAGCACGCTCCAGGTCTGGGGCAGCTCGTCGATCCGGACCTTGCGGATGAAGCGGCCCAGGCGAGTCACTCGCGGATCGCCGACGGTCGCCCACTGCGCGCCATCCTTTTCCGCATCGGTGCGCATGCTGCGCAGCTTGAGCAGGACGAAGGGCCGCCCATGGAGGCCCACCCTCTGCTGCCGGAAAAAGGCCGGGCCGTTGCTGTCCAGCTTCACCAGCAGCGCGAACAGGACGATGACGGGCAAAGTCAGCGTCAGCACGATCAGGCTGGCAACGATGTCAACCGTTCGCTTGGTCATGCTCGACCAGCGCCGACCGGCGGAAAACCCGTCGGAAAAGATCAGCCAGCTGGGGTTGAGCGTATCGAGATCGACCCGCCCAGTCTCGCGTTCGAGAAAGCTGGAGACCTCGTGCACCGGCACACCTTTTGTGCGCACCCGGACCAGATCTGCCAGTGGCAGTGCGTTGCGCCGCTCTTCCAGCGCGAGCACCACCTCGGTTGCGTGGACGCGCTCCACGAATGCACCCAGATCGCCCAGCTCGTCGCGACCGACTGCCTCTTCCAAAATCCGGTGCGGTTCGTTCATCGCCACGAAGCCGACGATCATGAAGCCGCTGTCGCCGCACTCCTGGAGCGCCTTGAGCCGCGCCGCGCGGGTGCCCGCGCCAAGCACGACGACCCGACGTTTGAGGTTCTCGCGGTCTACCGCATGGCTCAGCGCGAGCCGCGTCAGCCCGATCAGCACGAGCGCCAGCCCCAGCGCATAAAGCAGGGTCGATCGCCAGAACCCGACGGTGGGCAGCACGAAGTCGAGCACCGCAAGCGCCACCCCAGCGAGCGACAGCGCGACCAGCGAGCGGGCGAAGGCGTAACGCGGACTGCGCAGCGCCTCGGGACTGTAGAGCCCCAGCGCGACCAGCGACAAAGAGCATATGATGGTAAAACCGATGATCGGCGGCAGCCGTTCGGTCCACGGGCCGACTTCGATCGCGATCTGGGCGGCTCGCAGGTGCCACGCGAGATCGCCCGCGACCAGCAGCAAGACCAGATCGCAGAAGCCGTAGAGCAACACGGCTTGCGGGATATAGTGCTTGAACAGCCTGATCATCGCGCCCTGTCGAAACCCTTCTCCGCATCGTTCCGCGGAGGTTCGGCTTAGGGACGAGTGATGAAATGTCGGTAAATTTTACACCCTGCCGAAAACCCCCGGCAGGGTGCCGACATTACTCGGGCGGGGCGACCCGGTCCGCCGCATTCTCTATCGCGTCGCCTGCCTGATTGGCCGCATCGCCCACTTGGCTGGCCGCGTCGCCGACGGCGTTGTCCTTCGCGACTTCGGCATTGCTCATGTTGGAAAACAGATAGATCGCCGCGACAACGGCGATAAGGGCCACGATCAGCAGCACGATGGTCATCCCGCCGCTCTTGCGCTCGCCTTCGGTGACGATCGTGTGCGTCGTATGGGTGTGGCCGTCCTGATCGGTATGTTCGGTAATACGTTCTTCGGTCATGGCGAATGCGCCCCTTGCGGTTTTCCTGACTTGCACAAAGCGCAAGACGCGTTGCGGTTCCGCGCAAAAATCAGGCGACCGCCGTCTGGATCGGTCCGCGCAGCGAACGCGCGGGGCACCCGGTCCGGCGGCAGGTACGGCAGCCGGGTCCGATCGGCGTCGCGTCGTCGTCTTTCACCGAGACCCCCCGGCCAAGCGCGGTGGCATCGGCAAATTTCGCCTCCAGTCCCAGCAGCAGCACGTCGGTGCGCGGCTCATCGGCATAGGGCGGCGCGGCGATATGCGCGACCAGCCAATGCTCCGGCCCCAGCGCACCGCTTTCCATCATAATCGCCTGCGAATGCCACTCCGGTCGACGCTCCAGCCCGAGCCGGGGGCACCCGGGGCGGCGATCGAGCAGGCTGGCACCACTCGCGCCCAGCAGTCGTTCGAACAATTGCACCGAGCCGTCGATCCGCCCGACGAAGAATGGCAGGCCGCGCTGGCCGACCCGCTGGAGCGTGGTGAACCGGCGCGCGACCTCGCCCACATCGGTTGCGAACCTGCGCGCGAGCACCTGCGGCTCGTACGCGGTCGCCTCGCACGCGCGCAGGAACCGGCCATAGGGCATCACCAACGCGCGTGCGTAATAGGCGCGTAGATAACGAGCGAACGCATCGCGGCCCTCGCGGTGATCGAAGGACGCGCCATCGGCAATGTCCGCGATAAGTTCGCGCTGCTCGAGTTCGGCGACCTGCTTGGCCATCTCGATATTGCGCGCTGCGGGGGAGAGCATCTCGGACAGCTGGACCTGCCGCGCATGCAGGTCGAGCCGCCGGTTCGCCTCCGGCAGCACGGCGCGTGGAAGGTATCGGATGGCGAGATCGTGCCGCTCGCGCAGGTGATCGGTCAGCGCCGCGCCGATATCGCCACGGGCTAGCCGCAGCTCGTCGGCCAGGCTCTCGGCTGCCTCGTCGAGATCGGCGAAGTGGTTGCGCCAGCGCTCGATCGCGCGCCACACTTCTTCTTCGAACGGGCGGGTCTGCGCAGCCGCCCTGCCCCGTTCGTCGAACAGCCGAGCGAAGGCAGCGGCGGCCTGCGGCGCGGCGGCGAGGAATTCGGTCACTTCGGCGCGGTCGATCCCCAGATCGGCGAAGCGATCATCCCCGAGACGCCGCGCAAGACCGTCGACCCCGCCAATCGCGCTGCTTTCCTGCAAGGATCGCGGGTCGTAGTCGAACTGATCGACCAGTTCGAGCACGACGCGCGCGGTAACCGGGCGCTGGTTACGCTCGATCAGGTTGAGATAGCTGGGCGAGATCGACAGGCGCTGGGCCATGCTGGCTTGCGTCAGGCCTTCGCGGCGGCGCAGGCGGCGCAAGGCAGCACCGGCATATAGGGAGGGTTCGCTCATGAGCCGTTCCTAACCGCGATTTGTAAAGATCATTACAGATACACAAGTGATCACTAGCAAAAATGCTGATTGAGACAAGATAGTCTGTAACAAACCCTGTTTGGATGGCCGGTTGAGGGGTATCTGCTGCGTCACGAACACAGCTTTTTTACGGAGTCACCCATGACGCACTCGACCTACGCAAGCGAAACCGATCAACTGAAGACCCGCATCGGCCAGGGCGGCGATGCCTGGGCCGCGATCGATGCCGAGAGCGCAGCGCGCATGCGGCTCCAGAACCGCTTCCGCACGGGGCTCGATATTGCGAAGTACACCGCGAAGATCATGCGCGAAGACATGGATGCCTACGATGCCGACGCGGCAAACTACACCCAGTCGCTGGGTGCATGGCACGGCTTCATCGGCCAGCAGCAGATGATCGCGATCAAGAAGCACTTCGGCAGCACCAAGCGCCGCTACCTCTACCTGTCCGGCTGGATGGTCGCCGCGCTGCGCAGCGAGTTCGGTCCCCTTCCCGACCAGTCGATGCACGAGAAAACCGCCGTTCCCGACCTGATCGCGGAGATTTACACCTTCCTCAAGCAGGCCGACGCACGCGAGCTGGGCGGCATGTTCCGCGATCTCGATGCCGCGCGCGAAGCGGGTAACGACACTGAGGCCAAGCGGCTCGAAAACGCGATCGACAACTACGAGACCCACGTCGTGCCGATCATCGCGGACATCGACGCAGGCTTCGGCAACGCGGAGGCAACCTACCTGCTCGCCAAGCAGATGATCGAAGCGGGCGCCTGTGCGCTCCAGATCGAGAACCAGGTGTCGGACGAGAAGCAGTGCGGCCACCAGGACGGCAAGGTTACCGTTCCGCACGAGGACTTCCTGCAGAAGATCCGCGCGATCCGTTACGCCTTCCTCGAACTGGGCGTGGACGATGGCATCATCGTCGCACGCACCGACAGCCTCGGCGCGGGCCTGACGAAGCAGATCGCCTACTCCACCGAGCCGGGCGACCTGGGCGACCAGTACAACAGCTTCCTCGATGCAGAGCCGGTCGATCCGGCGAACATCACCAATGGCCAGGTCTTCATCAGCCGCGATGGCAAGCTGATGGCGCCCAAGCGCCTGCCGTCGAACCTGTACCAGTTCCGCGCCGGCACGGGCGTGGACCGGGTTGTGCTCGACTGCGTCACCTCGCTCCAGCACGGCGCCGACCTGTTGTGGATCGAGACCGAGAAGCCGCATGTCGAGCAGATTGCCGAGATGGTCGACAAGATCCGTGAGACGGTGCCGAATGCCAAGCTGGTCTACAACAACTCGCCCAGCTTCAACTGGACGCTCAACTTCCGCCAGCAAGTGTTTGATGCGTGGGAAGAAAGCGGCAAGGATGTCAGCGCATACGATCGTGCCAAGCTGATGAGCGTGGACTATGACGCCACCGATCTGGCGATCGAGGCGGATGCCAAGATCCAGAGCTTCCAGGCCGACGCCGCGAAGCGTGCGGGGATTTTCCACCACCTGATTACGCTGCCAACCTATCACACGGCTGCGCTGAGCACGGACAACCTCGCCAAGCGCTACTTCGGAGAGGAGGCGATGCTGGGCTACGTCAAGAACGTCCAGCGCGAGGAAGTCCGCCAGCAGATCGCCTGCGTGAAGCACCAGAACATGGCCGGATCCGACGTTGGCGACGACCACAAGGAATACTTCGCCGGCGAAGCCGCCCTCAAGGCGGGCGGCAAGGACAACACCATGAATCAGTTCGCCGCCTAGGCGATAACGGGTTCGGGACTTGTCACCGGGTCGCGCGGTCGGCATTGCTGGCCCCACGACCCGGTGACACCCGGACGAACCCACGGAGCGGATTCTACTATGACCGACGAGACCGACACCCCCAAAGAGCCCGGCCGCGCCCGCGCCCTGCTCTCCACCGCAGACTTCCGCCTGCTGCGCGCCGCTCTGGCGAGCCACGCGCGGACCACGGAGGACCGCGAGGAACTGGCCAAGATCAACGCGCTGCACCACCGGCTTGGGACCTACGTTCCCGACGCCGAATAGGCAGTTCAACTGGCATTGCGCGGGCGCGCGGGGCGATCATGCCTCGCGCGCCCGCTTGCGTTGGGGCGGACATCGGCTAGACCCCCTCGCCAGTCAAACAGCGAGGAGATCCCCCCGTGCCCCGTTTTGCCCGCGGCGTCGTGAAGTTCCAGAACGAGGTTTTCCCTGGCAGGAAGGCGTTCTTCGAAAAGCTGAGCAAGGGGCAGTCCCCGGAAGCCCTGTTCATCACCTGCTCCGATTCGCGGATCGAGACCGGGATGATGACGCAGACCGATCCGGGGGAGCTGTTCATCTGCCGCAATGCGGGCAACATCGTGCCCCCGCATACCAACCAGACCGGCGGCATGACCGCGAGCATCGAATTCGCCAGCGCCGCCCTTCGCGTGCCCCACATCGTCGTGTGCGGTCATACCGAATGCGGCGCGATGAAGGGCGCGATGGACCTCCACAGGGACCGCAGCTCTCTCGACACCCTCCCCCACGTCCGCGAATGGCTGGGTTACAGCCGCGCGGCGGTGGACATCGTCGACGCCCGTGCAGAGGGCAAGACCGATGCCGAGAAGATGCGCATGCTACTGGAGCAGAACGTGATCCTGCAATTGCAGCACCTGCGCACCCACCCAACGGTCGCCCTGCGCCTGGCCCAGCGCGAGGTCGAACTGCACGGCTGGGTCTACGACATCGCAACCGGGATGGTCGACGCCTACGATCCGGACCAGGATCGCTTCGTCTCGATCGAGGAACGCTACGGGTTCTAGCGCTCAGCCGCCCTTGGCGGGCATCAGGTCGATCGCGGCGGAGGCCAGCGCCTCCGCCCCCGTCTCGATCACCTTTTGCGCATCGGGCGCCCAGAACGGGCTGTGGAGCGAAGGCAGCGAGGCCTCACCCTTCTGCGCTGCCTGCCATTCTTCCTCGGGCACCCCGCCGATCCAGAAGATCAGCGATTCGACGCCATCGGGATCCGCCCGCCGGTACTGGCTGAAATCCTCGCCACCCATCACGCTGGGCACTTGCATCACCCGGTCTTCACCGAAGCGGGTACGGAAGCCGGTCATCACGGTTTCGGTGAACTCGGGATCGTTGAAGGTCGAGGGCGTGTAAGGATCAGCCACGGTCACGATCGGCAGCTGATCCTCCGCAATGCCCGCCGCGATCGCCTCGCCGCGTGCGATCCGGGCAATCCCGTCGAGCAGCAGCTTGCGGGCGTCATCAGTATAGCTGCGCACGGTCAGCTGCAGCTTCGCCTCGTCCGAAATGATGTTGTGCTTGGCCCCTGCGCGGAAGCTGCCGACCGTCACCACGCCCGGCTCCAGCGGAGACAATTCGCGGCTGACCAGCGTTTGCAGCTTCATTACGATCGCACTCGCCAGCACGACCGGGTCCTTGGTCGCTTGCGGATAGGCGCCGTGCCCGCCGACGCCCTTCACGGTGATATCCACGCTGTCGACATTGGCCAGCGCATACCCCGGAGAGTAGCCGATCATCCCGGCGGGGAACTGCGCCGCATCGTGGAAGGCGATCGCGTAGTCGGGCTTGGGGAAGCGGGTGAACAGGCCGTCTTCCAGCATCGCCAGCGCGCCCTCGCCCACTTCTTCGGCGGGTTGCAGGATCATCACCAGCGTACCGCTCCATTCATCCTTATGGTCGACCAGCTGCTGCGCAGCGCCGATCCACGCGGTCATGTGCGTATCGTGCCCGCAGGCGTGCATCACGCCGGTTTCGACGCCGGTTGCGGGCGTTGCCTTGACCGTGGAGGCAAACGGCAGCCCGGTCTGTTCCACCACCGGCAGCCCGTCCATGTCCGCACGGATCAGCACGGTCGGCCCCTCGCCGTTCTCCATCACTGCGACCACGCCGGTCTTGCCCACGCCTTGGGTCACATCGAAGCCCAGCGCGCGCATCCGTGCGGCCAGCTTGGCGGCGGTTTCGTCTTCCTCGAAGCTGAGTTCGGGGTTGGCGTGGAGATCGCGGTACAGCGCCATCAGCTCGGGCATGTCTTCCTGCACGCCCGCTCGCAGGTCGTCATCCTGCGCGAACGCGGCGGTAGAGCAGAGCAGCGCGCCCGCCGCCATCAGTGCCGCGCGCGTCATCCGAACCTGCTTGTGCATACCCTGTACTCCCCTTGCCCCAATCTGCCTGAGACACCTGAGACACAGTCCAGGCGCTCAATTCCCTTCGATATGTAGCCGCCGTTCGATCGATCCAATCGATGAAAGCCTGGCTGCGCGCACCTTCATAACCGATCCATCGCAAATTTGCAGCGGGTAGGAAATGCTACAGGCGATAGGTCAGCGCCAGCAGGACGGAGAGCGTCGTCACCATCAGGATCACCAGCGGAACGCCGGTACGGATATAGTCGGAGAACTCGTACGAGCCCTCGCCCATGATCAGCATGTTGGTCTGGTAGGCGATCGGGGTCGCGTAACAAAGGTTGCAGCCGAACAGCACCGCCAGCACCAGCGGCTCGGGCGGCAGGCCCAGTTCGGTCGCGATGCTGAACGCGATCGGCGTACCCACGGTGGCGGCGGTCGCGTTGGAGGCGAAATTGGTCAGCGTGGTCACGAACAGCATGATCGCGCCCAGCACCAGTGCCGGGGGCAGCGAGGAGAGCCCAAGCGAGAGCGCCATGCCCAGCCACGCCGCCGCGCCGCTCGCCTCGACGATCGAGCCCACCGCGATGCTCGCCGCGACCAGCACGATCACCTTGGCCGACAGCGCACGCCCGACCCGGTCGAACTTCACGCAGCCGGTAAGGAACATCAGGATCGCACCCGCCAGCGCGGAGATCGCGATCGGGAACAGCCCGATGGACGCGGTGAACACAGCGCCGCCCATGATCACCGCCGACAGCACCGCCTTTGAGCGGCGCGGCAGTTCGCGCATCCCTTCCAGCATCAGCAGGCTGTCGCCCCGGGCAAACTCTTCCAGATCGGCGCGCAGGCCCGTCACCATCAGCACGTCGCCTTCGGCAAAGCGCATATCGCCGGCGGAATAATCGTTGAATTCGTCGGTCACGCCCGTCCAGCGTTCGGGCCGATGCACGCCGAGCACCGCGACCCCGTACAGATCGGCAACGCCCGAGCTCGGCAGCGTGCGGCCGATCAGCCGCGAATCCGCGGTTATCGCCATCTCGACGACGATCACGTCCTCGTTCTGCGCGCTCGCCTTGCGCTTGATCTTGGACAGCACCCAATCGGGCGCCGCCTCGCCGCGCAGCGTGCGCATCGCCTCTTCCACCGCTTCCTGCGGGCCGGAAATCAGCAGGCGCTGCTGCGGCTGCAATTTTCCGATCGGCGGATCGTGCACGGTCACGGTGTCGGGCAGGCGGGGCAGGATGTCGGCCAGCAACTCTCCGGTCAGCGGGCCATCCTCGCTCACTCTCAGCCGTGCCTGGAAATGACGGCGCGGGCGCGTGTCTTCCTGCGTGTTGTCCTTCAACAGGCGGGGCATCACCAGCCACAGATAGGGCAGCGCGACCGCAGCGGCGACCAATACGATCGGCGTGTAATGGAAGACGCTCATTTCCGGCATCCCGAGATCGCTGGCGATCGAGACGACGAGGATGTTGGTCGAGGTGCCGATGGTGGTCGCCATCCCGCCGATCAGGACCGCCGCGTTGAGCGGGATCAGCGTCTTGGACGCAGGCATCGCGCCGCGCGCGGCCAGGCTGACGAAGATCGGCAGCAGCAGGACCAGCACCGGCGTATCATTGACCGCCATCGACAGCGCCATCGCCGCGACCAGCGAAATGAGCAACCCGATCTGCAGGTTCCACTTGAAGAGACGCTCCAGCAGATGCGCCGCAGGCTCCAGCGCGCCGGTGACCACCAGGCCCCGGCCCATTATCATCAGCGCGCAGATCGTGATCAGCGCGTAGTGGCCGAAGCCCGAGAAGGCGAGCGACAGGCCGTCGGTCGGGCGCGTGTCGGGCAGCGGGAAGAAATAGAGGAACACCGCGATCACCGCGATGGTCATCAGCGATACGATCTCGGTCGACGGCCTGCTGCGCGCAAAGCCGATGAACATCGCGATCGTGACCACCATTGCGGCAATCGCGTGAAAGGAAGGGGCTTCTAGCATTGCTGAACCCAGCGATAGCGGGGCGAGGGGCTGCTAGGCAATCGGGGACGCGCATATCGCGTGCGATCGTGCACCGATCATTGCGAGCGACGAAGGTGTGGTGCCCCTGGCCCGACTCGAACGGGCACTCCGTAAGGAACTCGATTTTGAGTCGAGCGCGTCTACCAATTCCACCACAGGGGCCCTGGGTCCGACCGACCCATAAGGCGAGGGCGCAGTCTAACGCAAGGCGTTGGCGACGACCTTGTGCATCTTGGAATGCAGCCCGTCATTGCCGGCCAGCACCTGTTCGTGGAGGACCGGCTGGCTGCGCCCGCGATAGTCGGTCACGAAACCACCCGCTTCGCGCACCAGCAGGCAGCCTGCGGCGGTATCCCACGGCTGTAGGTCGCTTTCCCAGAAGCCGTCGAAGCGCCCGGCGGCGACCCATGCGAGGTCGAGCGAGGCGGCTCCGAAACGGCGGATACCGGCGACTTCGGGGCCGAGCGCACCGTAGATCCGGCTCCATTCGGCAACATTGCCGTGGCCCTGGAACGGCATGCCGGTCGCGATCAGCGCCTCGTTCAGCCGCCCGCGCGAAGATACCCGCAGACGCCCGTCGTGCAGCCATGCGCCGCGCGTCTTTTCCGCCCAGAAGGTTTCGTCGGTAATCGGTTGATAGACCACCGCGGCGGTCACATCGCCCCAGCCCGATCCATCCAGCTTGCGCTCCTGCACCGCGATCGAGATCGCGAAATGCGGAATGCCGTGGAGGAAGTTGCTGGTTCCGTCGAGCGGGTCGATCACCCAGCGCGGCTGGCCATCCTCGCCCTTGATCTCGCCCGCTTCCTCAAGCAGGAAGCCCCAGTTGGGGCGCGCCTGCAACAGGTCGTCGTACAGCGAGCGTTCGGCCCGCATATCCGCCTTGCTGACGAAGTCGGCCGGGCCCTTGCGGCTGACCTGGAGGTGTTCGATCTCGCCGAAGTCGCGCCGCAGGCGGTTGCCCGCGCGCCGCGCTGCGCGTTCCATCACGCGGATCAGGCCGGTAATTGCTGCCATGTCGTGTCCTGGCCCGTCCTAGCGCGTTGCCGGTTCGGCAGAAGGATCTGCCGGCGCAGTGGCTGGCGCATCGCTCGGCGTGGCACCCGCTTCACGCGCGCCACACACGATTGCCGCGACGAGGTAGACATTGGTCGGGTCGCTGCCATCGATCTGAGGATTTTCGGCAAGCGCATTGCCGGTCGCCTGGCTGATCGTTTCTAGCGTGTTGGCGTAAAGGCACCCGATCAGGGCGTCCTTTTCCGCTTCCGGAATCTCGTCCACCTTCACCGCGTTGGCGAACAGGCTGAAGATCAGCCCGGCGCGCGCCATCGTCTGCTCCTGTTCAGCGGTCGCGGCAGGCGCTTGGGGCGCGGTCTGCGCAGCGACAGGAGCGGCGGCGAGGCCGAGAGTCGCGGCGATCAGAATACTATTCTTGAACGGCATGTTCAGCCAGCCTTTCCGACATAAGTCTGTTCGTACACGTCGACGATGATCCGGGTGCCGCTTTCGATATGCGGCGGCACCATGATGCGCACCCCATTGTCGAGGATCGCGGGCTTGTAGCTGGACGAGGCGGTCTGCCCCTTGATCACCGCGTCGGCCTCGACGATCTCGGCTTCGATCTGTTCCGGCAGCGCGACCGAGATCGGCTTTTCTTCCCACAGCTCCAGCGTCACAGTCATGCCGTCCTGCAGGAACGGGCGCGCATCGCCGAGCAGGTCGCTGGGCAGGTTGATCTGTTCGTAGGTGTCGGTGTCCATGAACACCAGTTGTTCGCCATCCTCGTACAGGAACTGGTAGTCCTTGGTGTCGAGGCGCACCTTCTCGACCGTGTCGGCGCTGCGGAAGCGCACGTTGGTCTTGCGGCCATCCTGCAGGTTCTTCATCTCGACCTGCATGTAGGCCCCGCCCTTGCCGGGCTGCGTGTGCTGGATCTTGGCGACCTTCCAGATGCCGCCTTCGTATTCGATGATATTGCCGGGGCGAATATCGACGCCGCTGATCTTCATGGGGATACCTTGGGTTTAGCGAAACGGTGCTGCCGATCGGGGCCGATACCTGCGCCGAGGCTGCAAAGCGCGCGCCTTAGCCGAGCACTCATGGTCAGGCAAGGTAAGCAACGCTATATCGCCGCGCATGGACAGGACTTCTTATTTGGCCCGCGCGCTTCGCGCCGCACCCTCGCTCGCCCTTCCCGCACTCGCGCTCGCCGCCACGCCGCTCACGGCGCAGAGCGGGTCGATCGACACCTTGCCTCTGGGCAAATACGAATGCACGCTTCCCGGCGATGCCGGCGGCGCCGCGTGGCACCGCATCCCGGGGCGCGACTTCACGATTCTCAACGCCTCCAGTTACGAGGCGGACGGCGAACGCGGGGTCTACCTACTGCGAGGCACCCAGCTTTATTTCACCCGCGGGCCGCTAAAGGGCCTGATGTTGGAGCGATCGAGCCGACGCATCCTGCGCGAGCGCGACGAGAACGGCACGCTTGGCCCGATGCGCTGCGTGCTGACCTCCCCACCCGGATAATCGGCAGTCGGCTCAGCGACCCTCGCCCGCCAGATAGGAAAAAGGATTGATGGCGTTGGTCGGCTCCCACCATTCGGCATCGTCGGTGGTGCGCATGATCGCGAAGTGCAGGTGCGGCGCGTCGGGAGCGGCATTGCCCGTCGTGCCCACCGTGCCGAGCCGCTGGCCACGGCGGACCTTCTGCCCTTCCTTGAGGCCCGGCGCGTACTGGTCGAGGTGTGCGTAGTAAAAGATCGTCTCACGGTCGGGTGAGCGCACATAGAGCGAATTGCCGCCGGTTTCGGACTGATAGATCCGCTCGATCGTGCCCGGAGCCGCAGCGATGACCGAAGTGCCCTTGGGGGCCATGATGTCGATCGCCTCGTGCAGCCGCTCTCCGCCGTCGCGTTCGGCCAGGAAGCTGTCCGACAGATCGGCGGGTCGCACGTTGAGCACCGGGATGACCATCTGCGACAATTGCCGCTCCTGCGGGCGGGTCGCCGTGGCGCGATCATTCGACGCGACGTTCCGCGCGCGCTCGGCCGTGGAGGCTTGGGCCGCGCCGGCCTCGCGCCCATTGGCAGCCACGGTTTCACGGGTCAGCGGCCGCGCCGATTCGCTCGCCGAGGCGGCGGGGCGGGTCTTGTCTTTCTGACTATCCGCATCGGACATTTCGATCAGGCTACCGCCCGCGACGATCCAGATCATCGAGGTGATGGTCGCGGTAACCAGTATGGTGACGATGCGGTCGACGGTGCCCATGGCCTTGCGTTTAGCAGATTTAAGCCCGTCGAACATCCAGCTACCCCTCTATCGCCTTCACGAAGGCCTTAACGGCGGCAACCTCGTCACCGTTCCACACCGCGCCCGACACCGCGAGGAAGTCCGCCCCCGCTGCAATCAGTGGCGCGCAATTGTCGGGCGTGATCCCGCCGATGGCGACGCTGGGCAGCTCGAATATCTGGGACCACCATTCGAGGATTTCGGGTTCGGGCCGCTCGGCATCGCCCTTGTCCTTGGTGGTGCTGGGATAGAACGCGCCGAACGCGACGTAATCCGCCCCCGCATCCCCCGCTTCCATCGCGAGATGGCGGCTGGCGTGACAGGTGACGCCGATCTGCGCCTGCATGCCCAGTGCATCGCGCGCCTCGGCCACGGTGCCATCCTCCTGGCCGAGATGAACCCCGTCGGCCTTCAGCCGCTTGGCGAGCGCAATGTCGTCATTGACGATGAAGGCCACCTCGCGCGCTTCGCAGATTTCGCGCAAGGGCGCGGCCAGTGCCGCCGCCTCGTGCTGCCCGGCGGAGCCTTCGAAGCCCTTCACGCGGAACTGGAACGCGGTGACGTGGTCCTGCCCTGCATCGATCGCGCGGGCGAGCCGCTTGGGAAAATCGCCGCCAACGTCGAGCGGCGAGATCAGATAGAGCTGGGTGGGAATGTGCGGGATCGCGGAATTGCTGGAAGTCATGACCGGCGCATCTAGCGGGGGCGAGCGCGCCCGTCGATTCTTTGGACGCGATATTTACGACGGCGCATTCAGCTATCGGCAAGCGGGCGGCGCGCTAGGTCGCGCCCGATGATAAAACACTCCCTCCCGCTCGCCGCGCTTGCGCCCGTCGCCCTGCTGTCCCTGGCCGCCTGCGCAGTCGTCCCCAACGCCGGACCGGTGGTCGATTCGTCGCGCGAGGTGGCGCAGCAGGGCAGCGTAGTTCCGCTGCTGCAACCCGTTCAGCTGGGGCAGCGCACGGTAGTGACGCCGATGCGCGTGACCGAGGACAGCCGCTGCCCGCAGGGCGTGCAATGCATCCAGGCCGGCCGGGTGATCGTGGAAACCCGGATCGACGGCCCCGGCTGGCGCCAGACGCAGCCACTCACGCTCGGTGAGCCGCACTCGGTGCGCGGCATCACCGTAACGCTGGCGTCGGTCGAGCCCGAACAGCGGGCCGATCCGCAGGTCAAATCGGCCGAGTATCGCTTCGCGTTCGAGGGCGGTTAGCCCCCAACCCGTCGATTAGCCCGCCTTGCTGGCCGCGTAGATCTCGTCGATCGCGGTTTCGAGCGCGTTGTTGAACTTCTGGTCGTCCATCTGTGCGCGCAGTTCTGCCAGCAGTGCGCGGCTGAAGCTGGCGATCATGCCGCGGTTCTTGGCCAGTTCACGGCAAGCTTCGCCCCGCTCGTAACCGCCCGACAGTGCGACCAGCCGCAGAACCTTGGGGTGTTCGACAAGCGGAAGATACAGGTTCGGCTCGCTCGGGATGGTCAGCTTGAGCATCACCTGCTGCCCTTCGGGCACCCGCTCCAGCTGGTCGAGGAAGGAGGCCAGCAGGTGGGCTTCCGCGGTGCCACGCGTTTCCGACTTCAGGCTGACTTCGGGTTCGAGGATCGGGACCAGCCCGTGATCGAGGATCTGGAGGCCGAAATCCATCTGCTGGCGCACCGCATCGGCGATGCCCTGCTGGTTCGCCTCGTGCACGACGGAGCGCATCTTGGTGCCGAAAACGCCCAGTTCCTTGGCCCGCGCGCATTGCTGCGCCAGCTCGGGCATGTCCTTCATCAGCTGCACGCCGTTTTCGGTATCGTGCATCCCCTTGTCGACCTTCAGGAAGGGCACGATGCCCTTGCCCGAAAGTCGCTCGGGGATCGGCCTGCCTTCGGGGTTGCAGCCCTCCATGGTCTTTTCGAACAGGATCGCGCCGACCACCTTGTCGCCGGTGAAGGCGGGGCTTTCCACGATGCGGCAGCGCATGTCGTGGATCTTGGCGAACATTTCCTCTTCGTCCGAATATTCGTCTTCGCCGATGCCATATCCGGCAAGCGCCTTGGGCGTGGAGCCGCCCGACTGGTCCAGCGCCGCGATAAACCCATCGCCCTGCGCAATCTTCGCCTTCATCTCTTCGAAATTCATGGGAGAGTTCGCCTTTCTCACATTCGTATGCGTTGCGCGGCGCTTAGCCAGCAGGAACCGGGCCTGCAAGCCGTGCATGGCCCGAACCCGGAGCATCGCGGATGACGGTCAGCGGCTTCCGCGTACCTTGCGGATGATGCCATCGAAGCGCAGCACGGGTGCGCCGTCTGCCTTCACGATACCGGCGACGAAGATCGTCTTGCCGCCCGCGCGCACGACCTCGCCGGTCGCCTCGATCAGCTGGCCCTCGCGCGCCGGATCGAGGAAGTCGCCGGTCAGCGTCAGCGTCACGCCGTGGCTGCCTTCCATCGCGTCGCGCGCAATGGTGAAGAGCGCGGAATCGGCGAAGGTCATCAGGCAGCCGCCATGCATGAAGCCCGCACCATTCATGTGGCGCGCCTCGGCGCGGAACGCGGTCAGCATGGTGCTGTCGTCCTGCCGTCTCTCGTAGAACGGCCCGGCGCGCTGCTCGAACGCATCGGACTGCCACACCTGCCAGCCCGCGAATTCGCCTGTCGTTACATCGACGAGGCCGTTCCCGGCCTCGCCCACTCCCTGATTTTCGCTCATTTCGAAGCCTTCAGCGCGGCGACGCCGGGCAACGTCTTGCCTTCCATCCATTCGAGGAACGCGCCTCCGGCGGTGGAAACGTAGGAGAAATCGTCGGCCACGCCCGCGGCGTTGAGCGCGGCCACCGTGTCGCCGCCGCCCGCGACCGAGACCAGCGATCCTTCCTTGGTCAACGCGGCGGCGGTGCGCGCGAGGCTGACGGTCGCCTGGTCGAACGGCTCGGTCTCGAATGCGCCCAGCGGGCCGTTCCAGACCAGCGTCTTGCAGGTCTTGAGGACGTCGGCCAGCGCCTCGGTCGCCTGCGGGCCGATGTCGAGGATCATCTCGTCCGCCGCGACTTCGTGCACGTTGCTGGTGCGCAGCGATGCCGGATTTGCGGCAAATTCCTTCGCCACGACCACGTCGTAAGGCAGGTGAATGGTGCAACCCGCGTGGTCCGCCTCGTCCATGATCGCGTTGGCCTTGTCGACCAGATCGTGCTCGCACAGCGACTTGCCGACATCGGCTCCGCGCGCGGCGAGGAAGGTGTTGGCCATCCCGCCGCCGATAATCAGGTGCTGGACCTTGCCGACGAGGTTTTGGAGCACGTCGAGCTTGGTCGACACCTTGGCTCCGCCGACCACCGCTGCCACGGGGGTTTCCGGGTTACCGAGCGCGGCATCCAGCGCCTTGAGTTCAGCCTCCATCGCGCGGCCTGCATAGGCGGGCAGCAGGTGCGCCAGGCCTTCGGTGCTGGCATGTGCGCGGTGCGCGGCGGAGAACGCGTCGTTGACGTAGAAATCGCCATGCGCGGCGATCGCCCTGGCGAAATCGGGATCGTTGGCTTCCTCGCCCGGCCAGAAGCGGGTGTTTTCCAGCAGGCCGATATCGCCATCGCGCAGGATGCCGATCGACTGATCGACCGTGGGACCGGAAACCTCGGAGATGAACATCAGCTCCTTGCCCAGCACACCGGCCACGTCGCCCTGGACGTAGCCGGTGGTCATGGTCGAATTGCGCTGGCCCTTGGGCCGCCCGAAATGGGCGAGCAGCAGCACCTTCGCTCCGCGATCGCACAATTCGAGGATGGTCGGCCTGACCGCCTCGACCCGGGTCACGTCGGTCGCCGAGCCATCCTTCATCGGCAGGTTGAGATCGACGCGCACCAGCGCGACCTGACCGGAAAGATCGGCAGGCAGATCGTCGAGGGTTTTGAAATTGGGCATCAGCCGCTCCTACTCCCCTCCCGCTTGCGGGAGGGGTTGGGGGTGGGAATTGGGCTCACACGAGCCCGCCCCGTTGCGACTAGCGAGCAAGCTCGCAAGTCTCACTGCCCCTCCCGCAAGCGGGAGGGGCATAAAGGGTCAGATCAGCTTCGCCATCACGCCGGCGGTGTCGATCATCCGGTTGGAGAAGCCCCACTCGTTGTCGTACCAGCTGACCACGCGAGCGAGCTTGCCTTCGAGCACGGCGGTTTCGAGGCTGTCGACCGTGCTGCTGGCGGGCTGGTGATTGAAGTCGCTGCTGACCAGCGGCTGTGCGGTGAAGTCGAGAACACCCTTCATCGGGCCTTCCGCAGCCGCCTTGAGCGCCTCGTTCAGTTCCTCGGCCGAGGTGTCGCGGCCCGGGGTGAAGACCAAGTCGATCAGCGAGACATTGGGGGTCGGCACGCGGACGGACGAGCCGTCCAGCTTGCCGTTGAGTTCGGGCAGCACCAGGCCGACCGCGCGCGCCGCGCCGGTGGTGGTCGGGATCATGTTCTGCGCGCCGCCACGAGCACGCCGCATGTCCGAATGCATCTGGTCGAGCATCCGCTGGTCGTTGGTGTAGGAATGGATCGTGGTCATGAAGCCGCGCTCGATCCCGACAGTGTCGTTCACAACCTTGGCCACCGGCGCGAGGCAGTTGGTCGTGCAGCTCGCGTTGGAAACGATTCTGTCGTCCGAAGTCAGCACTTCGTGGTTCACGCCGTAGACGACCGTCTTCAGATCGCCCTTGGCGGGGGCCGAGATCAGCACGCGCTTGGCCCCTGCATCGAGATGCGGCTTCGCGGCATCGACCGACTGGAAGAAGCCGGTGCATTCGAGCACGATGTCCACGCCCATTTCGCCATGCGGCAGCTTGCCCGGCTCACGTTCGCTGGTGACGGCAATCTTCTTGCCGTTCACGACCAGCGCATTGCCGTCGACGTCGACCGAACCGGGGAAACGACCATGGGTCGAATCGAACTGGAACAGCAGCGCGTTGGCGCTCGCATCGGCCAGATCGTTGATCGCCACCAGTTCGAGGTCGTGATCGTTCCGCTCCAGAATCGCGCGCGCAACAAGCCGCCCGATGCGCCCGAAACCGTTGATTGCAACCTTGGTCGCCATGACTTTGTTCTCTCCTGATCTACTCTTCGAGCTTGGCGACGACCTTGGGGACGATCGCCTTGCTGGTGAAACCGAACTTCTCGAACGCATCCTCCGCCGGGGCCGAGGTGCCGAAGCTGTCGATGCCGATCCGCAACCCGTTCGCCATCGTGTAACGTTCCCACCCGAAGGTGGTACCCGCCTCGATGCTGACCCGCAGGATCTCTTCCGGGCCCACATTTGGCAGGATGTTGTCGCGATAGGCCGGGCTCTGTTCGTCGAACAGTTCGGCGCAGGGCATCGAGACGACGTCCGCGCCGATGCCGCGCTGTTCGAGGTCCGCCGCGCATTCGAGCGCGAGCCCGACTTCCGAGCCCGTAGCGATAAGGATCACGCGGCGATCCGCCTCGGCATCCTTGATCCGATAGGCACCGCGCGCCGAGTGGTTCTCTTCCGCTTCCTGCGTGCGGAACTGTTCGAGGCCCTGCCGCGACAGCGCGAGCACCGTCGGGCGCTTCTTCTGCTGCAGCGCCACTTCCCAGCACTCGGCGGTTTCGACCGCGTCGCCCGGGCGCATCACCAGCAGGTTGGGGATCACCCGCAGCGATTGCAGATGCTCGACCGGCTGGTGGGTCGGCCCATCCTCGCCGAGCCCGATCGAATCATGCGTCATCACGTAGATCACCCGCGCCTGCTGCAACGCGGAAAGGCGGATTGCGGGGCGGCAGTAATCGCTGAACACGAGGAAGGTGCCACCATAGGGGATCACCCCGCCATGCAGCGCCATGCCGTTCATTGCGGCGGACATGCCGAATTCGCGAATCCCGTAATAGACGTAGCGCCCGGAGCGATCATCGGCAGAGAAGGTGTTCTGCTCGGCAGTCTTGGTGTTGTTCGATCCCGTCAGGTCGGCGGAGCCGCCGATGGTTTCGGGCAGCCGGGAATTGATTACCGCGAGCGCGTTCTCGCTCGCCTTGCGGGTCGCGACCTTAGCGGGTTCGCGGATCAGGCCGCTGATGAATTCGCCCAAGTCGAAGCCTTCGGGCAGATCGCCCGCCATCCGGCGTTCAAACTCGGCCTTGCGGTCACTGCCGTCGAGCCGGGTGCCCCAGTCGGTCCGCACTTCATGGCCGCGCGATCCGGCGGAGCGCCATTCCTCGCGCACCTGATCGGGGATCTGGAACGGCTCGGACTGCCAGTTGAGCTCCTGGCGCGCCGCAGCAACCTCTTCCGCGCCGAGCGGGGCGCCGTGGGTCGCCGCCGTGCCCTGCTTGTTGGGTGCACCGCGACCGATCATCGTGCGGCAGGCGATCAGCGCGGGGCGACCCGCCTCCAGCGCTTCGTCGATCGCGCGGGCGATGTCGGCATAGTCGTGGCCATCGCACGAATTGACGAACCATCCCGTCGCCTCGAACCGGGCGCGCACGTTCTCACTCGTCGAAAGATCGGTGCTGCCATCGATGGTGATCTGGTTGTCGTCCCAGAACACCACCAGCCGGCTGAGGTTGAGGTGCCCGGCGAGGCCGATCGCCTCGTGGTTGATGCCTTCCATCAGGCAGCCGTCGCCCGCGATCACCCAGGTCCGGTGGTCGACCAGCTCATCCCCGAATTCGGCATTCAGATGCCGCTCGGCCATCGCCATGCCCACCGCCATCGCGAGGCCCTGGCCCAGCGGGCCGGTGGTGCATTCGATACCCGGCAGCAGGAAATTCTCCGGGTGGCCCGCCGTCGGGCTGCCCAGCTGGCGGAAATTCTCGATCTCCTCCATCGTCGGATGCGCGTAGCCCGACAGGTGGAGCAGCGAATAGATCAGCATCGATCCATGGCCCGCGCTCAGCACGAAGCGGTCACGGTCTGCCCAGTGCGGCGCGGCCGAATCGTACTTGAGGTAGTTGGACCACAGCACTGTCGCCACGTCGGCCATGCCCATCGGCATGCCGGGGTGGCCGCTCTGCGCTTTCTGCACCGCGTCCATGGAAAGGGCCCGGATGGCATTGGCCATCGGGATCATGCGGGCGGGGTCGAGACTCATGCGGGGTTTACTCCTGCGCGGCGCATCCGGGCCGCGATTCGCTTGCCGGGATGCCTTCGCCGCGCGGGGCGCGAAGGTCAAGGCGGGCAGCGGCGGCGATGCCGACGCCCTGCCCATGCTGCGGACCCTGCGGTGCGCGCTGGCCAGTGCCGCGATGCGCAAACTGTCCAAAAACGCGAGCGCGCTCTTGGGGATATGCACGCAGGCTATTACAGCTTTGCCGATGAGGGACCGACGGCTCGAACAGACGATCCAGCGGATCGAGCGGGCGCTGGCGCGGATCGGCGCGGCAGCCGATGCCACCGCCATGGGTACGAAACCCGCGAACGACCTGGCCGACCGGCACGAGGCGATGCGCAGCAAGGTGCGCGCCGAGCTCGACCGGCTGGACCGGGTTATCGGCGAACTGGAACAATGAGACGAATCGCGTGAGCACGGTGGAAATCACGATTGGCGGGCGCGAATTCCCGATTTCCTGCGGGCCGGGAGACGAGGCGCGCGTGCGCTCGCTCGCCGAGGCGATCGACGGGCATTATCAGCCGCGCAGCCCGCGCTTCTCGCAGAACCTGCTGTTCGCCTGCCTGCTGGCGGCGGACGAGGTGTTCGACAAGGCGGGCGTGTCGCCGGGCGAAGACCCCGAACTTGCGCGCCTGCGTGAACGGCTCGACGAAGTGGAGCGCGAACGCGACCTGCTGGAGGCCGCGCTGTCCAGCGCCACCGACGCGCGCGGGCGGCTGGAGCGCGATCTGCGCGCAGCACGCGAAGAAGCGGAGAGCCGCAGCGATGCGGAGGCCAGCGCGCAGGCAGAACGGATCGCCACGCTGGAAAAGCGCTGCGCCGACCTGCAGCAAAGGCTGGAAGATGCGCAGATGCAGGAGCTGCCGCTGGCCGGCGGATCGTTCCGTTCGGCCGGGGAAGACCTGCTGCCCGCACTGGAGCGTTTCGCAGGCCTGCTCGAATCCTGCGCAGACAAGCTTGAGGGTCGCCCGGAGAACGCCTAGATAGAACTTGGCGGGACTGCCCGGCACGAGCCGTAGAACATCCCTGAGGCTATAAGTTTATCCTAGGGAGCTGTCCCTGTCCTGGTCCACCAGTTCGGCTGTGGGACCGGGGTAAACGGCGCCCACCTGACCTTTTGCGTCAGAGGATTTCCCAGGCACCGACCCATGGTGGTTCCGCCACTCCATCGGTCGAGTACCAATTCCCATTTTCGTCATTGCGAGCCCTTCGGCTGCCTGCTTGCAGCAGCCGCTGGGGATAGACTAGCAAAGCAATCCATGGACCATGCCACAATCAAGTCGCAGCTTCGCAAAGAGATGCGCGCCGCACGCAAGGCAGCCTCCGCTGCGCTCCCCGATCCGGTGCGTGCGCTGGTGTTCTCGCGCCCGCCCGCCCCGGTGCTGGCGCGCATTCCCGAAGGCGCGACGATCGGCCTGTATCGCGCGGACCGCTACGAAGCGCCTGCCGCGCGCTACGCGCAATATTTCATGGAGAACGGCCACGCGATCGCCCTCCCCCGCCTCTCGCGCGAAGATACCGCGATGCAGTTCGCCGCGCACACCGATCCGCTGGGGGAAAGCGATCTGGAGGCTGGCCCTCACGACCTGATGCAACCGCGTGCAGAAGCCGCCGAGCTGAAGCCCGAGGTCATATTCGTCCCTCTGCTCGCTTTCGACGAGGATGGCGGCAGGCTGGGCCAGGGTGGCGGATATTACGACCGCTGGATCGCCGCGAATCCGGATGCGTTGCGGATCGGGCTCGCCTGGGATGGGCAGAAGGTCGACGCGGTGCCGATGGAGCCGCACGACCGTAAACTGCACATGGTGGTCACGCCCCAACGCGTGTACGAGATGGCCGCATGAGCCACGAACCCAATTGGCGCATCCCGGTGGGCATGCTGATCCTGCTTGCAGGGCTGTCGGTCTATGCGATCCTGATCGCGCGCTACATGCCCGGCCTGATCGGCGGCTGGCACGTCGTCTTCCAGACCGTGATCTACCTCGTGCTCGGCCTGATCTGGTTGCTGCCGCTCAAGCGCTTCCTGATCTGGATGGAAAGCGGCCGACGCAGTTGACCGGAACCGCTTGAGCGCGGGCGCCGTTCTGCATTCATGCCAGAACTGCCCGAAGCCGAAGCCAATCGTCTGCGCGTGGAGCGCGACTGCCTCCACCGGACGATCGAGGCGGCCGAACCGGGCGATGATGTCAGTTATATCGAACTGCCCGGCGATAACGAGCGCGCCCGGCTGGTCGGCCACCAGTTCACCCGCACCCACCGCCACGGCAAGCTGATCTTCGCCGGGAGCGAGAGCGGCCCGTGGATCTGCGTGCATCTGGGGATGAGCGGATCGCTGCGCCCGTTCGACGAGGGCGCCGAAAATGGAGGGGGCCCGCCCGACTACACGAAGTTCGTGATCCGTTTCGAAGGAGAACGCCGCCTCGCCTTTAGCTGCCCGCGCAAGCTCGGCTGGGTGCGTGTGGTCGACAGCCCCGAGGCGGAGATTGCGCGGATCGGCTTTGGCCCGGACGCGCTGGAGATAGGGCGCGAGGCCTTTGCGGAGGTGATCGGCACATCGCGCGGCGCAATCAAGTCCGCGCTGATCGAGCAGACCAAGCTCGCCGGGGTCGGCAACCTGTGGTCGGACGAAATCCTCTACCGCGTTGGCGTCGATCCAGAGCGCAAGGGCACCGATCTCTCCGATAGCCAGCTGGGCGACGCCTACGATGCGATGCGCAACATCCTGCACGCGGTGGTCGACACGCAGGCGGACTACAGCAAGCTGCCCGACGACTGGCTGATCCATACCCGTGACGAAGGCGCCGAATGCCCGCGCTGCGGGGGCGAGATCGTCAGGACCAAGGTGGGCGGGCGCAGCGCTTTTCACTGCACCCGCCACCAGGAATAGGCTCTAGAAGCTGAACACGCCTAGAAACTGAATACAAACGTCTCGCGACCGTCCTTCTCCATCGCGCGCTGGAAGGATGGCGTCTCGCGCATCTGCTTCATCCAGTGCTGGCAGTTGGGCCGTCCCTCCAGCTTCCCCTGCGCGTCGGCGGAGGCGATCGAATAGCACATCGAGATGTCCGCCGCGGTTAGGCGATCGCCCGCCAGCCAGGGGTTGCGACCCAGATCGCTCTCCAGCTTGTCGAAGATCACCTTCAGCCGCGGCGCAACCAGCATTTCGCGGACCTTGTCGGTCGCTATCCCGATGACCGAGCGGACCAGCGCGGGCGAACGTGCCTTCATCATCGTCAGCAGACCGTTGAAAAATTGCATCGGCATCAGGCTGCCCACCCCTGCGTGGAACCAGAACAGGTAGTCCACACGGGCTGCGTCGCCCGGCGCGGGGCGCAGCGGGCTTTCGGGATGAGCATCAAGGATGTATTCGATCACCGCATTGCTCTCGGCCAGCACCAGCCCGTTTTCGTCGGTGATGACCGGCGCGGTGCCCAGCGGCGAGAGCGCCTTGTACTCGGACGGCGCAAGCCTCGTCTCGGCGTCGCGCTGGTATATCTTCAGCTCGTAGGGCGCGCCGATTTCCTCCAGCAGCCAGAGGATACGGAAGCTTTGCGAATATTCGAGGTGGTGCAGCGTGATCATGGGCGCGGGTCTCCTGCGGGTCGGTTGCCCGTCAGGTGCCCAATGGCGCGCGCGGGCGCAAGCGGCCCGTGCCCGAAATCCGTGGGCATGCCATTCCATGAAAAAGGAAATGGCGCGAGTGACGGGACTCGAACCCGCGACCTCCGGCGTGACAGGCCGGCGCTCTAACCAACTGAGCTACACCCGCGCAAACACGTGGGAGAGAGTGTCTCCGCTGCGTGGGAGGGGCGCGATTAGGCCAGCATTCGCAGGGTGTCAATTGATTCGCGCACGCCTTTTTCACATCTGCCGAGAAAACATGGTTAGGCGCGTTTTAACCGCATTTTGAGCTTTTGCTGCGAGCACCCGGGCGGCCCTGAAGATCGGCATGGGGAGCCGTTTCATGCGTACCGGATTGATGATCGCCAGCGCCGCGCTGTTCACCGCGAGCAGTGCGCAGGCGCAAACCTCGGTCGAGATCGACCGCGAGGTTTTCCTTGAGAAGTCGCAGCAGCGCGACGGGCGGACGCAGCGCGTTCTGGCGCCCGCAGAGACGCTCGAAAGCGGCGACACGGTCGTCCTGATGCTCGGCTGGCGCACGCCGCACGAGCAGCCCTTCACCATTTCGAGCCGCGTGCCGCGCGCCCTCGCCTTCCGCACCACGGGCGGAAACGCTCCCTTGGTGTCGGTCGATGGCGGGCGCACCTGGGGCCGACTCGACCAGCTGCGCGTCAATGGGCGCCCGGCGACATCGGCGGACGTCACCAATATCCGTTGGGATGTCGCCAACCCGCGCGCCGCGCGCGGGCGCGGCGTGTTTACCTACAGCGCGGTTGTGCGCTGATCAGTTCGCGAGAATAGTCGCGGGCGCTTCGAGCCTACGCTTGAGGGCCTGAATGAAGCTCGCCGCATCCCAGCCATCGACCACGCGGTGATCGCAGCTGATCGAGATGTTCATCAGCAGGCGCTTCTCGACCCGCTCGACCCCATCGGCACCCTTCACGAACATCGGACGCTCGACGATCTTGTTCGGGCCGATGATCGCCACCTCGGGCCGGTTGATGACCGGCGTGGTCGCAATCCCGCCCAGCGGGCCGAGCGAGGTGACCGTCAGCGTGCCGCCCTGCATCTCGTCCGACCTGGCCTTGCCGGTTCGCGCGGCTTCGGCCAGGCGGCCGATCTCGCGCGCGAGCTGCCACAGGTTCTGGCTCTGCGCATCCTTGATCACCGGCACCATCAGCCCGGCATCGGTCTGCGCGGCCATGCCCATGTTGATCGATCCGTGGCGCGTCACTACGCCCGCATCGTCGTCGTAGGTGGCATTGATCATCGGGAATTCGGGAATCGACTGGCAGATTGCGGTGATCAGCAACGGCAGGATGGTCAGCTTCGGCCTGTCGCCGCGATTTTCATTGAGCTGCGCGCGCATCGCTTCGAGGTCGGTCACGTCGACCTCGTCCACATAGGTGAAGTGCGGAATGTTGCGCTTCGACGCGCTCATGTTCTGGGCGATCCGGCGGCGCATCCCGATGACCTTCACGGTCTCGTCCGAACGCGGGCCGGTGGCAGGCGAATAGCCGCCAGAATAGGCGAGGAACTGGTCGAGATCGCCGTGGCGGATACGGCCATCCTCGGCCGGTTTCACCTGCGCCAGATCGATGCCCAGATCCTTGGCACGCTTGCGCACCGCCGGGCTGGCGAGAACCTTGGTTTCTGCGGGCGCGGGCGCGCTCTTTTGGACCGGCTGCCTGGGCGCAGGCTCGGGATCGGCCTCGTGCGCGTCGTCCGCATCGCTCGCGTCGGGGTTCTCGACCTCGATCCGCTCTTCGACCTCGTCGTCCTTCGGCGCAGGGGCCGGAGCTGGCGCGGGCTCCGCATCGGCGGCAACGGTGTTCTCTTCCGCGACATCGTCCGGAATTTCGCCTTCGACCTCGATCGTAACCAGCATCGCGCCGATCGAGATGGTGTCGCCCACCTCGCCTGCGACTTCGACGATTGTGCCCGCGACCGGGCTTTCCATTTCGACGGTCGCCTTGTCCGTCATCATGTCGGCCAGCGGGCCGTCTTCCTCGACCGTGTCGCCAACGCTGACGTGCCAGGTGACGATCTCGGCCTCGGCGATGCCCTCGCCGATGTCGGGCAGGTTGAAGGTGAATTTCGCCATGTCGGTGTTACTCGCTCAAAAGCTTGTCGAGGGCGGCGCCGATGCGCACCGGGCCGGGGAAGTAGGCCCATTCGAGACTGTGGGGATAGGGCGTATCGAAGCCGGTCACGCGTGCGATCGGGGCTTCGAGATGGTAGAAGCAGCGTTCCTGCACCAGCGCGGAAAGCTCCGCGCCGAAGCCGGAGGTGCGGGTCGCCTCGTGAATGATGAGGCATTTCCCCGTCTTCTTCACAGACTTTTCCACAGCCTCGATATCGAGCGGCACCAGCGTGCGCAGGTCGAGGATGTCGGCTTCGACGCCCTTCTCTTCCATCACCGCCTTGGCGACGTGGACCATCGTGCCGTAGGTCAGCACGGTCAGCTGCTCGCCTTCGGTAACAAGCCGCGCCTCGCCCAGCGGGATGCGGTAGTATCCCTCGGGCACGACGCTGTCGGGGTGCGCCTTCCAGTTCTTCACCGGACGGTCGAAAAAGCCGTCGAACGGGCCGTTGTAGATCCGCTTGGGCTCGAAGAAGATGACCGGGTCGTTATCCTCGATCGCGGCGATCAGCAGGCCCTTCGCGTCATAGGGCGTTGCGGGGATCACCGTCTTGATGCCGGACGCATGGGTGAACAGCGATTCCGGGCTCTGACTGTGCGTCTGCCCGCCGAATATCCCGCCACCAAAGGGTGAGCGGATCGTGAGCGGCGCAATAAATTCGCCAGCACTGCGATAGCGAAGGCGCGCCGCCTCGCTGATGATCTGGTCGTAGCCGGGGTAGATATAATCGGCGAACTGGATTTCCGGCACCGGCCGCAGGCCATAAGCGCCCATCCCGATCGCGGCAGCTATGATACCACATTCGGAAATCGGCGTGTCGAACGCGCGGGTCTTGCCGTATTTTTCCTGCAGCCCTGCGGTGCAGCGGAACACTCCGCCGAAATAGCCGGCATCCTCGCCGAACACGACCACGTTGTCGTCGCGGCCCATCGCCACGTCGAGCGCGTCGTTAATCGCCTCGATCATGTTCAAGCGCCGGTCGTCTCCGGTCGCGTCGCGGCCCTGCTTGGGCTTCTCTTTCGTCTCGCTCATCAGTGCGGCACCCCGTCCGGATATTTCTTGTCGCGCTCCGCCTGCGACTGTTCGTTCTGCTCCTTGAGGTGCCAGGGCTCCTCCTCGAACACGTCTTCGAACATGGTGTGGAAGGGCTGGTGCATGCCGTGGCCCAGGATGCCATTCTTCTCGGCCTCCTTGGTGTCCTTCTTGACCTTCTCGGCCGCCTTCAGGTCCATCTCGGCCTGGCGCTCCTCGTCCCACTCGCCCAGCTCGATCAGGTGATTCTTGAGCCGCACCACGGGATCGCCGAGCGGCCATGCCTCTCGCTCCTGCGCGCTGCGATAGCCGCTGGGGTCGTCCGAGGTGGAGTGCCCTTCGGCGCGGTAGGTGAAGAACTCGATCAGCGTTGGCCCGCTATTGGTGCGCGCTCGGTTCGCCGCCCACCTTTGCGCGGCGTAGCAGGCGAGCGGATCATTGCCGTCCACCCGAAGACCCGCCAAGCCATAGCCGATCGCGCGGCTGGCGAAAGTCGCCCGCTCGCTGCCGGCAAAGCCGGAGAAGCTCGAAATCGCCCACTGGTTGTTGATCACGTTGAGGATGACCGGCGCGTTGTACACGCTGGCGAAAGTACACGCGGCGTGGAAGTCGCCTTCCGCAGTGCTCCCCTCGCCCACCCAGGTCGCGGCGATGCGCGTGTCGTGCTTGATCGCGCTCGCCATCGCCCAGCCCACCGCCTGCGGGACCTGCGTGGCAAGGTTGCCAGAGATGCTGAAGAAGCTGTGTTCGCGGCTCGAATACATGATCGGCAGCTGGCGGCCCTTCAGCTTGTCGCCGCTGTTCGAATAGATCTGGTTGATCATCTCGGTCAGCGGATAGCCGCGCGCGATCAGCACGCCCTGCTGGCGGTAGCTAGGAAAGACCATGTCGTCGGGCTGCAGAGCCATCGCGGTCGAGATGCTGGTCGCCTCTTCCCCGGTGCACTTCATGTAGAAGCTGGTCTTGCCCTGCCGCTGTCCGCGAAACATGCGTTCGTCGAACGCGCGCACCAGCGAGAAGTGGTGCAGCATTTCGCGCAAGGTGTCGGGGTCCAGCTTGGGGTCCCAAGGGCCGTGCGCCCGGTTATCCTCTCCCAGCACCCTGATCAGGTCCGTGCACAAGCCGTGGGTTTCGGTCGGGTCGCAGGCCTCGTCGGGGCGCGGCTGGGCGCCAGCCTCGGGGATTTCGATGGCGGAAAAGTCCACCTCGTCCGCCCCGGGACGATAGTTGGGCTCAGGAATATGCAGCGAAAGCTGCGGCTTGTTGTCGGTTCGCTCGGGCCGATCGGCCATGCGTCTCTCTCCCGCGCCTCTTTTGCCGAGACGCAATCTTTCACATCGGCGACCGGATATTGCGCAAGGCCCGAAGGGTCAAGCGCCCAGACCTTCCCCGCGAACGCTCAGACCGCCACCGGTGCCTTGATCGGCGGATGGGGATCGTAGTCGCTGACCGAGAAATCCTCGATCCCATAGTCGAAGATGCCCGGCGGACGCCTTGCAATCTCAAGCCTCGGAGCCCCTCGCGGTTCCCGCGTCAGCTGTTCTTCGATCAGGTGCGCGTGGTTGAGGTAGAGGTGCGTGTCGCCGCCCATCCACACAAGTTCGCCCGGCTCCAGACCGGTCTGCTGCGCAATCATCCGCGTCAGCAGCGCGGCGCCGAACAGGTTGAACGGCAGGCCCAGCGCAACATCGCAGCTGCGCTGATAGAGCAGGCAGTTCAGCTGTGTGCCGCCCCCATCCTCTTTGGCGCCGCCGACATGGAACTGGTAGGTCTTGTGGCACGGCGGCAGCGCCATCCGGTCCAGTTCGGCCACGTTCCAGCCTTCGATGATATGGCGGCGACTGGCTGGATTGGTCCGCAGCGATTCGATTACCTGGCTCACCTGGTCGATCCCCTCGCCCTTCTCGTACAGGCCATCGGGGCGGTAGCGATAGGTCGGCCAGTCGACCCACTGCTTGCCATAGACCGGGCCGAGATCGCCCCAGCGCGCGGCGAAGGATTGATCATCGCCGATTCGCTGGACGAAATGGTCGAGCGGCAGATCGTCGCCCGTCTCTTTCACGTAGCGCGCGTGAGGCCACTCGTTCCAAATCTTGACCCCCTGGAGGACCAGCGGGCGGATATTGGTCTCCCCGGTCAGGAACCACAGCATCTCGCGCGCGGCGGTTTTCCAGTAGACCCGCTTGGTGGTCAGCAATGGCACGGCATTATCGGCGAGGCTGCACCGCAACTGCGCGCCGAATACCGATCGCGTGCCGATACCGGTACGATCGACCCGCTCGTCCCCATCGCGCCAGATGCGCGCCATCAGGTCGAGATACTGCTGTTCGTAATGCGATTCGGTCACGGTGATCGGCCTAATCCTTTCGGCGATCAGCGATAGGACAAACTTGTCCGCAATGTCCGCTTGCGTGTGCGGTGATCCACACCTATAGGGCCGCCTCTGCCTCGCGGGGTCCGCCCCGCAAGCATCCGGTCGGGGAGTAGCTCAGCCTGGTAGAGCACTGTCTTCGGGAGGCAGGGGCCGGAGGTTCGAATCCTCTCTCCCCGACCAATTTGCCTCGTTTCTAGAAGAGACGAGGCCCTCGACCAGGCCGTCTTTCAGCGCTCGTTTTGCAGCCGGCGGCGACCGGCAGGGTTTTTGCGAACGGCCCGGTCGGGCATCGGTTCGCCATCCGCTCCCTTTTTGACTTGGGCAGGTTCGTATCCGGTCGGCGTCATTGCCGTACCCGCCCCTGCCAACGCCAAATTCCCATTTGTCCGAAGTCACACAACTGACGCCAATCGGCCCTGTAACCGTAACTTTGATTACCTAGCGGCACCCCCATCGGGATTCGAAAACCTAGGGGATCATGCTCATGACGAAGCCGCGCCTTGCCACGCGTGTCGCACTTTTCGCACTTGCGAGCGCGCTCGCAACACCTGCCATCGCCGGGGACGTTCGAGGCATCGTTGTCGACGAGAGCGACACGGTCGCGCTGGATTCGGCGGAGGTGAAGATCATCGAGCTGAACCGTTCCGCCTCGACCGAGCGCGACGGCTCGTTCCTGTTCGCGGACGTTCCTGCAGGCGAGTACACGATCGAAGCGCGCTATGTCGGGGCGCAGACCACCCGGCAGACGATCACGGTCCCCGCGACCGGCACCATCGACATCACGCTGCAGCTTGCATCGGAGGACGGTGAAACCATCCTCGTGATCGGCCAGCGCGCCAATCAGGCGAGCGCGCTCTCGCGCAAGCGTGAGTCCGATGTGGTCAGCGACGTCATTTCCCGCGATGCGATCGGCCAGTTTCCCGATCAGAATGTCGCCGAATCGCTGCGCCGCGTACCCGGCGTCAACGTGCTGAACGATCAGGGCGAAGGCCGCTTCGTGAGCGTACGCGGCCTCGACCCAGATCTCGTCTCGACCTCGCTCAACGGCGTGCGCGTGCCGTCGCCCGAAAGCGATGTGCGCTCGGTCGCGCTCGATGTGATTTCAAGCGACATCATCGAATCGATCGAGGTGAAGAAGTCGCTCACCCCCGACATGGACGGCGACACGATCGGCGCCTCGGTCGAGATCGAGACGACCAGCGCGTTCGACCGCCGCAAGAGCCTGCTGACCGCCAAGATCGAGGGCAGCTATAACGACTACGCCGACTATATCAGCCCAAAGGGCAGCGTGGATTTCGCCACCCGGCTGGGTGACAATGTCGGCGTTTCGGGCGGCCTTTCCTACTACAAGCGCAAGTTCGAAACCGACAATATCGAGGCGGACGACTACACCGATGCGAACGGGATCGTTCCCACGACCGTCGAATACCGCGACTATGATGTCGAACGCGAGCGGATCAGCGCCTCGCTCAACTTCGACTTCCGTGTCGGCGACAGCACCAAGCTGTACGCTCGCGGCATCTACAGCCAGTTCGACGATCAGGAATATCGCCGCCGTACAACCTTCGACCTCGGCGATTTCGAGGATTTCGGCCCCACCACCATTACCGCCAACGGCGCGACCTTCAGCGATGCGACGGTAGCCGATCCCGAAGATCCGACCGAGGATCTGCGCCAGCGGATCGGGGTCGAGCGTGACATCAAGGATCGCTTCGAATCGCAGAAGATCCGCACCCTCGTGCTCGGCGGGGAGAGCGACTGGGGCGACTGGTTCGCGGAATATTCGGGCAGTTGGGCCAAGTCGTCCGAAACCGAGAACGGCAGCATCGACCCGGCGGAATTCCGCCAGCGGTTCGATGACGACGGGCTGACCCTGGGCTTCGACTACTCGGACCCGCGCCGCCCGATCTATTCGGTCATCGCCGATCCGGGCACCTTCTACGACCCGTCCGAATATGAGCTCAACGATATCGAGCTGACAGCGCTGTCCGACGCGCAGGACGAGGAATACGCCGCCAAGTTCGACCTTGGCCGCCGCTTCGCGATGGATCGCGGGGAGTTCACCGTGCAGGCCGGTTTCAAGGGCCGCTGGCGCGACAAGACCTACAACAAGGATGTCGAATTCTACGAATACGATGGCCCGGGCACGTTCTCGCTGGCCAACGTTCTTGGCACCCAGACCTACCGCATCACCGACATGTCTCCGGTCGCCAGCTTCACCGGCGCGAGCGACTACTTCCGCGCCAATTTCGGCGATTTCGAACTGGTCCCGGTGGACAGCGCGTTCGACAGCGCGGTGGAGGACTACTCGGTCTCCGAAGACATCCTCGCCGGATACCTGCTCGCCCGATACGACAGCTCGACCCTGCGGGTGATCGGCGGGGTGCGGTTCGAGAACACGCGCAACTCGATCCTCGGCAACACGGTGACGCTGATCGAGGAAGATGGCACTCTGCCCGGCGGCGGCACCGCAGGCGAAGACACGGTCGTCGTCAGTCCGGTCGCGTTCGAGAAGGACTACGACAGCTGGCTGCCCAGCCTCAACATCCGCTGGGAAGCGCAGCCGAACCTGATCCTGCGTCTGGCCGGATACAAGAGCCTGGTGCGGCCCAAGCTCGGCAAGCTGGCCCCGCGCTTCGCGGTCGAGCAGAACGATGATGACGAGCGTGAAGGCGAGTTCGGCAATCCCGCGCTCGATCCCTATCGTGCATGGAATTTCGATGCCTCGCTGGAATACTACATGAACAGCAACGGCGCGCTCACCGGTGCGGTATTCTACAAGGATATCAAGGACTACATCGTCGACACCGTGCAGCGGGACGGGGTCTTCAACGGCATCGCCTATGACGAGGCAGTGATCCCGATCAACGGCGACGAAGCCAAGGTGTTCGGGTTCGAAGCCAGCTTCGCCCAGTCGCTCAGCTTCCTGCCCAGCCCGCTGGACGGGCTGCTGGTCCAGGCCAACTACACCTATACCGATGCGACGGGCACGGTGTTCACCGATGGCGACCAGACCGATCCGCGCGAAATCCCGCTGCCCGCGACCGCACGCCACACCTTCAACGTGGTGCTCGGCTACGACAAGGGCCCGCTCGATATCCGCCTGGCGGGCACCTACCGCGATCGCTATCTCGACGAGATCGCCGACGAGGCCGCGCTCGACCGGTATGTCGACAACCACTTCCAGCTCGATCTGAGCGCGAAGTACAAGCTGACCAAGAACATCAAGCTGTTCTACGAATGGATCAACATCAACAACGCCAAGTATTACGCCTACAACAATTTCGGCGGCCAGCGGAATCCCTACCAGTTCGAGGAATACAGCTGGACGATGAAGGGCGGCGTAAGGGTGACCTTCTGATGCGGATGCGTTTGAAAACTCTCGCCGCTGCCGGCCTTGCGCTGGCGGTGGCAGGCTGCGCCACCATGCCTGTGACGGGTGATCCCGCAGTCTCGGTTTACGCCACGGCGGAGACCCAGCCTGTCGGCACCGCGAACGATGACGCGGCGGACGATCCCGCGATCTGGCGCAATCAGGCAGACCCGTCCAAAAGCCTGATCATCGGCACGGACAAGAAGGCGGGCCTGCACGTCTACAACCTGCAGGGCGAAGACCTGTTCTTTCTCGATGCCGGACTGCTCAATAATGTCGATCTGGTAACGCTGGCGGACGGAACAGTGCTGGTCGCGGCGAGCGACCGGACCGATCCGGCCAATTCCGCGATCGCGCTGTTCCGGCTCGACACGGGGGCCGCGCGGCTCGAACCGCTCGGTTCGGTCGCAAGCGGCGCGGGGGAGGCCTATGGCCTGTGCCTGTGGACCCCGCCGATCGCGAAAGCGGGCGACGCGGCGATCGCTTTTGCGGTCCTGAAGGATGGCACGATCAATCAGGTCCGCATTCGCACCGATGGAACCGGCGCGATAGAGCGGACCATGAGCGTTCCCAGCCAGGCCGAAGGCTGCGTTGTCGATCACCGCACGTCCCAGCTGTATGTGGGCGAGGAAAACGGCGGCATCTGGCGCTTCCGCGTGGGCGGATCCGACCCGGTGGGCGAACTGCTCGCCCCGATCGACAACCGCATGCTGGTCGCCGATGTCGAAGGCCTAGCGCTGATGCCCGAGGGGCACAGAGGCGGATACCTGATCGCCTCCTCGCAGGGCGACAATGCCTACGCGGTGTTCCGCCTGCCCGGCATGGAGCCGATCGGCCGTTTCCGGATCGCACAGGGCGCAGTCGGTGCGACCGAGGAGACCGACGGGATCGATCTGCATGCCGGAAGCTTCGGCCCGGACTATCCCGCAGGCCTGTTCGTGGCGCAGGACGGCATCAATCCGCCGCACGCGCAGAACTTCAAGCTGGTTTCGTGGGAGGCAGTGGTACGGGCCCTGAACCCGAAGCCTTCCTCCCCCGATTGATCTCGCGGGTCGGGCCGCTTGGCTGACCAGCACCCGGCGGCCTCCCCGCGTGATCGACAGGCTTGAGGCAAACCAGACCGGGATAAGTGCCGGTTGTGCCTTTGCGCCCCGCCGGTCCGCTCCTATTCCTGTGCCCCATGAGGTCGCAGATCGAAATTGGCACGGATTCGGCCGGGCAAGGCATTTGCGTCGACATCGAGGAACTGCTCGCGACGCGGCTGCTCGTCCAGGGCAACTCGGGATCGGGGAAGTCGCACCTGCTGCGGCGGCTGCTCGAGCAGACCGCCGGGCTCGTCCAGCAGGTGGTGATCGACCCGGAGGGCGACTTTACCAGCCTGGCCGATGCGTTCGACCATATCGTGATCGACGGGGCCGCGCATTCGGTGCGCGAGATCGAGGCGCTGGCGGGCCGCGTGCGCCAGCACCGCGTCTCGGTCGTGCTGGCGCTGGACGAGCTGGAAGTCGAGCAACAGATCCGCTGCGCCGCGCTGTTCCTCTCCGCGCTGTTCGATGCCCCGCGCGAACACTGGTATCCCGCGCTGGTGGTGGTCGACGAGGCGCAGATGTTCGCTCCTGCCGCTGCGGGTGAGCTGGCCGAGGATGCGCGCCGGATGACGCTGTCCGCCATGACCAACCTCATGTGCCGCGGGCGCAAGCGCGGGCTCGCCGGGATCGTCGCCACGCAGCGGCTCGCCAAGCTGGCCAAGAATGTCGCCGCCGAAGCCTCCAACTTCCTGATGGGGCGCACCTTCCTCGACATCGACATGCAGCGCGCGGCCGATTTGCTGGGGATGGACCGCAGGCAGGCGGAGCGCATCCGCGATCTGCAGCGCGGCCATTTCCTCGGCCTCGGCCCGGCGATCAGCCGCCGCCCGGTCGCGGTGCATATCGGCGAGGTGCGCACGGGCGGTAAGAACGCTGCCGAGGGGCTGATGCCGCTGCCCCAGGCCTCGGGCGAGGATCTGGAGGCGCTGCTCCATTCCGAACTGGCGGAGGAAGCCGCGAAACCCGCGCCGCCGCCCCCTCCCCCACCGAAACCCGCCCCCGATCTGGAGCAGGCGATCACCGCGCGCGCCGCAGAGCAGGCGCAGCGTAACGAAACCGGTGAACAGGCCGCGAGTGATGCGCCCCCGGCTGTCGACAAGGCTCCAGCCGAGCCGCAGAACAAGGAAGCCGCCCTCGCCCGCATCATCACGGATCTGGCGGCGGAGGAAGGCGCGACCTTCCAGTCCTCTGCCACGCTGTTCCGTAATTTCGCGCAGCGGTGCCGCCAGCAGGGTGTGCCCAGCGCGCATGTCGATATGCTCGAATTCCGCCGCCTGTTCGCCTTCGCCGCGGCAGGCCTGCACGAGCTGCCGGAGAAGCTGCGCGACACGATCGAGGAGCTGTCGCAAGCTGTCCCGGAAGACGTGCTTGCACCTTACCTCGCGGTCGCCGTGTCCGTCGCCAGAGGCGCATCCGCCCCCGACGAGGACGAACTCGCGCGCGTCTATGGCACATCCTCGCCCAGCCGCATCCGTCGCCTGCTGGAGCATATGGAGCGCCAGGGCCTGATTGTGGTGCGCGAGGAATTCGGCGGCGGGCGCACGATCATCGTGGTCGGGCTGGAAGATTTGGCGGACGCGGCCGCCGCATCGTGAACTAACCCGCTCTTTTCTAAGGTGGCTGTTCTGCAAGTTTGGGCGGAACAGGCAGGTTCAGCCGCGGTTGATGAGGCAAAGGAGAAGTTCTTACATGCCTATCATCATCCTCATCGCCACCATCCTGCTTCCGCCGCTTGGCGTCGCGCTCAAGCATGGTCTCGGATCGCAGTTTCTCATCAGCCTGATCCTGACGCTGATCTTCTACGTGCCCGGCCTGATCTATTCGCTCTATGTGAACTACGCTTAAGGCCATGGCGGGGGAGGAGGACGGGCCCAAAGAAGGACAAGGCGCACGCCATCGCGCGGTCCCTTCATCCCGCATCGGGAGGTTGAGCGGCTTCGGCCGGCTCGCCGGCGGTGTCGCCGGCGGAATGCTGGCCGAAGGTGCGCGCCGCGTTGCCTCGGGCGAGCGCGTGCGAATGAACGATCTCGTCCTCACTCCCGGTAATATCGGCCGTCTGACAGAGCGCCTCTCGCACCTTCGCGGGGCGGCGATGAAGATGGGCCAGATGCTCTCGATGGACGCAGGCGATGCCTTGCCTCCAGAGCTTTCCGAAATCCTCGGTAAACTGCGCGACAATGCGGACTTCATGCCCCCGCGCCAGCTCGACAGGGTGCTGGCGGAGGAATGGGGTGCTGACTGGCGCAAGAATTTCCGCCGTTTCGAACCGCGCCCGATCGCCGCCGCGAGCATTGGCCAGGTCCACCGCGCGCTGACCCGCGACGGGCGGACGCTGGCAATCAAGGTGCAATATCCCGGCGTGAAGCAGAGCATCGATTCCGATGTCGATAACGTCGCCACGCTGCTCCGCGTCACCGGGCTGCTGCCCAAGGAACTGGACGTTGCGCCGCTACTCGCCGCCGCGAAGGAGCAACTGCACGAGGAAGCCGACTACCGCCGCGAAGGGCGGATGATACAGCGCTATCGCGAACTGCTCGCGGGGCACCGAGCCTTCGTGGTCCCGACGCTCGAAGAAGAACTGACCCGCGACCGCATTCTGGCGATGAGTTACGAGGAAGGCCGTCCGGTCGAACAGCTGGGCGACCAGCCGCAGGAGGTGCGCGACAGCGTGTTCGCGCAAGTGATCGAACTGGTCGCGCGTGAGCTGTTCGAGTGGGGTCTGATGCAGACCGATCCCAATTTCGCCAACTATCGCTATCGCGAAGCGGACCGGAAGATCGTGCTGCTGGACTTCGGCGCGACCCGAGAGGTCGATGCGCAAGTCCAGCAATCCTATCGCAACCTGCTGCGCGCCGGGCTGGACCGCGACCACGCGGGCGTGCGGCAGGCCGCCATCGACGCGCAATTCATGTCTCCCACCGTGGTCGACAAGCATGGCGATGCGATCGACCGGATGATCGCGATTATCCTCGGAGAAATGGCCAAGGATGCGCCGTTCGATTTCGGGGACCGGGGTTTTGTCCCGATGCTGCGTGACGAAGGTATGGCCATCGCGCAGGACAAGTCGATCTGGCACATCCCGCCCGCCGAAACCCTGTTCGTCCAGCGCAAGGTCAGCGGCACGGCGCTGCTGGGCGCACGGATCGGCGCGGTGGTCAATATCCACGCCATCGTGCGCGACGTGCTGGAGCGGACGTCAGCCTCCTAAAAGACCCGTCATTGCGAGCAACCACAGGTCGCCCGGCAATCCGTAGTGATCGGCCGCGAACCGGAGGAACGGTTGCGGCCTCCCGCCATGGATTGCTTCGTCACCCTTCGGCTTCCTCGCAATGATGAGGCTGAGAGGTCAGGCCTCTTGCTGTTTCGCGATCCAGCGATCGACATGCTCTTCCAGCACGTCGAGCGGAACCGCGCCGTTCTCCAGCACCGCATCGTGGAAGGCGCGCAGGTCGAACTTGTCGCCCAACGTCTCCTCGGCGCGGGTGCGTAGCTCCCGGATCTTCAGTTCGCCGATCTTGTACGCCAGTGCCTGCCCCGGCCAGGTGATGTAGCGGTTGACCTCGGCGTCGATATTGGCCGCCGACAGTGCGGTGTTGTCGGTCATGAAATCGACCGCCTGTTGCTTGGTCCACCCCTTCGAATGAAGCCCGGTATCGACCACCAGCCGGGTCGCGCGCCACATCTCGTAGCTCAGCCGCCCCATCTGCTTGGCGGGCGTATCGTACAGCCCCATCTCGATCCCGAGCCGTTCGGAATAGAGGCCCCACCCCTCGACGAAGGCAGTGAAGAACGTGCCATTGCGGCGCAGCGGGTGCAGATCCAGCTCCTGTTGCAGCGCGATCTGCAGGTGATGGCCGGGCACTGCCTCGTGAACTCCGAGCGCGGGCAGCTCCCACAAAGGTCGCTGGTCGAGCTCGGTCAGGTTGACGCGGTAGATGCCCGCCTGCCCCGTCTCCAGCGATCCGGGCTCGTAATAGGCGGTGGTGTTGCCCGGTGCCTGGGCCGCGGGGATCGGCAGCACGGTATAGGGCAGGCGCGGCAGAGTGCCGAAAAGCCTGGGCAGCCAGCCGTCGATTTCCTTGGCGAGCGCTGCGGCATAGCGCTGGTACTCGCCTTCGTCGGTCATGTAATATTGCGGATCGGTGCGCAGGTGTTCGATGAAGGTCTCGCGGCTGTCGAAGCCCGCCTCGGCTGCGACTTCCTCCATCTCGGCGCGGATTCGCGCGACTTCCGACAATCCCAACTGGTGGACCTCGTCCGGCATCATGTCGGTCGTGGTGAAGCTGCGCACGCGGTAGGCGTAGTAGTCTTCCCCGTCGGGGGTCTGAGCGATGCCCGGCAGTCCCGTGCGGCATTCGGGCGCGTATTCCTCGGAGTAGAAGCTCAGGAAATCCTCATAGGCGGGGAAGACGACATCGGTCAGCGCTGCCCGCGCGCGGGCCTGCAGGGCTGACCACTCGCTCTCCGAAATGGTCGAAGGGCGCTTTTCGAAGGGGCGCCAGAAGCCGGACTCTTCAGGCGTATCCGCCATCTGACCGGTGATCTGGTCCTCGACGCCCTCCATCGGCCCGCATGCCTGCGTCAGCCCTCGCGCCACTGCCTCGCGGCTGCGGGCGATCCCCGCCGCGTTCTGCGCACCATACGCTTCCAGCCGAGCCACGTAGCTTTCGTAATCGGCTTCGGTGAAGAACGGCGAGCTGTAGGGCAGCGATGCGATCCAGCTGAACCACCCGCCGCGATTGGTGAACAGGACATAGCGCGTCTGGTCGAACTGCGCGCCCTTGATCCCGTCTTCGAGCGAGGACTTGAGGATCGCGTAGTCGACCCGCAGATTCTCGGGCAGCGCGCCTTCGTCGATCGCGTTCAGCCGGGCGAGGAAGGCGCGGTCTTCGGCGACGTTGCGATCATAGGCGGCCAAGCTCATATCGCCCAGCTGGCCGTCCCCGCGCCGGTCGCCCACCGAGGTGGCGAGCGTCGGATTGTCGTCGAGCATGTCCTGCCAGACGTCTTCGCGGAGCTCGGTATAATCCTCGACCGGGCCGGCGGTCAGCGGGCTGGCGATCGTGAGTGCGAGCGCGGTGGCGGCAAACAGGTGCTTCATGTCGTCTCCCCTTGTTGCAGGCGATCTCTATTGCGCAGGCTCGGCTCCGTCCAGTACGCCGGACACATGGAACAACCCGCAATTCTCTTCGTCTGTCTCGGCAATATCTGTCGTTCTCCCTTGGCCGAAGCCGCGTTTCGCGACGCTGCCGGGAAGGCGGGGCTTGAGGCCGAGGCGGACAGTGCGGGCACTGCGGATTACCACGTGGGCAGCCCGCCCGATCCGCGCAGCGTGGAGGAAGCATCGCGCCACGGGATCGACATCTCGGGCTATTCCGGCCGCCAGCTGGTGGTCGAGGATTTCCACCGCTTCACGCATATCTTCGCGATGGATCACCAGAACCTGCGCAATATCGAGGTGCTGCGCCCCGAAGGATCGCACACGCATGTCTCGCTGCTGATGGATCTGGTGCCGGGGCGCGAGGGCGCGGCGATTGCCGACCCGTACCACGATGGCGAGGAGCAGTTCGAGGCGACGTGGGAAGATGTAAACGCAGCGGCCAACGCGCTCGTGGAGTGGCTTTCCGAGCCGACATAGGCTCCTCCCCCAAGGGAGGGGAGTTTTCTGTCATCCACCCCGCAGCGTGCGCACGCCCATGTCGCGCTCCATCAGATAGAGCAGCACCCGCGCCGCCTCGCCCCGCGCGCCTTCCAGCCCCGCATCGCGCTCCATCAACAGCCGCGCATCCGCGCTCGCCGGGTCCATCAGCCGCTGCATCTGTTCCAGTGTCGCGATGCGGAACGGCGTGTCGCCAGATTGCCGCGTGCCGAGCAGTTCGCCCCCGCCGCGAAGCTCCAGATCTTCTTCGGCAATGCGGAACCCGTCCTGCGTTTCGCGCATCAGGGCGAGGCGGCGCTGGCCCGTTTCGGACAGCTGGTTGCCGCGCAGCAGCAGGCAGACAGACTTCTCGCTCCCCCGCCCGACGCGTCCGCGCAGCTGGTGGAGCTGGGCGAGGCCGAAGCTTTCCGCCTGTTCGATCACGATCAGCGTGGAGGCGGGCACGTCGACGCCGACCTCGATCACGGTGGTCGCCACCAGCAGCTTCGCCGCGCCGCTGGCAAACCGCGCCATGGCGGCGTCCTTCACTTCCGGGTCGAGCTGGCCGTGAACCATCACGACATCATCGTCGAACCGCGCCTTCAGGGAAGCAAAGCGCTGCTCGGCGGCGGCCCTCTCCATGCCCTCTTCGTCGCGGACCATCGGGCACACCCAATAGGCCTGCTGGCCGCTCGCGAGGTGCCTCCCGACCGCCTCGACAACTTCGGGCAGGCGATCCATTCCGACCACGCGCGTATCGATCGCCTGCCGGCCCGGTGGCAGCTCGTCGAGGCGGCTGACTTCCATCTCTCCGTAGTTGGCAAGCGTCAGCGTGCGCGGGATCGGGGTGGCGGTCATCGACAGAGTGTGCGGCGGGCGTCGGCCCTTGCCCGCCATCTGGAGGCGTTGCGAAACGCCGAAGCGATGCTGTTCGTCGACCACCACCAGCCCGAGGTCGCGGTACTGCACCGCCTCCTGAAAGATCGCGTGGGTGCCGACGACGATCTGGATGCTGCCATCCATCAGCCCCATCAGGATGCTCTCGCGCGCACGGCCTTTGTCGCGCCCCGTCAGCAGCGCGACCTCGACCCCGGTGGGCCGCGCCATCGCCTTCAGCGTCTCGAAGTGCTGGCGGGCGAGGATTTCGGTCGGCGCGAGCAGCGCGGCCTGCGCCCCTGCCTCCACCGCGACCAGCATTGCGTGCAGCGCGACCACGGTCTTGCCCGCGCCGACATCGCCCTGCAGCAGCCGCAGCATCGGCGCGTCTTGCGCCAGATCGCCCTCGATCTCGCGGATGGAACGCTCCTGCGCGCCGGTCAGCGGGAACGGCAATTGCAGCTTGTCGCGCAGATGCCCGTCGCCCGCCAGCGCCCGGCCCCGCTTGCGGCGGTTATCCGCCTTCACAAGCTGTAGCGCCAGCGCATTGGCGAGCAGTTCGTCGTAGGCGAGCCGGTCCTTCGCCGTCTCGTCGTCGCGCGCATGGACACTGCGCAGCGCGTCGCCCCAGGCGGGCCATTTCTGCTGCGCGAGCATGCCAGGCTCGATCCACTCGGGGAGCGCAGGCAGCTTTTCCAGCGCCTGCGCGGCGAGGCTCGCCACGCGCGGCTGGGTAAGCCCCTCGGCCAGGCTGTAGATCGGCTCGCGCATCTGGCCGAGCGCGGCATCGTCCAGCTTCAGCACATGGTCCGGATGAACCATCTGGAGCATGTCGCCATACCGCTCCAGCTTGCCCGCCACGCGGCGTTTCTCACCTACCGGCAGCTGTTTCTTGCCGGTGTAGCTGGCTCGCCCGAAGAAGGTGAGCGCGAGCACATTGCCCGCGCTATCGGTCGCCAGAATTTTGAACGGCGCGCGCCGCGATGAACCTGCGCGATGCTCGGTCACCGTCAGCGCGATGATGATCTGCTCGCCCTCGCCCGCCTCGTCCAACGTCTCGACCGGGCGGCGGGTCACGAAGCGATCGGGCCAGTGATAGGCGACGTCGCGCACCCGCGTGCAGCGCAGCTTTTCCAGCGGCTTTTTCAGCTTGGGCCCGACACCGTCGAGCGTGTCGACCTCGGCAAACAGGGGGTTGAGAATATCGGGGCGCATGCGTGTCCTCTACCCCAGCAAAAAACCCGTCGTCACCCCCGCGCAGGCGGGGCCCCAGATAAGCTGTCGATATTGAGATGCCGCCAGCCTCGGATGGATCCCTGCCTGCGCAGGGATGACGAGGGAAGGCATAGAGGTTATGGGGAGCCCCATGACCTCCCCCAGCTTCGAATCCCGCATCGCCCGTGCCAAGTTCCGCGCCTGGCACCGTGGCACGCGTGAAGCCGATTACATGATCGGCGGCTATTTCGACCGCTATCACGCCGAATGGGGCGAAGAAGACCTCGTCTGGTTTGAAACCCTGCTCGACTACGACGATGTCGAGATCATGGCCTGGGCGCTGAAGACGCAGCCGATCCCGCCCGAAATGCAGGGCGAGCGGATCGCGATCATGCAGAAGCTCGATTACGTCGATATTCCCCGCTAGGATTTGGCCGATGCGGGCTGGTGCATCGCGCCACCGCCCGCTAGTCGCACCCCGAACCCCGGCCCCCCTCCTCTTCGCGAGTAGGGGGCTATTTTCGTTTGCGCGGAACACGCACAGCACGGATCGAATTACGCCATAATGCCCGACCTCTCCCGCATCCTCTCCGCCAAACAGCCGCTCACCTTCGCCAATCTTGCGCGGGGGAGCCAGCCACTGGTGATGGCCGACCTTGCCCGCGCGGCGCAGAAGCGCGCGGTGTTCGTCGCGCCCGACGACAGCGCGATGCGCGCGATTGCCGATGCCGCGCGCTATTTCGCGCCCGAGCTCAGCGTGATCGAGTTCCCCGCGTGGGACTGCCTGCCCTACGACCGCGCTAGCCCCGCGCTGTCGATCAGCACCCAGCGCCTTTCCGCGCTGCACCGCTTGCAGGCGGAAAAAGGCGCGCCGCAGCTGCTGGTGACCACCGCCAATGCCGTGGTCCAGCGCATGCTCACCCCGTTCCGAATCCGCGAGGCGGTGCGCGAATTGAAGCCCGGCGTGCATATCGGGCATGAGAGCCTGACCCAGCTGCTCCAGAAGCAAGGCTACAGCCGCACCGACACCGTGATCGACGCGGGCGAATTCGCGGTGCGCGGGTCGATCTTCGACATCTTCCCATCCGGCCTCGAACAGGGCCTGCGGCTCGATTTCTTCGGAGACGAGCTGGAGAGCTTGCGCCTGTTCGACCCGAATACGCAGCGCACCACCGGCACGCTCGACAGTTTTCTCCTGCTGCCCGCAAGCGAAGTCCTGCTCGAAGACGCGACGATCAAGCGTTTCCGTGCGGGCTATCGCGAGCGGTTCGGTGCGAACGCCACGCAGGACCCGCTCTACGAAGCGGTCAGCGAAGGGCGGCGGCAGGCCGGGATGGAGCACTGGCTGCCGCTGTTCGAAGAGAAGCTGGCGACCTTGTTCGACCATCTGGGTGGCAGCGATCCGGTGGTCATCGACGTCGGCGCGCTGGCCGCATTCGAGGAGCGGCTGGGCGATATTGCCGAATACCGGCGCACCCGGACCGAAACCGCCGGCCAGAAGGCGGGCAGTTACCGACCGCTCGACCCGCAGGCTCTCTATCTGACCGAGGACGAGGTCGGCACCACCCTCGAAACACGCCCGGTCCACCGCGCGACCGGGTTCGACGAGCCCGAGAGCGACAGCGTGATCGATTTCGGCTTCCGCTCGGCCCGCGACTTCGCGCCCGAGCGTGCGCGCGGCGACAATGTGTACGAGGCAGCGGCCGAACACTTCAAGAAGCTGGCAAAGGCAGGCAAGCGCCCGCTGCTGGCCGCCTATTCCAAGGGCAGCCGCCAGCGCATCGCCTCGATCCTGGGCGAAGCGGGCACCGAGCTGGTGCTGGCCGAAAGCTGGCAGGATGCGCTGGGCAAGTCCGCCAAGGGCAAGGCGACGGCGATGATCCTCCCGCTCGACAGTGGCTTCGCGAGCGAGGATATCGAACTGGTGACCGAGCAGGATCTGCTCGGCGACCGGCTGGTCCGCCGCCGCAAGAAGCGGCGCGATTCGGATGCCTTCCTGAGCGAGCTGCAGGCGCTGTCGCGCGGCGATCTGGTGGTGCACACCGAACACGGCATCGGCAAATATCTCGGCCTCGAACCGGTCACCGTGGGCAAGTCCAAGCACGACTGCGTGATGTTGCAGTACAAGGGCGGCGACAAGCTCTACATTCCGGTTGAAAACCTCGAAGTCCTCTCACGCTACGGCAGCAGTGAAGACGCGGTCATGCTCGACCGTCTGGGCGGCGAGGCATGGCAGAAACGCCGCGCCCAGCTGCGCGAACGCATCCGCGAGATCGCCAGCGAGCTGATGCGCACCGCCGCTGCCCGCGCGCTGAAGAAGGCCCCGGTGCTGGAGGCCGATCATACCAGCTACAACCAGTTCGTCGATCGCTTCCCGTGGGAAGAGACCGAGGATCAGGAGCGCGCGATCGCCGACGTGCTGGGCGATCTGGAAAGCGGCAAGCCGATGGACAGACTTGTCTGTGGGGATGTGGGCTTCGGTAAGACCGAGGTTGCGCTGCGCGCCGCCTTCGTCGCGGCGATGGGCGGGCAGCAGGTGGCTGTCGTGGCGCCGACCACCCTGCTCGCGCGCCAGCATTACCAGCAATTCTCCGAACGGTTTGCCGGCTTCCCGCTCAGGATCGGGCGTCTCAGCCGCCTCGTCCCGCCCAAGGAAGCCGCCGAAACGCGCGATGCGCTGACCGACGGGACGATGGACATCGTCGTCGGCACCCACGCGATCCTCTCCAAGAGCACGAAGTTCAAGGATCTCGGCCTGGTCGTGGTCGACGAGGAGCAGCGATTTGGCGTGACCCACAAGGAGAAGCTGAAGCAGCTACGCGCCGATGTGCACATGCTCACGCTCACCGCCACGCCGATCCCGCGCACGCTGCAGATGGCGATGACCGGGCTGCGCGAACTCTCCACCATCCAGACCCCGCCGGTCGACCGCCTCGCGGTGCGCACTTACGTGATCGAGTGGGACGATATGGTGATCCGCGAGGCGCTGCTGCGCGAACACCATCGCGGCGGGCAGAGCTTCATCGTGGTCCCGCGCATTTCGGACATGGACCCGCTGCTCGAATGGCTGCACGAACACGTGCCCGAGGTGAAGGTCGTCCCCGCGCATGGGCAGATGAGCCCGTCCGAGGTCGAAGACCGGATGAGCGCGTTCTACGAGAAGAAATACGACGTGCTGCTGTCGACCACCATTGTCGAAAGCGGGCTCGACATTTCCAGCGCCAACACGATCATCATCCACCGCGCCGACCGCTTCGGCCTCGCCCAGCTCTACCAGCTGCGCGGACGCGTGGGCCGTGCCAAGCTGCGCGCCTATGCCTACCTGACCACACCAGCGGACGAAGCTCTGTCAGAAGTCGCGGAGAAGCGGCTGAAGGTGCTGAGCGATCTCGACAGCCTCGGCGCGGGCTTCCAGCTGGCCAGCCACGATCTCGATATTCGCGGCGCGGGCAACCTGCTGGGCGACGAGCAATCGGGCCATATCCGCGAGGTCGGCTTCGAACTCTACCAGTCGATGCTGGAGGACGCGATTCTGGCCGCGAAGGCGGGCGAGATGGGGCTGGAGAAGCCGCCTGAGGATTTCAGCCCGCAGATCACGGTCGATGCGCCGATCATGATTCCGGAAGAATACGTGCCCGACCTCGCGGTACGCATGGCGCTCTACCGCCGCCTCAACCAGGCGAGCGACAAGGCCGAGATCGAGGGGCTGGCCGCCGAGATGATCGACCGGTTCGGCGAATTGCCATCCGCGACGCAGAACCTCGTCCGGCTGATCGAGATCAAGCATCAGGCGATCGAGGCGAATATCGCCAAGATCGATGTCGGCGCGCGCGGCACGCTGGTCACCTTCCACAAGGACGACTTCCCCGATCCGGTGGGCCTGCTCGCCTATGTGGACAAGCGCGAGGGGGCGGTGAAGCTGCGGCCGGACATGAAGCTGGTCGTCAACCGCGCATGGGGCGACCCGCAAAGCCGCCTCAACGGCCTGTTCCAGTTGACCAAGGGCCTCGGCGCGATCGCCAAGCGAGCGGCGAAGAAGGAGAAGGCGCCGACCTAGGCTTGCCCGCTCGCCAGCGCGAGGAATTCGTCGTGCGGCAGCGGGCGCGCGCGCAGGAACCCCTGGTACGCGCTGCACCCTTCCTCCAGCGCGATGGCGCGCTGCGTCTCGTTCTCGACCCCCTCGGCGATCACCGCCAGCTCCAGCGCCCGCGCCATGGCGATCACCGCGCGAAGCACCGCCCGGTCGCGCGCGCTTTCGCCCACCCCATCGAGCATGATCCGGTCGAGCTTGATGAAATCGAGCGGCAGGTATTTGAGATATCCGAAATTGCAGAACCCTGCGCCGAAATCGTCGAGCGCGATTCGCATCCCGGCATCGCGCAAGCGACCGAGCGAGCGCGCCGCCAGGTCCAGATCGCCCAGCAGCGCCTGTTCGGTGATCTCCAGCGTCAGCCGTGCCGGGTCGACGCCGCGCGCCTGCACCATCGTCAGCAGATCATCGGGAAAGCGCACCACCGCAAGATCGGCCGCAGTGATGTTGATCGAGCATTTGAGCCCTTCCGGCCAGTCACGCACCGCATCCAGCGCAGCCTCGATCACCCGGCGGGTCAGCTGCGTGGTCAGGTCCGCGCGCGCGGCGATCCGCAGCAGCGCTTCCCCGCCGATATCGCCCAGCAGCGGCTGATCCCACCGCACCAGCGCCTCTGCCCCGATCAGTGTATCGTCGGCGAGCGCGAATTGCGGCTGGAAGCGCAGCGAGATCGCCCCGCGCTCCAGCGAGCGTCGCAGTTCCGCCTCGATCTGGCCGACATCGAAACCGGCGGGCGCCAGATCGCGGTCGATCCACACGATCCTGCGCCCCGGCTCCCCGCGCAACGCGATCTGCGCATCGCCGAGCCGGGCGAGAACATTGGTCGGATCGTCGCCCGACAGCGCGCGGATGAGCGCGATATGCGGCCATAGCTGCGGCACGCCCAGCGCGCTGCCCGCCATCGGTTGCGCGACCCCGTCGGCCAGCGTCTCGGCAAGGAACTGCCACCGCTCCCGGCTGCACTTGTCGCGCGTGGCGAGCAGGAACTTGCCCCCGTCGATCCGCGCGACCAGCCATGATGCCCGCGCAAACTCGTCCTGTGCGAAATGCGCCATCCGCCGCCCGACCTCGCCCAAGGCATAGTCGCCGGTCTGTGCCCCGTGGGCCAGATTAACGCTATCGAACCGGCCAAGCACCAGCAGCATCGCGTGGACCCGCGCTTCCCCCTCGGCAAGCCACATGCCGAGGATTTCGCGCGCCTCTTCGGTATCGACAAGCCCTGCGGGGCGCGCGCTGGCGGGATTTTCCGTCGGACTCATCGCTGCCTTATCGCAAGGCCACACGTTTTGGGAAAGCCTGCAAGCTGCGCTTGTCCCACCTATCGCCAGGTTGCATTGCCAAGCAGGCATCGCCTCCATAGGCAGGCAGGCAAGCTTGGGAGAGGTTTTTGATGGCCGGCCAACCGACATACGAGCGGCTCGCGCTCGCAATATCGAACTCCGCGCTGGCGCAGGATACCGCCGCCGCGCTGCGCGATGCGCATGACTGGGTGCCGCAGGAAGAGGCTGAGGCGGTGGTCGCGCTGGGTGGCGACGGGTTCATGCTGCAGACCCTCCACAAGATGCTCGACAGCGGACGTATTCTGCCGGTTTACGGTGTGAACCGGGGCACGATGGGCTTCCTGATGAACAAGCACCGGCCCAAAGGCGCGCTGGTGGAGCGAGTCAACCGCAGCCGCCCGGTTGCGGTCGCGCCGCTCAGGATGGAGGCGGTGACGCAGGATGGCGAGACCCGCGTCGAATGCGCGCTCAACGAAGTCTCCCTGCTGCGCGAGACGCGCCAGACCGCCAAGATCGAAATCATGGTGGATGGCAAGACCCGGATCGAGGAACTGGTCGCGGACGGCGTGCTGGTGGCGACGCCTGCCGGGTCCACCGCCTACAACCTGTCTGCCAACGGGCCGATCCTGCCGCTCGATTCCCAACTGCTCGCCCTCACCCCGATCAGCGCATTCCGCCCCCGCCGCTGGCGCGGTGCGATTCTGCCCGACCGCGCGAAGGTGACCTTCCGCATCAACGAGCCGTCCAAGCGCCCCGTGGCGGCCGTGGCGGACCAGAAGGAAGTGCGCGACGTGGCCGAGGTTCATGTTGAAATTGCACGCGATTCCGAGCTGACCCTGCTGTTCGACAAGGGCCACGCGCTAGACGACCGGATCGTCGCGGAACAATTCGTCGTCTGATTTTGCCTGGGGGCTTGCGTAATTTTCAGCACCCCCATATAGGCGCGGGCCTGCCGACAAGGCTGCTCCCCGATAGCTCAGCGGTAGAGTAGGTGACTGTTAATCACTTGGTCG
>CAXAXQ010000028.1:0-45570 GCA_963972905.1 uncultured Erythrobacteraceae bacterium
ATGCTCGACATCGGGCTTCTGCATCATCTCGAGGAACTGGCGCGCATAGGCGCTCAGGCTCTCGACATAGCGCCGCTGGCCTTCTGCATAGATCGTATCGAAGGCGAGCGAGCTCTTCCCCGAGCCCGAGAGCCCGGTGATGACGATCAGGGAGTCCCTCGGCAGGTCGATATCGACGCCCTTGAGGTTATGCTCGCGCGCACCGCGCACGGAAATCTGGGTAAGTGCCATAGGGCGCGTGTTCCGCTTGTGTTCTTATCTGTCAAGGATGCCGACGGGACTGTCCGCAGTGAAGCGAGCGACCGGCATGGGCGGTTCCGCCCTGTTGCGGCGAATGTGGTGAGTGGGCCTGCGATTTCCAACCGCCCCGCCAGCTGCCTCGCGCGCTATCCTTCATGCCGTGCCATCCATGCCGGGCCAGCGTGACGGAACGTCTGGCCCGCGCAATCGTCGGTAAGTCGAACGACATATTCGAAGGATCAAACCCATGAAAGTACTCGTCTCCGGTGCGACCGGGCTCACTGGCCAGCGGCTCGTCCCCCAGCTGATCGAAGCGGGCCACTCGCCCGTCGCGCTGGTGCGCGACAGCTCCGACACTTCGTCGCTCCCCGATGAATGCGAGACGCGCAAGGGCGATCTGACCGATCTGCCCGACGATGTGTGCGAGGGCATCGACGCGGTGATCTTCGCCGCCGGATCGGGCGGAAAGACGGGGCCGGACATGACCGACAAGGTCGATCGCGACGGAGCAAAATCGCTGATCGACCGGGCCAAGGCGGCGGGCGTGAAGCGCTTCGTGATGCTCAGCGCGCGGGGCGTGGACGATCCCGATCCGGACTCCGATCTGTATCACTACGCGCTGGCCAAGAAGGCCGCCGATGAGCACCTGATCGCATCGGGTGTGCCCTACGCAATCATCCGCCCCGGCGCTCTGACCAAGGATGACGGCAAGCGCGACATCCGCCTGGGCGACGATGTCGAAGGCGACGGCACCACTGCGCGCGGCGATCTGGCCGCAGTGCTGGCGCGCGCGGTCGACGATGATGCGTTGGAAAACCGCGTTGTGCCGATGGAATCGCACGGCATTTGACGAGACGGGCGACGGAGAGGACAGGAGTGCCATGCACCGCCTGTTCGTCGCCCTGCGTCCACCGCCCGACATCCGCGATCCTCTGATCGACACCATGGAGGGCGTCGAGGGTGCGCGGTGGCAGTCGGACGAGCAATTGCATCTGACGCTGCGCTTCGTCGGAGAGGCAGATACCGCGCAGGCCAATGATCTGGTGAGCGCGCTGGAGGCCGTTCGCGCGCCGCGCTTCACCCTGCAACTGCGCGGCCTCGGCACCTTCGAGCGCAAGGGCCGCACCCGTGCGTTGTGGGCGAAGGTGGACGAGAGCGAGCCGCTCGCCATCCTCCATCGGCGGGTCGAGCGCGCCTGCCGCGCCGCCGGGCTGGCGCCGGAGACACGCAAGTTCGTGCCACACGTCACCATCGCACGGGTCAACGCCTCGACCGGGCCGATCGGCGGGTGGCTGGCCACACACGGACGGCTCGCGCTGCCTCCGTGGCCGGTCGACGCATTCCATCTCTATGAAAGCCGCCTCGAGCCCGGCGGCGCCCATTACGAGCCGGTGGTAGACTTCCCGCTGGACGCAGGCGGCTAGAGCAGCGTCTGCCTGACCGGCACCGTCAGCCCCACCTGCTGCGCGATCATACCGACCCATTCGCCGACCTTGGCAATCTCGTCTTCCACCACCGCGCTCCGGGTCGCGGCGCGGTCGCTGGCGGATTTCGCGGTGAAATCGTTCCCGGTCTTGGCGTCCCGCGTGAATACCGGGCCTTGCGCGATCTCCTGCGCTTTCGCAGCATTGATCGCCACGCCGGTAAAGCTACCGACTGCCGCCAGCGTCTCCGCCCGCGCGCCATCGAAGCGGTCGCCGTCGAGCACGCGGACCCGGTCGCCATATTGGCGTGCAATGGCATCGAGATAGCGCTGGCCCAGAAACCAGGCGAGGCCCGCCGCCTGCAGGTCGGTCATCGCGAACTGCTCGCGCGCGTCCATCCCCATGTCGAGCGGGGCGTAGCCCATCAATTCGAGATAGAGCTGGCGGCCCCAGCGCCGCCCCATCATCCCCTTCCGGATGACCGCAGCGAGGAAGGAAGGGAGCGGGTTGGTCATCAGGATCGCGCGCGCCTGCGGGGCGGCATTCATCAATGCCGGGATCAGCCGGTTGGCGTGGTTGGTCGGCTTGACGAACACTGCCTCGCCTTCGCCCCAGGGCCGCGCGAGCAGCCGCGTCACCGGCGCGACCAGCGGCTCGCCCGCCTGCCCTGCATTGACGAGGCTGCCGATGATCCCAGGCTCGCTCAGCCCCGCAGACACGCCCGGGATGTCGAGTGCGCGCACCAGCAGGGTCGATCGGCAGAAGGCGGTGTGGAAGATGAAGTGCAGCGGGCCGGTTTCTGGCGAGAGGCGTTGCACCTCGGCCAGCGGCAGCGCGCGCGTTTCCCCGGTGCGATCGGCGAGAAAGCCCGTTTCGGCCAGCGCGGCCCGCTCGACCCGCAGGAACTCCATCTTGCCTGCGGCGGGATCGATCCGGTGGGGTAACCAGTGCGGGTCTGTGGCAAGGGTCTGGGCGTCGAACATGGCCCGCCGGTAGCCTAGCAGCGCGCCCTTCGCAAAGGGCTCAAACGCATCGTCGACCGCTCCGAAGCGTTAACGAGGTCCGACGAGTTGCGGACCTATCGCAGGCTTTGCCCGTTGACCAAGTAAGACAACAGGAGGAATCGCATGATCGCCTGCGAGGCGACAGCACGCAAGAGGGGCGCATATGCCGTGGGAGGCCGGGAATGACCGGTCCTGCCACCGTTCGAGACCATTCGGGCCCGAATATTGCGCGCAAGAAGCGCGGGGGCCGAGCCAAGCTGAAAGCCATGCGATCGGGCGATGATAGCACTCGCAGCCAGCGGCTGCGAAGGCGACTGAAGCGTGCGCCCCTGGCGCTCGCCGCAGTATCCGTCGCAGCCGGATCGCTGGGTAGCTGCGCCCCGGGCCAGACCTCCGACGATGTCCGCGGCTGGTCGTACCAGACCAATCTCAAGACCAACCCCAACTTCACCCGCGTGAACCCCGCGCTGCTCGCCACCAGCGAGCGGATGCGCAAGGCGCTGGCGCAGGAGGAAGGGATGCGGCTGACCGTCTATCGCGATGTCGCGGGCTATCCCACGGTCGGAATAGGCCATCTGGTACAACCCGAAGACGCGCTGCGGGTCGGCGACCGGATCACCCGCGAGCAAGCGATGGCATTTCTGGCCAAAGACCTCAAAAAAGCCGAACAGGCGGTGGTCAACGTAGTCGGCAAGCTGAAGCTCTATCAGCACGAATTCGATGCGCTGGTCGATCTGGCGTATAATGTGGGCGAAGGAACGCTTTCCGAAAGCGAGAGCCCCGATCTCAACCGGGCGATTGCCCTAGCGGACTACACAGGCATTGCCGAAGAACTCGATTACCGTTTCGCCGCCGGGCGGATCGCAGGCGGTCTCATCCACCGATCCGAACGACGCGCGCAGATTTTCCGTGAGGCAGATTATGCGGATGTGCGCCCCGGCTAGCGTTCCGCTGCGTTCCGGGCTCGGCGCGCTTGCTGCGTGCTCGCTTTCCGCCTGCTCCCCCGCCACAGAGCCTGCGCAGGGGCCTACCGCGCGCGAACCCCAGGTGGATGCGCCGCGCCCTGAGCGGCAGCCTGCATCGACATCGGAGACAGACAACTGCCTGCTGCTGGTGTGGCAGGATCAGGAGACGCGCGACGAACGCTTCGACCTGGAGAACGACGCAGCGGAAGGCGGAGCGATTTCCTGCTCCACCGGAACCACCGCGAGCCGGTTCGAACAGGTCCTCCGCGAGATCCGCGCGGCAGCGCAGGCGGATGACCAGGCGGCGATCCTGCGCGAAACCGGATTGCCGCTGCTCTATGTCGACGACGAGGGCAATCGCCGCGAGCTGACCGATCCGGCGGATATCGACGCGCGCTTCAGCGAGGTTTTCGACGACGACGTGCTGGCGCTGCTGCGCCGGATCGACCTCGACGGGCTGACCGTGGTGCCCGACCAAGGCGCCTTTCTGGAGCTCGGATCGGTCTGGCTGGTGGTCGATCGCAAGGGCGGCCGCCCGCGGATCGTGACGATCAACAAGCAGGCGCTGGGCGAAGCGGGTTTTGCCAGGCCCCCGCAGGCACCGGATTAGCGCATCAACTCTCGGCAAGCCGCTGTTCAAGAAGGCCCTGCTAGGCCATAGGCAACCCAGTTTTCACCGTCACAACGGAGCGAATTTACATGCGTATTCTTCTCGCCACTGCTGCAACCCTTGCCCTTGCGGGCGGTTATCACGGGACGGCACAGGCCCAGACGAACAAAGGCGACACCATGAGCGAAGCGAGTGCCGAAGCGAAGAGCGATAATTACTTCGCGCAGGAAAGCACCCTGCCCTTCAAGGCGCCCGATTTCACCAAGATTTCCGAAGACGACTACCTGCCCGCCTTCGAGCAGGGCATGGCGATCCACAAGGCCGAAGTGCAGGCGATCATCGACAATCCGGACGCGCCGACCTTCGCGAACACGATCGTCGCGCTGGAAAAGTCGGGCCGCATGCTGGGCCGCGTCAGCGCGGTGTTTTTCCAGCTGACCGGCACCAACACCAATGACCGGCTGGACGAGATCAATACCGAGATCAGCCCCAGGCTTTCCGCCCATTCGGACAGCATCACCCTGAACCCCGAGCTGTTTGCCCGGGTCAAGGCGGTGTACGACAACCGCGCCGCGATGAGCATGATGGCCGAAGACGCCAAGCTGCTGGAAGATACCTACAAGAGCATGGTCCACGCAGGTGCCATGCTGACCGATGCCGAGCGCGAGCGGGTCAAGGAAATCAACACCGAGCTTTCGACCGTCACCACCGAATTCGCGCAGACCGCGCGCGCCTCGATGGCGGATCAGCCGGTCTTCTTCGACACCCGCGAAGAGCTGGCCGGTCTGTCCGAATCCGACATTACCTCCGCCGCCAAGCTGGCCGAGGAAGAAGGCCAGCCGGGCAAGTTCGCGATCGCGCTGCAGAACACTACGCAGCAGCCGCTGCTGCCGAGCATGGACAACCGCGACGCGCGCGAAAAGCTGTTCATGGCCAGCTTCCACCGCGCCGACGGCACGACCGATATCGACACGCGCGAACTGGTCGCCAAGATCGTGGAACTGCGGGCCGAAAAGGCGGCGCTGTTCGGCGAGCCGGACTGGGCCAGCTACACCATGTACGACCGGATGGTCGAAAGCCCGCAGGCCGCGCTCGACTTCATGGGCCAGATGGTCCCCGCGCTGGCCGAAACCCAGCGCCGCGAAGCGGGCGTGCTGAATGAGAAGATCGCCGAAGAAGGTGGCAATTTCGAAGTCCAGCCGTGGGACTGGTATCGCTACGCCAACCAGATCAAGGCGGAGCGTTACGAGGTCGATGAAGACGAGGTGATGCAGTATTTCCAGCTCGACAAGGTGCTGGAAGACGGCGTGTTCTACGCCGCCAACAAGCTGTACGGCATCTCGTTCGAGAAGCGTGACGACCTGCCGGTCTACCACCCCGATGTGTGGGTCTACACGGTGAAGGATCGCGACGGTTCGGAGATGGGGCTGTTCTACTTCGATCCGTTCCAGCGCGCCTCCAAGCGCGGCGGCGCGTGGATGAGCAACTTCGTCGACCAGTCCGACCTGTGGAATGAACAGCCGGTCATCTACAACGTGCTGAACATCCCCAAGGCCCCTGCAGGCGAGCCGCAGCTGGTCAGCTTCGACTGGGTCAACACCGCGTTCCACGAATTCGGCCACGCACTGCACGGCTTCTTCGCCAACCAGAAATACCCCAGCCTTTCGGGCACGGCGACGGCGCGCGACTTCGTCGAGTACCCGAGCCAGGTCAACGAGATGTGGGCGACCTATCCCGAAGTGCTGCAGAACTATGCCAAGCACTACAAGACGGGCGAAACCATCCCGACCGCGCTGGTCGACAAGATCGAGGCGTCGTCCAAGTTCAACCAGGGCTACGATTTCGGCGAGGTGGTCGAGGCCGCGCTGCTCGACATGAAGTGGCACGCGCTCTCGAAGGACGAGGCCGCAGCGATCGACACGCCCGAGGAAGTCTCCGAATACGAAGACAAGTCGCTGCGCGAGCTCGGGCTCGAGGTCGATCTGGTGCCGCCGCGCTATCGCACGACCTACTTCAACCACATCTTCTCCGGTCCGGCGGGCTATTCGGCCGGCTATTACAGCTACCTGTGGACCCAGATGCTCGACCGCGACAGCCGCGCCTGGTTCCTCCAGAACGGCGGCCTGACCCGCGAGAACGGCGATCACTATCGCGAGACCGTGCTCAGCCAGGGCGGGACGCAGGATTACGGCGAGATGTATCGCAACTTCGCGGACCGCGATCCTGACGTGAAGTACATGCTGATCGCGCTGGGCCTGGCCGAGGAAGAGCCCGGCACGCCCGAACAGACCGCAGAAGGCGTGGTCGACGGTCAGGTCGACTAGGCAAACGCCACAGCACGCAATCATCGCATTGCACAGGAAAGGCCGGGTCTCTGCACCCGGCCTTTTTCGTTCGACGAACGACATGGTCGCGATTGATAGCCCGCCCCTCTGCTGTATTAATACGCTAATACATCAGGGAGGAAGCTTGCGTGAAATTCAATCCGATAGCAGCGGTTGCCGCATTGGCTCTCGCAGGGTGCACCGGGATGCCTGCGCCTGCCGACGCGCAGACCGTGGCAAGCCCGCAGCGCCTTGCGCTGGACGAGGCCGCCCCCGCCATGCTGGCGCAGAACAACGTGCCGAGCCTCGCGGTGGGCTGGATCGAGGATGGCGAAGTCGCGTGGACTGCCGTGTATGGCGAGCGTGCTCCGGGTGAGCCTGCAGATGACGACACGCTGTACAATATCGCATCACTGACCAAGCCGATCGTCGCGGAAACCATCCTGCGGCTGGTCGCGTCGGGCACGCTCGATCTCGACACGCCGCTGGCGACACAATTCGTCGATCGCGACCTGACCGACGAACCGCGCGCGCAGAAAATCACGCTGCGCCACGCGCTTTCGCATCGCACCGGTATTCCCGACAACTGGCGCGAGCGGATGGAAGGCGGCAAGCTTCGCCTCGACTGGGAGCCGGGCACGCAGGCGAAGTATTCGGGCGAGAACTACGTCATGGCCGCCCGCTATGCGATGGCGGCGACCGACACCCGGCTTGATCGACTTGCCCAGCAGGCGCTGTTCGCACCGCTCGGGATGAGCGACACCTTCTTCACCCCCGACGATTCATGGCAGGGCCGGGTCGCGACGGTGCGCGGCGAGGACGGTTCGCTGCGCCTGCCGGATAACAGCGCCCAGGCGAACGCGGCCGATAACGTCCACACGACGATCGGGGATTATACCCGCTTTGTCGCCGCTGCGATGCGCGGCGACGGCCTGACGCCCGAACTGGTGGAGGCGCGCGGCACGATATACGACGACCAGACCGAGCAGGTCTGCCCTCCCGGCCTGATCCCGCAGGACAAATGTGCGAAGGCCAACGGATTCGGTCTTGGCTGGATCATCCTCGATACCGGCACGAACCGCTTCCATCTCCATAGCGGCAAGGACTGGGGCGAACGCACCGTCGCGCTGTTCGAGCCCGAAAAGCGTTTCGGAATCGTCGTGTTCACCAGCGGGGCAAACGGTCGGCAGGTGATCGCCGATGTCCTGAAACTGCTCGTCGGCGATGTACCGCTCGTTACGCTTACCCAAGCAGAGGCCGATTTCGAGAAGCGGCAACGCTAGCGCCTATCCGGGCGGCGAGGCTCCGCCGCTCGCAGGAGCCTCGCCTGCCAGCGACAGCACTTTTGCGCCCGGCTCGCCCAGCCAGCGTGCTTCTACTCCGAAAACGGCGCGCAGATGATCGGGCGAAAGCGCGTATTCGGGCGGCCCCTCTGCACGGAGCATGCCATCCTTCAGCAGCAGCACTCGATCCGCGAGATTGTGCGCCAGGGTGAGCCCGTGGACCACCACCACCACTGCGCGCCCGTGTTCGTGCGCCTGCTCGCGCAAATGGCGGGCGAGCGAGGTCTGATAGGCAAGGTCGAGCGAGGCGAAGGGCTCGTCGGCAAGGATACACCGCGGCTCGCCCGCCAGCACCCGCGCCAGCAGCACCCGCGCGCGTTCTCCGCCCGACAGGGTCGAGACCGGGCGATCGGCCAGCGTCTCCAGCCCCATCGCCGCGAGCGCCGCGTCGACCGGCTCGGCGCGCGCATCGCCATGCGCCAGCCGCCCGAGCGAGACGAGATTGCGCACGGAAAGATCCCACGCGATCTGGGGCTGTTGCGGCAGGTAGCCGACCTCGCGTGCGCGCGCCCTGGGGTGCATGTCCTGCAGGCGAACGCGATCCATCAGCGCCTCGCCCCCGGTCGGCTCCAGCACCCCGGCGAGCAGGCGGATCAGGGTCGACTTGCCCGCCCCGTTGGGCCCGCAGATCGCGGTGACGCGCCCCGCCGGGATCTTCGTGCAGACCCCGCGCAGCCGATCGTCCAGCGCCAGCTTGTGTGCTTCGAGCATCGGGGTCTCCATCAGGTCAGCCCCAGCGTGCCGCCACGACGCAGGCGCAGCAGCAGCCACAGGAAGAACGGCGCACCGATCAGCGACAGCGCGATGCCCAGCCGCAGCTCGCTCACCAGCGGCAGGACGCGCAGCACGCTGTCGGCCACCAGCACCAGCAGCGCGCCGCCCAGCGCGCTCGGTACGATCAGCGAGGACGGGCGGCGGTCGGTCAGCGGGCGGACCATATGCGGCACCATCAGGCCGACGAAGCCGATGATTCCGGCGACCGCGACCCCGCTACCGATGGTCAGGCCCACGCCCGCCACCAGCAGCGCGAGCAGCCGGTCCATGTCCACACCCATCGACCGCGCAGCATCCTCGCCCAAGGTCAGCGCGTCGAGCGCGGGCGCAGCGCGGGCGAGGACCACGATCCCCGCCAGCGTCAGCGGCGCTGCCAGCATCACGTCGGCCCAGCTGCGATCGGTCAGTGCGCCCATCAGCCAGGTTACGATCTCGCTCAGCGCCCAGGGGTTGGGGGCGAGGCTGATGACGAGGCTGGTCAACGCGCCCGCGAGGCTCGCGATCATCAGTCCGGCGAGCGTGAACAGCGCGATTCCGCTCCCCCGCCCGGCGAGCAGCGCGAGCAGCGCCATCGCCGCGCCCGCTCCCGTCAGTGAGAGGATCGGGAGCAGCCAGCCGCTCGCCGCGAGACCGAAGGAAAAGCTCAGCACCGCGCCCAGCGCCGCGCCCGGCGCTATTCCGAACAGGCCGGGATCGGCCAGCGGGTTGCGCAGATAGCCCTGCATCGCCGCACCCGCCGCGCCCAGCCCCGCGCCGACCGTGACCGCGAGCAGCGCGCGCGGCAGGCGCAGTTCGGCGATGATCAGCAGCGCGCGCGATTCCTCGATCCCGAAAATCCAGGTCCGCCCGGCGATCAACGACAGCGGAATGGCCAGCACCAGGCAGCCGAGCAGGATCGCGCTGGCGCGGCTCATGCCGCCTCGTCCCGAATTTGCGCCAGCCGTTCGGCGGCGCGGATCAGGCTGGGGCCGCCGCAGTAATAGAGCTGCGGATCGAATTCGGCGCTGCGCAGGCCGAGCTTGCGCAGTGCGGGATGATGGAGCGCGCGCGATTGCTCGTCTCCGCGCGGGCCCGCATGCAGCAGTAGCTCGGGCGGATCGACCAGCACCGCTTCGAGCGGCAGGTGGTCGCCCTGGCCGAGACCCTGCGTGGCGGAGGCGGGGCGCAGACCGACCCGGCGCATCAGATCGACCACCAGCGCGCCGTCGCCGGGCACGATCCCGCCGGGTTGCCACAGGATAGTGGACGGGCCCGCGCGGCCATCGCGCGGGGCGGCGGCGGCGATCGCGGCCTCGATCTGCCCGACCAGCGCCGCACCCGCCTGCGGCTCGCCCACCGCATCGGCCAGCTCTCGCACCTGCGTCAGATTGCCATCGACATCATTGGCGATGCCCAGCGTCACCACCGGAATGCCCAGATCGTCCAGCGCATTGCGGGTCGCGGGAGGCAGGAAGCTGGAGGCGACGACGAGGTTTGCATCGGCGACGAGGATATCCTCAACCGATCCGCCATTGGCGGGCCAGCGCCGCGCCTCGGCCACCGGCATCGAGGCGGCAGAGGCATCGTGGCTGTAGTGCGAGACGCCGACCAGCTTGTCCGGCGCGACCCGCGCAAGGATCGCGTCGCTGCACGGGTTGAGGCTGACGATCCGCAAGCCCTTGCCCCGTTCATGCGTAGCTGGCGGGCCTGCACACCCCGGTAGCGAACAGGCCGCCAGCACACATGCGAGGTACAGCGCCAGCGCGCGCATGGTCACAGGCCCACGCGCAGCCCGGCGAAGACCCCGCGAGGTGCCTGCGCATAGCCGGCTGCGGTCTGGTACTCCTCGTCGAACAGGTTTTCCGCCCGGGCGAAGATCTCGACCGGGCGCTCGCCCGCGATCATGCCCAGCGGCATCGAAACGCGCAGGTCGAACACGGTGTAACCGTCGAGCACCACGGTGTTGGCCGCATTGTCGAACGCCTCGCCCACGATCCGCAGATCGCCGCCGATCACCGGCACGCCGACCCGATCGGGCAGCGGTGCCCAGTCGAACGACAAGGTGGCGGCATTGCTCGGGCGGCGAGCGAGTTTATTGCCGAAATTGACCGTGCCGGTGCTGCGATCCTCGGCCTCGGTATAGGCATAGGCCGCACGCAGCGTCAGCCCGTTCACCGGGGTTACGCCTGCGACCACCTCGACTCCGCGCGCACGCGCCCGCGACACGTTGTCATAGGTGCCGAAGGGGCGACCCGCACAGATGCCGGTCTGCACCGGGCAACCGACGAAGGCGATCAGGTTCTCGCTGTCGCGCTGGAACGCGGTCACGCTCGCATAGATGGGCGAGGTTCGGGTGCCGTAGGCAATGCCGAGGTCGTAGCTGGTGCTCTCTTCGGGCTGGAGGATCGCGTTCCCGTAATCCGAGTAAAGCTGGTAGAGCGACGGGGCCTTGAAGCCCTCGCCCACGCTCGCGCGCAAGCGCAGGTTGGGCACGATTTCGAAGGTCAGGTCGCCGCCAAAGCTGGTCGCGCCGCCGAAATCCTCGTGCTCGTCCTGCCGCACGCCGACATGGCCGGACAGGCCGCCGAACTCGATCCCCGCCTGCACATAAGCGCCGAAGATGCTGGTGTCCGCGCCGGTGGTCGCCCCGTAGGACGTGCTTTCATAGCCCGACCACAGGTTCTCAGCGCCGAAATTGACGATCAGCGGGCCGATCGGGCGCCATTCGCCGCGCAGCTCCAACCGGTCGGAATGGCCGTCGCTCTCGAACGTCGCGGTCTCACCCGGTCCGGGAAGGTTGTCGCGCGCGGTGTCGGAGAAGCTGTAGCCGCCGCGCAGGAACAGCGCGCCGCCATCGTAGATCGCGCCGAGATTGCCGGAAAGCTGGCTGGTCTCCTGAATTTCGTCGGTATCGCCCAGCGTGTAGGACGGCGCGGGGAAACCGTCGATGTCCAGCGTTCCTTCGGCATAGCGCAGGCTGCCGATGATCTCGAACGTGCGGCTGATATAGGCGCGCGCGCGGCCATTGACCGCGAACTGACGGAACCCGTCGGGCTCGGTCCCGTTCGCCGCGGCGGAGAAGCCGTCGGTCGTCAGATAGCTCGCCGAACCGCCGATGAAGCCGATATCGCTGGCGAGCCCGCCCTCGATGCTGGAGGCCACCGTGCTGCGCGAGCCGGCCTCGACCGAGCCTCCCAGCCCGCTGCGCTCCACCGTGGAGGCGACGAGCACCCCGGCAAGCGCGTCGGCACCCCAGATCACGCTGTTGGCACCGCGCAGCAGCTCGATCTTGTCGAGGTTCAGGCTGGTCAGCGTGCCGAAGTCGAACCCGCCTGCTGGCGATGCGGTGTCGGCCACGCGCACCCCGTCGATCAGCACCAGCAACTGGTCGGCGCTGCCGCCGCGCACCGAAACGCCGGTGGTCGCACCCAGCCCGCCGGTGCGGTTGATGGTGACGCCGGGCACGCGGCGCAGCACGCGGGTAAGATCGGGGCCCTGGATCTGCGCGATTTCCTGCGCGCCGATCACGGTTACGGGCTGGCCGGTATCCTCGACCTCGCTCGGGTTGCCGGTCACGGTGATCGTAATCGCGTCGTCGTCGATTTCGAAGGCATCGGAAGCGAGGACGATCTCGTCCGGACCCGCATCGGCATCGGCCGCGTCCTGCGCATAGGCAGGAGCCGTCAGACCCAGGATCGAGCCACCAAGAAACAGAAATGTACGCATTATTTCTCCATCACAAGCATAGCTGTCGCTCATGACGGAAAGCACCGGCCTGATTGCCTGCGCTGTTCCTCCGCTTCCCCGGTGCACCCCGCCCGTGGCCGAACGACGCATCGCGGGCAGGTCTCCTGGCTCCCGGATCATCACGGTTCCGCCCACCTTCCCGTGCCGCGACAAGCTTGGCACAGTGGCATTTCGGGCGGTCCGCTACCCGGTCACAGTTGCGGGGGCAGCTGGAGCGTTCAACTCCATTCCCTCTTAGGTGGCGGCGGACGCGGACAAGCCGTATCCGCAACCACACCTGCGATACTGCAGGCGCGCATAAGGGGATCGTTTGCGGCGCGCAACCTCGTGTTGTCGAAAGGGGTGCCGATGGAAGTCCGCGTTAACCGTGATCTTTCACGCCTCTCTGCGATGTGTCCCGTATATATACGCTGCGGTCGGTGCCGGGCGACCCCCAAACCCTTAACGCCTAAGCTGGCCGCACCAACCCCCGTCTGTTCTCTGCCGAAAGCCCCTTTTGCACCCACCCCGCCATCAGGCCGAACCCGGCGCTTTGCACCGCGACACGCCCGCCAAGCGCGCGCCGGTACGCCGCAAGGCGTGGCACGGGATCGCGGTGCTGACCGGGGCGATCGCGCTGCCGGCGATGGCGGCGCACGCCGAATGGGGCCTGCCCGAGGTTGCGCCCGAAGCAAGCGCGATCGTGGCGCGCAATCAGGTGGAGCCTATGCCTTTCGAGCGGGCGGGCGCGACCTTCCCCGGCTCGGCACTCTATTTCCTCGCCGATCCGCCCGCCGCAGCGAGCACGGTCAACATTCCGGTCGAAAGCGACGCAGGGGTCAACCCGATCGCCGCCTGGAACGGCGATCCCGATGCCGCGATCGCGATCGAGACCGCAGGGCCCGCGGCGCGCGGCTTCGTCAGCCGGGGGACCGGGATCGACAAGGCGCGGGCGCTCGATTGCCTGACCAAGGCAGTGTATTACGAAGCGGCGAGCGAGAGCGAGGGCGGCCAGCGCGCCGTCGCGCAGGTCGTGCTCAACCGCGTGGCGCACTCCGCCTATCCCGATACGGTGTGCGGCGTGGTCTATCAGGGATCGCAGCGCCGCACCGGCTGCCAGTTCTCCTTCACCTGCGACGGATCGCTCGGGCGCAAGCCATCCGCGACCTACTGGGCACGGTCGCTGTCGGTCGCGCGGAAAGCCTTGTCAGGGCAGGTCTACGCACCGGTCGGCCTTGCCACGCATTACCACACCACCTGGGTCAACCCGTACTGGGCCCCCAGCCTTGCGCATATCGGCACGATCGGCGCGCATCGCTTCTACCGCTGGCCCGGCGCGGCGAGCCGCCCCGCGGCATTCAGCGAAGTCTATCGCGGCGGCGAACCGCTGCCGCAGCCCGCGATCGCAGCCCGCTCCGCCGAACCCGCGCCGGATCCGGTCGCGATCGCGCGGCAGTACGAAAGCGCAGCCCAGTCGACGGTCGCGCCGGGCGCGGCCAGCGCACATGCCGGGTCAGCCGACAACGGGCAGCCGCGCAGGCAAGCAACCCGCCAGCAGCCAGCCGAAGCACAGGAAGGGTCCGGCAGTGTGCTGCCCGAATACGCCAATAGCGGACGCTGGATCGGCCAGCCGAACTGAGGCCGGAGGGGGCGGGCACGCGGGCCTGGTTCCACTCTGGCTGTCTGGTTAAGTAGCTGGAAACCCTGCTTATCCGCGAAAGCTAAACGCGCCTTCGAGTACTAGGCTTACAGACCCCACCCACGCAGGATTTCATCACGAATGAGTCGCGGCCTAGCCCCCACCCGCCCCTCCTTCCGCATTTGCCAGGCTGGCACTGCCCCCTTGCGGATACCCGAGGCGGCGAACGACAACCTGCGCCCCGGACGCCCGTCGCAAAGCGAGGAAGAGATTCGCGCGGCGCTGGGTCATTTCGCCGAGCACCACCTCAACGCGGCGCATGATGCGCATGCGCGGGCCGAGGCCGCACTGGCGGTCGGGGATCGGGAGAACTTCGCGTTCTGGGCCAATATCTGCCGCGCGCTCGATCGGCGGCTGGCGGCCACGCTGTCCGATGTGTGGGGCCTCCCCGGCTGATCGCACTCCCGCGATCGCCATCGCCATTAATGTGACGCCACAGGGCAATAATCCTTAACGGGTTTGACATGATATTAACCATGCTAGAGACTGCGTGGGTCATGGCTTCCTCTGGCACTGCCTATAATCCGGCTGCGCAGGCAGCATCGACCGCGCCCGGCGGCGATGCGCGTTCTTTCATGCTGCGCGAGGATAGCGGCATCGACGGTGTGCCGCACGAAAACCTGCTTGTGCGCGAAGTCGAAGGGCAGATCGATAGCCGCCCGGTCATCCACCCGGATCGCAAGCCGCCGCAGCGCAATGTCGGCAAGGCGTGGTATCACTTCAAACGCTACATCAAGGACAAGGAACAGACCAACGAGGTCGTGGCCGTGTTCGACAACCTGCCCTGGCGCGAGTTGCACGATGAGGCGGCGGCTTTCCTGCGGACCGAGCGTGGGCGCGAGATCTATCGGGCGGAACCCTACCTGCCCCACTTCCTCGACGATCACGAAGCGCTGCGGCGCACACCCAAGGGCAGCTTCGCCCACGCCTATTGCGACTTCATGGAACGCGAGGGGCTGACCGCCGCCGGAATGGTCGAAGCCACGAAAGCGCGGGAGGACGACAATTATTTCGACGACGGGGTCAACTGGTACATCGAGCGGCTGCGCGACTTCCACGACATCCTGCATATCGTGACCGGCTACGGGCGCGACATTCTGGGTGAACAGTGCATCTTCGCCTATATGTACCACCAGCGGCCCAGCCCCGGGCATCTCTACCTTGCATGGATCGGCGCGCTGATGGTTCGTGCCCAGGCGCGGCGTTCGCGCGCCCCGATCATCGGCGCCCTGCGCGAGGCACGGCGCAATGGCAGGGGTTGCCCACGGATCGTCGAACAGCCGATTCAAGAGCTTTTCTCGCTACCCCTGGACGAAGTGCGGGCCCGCTTCAACACGCCAGAACCGCATGTCTATAACCGGGTGATGAAAATTTTCCGGGAAGAAGGCATTGATCCGCACGCCTTTCTTGCAAAGAACGACGACTAGGGAGCGATCGCCCCGCCACGAGCACCTGGCACCTTCCCAAAGGCCGGTCCGTCCGCGCCCTCCTCCGGACCCAAGTGTTAACCGCTTGATTACCACTTTCCCTCTACCGTTCCTGCGGAACCATCGGGAAAATTCTCATTTTTGGGTCAGGCATAATTTCCAAAGGCACGAAGCCGAGTAGCGTGATCGACCAGAGGCTCCGTCGGACCCTCGTGGACTCGCTCTATTCCGATCCGATGAGCCTGGTGATCGGCGCGCTGTGCGGCGTGCTGGTCTGCGCCTACACCGCTTACGTGTCGGACGATTTTATGATGCAGATCGTCGCCTGGGCGCTGGCGGGCATCGCGCTGCTGCGAATTGCGGTGGTGGTCGCGGTCAGGAACATCCTGCGCGCCAAGAGCAGCACGCTCGAACTGCTGTTCGAATTCGGGGCGTTCGGCTACGCGGGCGCGGTCAGCCTGATGGCCGCACTCGCCATCGTCCACAATGTCAGCGTCGAGGCGCAGATGGTCCTGGTGGTCTATGCGGTCGGCTACGCCACTGCGATCGCGCCCCGTAATGCCGGACGGCCGTTCATCGCCATCGGCCAGCTATTGACGGTCATGGCCCCGCTGACCGCAGCGCTGCTGCTCAGCGACGCGCTGCTGGTGCGCGTGCTGGGGATCGTCGCGCTGCTGCATATCCCCTCGACCGTTTCGATCACCATCAACGTTTACCGCTCGCTACGCACTTCCATCGCGGAGGCAGAGACCAACGAACGTCTCGCCCGCAAGATGGAGGTGCTGGCGCACACCGACATCGTCACCGGGCTGCACAACCGTGCAGGGCTGAACGACGTGCTCGCCGCGCAGGTGCGTCATGGCGGCCCGGATCAGCGGATCGCGCTGTTCTGGCTCGATCTGGACCGGTTCAAGGAGGTGAACGACCTGCTGGGCCACCAGATAGGCGACCGCGTGCTGTCCGAAATCGCCCGCCGACTGCGCGACAGCCTGCCGGTGGATGCAGGGATCGCGCGCTTCGGCGGCGACGAATTCGTGTTCTTCTGCCAGATCGACGACCGCGCCCAGTGCGAGCGGCTGGCGAACCGCGTGCTCGACCAGATCACGCGCCCGATGCGCCTCGACGGAGAGCGGCTGGAGGTCTCCAGCTCGGTCGGGATCGCGACGATGCCCGAGGACGGTATCGATGCCGACCGGCTGATGCAGGCCGCCGACCTTGCGCTGTACCATGCCAAGCAGGAGGGACGCGGCAAGCTGCGCTTCTTCGATGATGAGATGACCCGCGAGCTGGCCAACCGGCGCGAGATCGAGGCGGAGCTGCGCCAGGCGATCCAGCGCGACGAGCTGTCGCTGTTCTACCAGCCGATCATCGACCTGCAAACCGGCCGCATCCGCTGTTTCGAAGCGCTGCTGCGCTGGTTCCATCCGACGAAGGGAGAGTTGCGTCCGGCCGAATTCATCCCCGTGGCCGAGGAAACCGGGGTGATCGTGACGCTAGGCAACTGGATCACCCGCCAGGCCGCGCTCGCCTGCGCGCAATGGCCCGAAGACATCAGCGTGGCGGTGAACCTCTCCCCGCTGCAGATCAAGGCGCCCGGCGCGGTGCTCGCCATCGAGCAGGCGCTGCGCGAAGCCAATCTCGACCCGCGCAGGCTGGAGCTGGAGGTGACCGAGAGCCTGTTCATCGAAGACAATGAACAGACCGCCGCGTTTATCGGAGAACTGTCTGCCAAAGGCGTGCGCTTCGCGCTCGACGATTTCGGCACGGGCTATTCGTCGCTGTCGTACATCCACAAGTTCCCGTTCTCCAAGATCAAGGTCGATCGCTGCTTCGTTTCCGGGGCGGACGTCGGCCCGCGCGCGCACGCGATCATCCGCGCGGTCGCTGCGATGGGCCGCGGGCTGGACATGGAGATCGTCGCGGAAGGTCTGGAGGAACAGTGCCAGGTCGAAACCGTTCGGGATGCAGGCTGTACGCTGGGCCAGGGCTATTACTTCAGCCGCGCAGTGCCGGATTACCTCGCCGCGATGCTGCTGGCGCAGGATCGCGAGGGTGACGGATTGCGCGCTGCCTAGCGAGCAAATCGCTCCTGCAAATCATTATCTAAAACACTCGCCCACTTGTCCTTTTTGGCGGTTGCAATCGCGCAAACCCGAGCCTACGTCCCTTCGCCAGAAGCAGGCTTTCGCGCGCAATCCATCGGGGACGCCGACGGAGCGTGAAGGCCTTGCACCAATGAACGGCAACCGCGGCGTCCCCGGCAAAAAGGACTGATACGTTCCCATGGCCAATCCCGCAGGACGCAAAAAAATCGCCCTTATCGGCTCCGGTATGATCGGAGGCACCCTCGCCCATCTCGCGGCGAAGAAGGAAATGGGCGACATCGTCCTGTTCGACATTGCCGAGGGCATGCCGCAGGGCAAGGCGCTGGACCTGAGCCAGTGCGGCCCGGTCGAAGGCTTCGACGCGAAGATCACCGGCACCAATGACTACGCCGACATCGCGGGCGCAGACGTCATCATCGTCACCGCCGGTGTGCCGCGCAAGCCCGGCATGAGCCGCGACGACCTGCTCGGCATCAACCTCAAGGTGATGAAGGCGGTTGGCGAAGGCATCAAGAACAACGCGCCCGACGCATTCGTGATCTGCATCACCAACCCGCTCGACGCGATGGTCTGGGCGCTGCGCGAATTCAGCGGCCTGCCGCACAACAAGGTCGTCGGCATGGCCGGCGTGCTCGACAGCGCACGCTTCGCCACCTTCCTCGCCTGGGAATTCGACGTGTCGGTGAAGGATGTGAACGCCTTCGTCCTCGGCGGCCACGGCGACACCATGGTCCCGGTCACCAGCTACACCACGATCAACGGCATCCCGGTCAACGACTTCGCCAAGATCAAGGGCGTATCGGCAAGCCGCATCGACGAAATCGTCGACCGCACCCGCAAGGGCGGCGGCGAGATCGTCGGCCTGCTCGGCAATGGCTCGGCCTATTACGCCCCCGCGACCAGCGCGATTTCGATGGCCGAAGCTTATCTGGGCGACCAGAAGCGCATCCTGCCCTGCGCCAGCTATGTCGACGGCAAGTACGGCCTCGACGGCCTCTACGTCGGCGTCCCCACCGTGATCGGCGCGGGCGGCACCGAGGAAGTAATCGAGATCGAGCTGTCGGACGAAGAGAAGTCCAACCTCATGGTCAGCACCGACGCGGTCGAAGAGCTGCTCGAAGCCTGCAAGGGGCTGGATAGCTCGCTGGCGTAAAGGGTGACCTTCGCTGATCTTCTCGCATGTGCTTTCGCAGTCGCAGTTCTGGCCTCGGCCATAGCGGCTCCGATTGCGTCCGCACGCGGGAAGATCGCGATTGCTTTGGGCTGGACTGCATTTTTAGCGGTTTCGGGAATTGGCCTAGCGGCGTTGCAGTACGATGGTCGTGGGCGCTTTCTGTTGTTCCTCGCAATAGGCACCCTCGTTATCGCCGTCAGCATCGCCAATGTGATTTCTGCCTGTTTTGGTCGAAGCCGCCGCAAGCGCGCTTCCCAATCGAATATCTAAGGAGAGAAGCGTGAGTATCCTCGTAGACAAGAATACCAAGGTCATCACCCAGGGGATGACCGGCAATACCGGCACCTTCCACACGCAGCAGGCGCTGGATTACGGCACGCAGATGGTTGCGGGCGTGACGCCGGGCAAAGGCGGCACCGACCACATCGGCCTGCCGCAGTTCAACACCGTCAAGGAAGCCAAGGAAGCCACCGGCGCGACCGCATCGTGCATCTACGTGCCGCCGCCCTTCGCCGCCGACGCGATCTGCGAAGCGATCGACGCGGAAATCGAACTGATCGTGTGCATCACCGAGGGCATCCCGGTGCTCGACATGGTGCGCGCCAAGGCTGCGCTGGAAGGCTCCAAGTCGCGCCTCATCGGGCCGAACTGCCCGGGCGTGCTCACGCCGAACGAATGCAAGATCGGCATCATGCCCGGCTCCATCTTCAAGAAGGGCAGCGTCGGCGTGGTCTCGCGCTCGGGCACGCTGACCTATGAAGCCGTGCACCAGACCACCAATGCAGGCCTCGGCCAGACGACCGCGGTCGGCATCGGCGGCGACCCGGTCAACGGCACCAATTTTATCGACGTGCTCGACCTGTTCCTCGACGATCCGGAAACCGAGAGCATGATCATGATCGGCGAAATCGGCGGCAGCGCCGAGGAAGAAGCCGCGCAGTTCCTCGCCGAGCAGAAGGCCAAGGGCCGCTGGAAGCCGACCGTCGGCTTCATCGCGGGCCGCACGGCCCCTCCGGGCCGCCGCATGGGCCACGCAGGCGCGATCGTCTCCGGCGGTCAGGGCGGCGCGGACGACAAGATCGCGGCGATGGAAGCTGCCGGCATTCGCGTGGCGCAATCGCCGAGCGAACTCGGCACCACGCTGGCCGCGCTGCTCAAGGAAGACGCCTGAGCCCCCGATGGTGTGCCCCGGCGGGTGCCGGGGCCACCAACCACGCGGGGGGGACCTATCTGCCGGATAAAAGCTTCTATGATGGAAGCATACTCTTTTTCCCGGAATGCATGAGTGAAGTTCGATGGGTAACGAAAACCAGTCCTTCCTGCCGGAACTCGGCGATCAGGAAGCCGCGCAGGCCGGGCCCAGCTGGGCCAATCCGCGCTGGCCGCTGACCGATCTCGGCAGCGAAAGCGACCTGACCCAGGCGATGGACCCGACAGCGATGAAGCTGGCGGTGAAGCAGGCGGCTCAAAAGGCGGGCAAGCCCACCGATCAGGCCAGCGTCACGCAGGCCGCCGAAGACGCGATCCGCGCGATGCTGCTGATCCGGACCTTCCGGGTGCGCGGCCACCTCGCCTCCGATCTCGACCCGCTGGGTCTGTCGAAGCGCGACCTGCCCGAAGATTTGACGCTGGAGGGCCATTTCCCGCCCGAGGCAATGGATCACGAGATCTATGTCGGCGGCAATCTGGGGATGGAATGGACCACCCCGCGCGAACTCTACGACGTGCTCAAGGCCAATTACTGCGGTAAGGTCGGCCTCGAATACATGCACATCTCCGATGTGGAAGAACGCCGCTTCCTGCAGGAACGGATCGAAGGCCCCGAAGAGGTCATCCAGTTCACCAAAGAGGGCAAGCGCGCGATCCTCTCTGCGGTTATCCGCGGCGAGGAGTTCGAGAATTTCCTCGGCAAGAAATACGTCGGCACCAAGCGCTTCGGCCTCGACGGCGGCGAAGGGATGATCCCCGCGCTCGAAGCCGTCATCAAGTATGGCGGCGCGATGGGCGTGCGCGAGATCATCTATGGCATGGCGCACCGCGGCCGGTTGAACGTGCTCGCCAACGTGATGGCAAAGCCCTACCGCGTGATCTTCCACGAATTTTCCGGCGGCAGCGCCAACCCGGAAGACGTGGGCGGATCGGGCGACGTCAAATACCACCTCGGCACCAGCACCGACCGCGAATTCGACGGGATCAAGGTTCACATGAGCCTGGTCCCCAACCCCAGCCACCTCGAAGCGGTCGACCCCGTGGTGCTGGGCAAGGCGCGTGCGCAGCAGGCGTTCCGCGACGATCTGAGCAAGCACGAGCAAGTGCTGCCGGTGCTGATCCACGGCGATGCGGCCTTTGCGGGCCAGGGCATCGTGTGGGAAACGCTCAGCTTCTCTGGCATCCCCGGCTATAATACCGGCGGGGTGATCCACTTCATCATCAACAACCAGATCGGCTTCACCACCAGCCCGAAATTCGCGCGTTCCTCCCCCTACCCGAGTGATGTGGCGAAGGGTGTTCAGGCGCCGATACTGCACGTCAACGGCGACGACCCCGAAGCCGTCACCTTCGCGTGCAAGCTGGCGATCGAGTACCGCCAGCGCTTCGGGCGCGACATCGTGATCGACATGTGGTGCTATCGCCGCTTCGGCCATAACGAAGGCGACGAGCCGAGCTTCACCCAGCCGCAGATGTACGCCGCGATTCGGCAGCATCCCAAGATCAGCGTGATCTATTCGGACCGGCTGTTGAACGAGGGCGTGATCGATGATGGCTTCGTGGAGGCGCAGCGCGGCGAATTTACTGACCACCTGCAGGAAGAATTCGACGCGGGTAAGGATTATAAGGCCAACGAAGCAGACTGGTTCGGTGGCCGCTGGGCGGGCTTGAACAAGCCGGTCGATCCGGAAACCGCGCGCCGCAATGTCGAGACCGCGATCTCCGGCAAGCTGTTCGACAGTCTGGGCCGCACCCTGACCACCGTGCCGGAGGATGTCAGCATCCACCGCACGCTGGGCCGTGTGCTCGATGCCAAGCGCGAGATGTTCGACAAGGGCGCCAAGAATCCCGAAGATGGGGGCTTCGACTGGGCTACGGCCGAGGCACTCGCCTTCGGCAGCCTCGTGTCGGAAGGCTACGGCGTGCGCCTGTCGGGCCAGGATTCGGGCCGCGGCACTTTCAGCCAGCGGCACGCGGTGTGGCACGACCAGAAGGTGGAGGGTGAAACCTACATTCCCCTCACTACGCTGCCGCATGGCAAGTTCGAGGTCTACGACAGCCCGCTTTCCGAATATGGCGTGCTCGGCTTCGAATATGGCTTCGCGCTCGCGGACCCCAAGACGCTGGTGTTGTGGGAGGCGCAGTTCGGCGATTTCGCCAATGGTGCGCAGATCATGATCGATCAGTTCATCGCCAGCGGCGAGGCCAAGTGGCTGCGCGCCAACGGCCTGGTGATGCTGTTGCCGCATGGGTACGAGGGCCAGGGGCCCGAGCATAGCTCCGCCCGGCTCGAACGATTCCTGCAGCTGTGCGCGAACGACAATATCCAGGTGTGCAACATCACCATGCCGCACAACTATTTCCACGTGCTGCGGCGGCAGATGATGCGTCCGTTCCGCAAGCCGCTCGTGATCATGACGCCCAAGAGCCTGCTGCGTCACCCGATGGCCAAGAGCCCGGCCTCGCAGTTCATGGGGGATTCGCAGTTCAAGCGCATCCTTTCGGATAACAAGCAGATCGCGGACGAGAAGGTGAAGCGTCTCGTGCTGTGTTCGGGCAAGGTCGCGTTCGACCTGATGGAGAAGCGCGACGAGGAGGGTCTGGAAGACGTCTCGATCGTGCGGATCGAGCAGCTTTATCCTTTCCCCGGCGATCCGCTGGCCGTCCGGCTGGAACGGATGAAAAACCTGGAAAGCGTCGTCTGGTGCCAGGAAGAACCGCGCAATAACGGCGCCTGGTTCTTCGTGGGCGAGAAGATCGAAGCCGCGCTGACCGCCGCAGGCAAAGACGGGATGCGTCCCTCCTATGCCGGGCGCGACGAAGCGGCATCGCCTGCCACCGGTCTCGCCAAGCGGCACAAGGCGCAGCAGGAATCGCTGGTGGCTATCGCGCTGGGCCTCGCCGATGGCGACGACGCCAAACGCACCCCCAAGTAAACCGAAATCGCCGAAAAGAAGGTCTGACGAAACATGGCTACCGAGATCACGGTCCCCCAACTTGGTGAATCGGTCACCGAAGGCACCATCGCAGAATGGCTCAAGCAACCCGGCGATGCCGTGGCTGTGGACGAGCCGATCGCCAGTCTGGAGACGGACAAGGTTGCCGTCGACGTGCCCTCTCCCGTCGCGGGCGTGATCGAGGAACTGCGCGCCGAAGTGGGCGACAATGTCGAAGTCGGCGCAGTGATCGCGACCGTGGCCGAGGGTGGCGCTCCCGCCGCCAAGGGCGACGAAGCGAACCGCGATCAGGGGTCCGCAAAGTCCGGGGGCGGCAAGCAGGCGTCCGAGCCTGCCAAGGCCAAGGACGCCGACACCGGCCAGGCGGCCTACGGCAACCACGACGAGAGCGCCGGAGAAGGCAACAGCACCCTCTCCCCCGCCGTGCGCCGAGCGGTGCTGGAATATGGCGTCGACCCGAGCAGCATCAAGGGCACCGGCAAGGACGGCCGCCTGACCAAGGAAGACGTGATCGCAGCGGCGAAAAACAAGGGCGATAGCGCTGCACCTGCGCCCGCGCCCTCATCCACGCCCGCAACCGTCTCCAGCGGAGAGCGCCGCGAGGAACGCGTCAAGATGACGCGGATGCGCCAGACCATCGCCAAGCGGCTCAAGGGCGCGCAGGACGAAGCCGCGCTGCTGACCACTTTCAACGATGTCGACATGAGCGCGGTCATCGAGACGCGCGAGAAGTACAAGGACCTGTTCGCCAAGAAGCACGACATCAAGCTCGGCTTCATGGGCTTCTTCGCCAAGGCCGCGTGCCTTGCGCTCAAGGACGTGCCAGCGGCCAACGCCTATATCGAGGGCGACGAGATCGTGTACCACGATTACGTCGATATCTCGGTTGCGGTCAGCGCGCCCAACGGCCTCGTCGTCCCGGTCATCCGCGATGCCGACAAGAAGGGCTTCGCGCAGATCGAGAAGGACATCGCGGACTTCGGCGCGCGCGCCAAGGACGGCACGCTGACGATGGACGACATGAAGGGCGGCACCTTCACCATCAGTAACGGCGGCGTGTTCGGTTCGCTGATGTCGACCCCGATCATCAACCCGCCGCAGAGCGCGGTGCTGGGCCTCCACCGGATCGAGGATCGCCCGGTCGTCGTGAGCGGCGAGATCGTGATCCGGCCGATGATGTATATCGCGCTGAGCTACGACCACCGCCTGATCGACGGGCGCGAGGCGGTGACCGCATTGAAGATCATGAAGGAAGCGATCGAGGATCCGACGCGGATGCTGATCGACCTGTAAGTTTGCACGGAACTGCCGTTCGTCATTCCCGCGAAGGCGGGAATCCAGCTCCGGACGGTAGAAGTTGGATCCCCGTCTTCGCGGGGATGACGAAGGTAGAGAAATGGCTGACCACAACTACGATTACGACGTCCTTGTCATCGGCGCTGGCCCGGGCGGCTATGTCGCGGCAATCCGCGCGGCGCAGCTGGGGCTGAAGACCGCGTGCGCCGAGGGGCGCGAGACGCTGGGCGGGACCTGTCTCAACGTCGGCTGCATCCCCTCCAAGGCGATGCTGCACGCATCCGAGTATTTCGACGCGGCCAAGAACGGCGCGATGAAGGAGCTCGGCATCGATATGGAGCCCAAGCTCAATCTCGACCAGATGCACAACCAGCGCCGCGACGCGGTGAAAGGCCTGACCGGCGGGATCGAATTCCTGTTCAAGAAGAACAAGGTCGACTGGAAGAAGGGCTACGCCACCTTCCAGGATGCACACACGGTTAAGGTCGGCGACGACACCGTCACCGCGAAGGACATCGTGATCGCGACCGGTTCCTCGGTCACTCCGCTGCCGGGTGTCGAGATCGACAACGACAAGCACATCGTCGTCGACAGCACCGGCGCGCTCGAGCTGCCCGAGGTGCCCAAGAAGATGGTCGTCATCGGCGGCGGCGTGATCGGGCTGGAACTTGGCTCGGTCTGGCGGCGTCTGGGTGCCGAAGTCACCTGCGTCGAATTCCTCGACGAAATCCTGCCCGGCATGGACGGCGACATCCGCAAGGAAGCGCGCAAGATCTTCAAGAAGCAGGGCATCGAGTTCAAGCTCTCCACCAAGGTCACCGGCGTTACCGTCAAGGGCAAGACCGCCACGCTGACGCTCGAGCCCGCGGCAGGCGGCGACGCAGAGACGATGGAAGCCGATTGCGTGCTCGTCTCGATCGGGCGCAAGCCGAACACTGACGGCCTCGGCCTCGATGCGATCGGGCTGGAAACCAACAAGCGCGGCCAGATCGAAACCGATCACGACTTCCGCACCAAGGTCGATGGCGTGTGGGCGATCGGCGATTGCGTCCCCGGCCCCATGCTCGCCCACAAGGCCGAGGATGAAGGCATCGCTGTGGCGGAGAACATCGCCGGGCAGACCGGCATCGTGAACCACGCGATTATCCCGAGCGTCGTCTACACCTGGCCCGAGATCGCGGGCGTGGGCCTGACGACCGAGGAAGCCATCGAGAAGATGGGCGGCGACAAGAAGGCGGTGAAGGTCGGCAAGTTCCCCATGGTGGGCAACAGCCGCGCCAAGACCAACCACGATCCCGACGGTTTCGTGAAGGTAATCGCCGAGGCCGAGAGCGACCGCGTGCTGGGCGTGTGGGCGATTGCCGTGCCCGCCGGGACGATGATCGCCGAAGCCGCGCTGGGCATGGAATTCGGCGCGACGTCGGAAGACATCGCCTATACCTGCCACGCCCACCCGACGCATTCCGAAGCGATGAAGGAAGCGGCGATGGCGGTTCAGGGCAAGCCGATCCACGTCTGATTGATCCACGTCCGTCGCCCGCGCCCACGAAGGTGCGGAGCGACGGACATTGATGGCTCTCCACCCTGCGCATTACTCGACCACAAGCGTCGCAACCGTGGCGCTGCTGTTTGCCACGCCCGGCCTCGCACAAGACTCAGAGCGGATGGACGAAGTCGTCTCGGTTCAGGCCGATAACGGCACCTGCGCGCTCAGCCCAAGCTTGAAGATCAGCATGCTCCTCGAAGGCGACAAGCTGGTGGCGCGGCGCAGGCGACCGGGCAATCCGCGTTCCAGCTGTTCGCGCAGGAGGGGGAGGAAGACGCCTTCTTCCGCAAGGTCGTGATGCACAAGTCCGCTTCCATCGCGACAATACCGGTGACGTCTGCTCACTGACGCTCTATCAGAACAGACGCGAAATCTCCGGCGCGAAGGAATAGGATGACACGACTGCCCGTCCTGCTCGCGTTGGCCATTCCGACACTTGCGGGCCTCGCCTACATGGCAACGGGAGGAGCGCCGCAGCACTACCTGATCGTCAATGGAGCGGCGCTGGTGCTTGCTGCGCTGATCGTGCTGATCGGGCTTCCTCAACTGGAGCGGCGCGGTCGCCTGATCGCCGGAATCGTTCTGCTGGTATTGTTCGCCCTGCCCCTGGTGACCGGGCCTTCGACCAACGGGATCGCCCGCTGGCTGCCGCTCGGACCGTTCATTCTCCATGCCGGGATGCTCACCATCCCCCCTCTGGTGGTGCTCGCCGCGCGCGACGGGCGGCTAGGCCCGCCAGCGCTGGCCGGAGCGCTTCTGATCGCGCTCGCCCAACCCGACTTTGCCAGCGCCTTCGCGCTCACCGGAGGGGCGATCGGGGCCTATCAGGTGCGCAGCGACTGGCGGTTCGGGCTGGTGGTGATCGGCGGCTTCTTCATCGCCATCGCGGCTGCGTTGCAGGGTGAATTGCCCGCCGTGCCCTTTGTCGAGCGGATCATCATCGACGCGCTGCCCACGGCACCCCTGATGGCAGTCCTGATCGCGCTCTCGCTTGCTGGCGCTGTCCTGATCATGCTGTTCGGCACCGGGCTGCCGCGAATTGCGCGCTATCCGATCGGGATGAGCCTGTTCGGCTTCTGGCTCGCCGCGCTGATGTCGAACTATCCCACCCCGCTCGCCGGATATGGCGCCGCTGCGATTATCGGCTTCGCGCTGGCCCACGCGGTTGCGTTCGCCCTGCCCGATGCGGCACAAGAACCGGCATGAGCATTCCCCCCTTCCATCTCGCCTTCCCGGTTCACGATCTCGACGCAGCGCGCAATTTCTACGGCGCGCTGCTTGGCTGCCGCGAGGGGCGCTCGGATCGCGACTGGGTCGACTATGATTTCTACGGCCACCAGATCGTCGCCCATGTCGCGCCCGCCGCAGTCGCAGCGCGCGCTGCTGGGGAGGATCGCAATGCGGTCGACGGTGATGCAGTGCCAGTCCCCCATTTCGGCGTGGTCCTGCCGATTGACCAGTGGCAGGCGCTGGCCGACCGGCTGACCGAGGCGGGTCTCGAATTCATCATCGAACCGACGGTGCGTTTCAGGGACCAGCCCGGCGAACAGGCGACGATGTTCTTCCGCGATCCCAGCGGCAACGCGCTGGAGATCAAGGCAATGGCCGACCCGGACAAGCTCTTCGCGAAGGACTGATCGAACCCGCCGCGGCGCGAAGCGATTGTGCGGCGCGAGCATGGTCGATAAGGGCGCGCGCATGGCCCGCAAACCGATCATGATGCGCCTTGCCAAGTGGCATATCTGGCTTGGCTGGCTGATCGGCGTACCGCTGCTGATGTGGACGCTGACCGGGCTCGTGATGGTTTCGCGCCCGATAGAGCAGGTGCGCGGCGAGCACCTGCGCGCCGAGGTGACCGAGCGTGCATTGCCCGCGCAGCTGGCGCTGCCCGCGATTCGCGATGGCGAGCCGCGCCCGGTGGAGATCACGATCCGCGATGGCGACAGCGTCCCCGTAGTGCTGGCCAGGTTCGCGGACGGATCGCTGCGGCGCTTCTCGGCGCAAAGCGGCGCGCCTCTCCCCGAACTCTCTGCAATCGAGGCGCGCGCCGTGCTTGCCAGCAGGGTCGTGACCGACAGCCCGCTGAAAGAACTGCGAAAGTTCGAAGCCGATGAACCGCCGTTCGATTTCCGCCGCCCGGTCGACGTGTGGCGCGGCGAGTACGAGGATGGCACGCGCGTCTATATCGGGCGGCAGAGCGGCGCGGTGGAGGCGGTGCGCACACCATTCTGGCGGGTGTTTGATTTCATGTGGGGCCTGCACATCATGGATCTGCAAACCCGCGAGGATACCAGCCATCCGATCCTGATCGCATTTGCCGCGCTGGGCGCGATCGGATCGCTGATGGGGATCGTCCTGCTGTTCCGGCGCAGAAGGAGCAACCGCCGTGCCCGTAACTGAAGCCGCCGTGATCCTGACCCCCGTGCTCGACTGGCTGGACCTCGTCGGGGTCGCCGTCTTCGCGCTGTCGGGCGCGCTGATCGCCGCGCGAGAGAGGCAGACTTTCGTGACGATGGGCTTCTTTGCCCTGATGACCGGAGTCGGCGGCGGCACCGTGCGCGACCTGCTGATCGACGCGCCCGTCTTCTGGGTTCGTCATCCGTGGTATGCGGCGGTGTGTATCTCGATGGCCGCGATCGTGTGGAACACACCGACCCGCTGGTGGCAGGGCAAGCTGTTCGACTACGCCGACGGCGTGGGGCTGGCGGCCTATTCGGTGCTCGGCGCGGCGAAGGCGATGAGCTATGGCCTGCCGCCGATCTCGGCGACGATCATGGGGATCATCACCGGGACCGTGGGCGGGACCATCCGTGACGTGATTGCAGGCCGTCCGTCGATCCTGATGCGGCCAGAACTGTACGTTACGGCGGCGGCCCTGTCGGCGACTTTGTGCAGTTTCGGAATGTGGCTGCTCGACCCGCACGGGGTAAGCGACTGGCTCGTCTGGGCCGTCGCTGCGCTCGCCGGGCTTGTGCTGCGCAGCGCGGCGATCCGCTACAACCTCGGCCTGCCCGCGTTCCACGAACGCGAAATGGCCAGCGACCGCGAGACCGAGATCGGCGCGGAAGCGGTGGCCGAGGCGATCGCGCCGGAGAGCGACGGGATTTTCTTCGAAGAGGAAGCCGTGCCCCAGGAAGAAGACCCCCGAACCTGACGCGAGCCTGAGGTTACGGGGGTCTTGCGATCATCCCTGCGGCGAGGAAGGACTAGCGGGCCCGATCAATAGGGCTCGCCGTAACCGTCGTCCGGGTCGCCATCGTAGGCGTCGTAATCCTCACCCGGCACCGGCCCGCCGGGATAGGCGGGCTGCGCGGTGCTGCCCTGCCAGGGGTAGTCATAGCTCTGCGTCGAATAGGTGTTGCCGCGCGCGCGGGCATAAGCCTCGTCCGAATACTGGGAATCGCCGTACCCCTGGTCCGACTGGTAGCCGTCGTAACCCTGGTACCCGCGACCATAACGAACATCGAGGATCTGGCCCGAACGGTTGACCCGGCAGGTAAAGCCGTTGCCGTCATAGGTCGTGCCGGTCACCGAATAGCCGCCACCGGTCCGCCCGACATTGTCGACCGAGCCGACGCGCGACTGGCGCTCTACCCGCGAAATACAGCGGTCAACGGCGCGGTCGAACTCGTCATTGCGGACATAGTCGCGATCATTATTGTTGGAATTGCTCGCTGCGCTGGCGATCGCGAAGATGCCGCCCAGGATCAGCGCGCCGGCGATCACGTCGCCCGCATCGACCCCGCCGCGATGGCGGCGGTGATAGCGGTAGCTGCGATATTGCTGCGCCTCGTCCACCCCGAAGCCGGAGCCGACGGCTGCGACCGGCGCGACTTGCGCGGCGGGCTGAGCCATGGGTGGCAACTGGGCTGCCTGTACCGGCGAAAACGCCAGCGCCGCAGTGGCACCGGCAAGCGAAAACGTGGTCAGTTGGCGCATTGTTCTGTTGTCTTTCATGCAATCCGGGGAGAACCCCAGCGCGACCGTGAAACCGGGAATAGGCGGCCAGCCCTGTCATGGGGCTGAACCGCCTTCCCCTATCGCTACGCGAACGTCGCGACGAACTGGCGCGGGTCAGAGGCGGTTGAGGCCACGGATCCCGCGATAGTCGATGTCGACAACCCGGCCACGACGGATCTCGCAAGTGAACCGGCCGGTGTCGCCACCACGGTTGTAGCCGCGACGGTCGTAACCACGGCGCTGGTCGCGATAACCGCGTGCGCCATCGACCTGGATCCGGCCGGTGATGTTCCAGCCCCGGCGCGTGTCGTTCACGCGATTAATGTCGACGACATTGGCAGAACGATAGCCGGCTCGGCGGGCCTGGTTCTCGGCCACGCGCACGCACTGATCGATCGCGCCGCGCGGGTTGCCGTTGGAACGGTAGTAATTGTCGCGAGCGCGATAGGTGTTGCGGTCGCGGTTGGAAGCGGAAGCGATCGCGGCGATGCCGCCGATGATCAGCGCCCCGGCGATGACCTCACCTGCGCTGATGCCGTCATTGTCGCGATCGCGATAGCGCTGGGCCTCGGCAGGGGCGGCAGATGTGAAGGCCATGGCACCCGCAGCAGCGGTGCACAGGGCGGCCTTGGTGAAGCTTTGCATGGTCGGTCTCCTCACTGTTGGTGCCCGAGCGCCATCGCCCGAACACGGACTGTTCTAGAGACCACCCGGTGAGGTGTGACTGAATTGCGGCGAAAGCCGTTGTTAATACAAATGGCCACAAACCTGAACATCGCAAATTCGGCTATTTCTGCGGACCAGGTCACTTTTCCGCATTCGAATTCTATCGAAATGCCCGCCGAAACCGGCCCCGCCATGCGGCTGTGTCAAGTTTGGTTCAGCAAACCGGCTCGCCATTACGACTCCCGATCTGCGGTCGAAAGGCGGAGCGGAACCCGCAAGGCCCCGCCCCGCTCCAGATCGCTCGTCTACTCGCTCAGGTCGAGCCCGGTGAACGCGGCGAGGAAGGCGAGCACGTCGGCCGCTTCCTCGATCGCCTTGTCTGTCGGCTTGCCCGAGCCGTGGCCCGCGCGCGTCTCGATCCGGATCAGCTGCGGCCTGTCGCCCAGGTCCGCCGCCTGCAGCGCGGCGGTGTACTTGAAGCTGTGACCGGGCACCACGCGGTCGTCGGTATCGGCGGTGGTAACCAGCAGCGCGGGGTAATCCACGCCCGAGCGGATGTTGTGATAGGGCGAATAGGCGCGCAACACCTTCCAGTCGGTTTCCTTGCTGGGATAGCCATAGTCGTCGACCCAGTAGCGTCCGGCGGTGAACTGGTCGAAGCGCAGCATGTCCATAACGCCCACGGCGGCGTTGCCCGCCGCGAACAGATCGGGCCGCTGGTTGGTCACCGCGCCGACCAGCAGGCCGCCGTTCGAGCCGCCCTGGATCGCGAGCCCGTCTTCCGGGGTGATCCCTCCCTCGATCAGGTGTTCACCCGCGGCGATGAAGTCGTCGAACACGTTCTGCTTGTTGTTCAGGCGCCCGGCATCGTGCCACTCCTTCCCGTATTCCCCGCCGCCACGGATGTTGGCGACCGCGTAGGCCCCGCCCGATTCGACCCATGCGAGGCGCGAAGGGCTGAAGCCCGGGGTGAGCGAAATGTTGAATCCACCATAGCCATAGAGCAGCGTCGGCACCGCCGTGCCGCTCTCGGCCACTGCCTTGCTGCGGACCAGGAACATCGGCACGCGGGTGCCATCCTTGGAAGTGTAGAACTTCTGTTCGACCACGAAATCGTCCGGATCGAACGAGACCTCCGGCTGGGCCCAGACCGTGCTGTCGCCGCTCGCGACATCGTAGCGGTAGATGGTCGTGGGGCGATTGTAGCTGGAGAAGGCGTAGAACGTCTCGGTCTGCTCCGGATCGCCGCCGAAGCCGCCCGCGCTGCCGATCCCCGGCAGAGCGACCTCGCCCTCCGGCGTGCCATCAAGCCCAAATACCTCGATTCTACTCTTCGCATCGACCAGATAGCTCGCGATCAGCTTGCCCCCGACCAGCGATACCCCGTCGAGCGTCTGCTCGCTTTCGGGGATGACCGTATGCCACATCGGGTCGAGCGTGGTGATGTCGGTCTTCACGACCCGCTTCAGCGGCGCATCGTCATTGGTAACGAAGAAGAACTCGCTGCCCAGATTGCCGATATAGGTGAAGTTGTTCTCGAACCCGGGCACCAGCGTCATCGGCTCGGCCTCGGGGTATTCACGGTCGATCAGGGTCACTTCGTAGCGGTCGTCTGTCCCGCTTGAGCTGGTCACGATGACGTAGCGCCCGTCGTCGCTGACCTGTGCGGTGTGATTGAGCTCGGGCCGGTCGTCGGTCGCGTAGATCAGCATGTCTTCGCTCTGATCGGTGCCAAGCTTGTGGAAATAGACCTGCTGATTGGTGTTGAGCGCCTGGAAGGTCTCGCCCTCGCCCGTCGCGGGGAAACGGCTGTAATAGAAGCCACTGCCATCCTTGGCCCAGTCGAGGTTGGAGAACTTCACCCATTCGACCGTATCGGGCAGGACCGTGCCGGTGGCGACATCCATCACCTTGGCCGTGCGCCAGTCGCTGCCACCGTCCTGGATCGCGTAGAGCAGTTTGCCACCATCATCGGTGATCGCATAATCGGCGAGCGCGGTGGCATCGTCTTCGGACCATTCGTTGGGGTCGATCAGCACCCGCGCCTCGCCGCCCAGCCCGTCGCGTACATAGAGCACGCTCTGGTTCTGCAGGCCGTTATTGCGGGTGTAGAAGTAGTGTCCGCCCTTGTCGGTCGGCAGGCCGAAGCGTTCGTAATCGGTCAGCTGCGTGATGCGTTTCTTGAGCACATCGCGACCGGGCAGCTGGGCGAGGAACGCGTCGGTCACGGCATTTTCACGCGCGGCCCAGTCAGCGACTTCCTTGTCCTCACGGACATCGTTTTCGAGCCATCGATAGGGGTCGGCAACCTCTTTGCCAAAATGCTCTTCGACAACATCGCCGGTGCGGGTTTCAGGATAGTCGGGCGCGGTCAGGTCTTGCGCAGCGGCGGGCATGGCCACCGCGACCAGAGCGGTGGCGGCACCGGTAAGAAGGCTGTTGCGAAGCATGGGGCTTGAGGTTCCTCTCGTGAGAATCTTGTATGAGACTATGTATCGCCAAACGGCGCGCTTTCAACTCACTCCATCGCAGCGAGCACGTCGCGGGTGAAGGCGACAATGTCGAACCGGCTGCCGACCGGGTCTTCCCCGCGCCGCACGATGACGACATCGCGGCTGGGGACGACCACGACATACTGCCCGCGATTGCCCATCGCGGCGAAGGTATCGGGCGGGATGCCTTCGTGATCGTCGAACAGCCACCATCCTGCACCATAGCCGAAGCCATTATCGGGCTGCGGCCCGCTGGGCGTGGAGACATATTCGCGCCAGTTCTCAGGCAGCAGGCGCTTGCCGCTCTGCGTCACGCCATCGTCGAGATAGAGTTGGCCGAGCTTCGCGAGATCCGCCGCGGTCGCCCACACCTGGCTGGAGAGGATGTAGTCGGTGCCCCAGTCGGTTTCCGCGACCGTGCCGGCCATTCCGATATCGGCGAACAGATCGGCCAGGTCGTAGATATCGAAGGTATCCTCGATCGCCTTGACCGCCATCAGCGTGTCGTTGTTGGCATAACGGAACACGGTGCCCGGCTCGTGGAGCAAGGGCCACCCGGTCGCGCTCTCCGCCACCAGCGCACCGCCCATGTAGAGCGGGTCCGTGCGGTTACCGGGCGTATCGCTGTAGCGGCCCGAGGCCATGCGCAGAAAGTCGTCGATAGTGATGGAGCGTCGCGCGTCCCAGCGCCACTGATCGAAGACGAGCGCGTCGGTCACTTGCGCGTCGCCGCGCTGGACCGCCGCGCCGATCAGCGTGGCGGCGATGCTCTTGGCGACCGACCAGGTGCGCTGGGGCGTGTACGGGCCGAAGCCGGGGGCGTACTTGAAAAGCTCGCCTTCGCCCTGCCGAATAATTACGGCGGTCGTCCGCGTCCCGTCGCCATAGGTCTCGCGGAACGCGAGATCGAGAGGGCCGCCAGAGTTCGAGAAATCGTTGCTCAGAAGCTCGGGCTCTCTCTTTGGTGCATTTGAGCGAGATGGGCCATCGCTCGCCTCTTCCTCGCCCGCCAATGGTGGCACGCGCATCTCGGGCATGCTCGGCTCCAGCCCGATCGGGGCGAGACGGCAGCCCGCATCGTGCGATCCTTCGGCGAAGCGCGGCGGCATGTCGTCCGCCCAGTCGACCTCTGCCAGCGCCACTCGCCCGGCGGCGTCGAGCAGTATGCGGTATTCGAGTTCGGGCAAGATCGACTGGATGCGCGGGTAGGTTCCGGTCAGCTCCCATGCCTCGACACTCTCGGGCGTGCGCTCCACACCGTTGCGCTGCGCATTTGCGAGCGCGCTGCACAGGAACAGCGCCTTGTACCCGGCGGCAAGCGCCCGGTCGTAGCGCGCTTCCAGGTCTTCCTGCGTAACCGATTGCGCTGCGAGCGAGGCAGGCAGGGCGAGAACCGCGAGCGCGGCAAGGCTGGTCCGGATCATGGCGCGCGAGTGTGCCACAGCATACCCGAAAGGAAAGCCCTCGCGAGGGGCGTGCCGGGGGACTGGCCCGCTCGCCACCCTTCTCACGCGGGCTCCTCGATCACTTCTCCGACGGGATGAAGCCGTCGATGACGTAAATCACACCGTTCGATGCAAGCTCGCTGGTGCCGGTGAGGCGCGGCGCGTCATCGCCCTTGCCGATATAGGTCTGGCCATCGATCTTGCGCACCTCGATAGGCTCATCCACAACGCTCTCCAGCTCGATAGAGCCGCCATTGGCCTCGAGAGCCCTATCGAGATCGCCGCGCGCGATCGCGCCAACCGCGATATGGCGGGTCAGAAAAGAGATCACCTCGGGGCGCCCTTCATCGGACTTGAGGCGCTCCAGCTCTCCTGTCGGCAAAGCCTCGAATGCCGCATTGTCGGGAAGGAAGATGGTGTAGGCCCCGGCCCCGTCGAAGGGATCGGCCAGATCCGCATTGCCGAGCACCTCGTCCGCGATCGACAGCTCGTCAACCTCGCCGATCATGGCGGACAGGTTGCTTGTCCCCGAGGTCGAGTCTGCCCGGGTCGGATCCGTGTCGGCCTGCGTATCGCCGCACCCGGCGAGCAGCAGCGACAGCGTCGCGAGTGCAGGCACAATCGATCTCTTCATAGCCATCCTACCGTCGAAAGATTCAAGGCATCCGCCAGTCTGCGGCCGTGCCCATCACCCTCGTATACATGAGCGCGGCCATCGCGATACATCCGTCATCGCAAATACGCGACCGACCTCCAGACCTTGGACACAGGGCCAATCATCGGCTGGGCCAGGGCAAAAGAGAAGGGCCGCGCGGGTTACCCCGGCGGCCCTTCTCGAATTCGTCTTGCGACGTCCGCTTACGCGTCGTCGTATTCGTCTTCCTCGGTCATCACCGGCCCGGAATCGAGGCCCTTGGCATCTTCGTCGCGGTCGACGAATTCGATGATCGCCAGCTGTGCGCTGTCCGAAGCGCGGTAGCCCGCCTTGATAATGCGGACGTAACCGCCGTCACGATCCGAATAACGCTCGGCCAGAACGTCGAACAGCTTCTTCAGCTGCGTCTCGTCCTGAAGGCGGCCCATCGCAAGGCGCCGGTTGGAAAGGCCACCGCGCTTGCCCAGCGTGATCAGCTTTTCAACGTAGGGGCGCAATTCCTTCGCCTTGGGCAGCGTGGTGAGTATCTGTTCGTGCTTGATGAGCGCGGCCGACATGTTGCGGAACAGCGCGGTGCGGTGGCCCGACTTGCGGCTCAGCTTACGCTGTGAAAGTCCGTGACGCATATTCTAATCTCCGTTCGTAAGGGGGCCGTACGAGGTACCCCGGTACGGGCCGGAAAAAGCGGGTCCGGCCCATGCCCGTTGCAAACTGGATTAACCGAGCAGCTCTTGTTCGAGCTTCTTGGCCATTTCCTCGATGTTCTCCGGCGGCCAGCCCGGGATGTCCATCCCGAGGCGCAGGCCCATGCTGGAGAGCACTTCCTTGATCTCGTTGAGCGACTTGCGGCCGAAGTTCGGCGTGCGCAGCATCTCGGCTTCGGTCTTCTGGACCAGATCGCCGATATAGATGATGTTGTCGTTCTTGAGGCAGTTGGCCGAACGCACCGACAGCTCCAGTTCGTCGACCTTCTTGAGAAGGTAGCGGTTGAGCTGGTTGGCATCCGATTCCTGCGGTTCTGCGGCCATCCCGATCATCGGGCTGGAGGGCTGCGGAATGCCGTCTTCGAAGTGGACGAACAGGGTCAGCTGGTCCTGCAGGATGCGCGCGGCGTAGGCCACGGCGTCTTCAGGGGTGACGGTTCCGTCGGTTTCGATGGTCAGGTTGAGCTTGTCGTAGTCCAGTTCCTGGCCCACGCGAGCATTCTCGACCTTGTAGCTCACCTGCTTGATCGGCGAGTAGAGCGAGTCGACCGGGATCAGACCGATCGGCGCATCGGCCGGGCGGTTCTGCACCGCCGCGACGTAGCCCTTACCAATATCGGCGGTCAGTTCCATGTTCAGCGTCGCGCCTTCGTCGAGCTGGCAGATCACGAGATCCTTGTTGAGGATTTCGATGTCGCCAGAAACAGCGATGTCGCCCGCCTTCACGGCGCCCGGACCCGTCGCGGAAAGCTGCAGGCGCTTGGGCCCTTCGCCTTCCATCTTGATGGCGATCTGCTTCACGTTCAGAACAATGTCGGTCACGTCTTCACGAACGCCCGCGAGCGAGCTGAATTCGTGCAGCACGTTCTCGATCTTGATCGAGGTGATCGCGGCACCCTGAAGCGAGGAAAGCAGCACGCGGCGCAGCGCATTGCCCAGAGTTAGGCCGAAGCCGCGCTCGAGCGGTTCGGCGACGAAGGTTGCCTTGCGCTTTTTGTCGGCGCCGGTGTCCTTCAGTTCGAGCGAGGTGGGCTTTTTCAGTTCCTGCCAGTTCTTGGTGTTGACGGCCATGGATGTCCCCTAGGAATGCAAGATCGGCTGGGGCCGGGCGCTTCTCGATCGGGGGAAGAAGCGTGGCCGGCCCGGAAAAATTTCGGCGGAGGGAACGGCTCCCACCGCCGGACAGGATCAGGTCAGACGCGACGCCGCTTGGACGGACGGACCCCGTTATGCGGGATCGGCGTGACGTCGCGGATGCTGGTGATGGTGAAACCCACCGCCTGCAGCGCACGGAGCGCGCTTTCGCGGCCCGAACCCGGGCCCTTCACTTCGACTTCCAGCGTACGGACGCCGTGTTCGGCAGCCTTCTTGCCGGCATCGTCCGCCGCGACCTGTGCGGCGTAGGGAGTCGACTTGCGACTGCCCTTGAAGCCCATCATCCCGGCGCTGGACCAGCTGATCGCGTTGCCTTGTGCATCGGTGATGGTGATCATGGTATTGTTGAAGCTGGCGTTGACATGCGCCACGCCGCTGGAGATGTTTTTCCGCTCGCGGCGCCGGATGCGGCCTGGTTCGCGTGCCATTGGATATTCCCCTTAAGGAAAAAAGACAGAAGAGAGATGAAGTGAGGCGCTGTTCGCGCGCTTACTTCTTCTTGCCGGCGATCGGCTTGGCCTTGCCCTTGCGGGTGCGCGCATTGGTGTGCGTGCGCTGGCCGCGAACGGGCAGACCAGCGCGATGGCGCAGGCCGCGGTAGGAACGAAGGTCCATCAGACGCTTGATGTTCATCGCGGTCTGACGGCGAAGGTCGCCTTCCACCGTGTGCTCTTCGTCGATCGTTTCACGGATCCGCAGCACTTCCTCGTCGGTGAGGTCCTGCACGCGGGTCTTGTGATCAATGCCAAGCTTGTCGGCAATCTCGACGGCCCTGGTCCGGCCGATTCCGTGAATATAGGTAAGCGCAATGATCACGCGCTTGTTAGTGGGGATATTTACCCCGGCAATACGAGCCACTTACTTCTCCATGCTCCACAGGGGCTTGGCGATCCGCAAGCGCGGTGCACCCCTATCTCATCGCGAGTTTCATCGGTTCGCTACATCACCGCCATCCGGACGGACAAAAAACCGGCAGGCACGAAGACCGGGCCGGTGCTGCAATGATGCAATGAATCGGACGAACGGCGCACATAGGGGCGAGAGCGCATAGCGTCAACAGCTACGCGCAAATAACCGCGTCAGCCGCGAAAGCGACGATACGTGACCCTGTCCGGAGGAGGAATCTAACCCGTGTGCGGGGCGCTGTCAAAACCCACGTGCAACCGCTGTCCCCCACAACCGCACGCCACAGCCCCAGTTCCACCACGGACGAGCAGCCCTAGCGCCCTTCGGGAATGCCGGTCGTCGGCGTTTCCTCACTCTCCTGCGACTCGGCACCGAAGGCAGCATCGAACGAATCGCCATCCTTTTCCTCGGTACCGATCGCGCCACCCAGCGCCTTGGCCAGGCCTAGCACCTGCTCGCCGATCACCCCATCGACCGCCTCGGAAATCTCTTCGACGTCGAAGCGCATCGTCCCACCGACGACGTATTCCCAAACGATTCGCGTGCCCGCGGCCTCGCCCGCGTTGTCCTCGATCGGCTGCATCGTGACCGTCATCACCCCGTCGACCGGCTCGCTCTGCAGCGGCCCCAGCCCGCCGCGCATCCGCAGGACCTTACGGGGCACTGCCTGCACCACCATCATGTGCTGAGCACTGCCTTCGAGCCCATAGCTGTCGGGCCCGTCTTCCGCCGGAATCTTCTCGCAGAAACAGCCGCCCGCCTGCGGCGTCAGCGTCATGTTGGACGCATCGGCAGACCAGGTATGGCTATCGTTCCACCAGTCACCCGGCGCGATCAGTGCCAGCCATGCATCCTCGGGCGTGGCATCGACATCGACCGCATGACGGATAACGAAATGAGTGGGCGAGCTCTCGGTGACCTCGGCGCCCGCCGGCATGGTGGCAATCAGCGGTGCGGTCAGCAGGGCCAGAGCTTTGGCGGCGATACGGATCATCGAGAGGCTCCCTTTCACGCGCTCGCTATTCCACGGGCGCGCGACAAAGGAAACCGTCAAGGTGGCGGATTACCCTTCCAGGAGCGCGTCGATGCTGGAGCTGACCTCTTCGATCGAGCCCATGCCATCCACCCGAGAGACCAGCTCGCGCTCTTCGTAATATGGCAGGATCGGCGCGGTTTCGGACCGGTAGACCTGCATGCGGTGCCGCACGGTCTCTTCGTTATCGTCGGGCCGCCGCTTGAACTCGGTGCTGCCACACTTGTCGCATACGCCCTCGGTCCGGGGCGGCTTGTGCCGGTCGTGATAGCCCTCGCCGCAGGCGGCGCAGGTGAAACGACCGGTAATGCGATCGACCAGCGCCTCCTCGTCGACCTGCAGTTCGATCACCCGATCGAGCTTGCGGCCATGCTTGGCGAGCAGCGCGTCGAGCTGCTCCGCCTGCGCGCGGGTGCGGGGATAGCCATCGAAGATAGCGCCGGTGTCGGCCGACAGCGCGGCCAACTCGTCATCGATCAGCGCGGAGACGATGTCGTCGGAGACGAGCTCGCCCGCGTCCATGACCGCCTTGGCCTGCTTGCCGACCGGCGTGCCCGCCTTGACCGCCGCGCGCAGCATGTCGCCGGTTGATAGCTGGCGCATGCCGTAGTGATCGACGAGCCGGTGCGCCTGTGTCCCCTTGCCCGCGCCCGGGGGCCCCAGAAGAATGATGTTCATGATGCCTGTGTCCCCTCGCGTCGCTCAATCGGCGCAGGCGGCTTGGAGGCAGCGGATGCTTAGCGCATCCGCCCCTTCAGCTTCGCCTTCTTGATGAGGTCGCCATACTGGTGTGCCAGCAGATGCGACTGTATCTGGCTGATCGTATCCACGGTCACGTTGACCACGATCAGCAGGCTGGTCCCACCGAGGAACAGCGGAATGCCGGTCTGCGCGATCATGTATTCGGGCAGCACGCACACCAGTGTCAGGTAGGCCGCGCCGACCACGGTGATCCGGGTCAGAACATAGTCCAGATATTCTGCGGTGCGCTTGCCGGGCCGGATGCCGGGAATGAACCCGCCATTTTTCTTGAGGTTGTCCGCCGTCTCTTCGGGGTTGAACACCACCGCAGTGTAGAAGAAGCAGAAGAACACGATCAGGATCGCGTACAGCCCCATGTAAATGGGCTGCCCGTGCTGGAGATAGAAGTTCAGCTGATTGATCGTGCGCCCCACCCCGCTGTCGGGATCGACGGAGCTGCCCGCGAACTGGCTGATGGTCAGCGGCAGCAGCAGCAGCGAGCTCGCGAAGATCGGCGGGATCACGCCCGAGGTGTTGATCTTGAGCGGCAAGTGGCTGCGATCCGCCTGCATCATGCCGCGCTGGGTCGCACGCTTGGGATACTGGATCAGCAGGCGACGCTGGGCTCGCTCCATGAAGCTGATGAACAGGATCAGGCCGACGATCATTACGATGAAGCCGATAATCACGCCCGCGCTGATCGCGCCGGTGCGGCCACCTTCGAACATGTTGCTCGCAAAGCTGGGGAACTGGGCGACGATACCGGCCATGATGATCAGCGAGACGCCGTTGCCGATGCCGCGCGCGGTGATCTGCTCACCGATCCACAGCAGCAGCATGGTCCCGCCGACGAGGCTCACGACCGCTCCGATGCGGAACATGATGCCCGGATCGACAACCGCCTGCAGCCCACTCTGCGCGCCGTAGCTCTCGAGCCCGGTGGCCAGGAAATAGCCCTGGATCACGCACAGGAAGACCGTGCCGTAGCGGGTGTACTGGTTGAGCTTCTGGCGCCCGGTGGCGCCCTCCTTCTTCAGCGCCATCAGCGTGGGATGCAGCGCCGAGGCCATCTGCACCACGATCGACGCGGTAATGTACGGCATCACGCCGAGCGCGATAAGGCTCATGCGCTCAAGGCTGCCGCCCGAGAAGGTGTTGAACAGGTCGAGCACGCCGCCGCGGGTCTGATCGTAGAGATCGCCCAGGATCTGCGGGTTGACGCCCGGCAGGGGAACGAAGCTGAGGAACCGGAACACGATCAGCGCAACGACCGTGAACCAGATCCGCTGACGCAGCTCTGTCGCCTTGGAGAAATTCGCCAAACTGAGGTTTGACGCGAGATTGTCGGCGCGTGATGCCATGAGAAAACCGTGATCCTGCAAATTCGACCGGGCTACGCCGGCTGCCGCAGAGAGAGATAGGTGTGCCGGGCGCGGTTGTCGAACCCCCGCGCCCGATTACCTGGAATCAGGCCTTGGAGGCCGCTTCCTTATTGGCCTTGGCGCGAGCAGCCTTCTTCTCGTGCTCGGGCTGCTTGGCGGCGATGACTTCCACCTTGCCGCCGGCCTTCTCGACCGCTTCGATCGCACCCTTGCTGGCGCCGGCAACCGTGAAAGTCACCTTGGTGGTCAGCTCGCCCTTGGCCAGCAGACGCACGCCGTCCTTGCCACCGCGGGCCAAACCAGCAGCCTTGAGCGCTGCGTGGTCGATGTCCTTCTTGGCATCGAGCTTCTTGGCGTCGATGAACTTCTGGACCATGCCCAGGTTCACTTCGGCGTAGTCCTTGCCGAAGGGGTTATTGAACCCGCGCTTCGGCAGACGCATGTGCAGCGGCATCTGGCCGCCTTCGAAGCCCTTGATCGCAACACCTTCGCGGGCCTTCTGGCCCTTCTGGCCGCGGCCGGCGGTCTTGCCCTTGCCCGAGCCGATGCCCCGGCCCACGCGCATGCGACCCTTGCGGGCGCCTTCGTTGTCGCTGATGTCGTTGAGTTTAAATGCCATGATGCACTCGCTTTCGCTTTTCTTCGCGCTGATAAAATGGAAACGGCCCGCTACACCGAGCGGGCCGCCGCCGTCAATTCCAGTCGTTGGGTCGTTAACCCTCGACCACCTCCACCATGTGCGGCAGCTTTGCGATCGCGCCGCGCACTTCTGGGGTATCTTCCAGTTCGACCACCCGGTGCATCTTGCCCAGGCCAAGGCCGATAAGGGTCTTCTTCTGGCTTTCGGGACGCCGGATGGGCGAGCCGATCTGCTTGAGCTTGATCTTAGCCATCAGTGATTACTCCGTGAGAGCCGCGGCATCCGCCTCGGCTTCCGCTTCGCTGGTGCCACCGCGCGACAGCAGGTCCGCGACCTTCTTGCCGCGACGCTGCGCCACCGACTTGGGCGAACTTTGATCCTGCAACGCGTCGAAGGTTGCGCGGATCATGTTGTAGGGGTTGGACGTGCCGACCGACTTGGTCACCACGTCGGCCACACCCAGGCTTTCGAAAACGGCGCGCATCGGGCCGCCGGCGATGATGCCGGTACCCGCAGGTGCGGTACGGACGGTCACCTTGCCGGCACCGAAACGGCCCTTGCCGTCGTGGTGCAGCGTGCGGCCTTCCTTCAGCGCAACGCGGATCATGTGCTTGCGTGCAGCGGCCGAAGCCTTGCTGATCGCTTCCGGCACTTCGCGCGCCTTGCCGTGACCGAAGCCGACCCGGCCCTGGCCATCGCCAACCACGACGAGTGCGGCGAAACCGAAGCGCTTACCGCCCTTCACCGTCTTCGAGACGCGGTTGATGTGAACCAGCTTCTCGATGATGCCGTCATCTTCTTCCTGACGACCACGATTGCCATCGCGGCCACCACGACCGCGACCACGGCCACCATCGCGGTTACCACCGCCACGATTATCGCCACCGCGACCACCACGCCCCTGGCGCGGCTGGCCTTCGGCAGCCTGTGCCGGGCTCTGGTTGTCCGCCGCTTCGGAAGGAGTGTCGGCGATCGCCGGCTCTTCCTTCTTCACAGCATGCTCGGTTTCCGCTTCCGCGACATTTGCGTCGGCCTTTGCCTTCGCAACTTCGGGGGTTTCGGGAACGCCGGGCGCCTGTTCGGGCGTGGTGTCCGGGTTTTCGTTCTTTTCGTCAGCCATCATCAGAACTCCAGCCCGCCTTCGCGGGCGGCATCGGCCAGCGCCTTGACGCGGCCATGGAACAGGAACCCGCCGCGATCGAACACGACCGTCGTCACGCCCGCCTTCTTGGCGGCATCCGCGATGCTCGAGCCGACCGTCTTGGCGGCATCGATATTCGCGGTCGAGCCTTTCACGCCCAGCGTCGATGCACTGGCGAGCGTCTTGCCCGCCGCATCGTCGATGATCTGGGCGTAAATGTGCTTGCCGGTGCGGTGGACCGACAGACGCGGCTTGCCACCGGCATTCTTGCGAAGCGCGGTGCGCACGCGCTGGCGGCGGCGTTCAAAGAGGGAAAGCTTTGCCATCTTACTTCTTCTTCCCTTCCTTGCGGAAGATATATTCGCCCTGGTACTTGATGCCCTTGCCCTTGTAGGGTTCGGGCTTGCGCCAGCGGCGGATTTCAGCGGCGAACTGGCCAACGGACTGCTTGTCGATCCCGCTGATGATGACCGTGGTCTGATCGGGCGTTTCCACCTTCAGGCCTTCGGGCACGGGGAGGTCGACGTCGTGGCTGTAGCCGAGCTGCAGCTTCAGGGTCTTGCCCTGAGCATTCGCACGGTAGCCGACGCCGGTGATCTGCAGCGTCTTGCTGAAACCTTCGGTGACACCTTCGACCAGGTTCGACACCATGGTGCGCTGCATGCCCCAGTGGCTGCGCGCAGGCTTGGTATCATTGACCGGGTCGACCGCGATCGAGCCGTCTTCCAGCTTGTACGACACGAGGTCAGACAGGCCCATGGTGAGGGTGCCCTTCGGGCCCTTCACCGACAGGGTGCCGTCGTCGATCTTGGCTTCGACCCCGCTGGGGATCGCAACCGGACGTTTGCCGATGCGGCTCATCAGAACACCTCCGCCAGCACTTCGCCACCGACGTTCTGGCTGCGCGCTTCCGCATCGGAAAGCACGCCGCGCGGCGTCGAGACGATCGTGATGCCAAGGCCGTTGCGCACCGTCGGCAGCTCGCGGCTGGCCGAATAGATGCGACGGCCCGGCTTGGACACGCGGGCGACATGCTTGATCGCAGGTTCGCCTTCGAAATACTTCAGTTCGATCCGCAGCGCCTTGTGCTTGCCGGTGTCGTCTTCGCTGTAGCCACGAATGTAGCCTTCGCGCTGGAGCACTTCGAGCACGTTCGCGCGCAGCTTGGACGCGGGCGAAAGGACGGAATCCTTCTTCGCCTGCTGGCCGTTGCGGATGCGGGTGAGCATGTCACCCAGGGGATCGGTCATAGCCATCTATCGATTCCTCACCAGCTCGACTTGGTCAGGCCAGGGATCATGCCCTTGTTGCCCAGGTTCCGCAGTTCGATGCGGTTGATGCCGAACTTGCGGTAGTAGCCGCGCGGGCGACCGGTCGTGGAGCAGCGGTTGCGGACCCGGGTCGGGTTCGCATTGCGCGGGATTTCAGCCATCTTCAGGCGCGCGATGAGACGCTCGCTCTCGTCGAGCGAGGTATCGTCGGCAATCGCCTTAAGCTTCGCGTACTTGTCCGCGTACTTCTTGACGAGCTTCTTGCGACGCTCGTTCTTGTTGATGGAACTCAGTTTCGCCATTGGACTTAAGCTCTCTTCGTTTCTTGCTTCAGCGGAGAACGGCTCACGCCGCCTCCTTCTCTTCGCCGGCCTTTGCTTCAGCCGGGAACGGGAAACCGAACAGGCGCAGCAATTCGCGTGCTTCCTCGTCGGTCTTCGCGGTGGTGGTCACGATGATATCCATGCCCCGGACCTTTTCGATCTGGTCGTAGGAGATCTCGGGGAAGATGATCTGCTCCTTCAGGCCCATGGCGTAGTTGCCACGGCCGTCGAAGCTCTTCGGGTTCAGACCACGGAAGTCGCGGATGCGCGGCATCGCAACCGTCACCAGACGGTCGAGAAATTCGAACATCCGGTCACGCCGCAGGTTGACCTTGCAGCCGATCGGCATGCCATCGCGCAGCTTGAACTGGGCGATCGACTTCTTGGCCTTGGTGATGACGGGCTTCTGGCCCGCGATCAATGCCATTTCCTCGGCTGCGATCTGGACCTTCTTCTTGTCCTGGCTCGCCTCGCCCACACCCATGTTGAGCGTGATCTTCTCGAGCTTGGGCACCTGAAGACGGTTCGTGTAGCCGAACTTCTCGGTCATGGCCTTGACGATTTCGTTCTCGTACTTGGCCTTCATGCGGGGCGTGTAATCAGCCATCGATGGTCTCCCCGGATTTCACGGCGACGCGCACTTTCTTGCCGTCGCGTTCTTCGATGCGCACGCGGGTGGGCTTGCCGTCCTTGGGATCGGCGAGGGCCACCTTGGCGATGTGCATGGGCGCTTCGTAGCGGTCGATCCCGCCCTGCGGGTTCGTCTGGCTCGGCTTGCGGTGGCGGGCGATCATGTTGACGCCTTCCACCACGACCTTACCGTCTTTCGGAAGCACCTGGGCGACCGAACCGGTCTTGCCCTTGTCCTTGCCCGAAAGCACCACGACATTGTCGCCCTTCTTGATCTTGGCCATGCCCATTACAGCACCTCCGGAGCAAGCGAGATGATCTTCATGAAGCCACGGCCGCGCAGTTCGCGCACTACCGGGCCGAAGATACGGGTGCCGATCGGTTCTTCGTTCTTGTTGACGAGCACCGCGGCGTTCGAGTCGAAGCGGATCACACTGCCATCGGGGCGGCGCACATCCTTCTTGGTGCGAACGATCACCGCACGGTGAACGTCGCCCTTCTTCACTTTCGCGCGCGGCTGGGCTTCCTTCACGGAAACCACGATCACGTCGCCGACGCTCGCGAACCGACGCTTAGAGCCACCCAGCACCTTGATGCACTGGACGCGCTTTGCGCCGCTGTTGT
>CAXAXQ010000029.1:0-41853 GCA_963972905.1 uncultured Erythrobacteraceae bacterium
CGGCTCCGCACGCGGTTCGTGTAAGTTACTCGACCGTCACGGATTTTGCGAGGTTGCGCGGCTGGTCGACATCCGTGCCCTTCACCAGCGCCACGTGATAGGCGAGCAGCTGGACCGGCACGGCATAGATCAGCGGCGCGATCAGCGGGTGGACCTTGGGCATCTCGATCGTAGCGAGACACCCCTCGCCCGCCTCTTCCAGCCCTTCCGCGTCGGAGATCAGGACCACCTTGCCGCCGCGTGCGCGCACCTCCTGCATGTTGGACACGGTCTTTTCGAACAGCGGCCCGCTGGGCGCGATCACCACCACCGGTACCTCTTCGTCGATCAGCGCAATCGGCCCGTGCTTCATCTCTCCGCTGGCATAGCCTTCCGCGTGGATGTAGCTGATTTCCTTCAGCTTCAGCGCGCCTTCCAGCGCCATTGGATAATCCGCGCCGCGGCCCAGGTAGAGCACGTCGCGCGCCGGGGCGATCAGGTGCGCCATGGCTGCGATATCGTCGTCATGGTCGAGCGCGGCGTTGAGGCCGGCGGGCGCTTCCAGCAGATGGCGCACCACCTCCTGTTCCTCGGCCCGGTCCATCGTGCCCTTGACCACCGCGAGCTTCGCGGCGAGCGCGGCAAGGACCGCCAGCTGGCAGGTGAACGCCTTGGTCGAGGCGACGCCGATCTCCGGCCCCGCGTGGATCGGCAGCAGCAGATCGGCTTCGCGCGCCATGGTGCTGGTCGGCACGTTGACGATCGCGGCGATGGTCTGCCCGTGCGCCTTGCAGTAGCGCAGCGCGGCCAGCGTATCGGCGGTTTCCCCGCTCTGCGAGATGAACAGCGCAAGGCCGCCCTTCTCCAGCGGCGGCTCGCGATAGCGGAACTCGCTGGCGACATCGATGTCGACCGGCACGCGGGCAAACTGTTCGATCCAGTAACGCCCGACCATTCCGGCGTAGAACGAGGTGCCGCACGCGACGATCGTCATGCGTTCGATGCTGGAGAGGTCGAAGTCCATCTGCGGCAGCGCCACGGTCTGGTCGGCCTGCCGGACATAGCTGGAAAGCGTCTGGGCAACCACGGTCGGCTGCTCGAAGATCTCCTTCTGCATGAAGTGGCGGTAATTGCCCTTCTCGACCGCTGCGGCGCTCGCGCCCGAGGCGACGATCTCGCGCGTGACCTGGTTGCCCTCGCTGTCGAAGATTTGCGCGCCATCGCGGGTGACGACCGTCCAGTCGCCCTCTTCGAGATAGGTGATGCGCTGGGTCAGCGGGGCGAGCGCCAGCGCATCCGAGCCGACGAACATCTCGCCCTCGCCATAGCCCAGCACCAGCGGCGAGCCGAGCCGCGCGCCGATGATCCGGTCGGGGTGGTCGGGAAACAGAATCGCCAGCGCGAAGGCGCCGCGCAGGCGCGGCAGCACGGTGCGCATCGCGTCTTCGGGAGACGCGCCGCGTTCCACCTCGCGGCTGACCAGCAGGGCGACGACTTCGCTGTCGGTCTCGCTCTCGACCGAATAGCCATCCGCCTGCAATTCGTCGCGCAGCGAGCGGAAGTTTTCGATGATACCGTTGTGCACCAGCGCGGCGGCCTTGCCCGCGTGCGGGTGGGCATTGGCCGCAGTCGGCGCGCCGTGGGTCGCCCAGCGGGTGTGGGCGATGCCGAGGGTGCCGGGCGCGGGCTCCTGCTGCAGCACCTCGACCAGATTGCCCAGCTTGCCCTGCGCGCGGCGGCGGATCATCCTGACCCCATCGCCGCTATCGTCCAGCGTGCATACGCCGGAGGAATCATAGCCGCGATATTCCATGCGGCGGAGGCCATCGACCAGACGGTCGGCCACCGAGTCACCGCTGACGATCCCGATAATCCCGCACATAGATCAATTGCCCTTCACGCTCTTGGTTAGTCGAGCCATCTAGCGTGTCTGGCTGGCCTTGCAATGCACGCGACAACCGCCCGGTCGTGCTTGAACGCGATCAGTCGTCCATCGTCGCAACAGGCTGGTGCGCACGGGCGATCACCACCGCAAGCAGCACGATTATGGCCATGATGAAGCGTGGATAGTGCAGCATGCCCTCGAGCAGCGATTGCAGCAGCAGCGCGTAGGCCATGCCAAGCAGCGGGAGCATCTCGCGGTGAACGAGCATGCTTGCATGCGCAGCGCGGATTGCCCTGCCGAGCAGCCAGAACGCCAGAACGGCGCCCACGATGCCCCAGTTCATAAGAAACTGGACGACCACGTTGTGCGGCTGGGTGTGAGGGAAGCCCGGGTCGACCTCCCACAGGAACGAACCCGTACCCCAGCCGAACAGGGGAGAGTTCGCCCACCGCGCGATTCCCAGCTGCCACGCCATGAAGCGACCCGCATCGATACTATCCGTGATGTGCCCGTCTTCCAGGTTCCACAGGCGGAAGCTGTCGTCGGGCGGGATAGCGACCCATGCAACGCACAGCGCGATGCCGGTAAGAATGGCGGCGTAACCGATACGGCGGGCAGAAGGTATCCGGTGAAGCGACAGCATGGCGATGGCGACCACCACCATCAGCGCCAGCACGCCCGCGCGTGTGCCCGACCACACCAGCGCAGCAGCGGTCAGGCAGTAAAACAGATGATCCCACCCGATCCGCTTTTCGTGCTGCGCAAACAGGATGCGCAGTACGAACACGGATGCAAGCGCACCGTACCAGGCACCGAAATGGCGCACGCTGATGAAACCGGGCAGCGCGGCGTGCCATTCGATCTTGCCATAGAGCTGCGTCCCGGGCGGCGGAGCGGTGAGCAGCCACCAAGCGGCGTATACCACCAGCACGGCAGCGCCCGCCGCGATCAGCGGGATGATGCGGTCGGGCCCGGGCATGCTTCGCTGGGCCACCAGATGGTAGACCGCGAGCGCGGAGACCAGGTGGATGACCACGATCAGACTGTGGGTGAGCGAATAGAGAAAGTTGTTCGATATCAGGAGCGCGGAGACGCAGATCGCGAGCAGCAGCACGGCGGCCGCGATGCGGATGTCACGCGGCAATTTGCGCCACGCGAGCGTGAGGTCGAAGCCCTTGCGCCCGGCCCACAGCACCACCGCAACCTCGCTGACCACGAAGGGCAGCTCTATCAGACGGCTGAATTCCCATGCCTTGGTCGGCATGTGATGGATATACGTCGGGTAGATAAGCGCGGAGACGACAGGCATCGCGATCGCGATCAGCGCGATCAGCACCAGCACGGGTTCGCGCAGGATCGGGTGGGCCCGTGCCCCGGTATAGGCGCCGCTGCGCAGATGCATGTCCATGGGGCTGGCTGTAAGCCGGCTTGGTTAAGGACGCTTTAGCGCGCGCTCCCCCCGTGGTCTGCTGAAGCCGCGCTCTCCCGCCATATCGGGCCGCTCTGCATTTAGGAAATTGCTAAGCTTTCCGTTCTATTCACCAATTTCGAGAACGCGGTGTTGGCCATTTTTGCCGCACCCGCAGCCATTATCTGCCCGGTCGGGCATGGGGGAATGAAATGAGCGCTTTCGGACGCAGGAACGGCCCCGGAGGCATGGGTTCCGGCAGCCGTCCCGCTTTCGGAAATGCCAAGCCGATGAGGGGCGGCAGCCCTTCGAAGGACTCGGCTCCCGAAGGCGGAGAGCAGTTCCCTCCGGTTCCCGACGAAGGCGCCGAATCCGCGGGGCAGGAGAGCCCTGCGGTTCCATCCCCCGCCCCCACCGCAGCCCCCAACCGCCACGCAAGCGCGATGAGCCGGCTGGACGAACGGTCCAACGCGATCCACGTGCGCGAGGAAGTGACCGGGTTCGAGGCGAGCGTCCACAAGATCAAGGAACAGGTGCTGCCGCGCCTGCTCGAACGGATCGATCCCGAAGCCGCCTCGACCCTGACCAAGGATGAGCTGGCGGAGGAATTCCGCCCGATCATCATGGAGGTGCTCGCCGAGCTCAAGATCACGCTCAACCGGCGCGAACAGTTCGCGCTGGAAAAGGTGCTGATCGACGAGTTGCTCGGCTTCGGTCCGCTCGAAGAGCTGCTGACCGATCCGGACGTGACGGACATCATGGTCAACGGGCCCGACCAGACCTACATCGAAAAGAAGGGCAAGCTGCAGATCGCCCCGATCCAGTTCCGCGACGAACAGCACCTGTTCCAGATCGCACAGCGGATCGTGAACCAGGTCGGCCGCCGGGTCGACCAGACCACGCCGCTGGCCGACGCGCGCCTCAAGGATGGCAGCCGCGTCAACGTGATCGTCCCGCCGCTCAGCTTGCGTGGCACGGCACTGTCGATCCGTAAGTTCTCCGAAAAGCCGATCACCATCGACATGCTCAAGAACTGGGACTCGATGAACGACAAGATGGCGACCGCGCTGAAGGTCGCGGGCGCGTGCCGGATGAACGTGGTCATCTCGGGTGGTACCGGCTCGGGCAAGACGACCATGCTCAACGCCCTGTCGAAGATGATCGACCCGGGCGAACGTGTGCTGACGATCGAAGACGCGGCCGAACTGCGCCTGCAGCAGCCGCACTGGCTGCCGCTGGAAACGCGCCCGCCCAACCTTGAAGGTCAGGGCGCGATCACCATCGGCGACCTGGTCAAGAACGCGCTGCGTATGCGCCCGGACCGGATCATCCTGGGAGAAATTCGCGGCGCGGAGGCGTTCGATCTGCTCGCCGCGATGAACACCGGCCACGACGGATCGATGTGTACGCTGCACGCCAACTCCCCGCGCGAGGCGCTGGGGCGTATGGAAAACATGATCCTGATGGGCGACATCAAGATCCCCAAGGAAGCGATTTCGCGCCAGATCGCGGAAAGCGTCGACCTGATCGTTCAGGTCAAGCGCCTGCGCGACGGCAGCCGCCGCACGACCAACATCACCGAGGTGATCGGGATGGAGGGCGATGTCATCGTCACCCAGGAACTGTTCAAGTTCGAATATCTGGAAGAAGGCGAGGACGGGAAGATCGTCGGCGAATTCCGCAGTTCGGGCCTGCGCCCCTACACGCTCGAAAAGGCCCGTCAGTTCGGCTTCGATCAAGCGTATCTGGAGGCATGTCTCTGACATTCCTGACGCACACGCATTCGCGTGCGCGATATCCTCGCAAAAGCCCGGGCGGCCGGTCGGCCTTGCCCTCGCCTTCGGCTCGCGGTCTATTGGAGCTTAGCGCAAACTAACCCTGCAATAGCGGCGGGATCGCCGATGCCAGCAGGCCTCCGCCGATGACTGCTGCGGCGAGGAAGATCGTGGTCCATGGCACCCAGCCGACCCGATCGATCCGCGCGCGTTTCGTGCGCACCCTTTCGCCGACCAGCGCCACCAGCGCGAGCGCGATGAAGCCCGCGCCAAGCAGCGCGACCCGCGCCGCGTCGCTGATGAAAAGAAGGTCGTGCCACCACGTCATCGCGCGCAGGTGGGGCCTGGTGGCGCCAAGCGCAATGATCCAATCATTGCTTGAACCGGCACCAGCAATCCCTACCAGCAGCGCATGGATGCATCGGTCGCCCAGTCCCGCCCACTGACCGCGATCGGCCTGCGCCTGCTCGCCGCGTTCTCGCTCACCACGCTTTCGATGCTGGTCAAGCTGGTCGGGGAAGACGGCGTGCACCTGTTCGAGATCATCTTCTGGCGGCAGGCGGTCACACTGCTGGCGATGATCGCCTTCGCCGCAGCCACGGTCGGCTTCGCCACGCTCAAGCCGGTCCGGTTCAAGAGCCACGCGATCCGCAGCGCCTACGGCATTGTCGGCATGGCGCTGGTCTATGGCGCGGTCATCATGCTGCCGCTGGCGGAGGCGACCACGCTCAACTTCACCGCGCCGATCTGGGCGGTGATCCTGTCCATGCTGCTCATGAGGGAGCGGATCGGGCGCTATCGCTGGAGCGCGATCGCGATCGGTTTTGCCGGCATCCTGATCGTCGCCCAGCCGGGCGGCAACCCGGTCGATCCATTGGGGATCGCCGTCGGGCTCGGCGGCGCATTCATGGTTGCGCTGACCTCGATCCAGATCCAGGATCTGAACAAGACCGAAAGCTCGGTCTCGATCGTGTTCTGGTTCTGCCTGCTGACCGTGCCGCTGCTCGCACTCGCCCTGCCCTTCGTCGGCCGCGTACATTCGGGCGACACCTGGCTCCTGCTGGGCGGCGTGGGGCTGAGCGGCGCGGCAGCACAGCTGCTGCTGACCAATTCGCTGCGCTTCGGATCCGCCGCGACGGTGATCGTGATGGATTACACCGCGCTGCTGTGGGCCACGCTCTACGGCTGGCAGGTATTCGACGAATTGCCGGTGCCAAACACGTGGATCGGGGCGCCGCTGATCATCCTTGCGGGAACCATCATCCTCGTTCGCGAGGGGCATCTTGCGCGCAAGGCCCGGCGCGCTCGGGTGGAGGTGCCCGCACCCGAGGAACCGCTCGCCCGGTAGGTACGTTGAGAGCGGCACAGGCGCAAAGCCACGCGCCGTACTTGGAAAGGACTTACCCATGATCCGCAAGCTTGCCATCGCCGCCGGTATCGCAGCCCTCGGCTTCTCCGCGACCGCCTGCAACACTGTGAAGGGTGCCGGCGAAGACATCCAGTCTGTCGGCCAAGCCGGCGAAGACGCGATTGATTGACATTCATGGCGAGGGGTGCGGCATGACTGCACGCCTCGCTTTTCCCGAAACACCAAGACATTAGGCGGATGCCGCAAGGCGTGGTAGAGTAAAACCTCCCTGGAACGACGAACGGTGAGGTGACAACTTATGACCCGCAGTATTCTTCTTCCGCTCAGCGCATCCTTGCTGGCGATCGGCGCTGGCGCATCCGCACAGCAACAATCGAACGACCAGTCGAACATCGTCGTTACGGCGAGGTCTCTTGATGCCACCGCGCGCGATCTTGCCGCCTGCCTCGAACGCGGGTGCCCCCCGGAAGAGGATATCGCGGTCTCGCTGGCCTACGCGGAAAATCTGTTCGTCGCAGGCGAGTATCGCGACGCGAGCTCCATCCTCAAAAAGGCGATCGGTCGCAATAGTCGCTATGACGAGCGGCTGCCCGAGGAGGTTTCGGGCCTGTACCGCGCCTATTCCCGGGTTTCCGAACACTTGGGCGAAGCGAACAGCTTCAAGCTTGCTACCCTCGATGCGCGCGATGCGCTGGAGGCCGGGTTCGACGACAACGATCCGCGCGTCCTGCTCGCCGATCTCGATGTCGGCGACAGCCGCGCCAAGCTCGGCCATCCGGACGACGCGAGGGTCATCTACGAACGGGTCGAAAAAGAAGCACTGGCAGCAGGTCAGCCGCGCGTGGCGACCTATGCCCGGCTGCGGCAGGCACTGCTCGACGACAGCCGCTTCGTGACAACCCGGAACGATGTCTATCGCCGCCGCTTTGTCCAGCAATTGCAGGAAATCCGCCAGAAACCCCTCGACGGGGCTGAAGATCTCGGCCTGATCGCGGACGTCATGCTGGCGCGGGTCGATCGCCGGGACGGCAAGGACGCGTCGACAGAAGATCTGATCCGCCGCTTTGCCGAACGTGGCGGCGTCAAACGGCCGATGCTGCTCTATTCCGCCCCGCTTTACACGGATTCGGATCTCGACCGCGAATCGGCGCGACCCAACAGCGGGAACGCGCGGCTGACTTCGCTTTCGCGCAATCATCCGACATGGGCGGACGTCGCCTTCTGGGTCAATGCGGACGGCGTGGTCGAGGATTTCGAGGTCCTGCGTTCGCAAGGCGAAACCGGCTGGCTCGATCAGGTCAAGCGGCACGTGAACAGCCGCCGCTACGCCCCCGTGGCCCGCGACGGAGCAATTCCGGGCTTCTATATCATCGAGCGCTACACGATCACCCAGCGCTTCGCGCAGACCACCGGCACGAGATTGCGAGTGCGCGAGCCTGTGCAGCGGATCGAACGGCTTGATCTGACGCCGGAGAATTACGAACAGCCTGCGCTCACGCAAACGTCCTGATCATCAGCGCTTGCGATAGACCAGCAGCAGGTTGTTGGCCGGCATGGCAACACGGCGCGCGCGCACAAATCCGTGCCGCGCGCCCAGCGCATCGACATCGGCGATGTCGCGCAGTCCCCAGCGCGGATCGCGCGCCTTCAGGCTTTCGTCGAACGCGAGGTTCGACGGCGCGGTTTCTACATCGCGCTCAAGATAGGGGCCGTAGAGCACCAGTGGCCCATCTTCGCGCGGCAGCAGCGCCTCAGCGCCTGCAAACAGCCCCTCACTCGCCTCCCACGGGCTGATGTCGATCATGTTGACGCATAAAATCGCATCCGCGGCATCGAACGGCCACTGACCCGGCGAGCTAGCCGCATCGAGCATTTCGGGAGGGCCGATGTTCTCAAACCCGGCTTCCGAAACATAGGCAGCGATAGAGGCGCGCGCCGACGCATCCGGATCGGTCGGATGCCAGTGCAGATCGGGAAAGCGCGCAGCGAGATGAACGACGTGTTCGCCCGTACCACTTGCGATTTCGAGCACCCGCCCCGCTCTTGGCAAGACATCCGCGAGAGCATCGCCGATGGGCTCGCGGTTTCGCTGCGCGGCGGGGCTTTCACGTTTCGCGTTCACAGCCAGCGGCGCACACGCGTACAATAGCTCTCGTAATCCCGCCCGAAGGTCGATCGCAGATGCGGTTCCTCCCGCGCGATCACGAACCGGTCGACCAGGAGGATCGCTAGCGGAACGGACAGCACCCCGCCGATGCTCTGGCAGAACAGCGCGATGCCCAGCTGCACCATCACCATGCCCAGATACATCGGATTGCGGCTGAAGCGGTAGAGGCCGGATGTGACCAGCTGCGTGTCCCTCTTCCATGGTTCGGGATCATTGCCCGCCTTGAAGAAACCGATCAGCCCCGAGCCAAGGATCGCCCCGCCCAGCGCACCGATCACCACGCCGGCGGGGCGCAATGCCGCAATATCGAGCGCGGCGAGGCCCAGCACCCGGTCGAGCGCAAGCCCGGCCAGCAGGCATCCCAGCACCACCAGCGGCGGCGGGAAACGGACCTGCGCACTATCCTGATCGATCAGCGCCATCAGTGCGTTGCCCTATCGTCGCCGATGAACTGGCGCGTCACCAGCCAGGCGAACACGCCCGCAGGCCCAGCCATGAAGGTCGCGAGCAGGTAGGGCACCTGCAGCAAGCGCCCCGCCCCCAGCTTGTCCGCATCGCGTGCGATCCACAGCCCGGCGAGCAGGTCCAGCGCGAGGTAATGCGTCCAGCCGACCACGATCGCGCCCTGAGAGCGGAACATCGTCATCAGCCCTTCGACCGAATAGTCGAACCCCGGGTCCGGCCCAGCTCCTGCGGTGGGCATCGGATCGACCAAATTGCCGACCAACGCGACCAGCATCACCAGATAGGTCGCGCACAAAAGGCCGATTGCCCCGTACAGGATGGTGTAGATCACGCTCTCGCGCCGAGGCAGCAGGATGAGCAGCGCCCAGCCGATGAGCGCGATCGCGTTGGTGATCTCGAACAGGGCCTGCCACATTGCGCTTATCCCTGCTGTACGTGCGGTTCTTCCGCGCCGCCGATGTCCTGATCCACCGTACCCGCTCGCTGTCTGCCCGTCGCGGCGCGAGAGAGCATCTCCGCCGCGCGCTCTATCCCCTCGCCTTCGTGGGTGAACTTGCCCGGGGTGCGCCTCAGGCTCAGCGTCGTGATCGCCTCCGCCACGGTCTGCACATCGGTCCCGCGACCACGCAGCGCACCCATCCGGGCCAGCTTGCCGCCATCGGGCGCGCTCTTTTCGACCAGCGGTCCGGGGCGGATGATGTCGAGCCGCTTGAAGCCCAGTCGCGCCAGCTCGGCTTCCGCCTTGCCCTTTGCGCTCAGATGCCGATCGCGCGACCAGCGATCCGCCCCTTCGGCGCTGATCGCGATCAGCCGCTCGATCCCCGCAAAGCGTGCGGTCTTGGCGATCTCGACCACCGCCTCCTCATCCTCGATCGCGCGAAGCGGGCTGTCGTCGCGGCCGACCAGATTGAGCGCGGGCCCCAGGCCGACGATGAACACCTTGGGCCGCATCGCCTTCATCACCCGCGACCAGCGGTCCGCATCGGCGATGAACACCTCCATCTGGCTGCCCGCCGGCATCTGAATCTCGCCCAGCGTCAACGCGACGAGGCGGATCTGCGGCTGATGGCGTGCCTGATGGATCAGGCGTAGGCCCACGACCTCGCTCACTCCCCCCATGGCGACGCGAAATCGGCTGCTCATGTGCCCCCTTTACACATTGCTCAGATCGTCCGGCGCGTTTCCGGTGATCTCCCGAATGCGTTCTAGCGCGAATCGATCGGACATGCCCGCGATATAATCCGCGATATGCCTGCTGCGGTGCGGCTCTTGCGCAGGCAAGCCGTCCGCCCACTCCGATCCCATTCTCGCCGGATCTTCGCAATAGGCGTGCCAGAGCTGTTCTATAACGGCATGGGCCTTGTCCGCCGTCGCGGTCTGTTCCGGGTGGTAGTAGAGCTTGGCATACATGAACGCCTTGAGCCTGCGTTCCGCCGCGTGGAGCGCGGGCGAGAACCCCGCGAGCGCCCTTCCGGCCTGTGTGATCTGCGCGGGATCGCCGAGTCCCTCGGTCGAGGCGCGGGTATGGGCGAGCACGTCGTTGACCATCCATCCGATCTGCCCGCGCACCAGCTCGCGCAATTGCCGGTCGCGCGGCGCATGGGGAAACCGGCGTTCGACATCGCGCCACTGATCGGCAATGAAGTCGAGCGTCAGCAGATCGTCGAGTTCGAGGAAGCCTGCGCGAAGCCCGTCGTCGATATCGTGGTTATCGTAGGCAATGTCGTCGGCCACCGCGGCGACCTGCGCTTCGAGGCTGGGCCACTGGTGCAGGTCGAGCGGAAAGGCACTGTTCAGCGCGGCGAGCGCCCAGTGCGGGTTCTCGACCGGGCCGTTATGCTTGGCCAGCCCTTCGAGCACTTCCCAGCTCAGGTTCAGCCCCTCGTGCGTGCAATAGGGGCTCTCCAGCCGCATCAGCGTGCGCAGCGTCTGTGCGTTGTGGTCGAACCCGCCCGCATCCGCCAGCGCTGCGTCTAGCGCGTCCTCACCCGCATGGCCGAAGGGCGGGTGGCCGATATCGTGCGCAAGGCACAGCGCCTCGGTCAGATCCTCGTCCAGCCCCAGCGCGCGTGCGATCACCCTGCCGATCTGCGCGACTTCCAGGCTGTGGGTCAGCCGGGTGCGGTAGTGATCGCCCTCGGGCGCGACGAAGACCTGCGTCTTGCTGCGCAGCCGGCGGAACGCAATCGAGTGGATGATCCGGTCCCGGTCGCGCTGGAACGCACTGCGCGGGCCCCGGCTCTCGTCGGTCGTGCCGGGAAATTCACGCCCGCGCGAGCGTGCCGGATCGGCCGCGAGGTGAGAGCGATCCACTGGCCGCTCGATTACCGCGCTATTCTCCACCCGACGATCACCTTTGCTGAAACTGGAAGCCGTGGGCGTCCCTTACCTGTCGAGTATCCAGTCGACCACCGCTTCGCAGTGGATGCGCGCGGAATCGAAGATCGGCAGGACATTGGCATCGACATCGATCACCATGTCGAGCTCGGTACAGGCGAGCACGATCGCCTTCGCCCCGGCCTGTTCCAGATTGGTGATCATGGTGCGGAAGAACCGTTCCGAATTGCGGCTCGCCTTGCCACGCATCAGCTCTTCGTAAATGATCTCGTTGGTGCGATCGACGTGGGTCATGTCGGGCGGCAGAAGATCGATCCCGTGGCTGACCAGCTTGCGGCGATAGAAGCTCTCGGTCATCACGTTGCGCGTACCGATCAGCGCGGCGTTGACCGCGCCCGCCGCCTTCATCTTCTCGCCCACCGCATCGGCAATGTGGAGCACCGGCACGTCGACCGCATCGGCGACCTGATCGTAGAGACGGTGCATCGAGTTTGCCGCGATCGCCAGCGCTTCGGCCCCCGCCGCCTCCAGCCGCTTGGCCGAATTGACGAGAATTTCCCCGGCGCGGTCCCACTCGTCGTCCTTGGTCAAACCGTAAAGCTCTGCGAAATCGAGACTTTCGATCAGCAGCGGGGCGGACACCATCGGCCCGCAGTGCCTCGTGATGCCCTGATTGATCCATTCGTAATACATGCCGGTAGAGACCCAGCTCATACCGCCAATCAGGCCGACCTTGCGCAAAATCACGTCCTCGAATCCAGCTGCGGGGGATGCGCAGCCTTACCGATCAAGCGGGCGCAACGTCCATAGCAGCGCGGCAGGTATGCCCGTCATTGCGAAGGCGTGGGGCTGGCGGGGGCAGCGAAGGCCTGCCGCGACAGCCACTGCGCGACATAATCGGCGCTGCGCTTCGCCTCCTCCTCTTGCGGAAGATGGCCGATGCCCGAATAGACCACCAGGATGCTGTCCGACAGATACCGGTCGTACCACAGCCCTGCCTCGACCGGGATCAGCCCGTCCTCCTCGCCCCAGATGACCAGCGCAGGCGCCTCGATCTGCGACACATCGTCCTGCGAAAAGCTGTTCCATTCGCCGGAGAAGCGGATGCGCGTCGCATCGCGATTGCCGGGATAGCGCAGCAATTCCCAATAGCGGTCCACCATCGCGTCGGTGACGATCGCTTCGTTGCTGACCGTCTCTCGCAGCGATTGTTCGATCATGCTGCGCGGGGTGATGTGGTTCATGATCCGGTTGACCACCGGCGTGCGGGCGATGGTGAAGCCGATATTGCCCTTGCCCTCCTGACGGATGGGCGCGCCTGCGGCATCGACCAGGATCAGCCCCTCGACCCGCTCGGGATGGGCGAGCGCGTAGGCGACTGCATGACCGCCGCCCATCGAATTGCCGCCGATCACGAAGCGATTCAGCCCCAGCTTGTCCGCCACCTCGTCGATGTCGGCCACGAAATTGCCGATCGAATAGTCGCTGTCCGGGTCCGGCCCGGTCAGCCCGTGGCCGACCTGATCGAAGCGGATCACGCGGTAGCGGCCCTTCAGCACATCGACCCACGGTTGCCAGGTGTGCAGATCGGCGTTGGAGCCATGCAGCAGGATGATCGCGGGTGCATCGCGCCGTTCGTTTTCGGGCCCCTCGTCGCGCAGGTGGACGGTCACGCCATCGCCGATTTCGACGAATTGCGAGGGCGCGCCGCCATACTTGGCGCGCATCTGCGCCGGGTCGGTGTCGGGTGTGCGGAAGATCAGGAACGCGATGACCAGCAGCGCGACGATCAGCAGGAGTATGCGCCAGAGCCACTTCATGGCGTGGGCATCCCTTCGATCCACCGCTCGACCAGCGCGAGCCCTTCTTCATGCACGGTCGCCTTGCCCAGCTCGGGCATCGCAACGCCCGGCTCGGCGCTCGCCATGCGATAGACCAAGATCGAGCTTTCCGGATCGCCGGGCACGATGTCGAATTCCAGCCCACCCGATCCGCGGCCCGCAGCGACCGGGCGCTTGGCGATCCCGATCGAATAAGGATCGTCGGTCTCCCACCGCAGGTCGAGGCCGGAATTGGACGCGGTTGCAGCGGGGCGGTGGCAATGCGCGCAGTTGACGTCGAGATAGGCGCGCGCGGCACCTGCGCCGTCGGCGCTCACGCGATCCTCCCAGCGCGGCATGGTGTCCGCACCTTCGGGCACGGAGCCTAGGAAGGCCTGCAACCACTCGGTGGAAAGATTGCGCGCCTTGGGCCCGATCGGCGTCACCGCGCCCTGCAGCCCGTGGCATTCCTTGCACTGGTTCTTGTTGGGCACGCGATAATTGATCTGCTCGCCGGTGGGCGTGGTGACGGGTACCCGCGTACCCGCCAGCGCCAGCGTCGCCTCGGTCTGAGCGTCATTCCACACGTAAGGCAGCGCGAGCCATCCGTCGGCACGGTGGAGCAGCACCCGGGTCTCGATCAGGCGGCGATCCGCGCCCTCGCCGAACGCGAAAGTCTTTATCAGCGCGCTGCCGACCGGGAAATCCAGCAGCGTCTGGGCACCAATGCCGACCTCGGCTCCCTCTGGTACGTAAACGAAGCGCAGCTTCTCCGCTCCGTCCGAAAACAGCGGCATGTTGAGGCGGTAGGGCGTCACGCCCTCAGCCGGAGTCTGCGCCGCAGCATCGCGGAAGAAGCCGTATTCGCTCAGCGTTTTAGGCAGCGCGGTGCCGATGATCACGCCATCGCGGTCGATCATTGGGGCGGTGGCATTCGCGCCGATACTCGCGCCCAGCACCAGCGCGGCGCAGGCCAGCAGTAGAGCGGGCGTCTTCACGGCAGGCGCGCTTCCAGCGCCTCGGGTGCGCCCCAGTCGGCAATATCGACCGGTCCGCCGATTGCACCAACGTCGAGCGGACCGGGCTGCGCGCTTTCGATGCCCGCGCCCTGTTCGGGAAGGTTGACCGACCAGCCCTTCATCTCAGGGTGGACCATCAGCGTCGGCCCGTCGGGCGCTTCCAGCCCGTCCCACATCACCGGTGGCAGCGCGCCACCAAAGGCGGCGAGCAGCTGCTCCGCATCCTCGAACTGCGGGTCCGTGCCGCCCTCGTCGGTCTGATTATAGTCGATCGAGATGTCGCGCGGGTACGGGTTGTACTCCGGATCGTCGAACGCCAGCGGATAGGCGATCACCATGATCGGCGCGGTCGGGTTATCGTAGATGATGTTCTGCCCCACCCACACGGTGTCGTTCGCCATCACCATGATGCCCGTGCCGCGCCGCACCGAGGCGACGATATTGCCTTCGGGCGCGAAATTGGCGGTGGTGTTGTTAGCCACCAGATTATTGCGCACCAGCACTTCGCCGCCATTCTTCACCGGCAGGCCGGGCAGGTCGAAAATCAGGATGCCGCCGGTGTTGCCGGTGACGTAGTTGCGCTCGACAATCGCCTTGCGGCTGTTCTCGATCTCGATCCCGGCGACGTTGTAGCTCGCCAGCGAATTGCGCACGGTGATCCGGCTCGACTGGCCGACATAGATCCCTGCGTCGGATGCTCCGGAAACTTCCGCCCCGTCGATCAGCACGCCGGTGCTTTCGACCGGATATATGCCATAGGCGCCATTGGTGCTGGCCGGGCCATTGGTCCACGTCACGCGAACGCGGGCGTAGACGATGTCGTCCGCACCCTTGGACTTGATCCCGTCGCCCTTGGGGTTCTCGACCCCGAAATCGACCAGCGTCACTTTGTCGCTGGTGACCAGCAGCCCCTCGCCCGATCCCTGCTGCGCGGTGAAATCGAGCACGCTGGCGTGCATCCCCGCACCGCGCAGCGTCACGCCGTCGACATCGAGGCTGAGCCCGTCGGTCAGCACGAAGCGCCCTGCCTGGAGGAAGATCTCGTCGCCCGGCTCGGCGAGGATCAGCGCCTCCTGCAACCGCTCCTGCGCGCCCTCGCCTGGCGCGACGGGAATGGTCTCGGCAAAGGCAGGCGAAGCCAGCGTGGCCAGCGCGGTTGCGGCCATAAGCGTGCGGATCATGTCTCTCTCCCTCTTATGCGTTGCATAGTGCCACGCATCGGGGCGAAGACAAGGGGCTCTAAAGGTTCTCGAAAATCCCGCCGAAGGTGCACGCGGCGGCCGCGCGGATCGTCACCTCCACCGCTTCAGGATCCTCGACCCGGCGAATGCGGTCGAGCGCATCGCCCGCATCGCGCGGCAGCTGCGACTCGCCCGCGTCTGGCGCGACCCGTTCAAGATTGCGCAGTTGCTGGGGTGTCAGCCGCTCGGCCATGCGCGGGGCCATGCACTCGGCCTGTTCGTCCGGAACGCCCGCCTCGACCAGCGCGACCCGCACGCTGTGTTCGGTGACCACCTGCATGCCGCCCCTCCAGTAGAGCCAGGCACCCACGCCCAGCACCACGAGGAGGACCAGCCCCAGCAGAAAACGCATCAGTCGAGTGCCTTCACGATTTGCTCGACCATCTTCTTCGCGTCGGACAGCAGCATGGTCGTCTGGTTCAGGTAGAACACGTCGTTGTCGACGCCCGCATAACCCACGCCGCCCATGGAGCGCTTGATGAAGAAGACCTGCTTGGCATTGCCCACGTCGAACACGGGCATGCCGTAGATCGGCGAGGACTTGTCCGTCTTCGCCGCCGGATTCACGACGTCGTTCGCGCCGATGATGAAGGCGATGTCGGCCTGAGCGAACTCGGAATTGATATCCTCCAGCTCGAACACCTCGTCATAGGGCACGTTCGCTTCGGCCAGCAGCACGTTCATGTGACCGGGCATACGGCCTGCGACGGGGTGGATCGCGTATTTCACGTCCACGCCCTTGGCTTTGAGCACATCGCCCATCTCGCGCAGCGCGTGCTGCGCCTGCGCCACCGCCATGCCGTAGCCGGGGATGATGATGACGCTTTCGGCCTGTTCGAGCATGAAGGCGGCATCATCGGCGCTGCCCTGCTTGTACGGGCGCTGTTCGCGCGCCTCGCCGCCGCCCGCCGCGCTGTCGTCGGCGCCGAAGCCACCCGCGATCACGCTGAGGAAGCTGCGATTCATCGCCCGGCACATGATGTAGCTGAGGATCGCGCCCGACGAGCCGACCAGCGCGCCGGTTATGATCATCGCCGTGTTGCCAAGCGTGAAGCCCATCGCCGCTGCGGCCCAGCCGGAATAGCTGTTCAGCATCGACACCACGACCGGCATGTCCGCCCCACCGATCGGGATGATCAGCAGGAAGCCGATGATGAAGGCGAGCACCGCAACTGCAACGATCATCCAGCCTTCGCCCGGCCCCGCCGTGGCGGACATCGCATAGGCCGCGATCAGCGCGATGATCGCAGCGAGCGTGCCGAGATTGATGATGTGCCGCCCGGGCAACATGATCGGCTTGCCGCCCATCCGGCCGGAGAGTTTCAGGAAGGCGATGATCGATCCGCTGAAGGTGATCGCACCGATGGCGATGCCCAGGCCCAGTTCGATCCGGCTGACGGTCAGGATCTGGTTCGAAGCGTCCAGAATGTCGAACGCGCCGGGGTTCATCCACGCGGCCAGGCCGACGAGGACCGCTGCCAGACCGACCAGGCTGTGAAAGCCTGCCACCAGTTCGGGCATCTGCGTCATCGCGATCTTGCGCGCGATGGTGAACCCGATCAGCCCGCCGATCGCGATCGCGATCAAGATCTCGACGATATTGGCGATATCGTGGGTAACGATCACGGTGACGACCGCGATCAGCATCCCGATCATCCCGTTGCGGTTGCCCGCACGGCTGGTCGCCGGGCTGGAAAGCCCGCGCAGTGCGAGAATGAAGAACACCCCCGCCACCAGATAGGCAAGCGCCACCCAGGGATTGGTCGGCCCGTGGGCGGCAGCGGTCTCGACCGCGTGGCTCATGCCGTAATCGGTGCCCGGAGGCACGGCGAGCGGCTCTACATCGCGCGGCAGGCTCATTTGCCGTCCTTCTTCTTGTACATCGCGAGCATCCGCTCGGTCACGGCGAAGCCGCCGAAGATGTTGATGCTGGCAAGCACCACCGCGGCGAGGCCGAGCCACTTGGCGACCGCGCTACCCGCTTCCGCACTGGCGATCAGCGCACCGACGATGATCACGGAAGAAATCGCGTTGGTCACCGCCATCAGCGGCGTGTGCAGCGCGGGCGTGACCGACCACACCACGTAATAGCCGACGAAACACGCCAGCACGAAAATCGACAGGACGGAAATGAAGTCCATCTTAGATGCTTGCCTCCCCCCGAGGGCCAAAAACCGAATGGAAGGGGCTTATTGCAAGGCGCGCGGGCGCTGTCGATGGACAAAGGGCTAGGCTGACGGGATTTCCGCCGCGATTTGCCGAATCACCGCGCGGGCAACAGCAGCCCATCGATTACGTGCATGATTCCGTTTGCCTGGTGCAGGTCCGCCATCGTCACGCGCACGCTGCTGCCCTCTCCGTCGACGATAACGAGGTCGGCACCATCGGCGCGGAAGGTCAGGGTATCGCCGCTAAGCGTCTGCGCCTCGTAAGAGCCGCCACTCTCCGCGATTCGGGCGGCCAGATCGGCAGCGTCGATCCGGCCCGGGATGACGTGATAGGCGAGCGTGCGCCGAAGCGCTTCGTCGGTGTGTGGCGGTAGCGCGACCAGCGCCGCATCGTTCGGCGCGAAGATCGTCAGCGGCCCCGCCCCACCAAGCGTTTCTGCGAGCTCCGCCCGCTCTACTAGACCGGCAAGCTTCGAGAAGGCTTCGGCAGAAGCGATGTTTTGCGCAATGGTGGCGTTGGGGTAGATCGGAGTCTCGCCGATCCACGCAATGTCGTCGGGCGCGACGTTCTCGAGGTTTACATCGTCCGCAAGGGTCGGGGCGCAGGCCCCGAGCGCAAGAGCGAGTGCGAAGGCGGCTGGAGCGGAGCGGGGCGCGCGAAACATCATGCTTTCGTGCATAGCCCATTCGCGCGGCGGCACAATAATACGCCTGCACGGCGCCAGCGCGACCGGCGCTATTCGACCAGGTTCATCCGCTTGGCGAGCAGCTTCTGCAACGCCTCGGTATTGGTGAACTTGCCGACCTTGAACTCGATCGGCGGGTGGCCGGAGAGGAACACAGCGATTTCCGCATCGATGTCGATCGTGCCCGCGCTGGTGATCGAGAACGCGGTGATCGAGCGATAGGGAACGGTCAGGTATTCCTTCTTGTTGCCCAGGATGCCCTGCACATCGACATAGATCATCCGCCAGTCGGTGAAGGCGATCCAGTCGCGTATCGTGCGGAAGGCGAAATAGACTTCTTCCCCTTCCACCAGGGCATGGCCGTGGTTGTCCACGAAGCCCTGCGGCGTCGTCTGGGTCTGATTCAGAATCCCCATCGCACCTTACCCCCCCTTTTCAGCCCCCGTTACGCGATCGCGTAACTCAACCGGCGTCCTTCAGCCGCGCATTTACCACCTGGCCGCCCTGGGTCAGCCGCACGGCATCGCCGATTTCCTCGTCCAGCACCGGCTCGCCTGCCTCGCCATCCCAGAAGGCGGAGAGGAAGTTGTACAGGTTGCGCGCGAACAATGCGCTGGAATCCGGTGCCAATTGCGCGGGCGTGTTGGCGTAGCCCATGATCGTGACACCATGGCGGGTAACCAGTTCGTCCGCCACTGCGCCTTCGACATTGCCCCCCTGCGGGACGGCGAGATCGAAGATGACGCTGCCCGGCTTCATACTGGCAATCTGTTCGTCGGAGACCAGCCGCGGTGCCGGACGGCCCGGAATCAGGGCGGTGGTGATGACGATGTCCTGCTTGGCGATATGTTCGGAGACGAGCTTGGCCTGCGCAGCCTTGTACTCGTCGCTCATCTCGCTGGCGTAGCCGCCGCTACCCTCGCCCTCGATCCCGCCTTCTTCGACGAAGATCGCCTTGGCGCCGAGCGATTCGATCTGCTCGCGCGTGGCGGAGCGGACATCGGTCGCGGAAACCTGCGCGCCGAGGCGCTTGGCGGTCGCAATCGCCTGCAATCCGGCGACACCCACACCCATGATAAACACGCGCGCCGCCTGCACCGTGCCGGCGGCGGTCATCATCATCGGGAAGGCGCGGCCATACTGGTCGGCCGCCGCGATCACCGCCTTGTAGCCCGAAAGGTTGGACTGGCTGGACAGCACATCCATGCTCTGCGCGCGGGTGATGCGCGGCATGAATTCCATGGCTAACGCTTCAAGGCCTGCCTTTGCATAGGCCTCGACCCGCTCGCCATCGCCGAAGGGATTGAATATCGCGGCTACCTTCGCGCCCGGCTTCGCGCCGACAAGCGCGCCCGGGGCGGGGGCCTGAACGCCGAGTACAATGCCCGCATCCTTGACCACCTCGGCAGCCGAGCCGACGGTTACACCCGCATCGCGATAGGCCGAATCGGCAATCGCCGCGGTCTCTCCCGCGCCTGCCTCGATCGAGACTTCGGCGCCGAGCGCGATGAACTTCTTGGCGGTTTCCGGGGTCAGCGCGACCCTCGTCTCACCCGCCGCCTGCTCCTTGAGGACCGCGATCTTCATGCGGTCAGGGCGCGATCAGCAGCACGACGATGAACACGATCAGGCAAATGATCGGGATCGCAAACTTCAGGCTACCCATGAAGCGTTCGTAGGTGTTGCGAGCCTTTTCGATATCCTTGGTAACGGCTTCGTTTTGTGCGGCCATGGCGCGTAAATTCTCCGGTTGAGGCGCTAGTCGCGGCAGGGTCTATCCTCGCCCCCCGCCATTCTCAAGCTCTTGCTGCTGTGCACTATCGCATGAGCGAGGGAAACTAGCCTTAATCTGGTCTTTACCGCCGCCGGGTAGACCAGCGCCCTGCACCGCAACGGGACACATTCCCTTGCACAGGCTTGGCGGGAAAAAATGGCCGATCACGAAGAACGCTTGCTAATGCTGATCGACGACGAGCCGGCGCAGAGCCGCCTCGTGACCGCGCTCGCCGCCCGCGAGGGCTGGCGTACGCTGGTGGTCAACGATGCCGAGACCGCGATTGCCACGCTGGGCACGCGGCAAGGCATGCAGCTGTCCGCGATCATCCTCGATCAGTGGGTGCCCGGCGATGCCGCTTGCGACCTGATCGCCGAGCTCAAGAAGCGCCGCCCCGCGCTGCCGATTCTGATGCTGACCACCAGCGCCAGCCCGCTGCTGGCGGTCGAGGCGATGCGCGCCGGAGCGACCGACTACCTGATCAAGCCGGTCGCGCCCGAGCGGCTGATGCGCGCGCTGCGCAGCGCCACCCGGGTCGAGGCCAGCCGCAACGAGCTGCAGCCCCTGACCGAGAAGATGCCCGCTGTGCTCGATTTCGACGCGATGATCGGGACCGATCCGATCTTCCGCATCGCATTGGCCCGCGCGGCCAAGGCCGCCCGCTCCCACGGGCACGTTCTTATCGAAGGCGAAAGCGGCACCGGCAAGGAGATGCTGCTGCGCGCGATCCAGGCGACCAGCCCGCGCAGCAAGGCGCCCTTCCGCATCGTCAATGTTGCCGGGGTGCCGGTCAACTCGATCGAATCGGCGCTGTTCGGGCACGAGAAAGGCGCCTTCGCGGGTGCCTTCGAGAGCCAGATGGGCGCGTTGCAGCATTGCGACACGGGCACGCTGGTGCTCGACGAGATCGACCGCCTCTCCGCCGACCAGCAGAGCCGCCTTGCGTGCACGCTGAACGAGGGGATCGTCCGTCCGATCGGCGCGACGCACGGCTTCCGCATCGACACCCGCCTGCTTTCGGCGAGCAACCGTCCGCTGTCCGAACTCGCGGCAAAGGGCCAGTTCGACCAGGACCTGCTCGCCGCGATTTCCGCCACCCGTATAAGCCTGCCGCCTTTGCGCGAGCGACCCGGCGATATCGCCTCGCTGGCTCGCCACTTCCTCGCCCGGATCGGCGACGAGCCGGGCCTGCGCCATCTGAGCCTCGCCGATAGTGCGCTCAACCTGCTGTGCGCCTATGATTGGCCGGGCAATGTCCGCCAGTTGCAGGCTGTGCTGTTCCGCGCGGCGGTGTTCTGCGAAGCAGAAATGCTGACCAGCAGCGATTTCCCGCAGCTTTCCGAACTGATCGGTGAACGGGTCGAAACCGGCCAGCACGTGCAGGAAGCGGTCGGCGTGATGCTCTACACCGACGACGGCAACCTGCGCCCACTCGAAGAGATCGAGGCCGACGTGATCCGCCTCGCCATCGGTCATTACCGCGGGCGGATGACGGAGGTGGCCCGCAGGCTCGGCATCGGGCGCTCCACGCTCTATCGCAAGCTTTCCGACCTCGGAATCGACAACGCCGCCTGACGGGGTCCGTGCTGGCGGAACCCGGCACGCTATTTCCCGTTCTCCGAGCGTAATCTCGCCGGAAACAGGAATACCCCAGATGGATATCGTCGACTGCATTCTCGCCGACCACGACCGCCAGCGCCGCTGGTTTGCCGCATTGGACGAGGCACGCGACGATCTCGAATCGGCCGGAAAAATTTTCAACCGCCTGCGCGACCATCTCGAAGCGCACGCGATGGCGGAAGAGAAGTACTTCTACCCGACCCTGCTCGAACTCGGCAAAGGCGCGCTCGATTCCGACAGCGCCGACGAGACGACCGAGGACGCGATCGACGATCACAACAAGATCGCCAATGCCGCCGATGCCGCGCTGAACGAAGAAGTCGGATCGGACGCCTGGTGGCAATGCGTCGACAAGGCGAACTACCAGAACAGTGCGCATCTCTCCGAAGAGGAACGCCAGGGCCTCACCGATTTCCGTCGCCGGGTTCCGCTGGAAAAGCGCGTCGCACTGGGGATCAGGTATCTCGCCTTCGAAGCGGACCACGTCACCAACGTGGAGCGTGAGGAGAAGGACCCGGATACGTACATCGAGGAACACGAGGCCGCTTAACGCGCGGTGCGGCGGTCGCGGGGCATCGACAACGCGGCGTAACCCGCTAAGCCCCCAGGCATGACCGAGGGATATGATTTTACGGGCCGCACCGCACTCGTCACCGGCGCCGCTTCCGGAATCGGCGCTGCTTGTGCCCGCTGGCTTGATCGGCAGGGCATTGCACGCCTCATCCTGATCGACCTCGACGGCGAGGGGCTGAGCAAGCTCGACCTCTCCTGCGAGGTCGAAATCCACGCAGCCGACGTTGCCGACGAGGCCTTCTGGCACGGCCTCGAACCCAAGATCGACCGGCTCGACCACGCGGTGGTGAACGCCGGCGTCGGCACTGGCGGGCAGATCGCGGACCTCGACTTTGCCGAGTGGCGGCGGGTGATGGCGATCAACCTCGACGGTGCCTTCCTCACTCTTTCCACCGCCCTACGAGCGATCCGCAAAACGGGTCGCGGCAGCGCGGTCGTCACTGCCTCTGTCACGGGGCTCAAGCCCATTCCCGGCATCGGTGCCTATGGTGTCTCCAAGGCGGCGGTCGCGCACATGGCGCGGATCGCGGCGGCGGAGAACGCCGAGCATGGCATCCGCGTCAACGCCATCGCGCCGGGCGGCGTGGACACCGCCATCTGGAACTCGCCCGACCTCGAGGCCCAGTTCGCAGAGCATGGGCGCGAGGCGGTGATCGCACAGATGGGCAAGACCACCCCGCGCGGCCGCTTCGCCACTGCCGACGAGCTTGCTGGCGATATCGGCTACCTCTTGTCCGATGCCGCCAGCAACGTCACCGGCACCGTGCTGACCAGCGACGGCGGGTATACGCTCTAACCACCTACCCAGGTAAATCGCCGAAATCGGTCAGCGCCGCATCACGAAGCCCGAGCCAGACGTCGCGCGCCTGCACCGTCTCGGGGACGTCGTGCACGCGAAGCAGCTGTGCGCCCGCATCCATCGCCTTCAATGCCAGGGCGATGCTCCCGCCGAGCCGCGCGTCTGCCGCAGCCTCCTTGCTCAAAGCCCCGATCATCCGCTTGCGGCTCGCGCCGAACAGGATCGGGCAGCCGAGCGCATGGAACATCGGCAGCGCATTGATGAGCGCGAGATTGTCGCCCAGCGACTTGCCGAAGCCCAGGCCGGGGTCGAGCAGGATCTTGCCGCGCTCGACACCAGCCGCAATCGCCGCATCGCGCCGTTCGCGAAGCGCATCGAACACGTCGAACACCACGCTCTCATACGTCCCGCCTTCATGCAGATCATTGCCCGAACCCGGCGCGTGCATCAGCACCACCGGGCAGCCGGTCTTCGCGACCAGTTCGGCAGAGCGCGGGTCGTAGCGCAAGGCGGAAACGTCGTTTACGATCCCCGCCCCGGCCTTGAGCGCGGCCTCCATCGTGCCCGCGCGGCGCGTGTCGATGCTGACCGCCGCGCCCATGCTGGCGGCGGCTTCCACCGCAGGCACCACGCGGCGGATTTCCTCCTCCTCCCACACCGCCTCTGCGCCGGGCCGCGTGCTCTCGCCGCCAATATCGACAATGCCCGCCCCCGCTTCGACCATCGCCGCGATGGCTTCGCGCGTGCCCGCCGGATCATCGACATGCTTGCCCCCGTCGGAGAAGCTGTCGGGCGTGACGTTCAGAATGCCCATCACCTGCGGCTGATCGAGCCGAATGGTACGCGCGCCCAGCTCCAGCGGCGGATGCGCCATGCGCAGGTTCGACCACTGCGCCTCGGCCTCCGGACCCACGCTGTCGGGCAGCTGCCCGAGCACTTGAGTGATGGTTTCAGGCGAGGCGCGCCAGCGCTCGACCACGCGGCCATCCTTGCGCAGGATCACCGCAAAGCGGCTGGCATAGACGAGCCCCCCGGCAAGCCGGATGGCGTCACCCTCTTCGCTCTGCGGACCCGGGGCGAAGCCGATCGGGCGGATGTAGACCTGGTCGCTCATGCGCATTTACCTAACGCGATTGCGCGCGGCCTGACACACCTGACACAGTGTCTTAGGGGGAAAAACCGGCGGGCAGGATGAGCGCGTAATTCTGGCGGGAGAAGAGGTGCGCTGCGCATGGGCGGCACCCTAGAGCGAGCGCGCGGTGTAGGACAGGCACCCGCTGCGAAAATCGTCATCCCGGGCCCCGAGCCGGGATCAGGCTATTTTTTCTCAACCCGCCTAACTTGCCGATTGTGAGAATTTTCAAAAAAGAGAATGCAGCATGGCTACTACGCCCGATACAGTCCTAATCATCCGAAACATGTAGGTGCCAATGTCAGAGGACATCATCTCATTAATCCGTCCGGAGATTAAAACGAGCAATGGTGGTCGCGTCGCCTATTACAATCTCGACCCATTGTCGGAAGCACTGAGCTCCGACGAAAATTTTATGAGCAAGGCTCGAAATTGCAATTTTGATTGGCCAGATGAGGGCACACCAATTAGCGCTCTGGCTCATTGGCTGCTCGAAGAAACACAACGCACAGGCGATCCAAGGGAAGCGCTAACACGCCTTCACGAGTTCATGGCAGCGCCACGACGGACGTGGCAGCAAGCCATTGTGTGCACTAACGTCATTGCGCAGCATAAAAACGTCCGCGAAGGGTGGGAGTTCGAGAATGGCGTCGTTGCCCACGCCGCCGGATTATCTAGCGATCACATGATTCTAAGCGACGACCAGCTGGTTGGAATGGGTCTGATCTTGCTAGATCAAAACCGGGATACCGAGTATTCGGATTTTATCTTACGCGCAACAGACTGCTGCCGAGCCCTAAGCTTCGTCGCCGACAAGGGAAGTTTCATACGGCCCACCTATCACACGCTAGTTTATGAGACCGCAGCACCTCATCCACTTGGCAGCAGCAAAGGGTGGCTGACCGACAGGAGAAACAAACTTGTTGGTCTGCTGACAGCTGAGATGTTTGAGCAAGCGGACAACCTCGTCCAAAAAATGCATGCCGTATCGGTGGACGATTTACCAGTTCTACGCCGTGTGATGGACCGTCACGCTGCCGCGGTAGTATGGGGAGACCTGGAAAATCGCGCGATCGAAGCCCGGATCTGCATGGAAATGATCCTCATGACAGGCGCGAAGGGTGACAATAGTTTCAAGGTTTCTCGACGCGCCGCATATCTAATGTCCGACGATCTCAATGGGCGAAGAGAGCGAATGCGACAAGCCATAGACCTGTACGGCGCAGGCTCTAAGGCCGTCCACGAGGGGGTTCTTACAAAAGAAAAGGACATAAATGCTGTCAGAAGCTGCCACGAGTTCCTCGACGAACTCGTCACCGCTTGGCTGGACCACGGTGCGATAGCGCTGACCGACAAAGAATGGGCGGAGGTAGAGTTGGGTGGCGATTTTCCTAGTTAGCAAATGCGCACCAAGTCTGAATCAGAATTCAGCCCCCCCAGAACAAAAAGTTGGACCCCGGATCAAGTCCGGGGTGACGAGGGGATCAATCCTCCACTGCCAGTAGGTAAAGCTGCCGCGCGGAATCCAGCGGCTTTACCAGTCCCTCGTCCTCGAAGTGCCAGAAGGTCCAGCCGTTGCAGCTGGGGGCGCCTTGCAGGTCTTTGCCGACCTGGTGGATCGAGCCGATGAGCTTATCGCAAACCAGCGAGCCATCGGCGCGCACGGTGGCGGTCCAGTGGCGCTTCTTGTCGAACACCTGCGTGCCCGGTTTGACGAAGCCTGCCTCCACCAGCGTGCCGAAGGCAACGCGCGGTGCGGTGCGCTTGCTCTGCATCGTGGTCAGCGCGCTTTCGTCGAGCGGGAGTTCCTTTTCGATCCGGGCGCGGGCGACTGTGCGATAGGCTTCCTCACGCTCGCAGCCGATCCACTCGCGGCCCAGCCGCTTGGCGATGGCGCCGGTGGTGCCGGTGCCGAAGAACGGGTCGAGCACCACGTCGCCGCGCTCGGTCGTGGCGAGCAGCACGCGGTAGAGCAGCGCCTCGGGCTTTTGCGTCGGGTGCGCCTTGTGGCCCTCGTCATCCTTCAGCCGCTCGCCACCGGCGCAGATCGGAAAGGTCCAGTCGCTGCGCATCTGAAGTTCGTCATTGAGCGTCTTCATCGCGCGGTAGTTGAACTGGTAGCGCGCCTTTTCGCCCTGGCTCGCCCAGATCAGCGTCTCGTGCGCATTGGTGAAGCGCGTGCCGCGGAAATTGGGCATCGGGTTGGTCTTGCGCCACACGATGTCGTTGAGAATCCAGAAGCCCAGATCCTGCAGCGTCGCGCCGAGGCGGTAGATATTGTGGTAGCTGCCGATCACCCACAGCGCCCCGTCGGGCTTCAGAACGCGTCGGCACTCCGTCAGCCACGCCTTTGAAAAATCGTCGTAAATGGCAAAACTGTCGAACTGGTCCCAGTGGTCGGTGACGGCATCCACATGGCTGCCATCGGGCCGATTGAGATCGCCGCCCAGCTGCAGGTTGTACGGCGGATCGGCGAAGACGAGATCCACGCTGTTGTCGGGCAGGCGGCGCATCGCCTCCACGCAATCGCCGTCGAGGATCTGGCCCAGCGGCAGATCGAGCTTAGGCGCAGGCGCGACTTGCTTCGCGCGCGGTGCGACCGATTTGGCGCGCGGCCGGGCTTTCGTTTCAACGACCATGACGTGTGCGTCCCCCAAAAACTTGTCGGCCGGGCGTCCTGAAGCGCCCGCCGAGTTATCCACAGGGGGACTCGATGAGTCCTCGGCGAGTCCCCGTCAAGTCATTCTTGGTAAATGCGTATGGTTAGGGTCGGGTTAAAAAGCGCCAAACCCTTGTGAAATCAGCTGAAAGCGAGCGCGGTGTTGGCCGCGAATCCGCCCAGCATCAGCAGGCCGAAAAGCCGCCCGATGCGGTTCATGAAGCGGCACATCAGCACCAGCAGCAAGGCGGATGCGGCGCAGATCGGCCAGCCGTACTGGAGCAGCTCGGGCGGGAGCGAAGTGCCCGAAAGGCTCATCGTCACGCCGCCGATCAGCAGCAGGTTGAAGATGTTTGAGCCCAGCACATTGCCCAGCGCCAGCTCCGCATGGCCGCGAAAAGCGGCGACGGCGGAGGCGGCCAGTTCGGGAAGCGAGGTGCCCACCGCGACGATCGTCAGTCCGATTACCGTCTGACTGACGCCAAGGTCGCTCGCAATATCGATCGCCCCGGTCACCAGCCAGCGGCCGCCCAGCACCAGCGCGACGACGCCCAGCGCGAAGAACAGCATCGACAGCAGGAAATTGGACGGAGCAGCGGTTTCCTCCGCGTCGGCCTCTGCCTGCGTGGGAGGATGGCGGTAGCGCCACACGACATAGACCACCAGCGCCGCCAGCAGGCCGACGCCGATAAAAGGCGATCCGATCCGCAGCCACGCGATCCCCCAAACGATCAGGGTCAGCATCAGCGCGACCACGGAATCGCGCCGCCCTACTCCGGCGAGCACGATCGGCGCGACCAGCGCGGCACCGCCGAGGATCAGCAGCGAGTTGGCGATGTTGGAGCCGACGATATTGCCCCACGCGATCTCAGGCGAACCGGCCATCACCGCCTGCACGCTGGCGACCATCTCGGGCATCGAGGTCGCCGCGCCGACGATCACCAGCCCGGTGAAGAGCGTGGAGACGCCCAGCCTGTTGGCAATGCCCACCGCGCCGCGGACCAGCAGCTCCCCTCCCCCGGCAAGTGCGACGAGGCCGATGGCGATAAGGATCAGTGAACCGGTCATATACGGCGGGTTGATAGCATGCCGCGCAAGCCCGCATAGGGGCAATTGCGCGGCATGAGGCGGTTTATGGCGGCAGGATCAGGTCGCAGGCTGCAAGTGCGGATCGATGCCGGTCATGTCCTTGGAGATTTCCCACAGCCGCGCGGCGAGCAGCGGATCGCGCGCGGTAGCGGTGGCCACCGCCCTGCCCGATGTTGACCCTTTCAGCTCCATGAAACCGTAGGGGCCGTAATACTCGCCGCCCTGCGCCGCCAGGTCAGTCGCCGCCTGAAGCGCGGGCAGCGCACCCTGTTTGGCGCTGTTGAGCAGCGGCGCGGCGACCGGCATTACCAGTTTTGCCCAGTTGGTCTGCCGGGCCAGCTCGGTTTTCGCGACGCCGGGATGGCACGCGATGCTGGCGACAGGCGAACCGGTCGCGCGCAGCCGCCGGTCCAGTTCCAGCGCGAACATCAGGTTGGCAAGCTTGCTCTGGCCGTAGAACTTCTGGAGCGCATAGTCCTGCTCCCCGGAAAGGTTCTCGAAATCGATCGAGGCAGGCCGGTGCGCGATGCTCGACTGGATGACGACGCGCGGATCTTTGCCCTTGGCGAGCTTCGGCAGCAACAGGCCTGTGAGCGCGAAATGGCCCAGATGGTTGACCGCGAAGTGCATCTCCGCCCCGCCAGTGCCGATCGCATGGGGCACCCACATGATCCCGGCATTGTTGATCAGCAGGTCGAGCTCTTCGACGCTTTCGGCAGCCGCACGGATCGAGGCCATGTCGGCCAGATCCAGCTCGACGATCTCGATCTCGGCACCGGGTGCCAGCTTCAGCAGATCCTGGCGCGCACTGGCGGCCCTGTCGCGGTTACGGCAGCCCATCAGCACCTTCGCGCCGTTTTTGGCTAGCATTTCGGCGATATGGAACCCGATTCCCGTGTTCGCGCCCGTCACCAGAGCGGTGCGCCCCGACTGATCCGGAATATCGTCGAACGTGAAACCCTTCATGCGCTGATCTCCTGTGGCCTCCCTAGGGGCATCTGCAACTGGGCCACCGGTGCGAAGCTGCGGCGGTGCAGCGCGCATGGCCCATGCTCTCTCAATGCACTGAGATGCTCTGCGGTCCCGTATCCCTTGTTCCGCTCCCACCCATAGTGCGGATGTTCGCGCGCGGCGGCGGTCATCAGCCGATCGCGCCATTCCTTGGCGACGATGCTGGCGGCGGAAATCGCAGGCTCCTTCGCATCGCCGCCCACGATCGCGCGCGCGGGCCAGCACCAGCCCTCGCACCGGCCCGAGGGGGTCAGGTTGCCATCGACCAGCACCATGTCGGGCGCGCGGCCCATTGCCTGCGCCACCCGCGCCACCGCCAGCGTCATCGCCAGCATAGTCGCGCCGAAAATGTTGAGCCGGTCGATCTCTGCCGGCTCGATTATCGCGACGCCCCATGCGCAGCGTCGCCTGACCTGCTCGTCCAGCGAGGAACGCTTGCGGGCCCCAAGCTTTTTGGAATCGTCGAGCCCTGCCGGGCGCGGCTTGCACAGCGCCACCGCAGAGGCCACCACCGGGCCTGCGAGCGGACCCCGCCCAGCCTCGTCCACCCCGACGACGAGCGCACCGGGCGGGCATGACGCCACGAATTCGGGGAAGGGATTTTCTGCGAACATGACCAAGAGCAAATTTCTGAGCGCCGTGCTTGCTACCAGTGCAGGCCTTGCCATCTCAAGCTGCGGCAACGCCGGCACCGGGGAGAACGCAGCTGCGTCGGCCTCGTCGAGCCCCGAGACCAGCCAGCGGGACGAAACCGTCGGCCCCTTCGCGGTGCGCGATCTGGGCCGCTTCGACGAGCCGTGGGCGGCCGCCTTCGTGCCCGGCACGGGCATCATGGTGATTACCGAGAAGGCCGGAACGCTGGCAGGCTACGATACGCAAACCGGCGAGCGGTGGGAAATCGCAGGTGCGCCAACCGTCGATTATGGCGGCCAGGGCGGGCTTGGCGATGTCGCCTTCCTCGACAGCGAAAGCGCGGATGCGCCGGGTACCCGCACGATCTATCTCAGCTGGGTCGAAGCGGGCGATGGCGACACGCGCGGCGCGGTGGCCGGTCGCGGGCGGCTGGTGTGCGAGACGCGCGCCGATTGCGCGGTGCAGGATCTGAACGTGATCTGGCGCCAGACTCCCAAGGTGACCGGGCGCGGGCACTACTCGCACCGCATCGCCTTCAGCCCCGACGGACAATATCTGTTCGTCTCCAGCGGTGAACGGCAGAAGCAGGACCCTGCGCAGGACACCTCCAATACGCTCGGCACGGTCGTGCGCCTCAATCTCGATGGCACGGCGGCGGCAGGCAATCCGCTGGCGGACAAGGGCTCGCCCAGCGACCAGATCTGGAGCTGGGGCCACCGCAACCTGCTCGGCCTGCAGTTCGACAGCGCCGGGCGCCTGTGGGATTTGGAGCATGGGCCTGCCGGTGGCGACGAGCTGAATCACGTCGAGCGCGGGAACAACTACGGCTGGCCGGTCCGCTCCGAGGGCGACAACTACAACGGCTCGCCGATCCCCGACCACACGCCGAACGACGGCTTCACCAAGCCTGCGATCGAGTGGACGCCGGTGATCGCGCCAGGCGACTTCCTGTTCTATTCGGGCGAGATGTTCGCCGACTGGCAGGGCGACGCGCTGATCGCCAACCTGAAGGAACAGAACATCGTTCGCGTGCGAATGAACGGCACCAAGGCGACCGAGGCCGCGCGCTACGATTTCGGCGCACGCCTGCGCGAGATCGTTGAGGGCCCCGATGGCGCGCTCTACGTGCTTGAGGATGGCGAGGATGCGCGTCTGCGCAAGCTGACGCCTGCGGGGTAGACTGGCACTCGTCAGGATCGACAGCGGGCGCGCTTGGTACTAACCGGCGCAGCCCATGCCCATGATCGTACCCATCGACGCGGTTCCGGCCGCCCTGCACGAAGAGCTGCTCGACGCGGTGTTCGGCGACGACCGGACCACGCGCACCGCCTATCGCATCCGCGAGGGGCTGCAGCATCTGGAAGGGCTCAGCTTCGCCGCGCTCGACGACGAGGAGTTTCTCGCCGGAACGATTGAGCTGTGGCCGGTCTCCCTCACCGATCCCGATGGGCGGCAATATCCGCTGCTGATGGTCGGGCCGGTGGCGGTCGCGCCAAGCCGCCAGAACGAAGGCTATGGCCGCGCGCTGATGGCGGCCGCGCTGGGCGCGATCGATGGCCCCGCCACGCCCGAAAGCCCCGCGCTGCCGCAGGTGCTGATCGGCGACCCGGAATATTACGACAAGTGGGATTTTACCGCCGCGCCCACCGCCGGGTGGGACACCCCCGGCCCGGTCGAACGCCACCGGCTCCTCGTGCGCTGCGCCAACCCCGCCGTGCTGCCCCCCCGCGGAATGCTGGGTCCGTGGCGGAACGAGAGCACGCAGAACCGCGTATAGGGGCTCTTGCAACTGGTCGCTGGGCCGATTGCACGCTCCCCGCCCTTCTGCCAGAGAATCGCCCATGCCCTACGAGCCCCCTCCCCATCTCGCCTCGCTGACCCTCTCGCAGATTGCGGAGCAGGTGGAGGCGCGCAAGCTGCCGCCGGTCGAAGGCTGGGCGCCGCAGCAGGAGGGCGATTCGAACATGCGGATCGCCGCCGACGGCACCTGGTTTCACGAAGGATCGCCGATCAACCGGCAGGGGATGGTTCGCGCCTTCTCCGGTCTGCTGATCCGCGACAAGGCGGGCGCGCATTTTCTCGTCACCCCGTTCGAGAAGCTCTCGATCGAGGTCGAGGATGCGCCGTTCCTCGCCACCGACATGGTTGCGCGCGACGAAAACGGCACCCCGGCGCTCGCCTTCCGGCTCAATACGGACGAGCTGGTTATCGCGGGACCGGATCATCCGATCATCGCGCGCGGCGATGCGGAAACGCCCGCGCTCTACATCGGCGTGCGGCGCGGGCTTGAGGCACGGCTCAACCGCAGCACCTATCAGCAGCTCGCCGAACATGCCTTGGCAAACGGCGAGGACTGGAGCGTTTCGAGCATGGGCGAGACGTTTCGCCTGAAGCCGTGAACGCCCCCGACGGAAAACTGGTCGAGCGCCTGCGGACGATCTTCGACGAAGGCCACGGGGTCGAGCTGCCGGACCTGCTGACCGACAGGGCCTTCGCCGACCGCAACCCCCGCCCCGCCGCAGTGCTGATCCCGGTCACCGATCGCGCAGAACCGGGCGCGATCCTGACGCAGCGCCCGGTCGACATGCGCAGCCACCCCGGCCAGGTCGCCTTCCCCGGCGGCAAGCTGGATGCGGGCGAGGATGCGGTCGAGGCCGCGCTGCGCGAGGCGCATGAGGAACTCGCGCTCGACCCGTCGCTGGTCCGCGTGATCGGCGCGACCGACCGCTATCACACCGGAACCGGGTTCGACGTGACGCCCGTGCTCGGCGTGATCCCGCCCGACCTGCCGCTGGTGCCCAATCCGGGCGAGGTGGAAAGCTGGTTCGAAGTGCCTCTGTCGGTGCTGTTCGACCGCTCCAACTACACCGAGAACAGCGCGATGTGGAAAGGGGCGGAGCGCCGCTATTACGAGATGCACTGGGAAGGCTACCGGATCTGGGGCGTGACTGCGGCGATCATCTTCAACCTCTCGCGCCGGCTGGATATTACGGAGAGCTTCGGTGGGTGAGCGGTTGCCGCAGGTAGAATGGACGCAGCGGGCCGATCTGGCCGCGCTGGTCGAGGCGATCGGGCCCGGCAATATCCGCTGGGTCGGCGGCGCGGTGCGCGACACGCTGCTGGGCGCGCCGGTAAAGGACATCGACGCGGCAACCACCCTGCCGCCCGAACAGGTGGTGGAAGTCTGCAAGGCGGCGGGCATTCGCACCGTGCCCACCGGGCTCGATCACGGCACGATCACCGTGCTGACCGATGGTGGCCCGGTCGAGGTGACGACCCTGCGCGAGGATGTCTCCACCGATGGCCGCCGCGCGACGGTGGCCTTTGCGAGCGACTGGCGCGAGGATGCGGCGCGGCGCGATTTCACGATCAACGCGCTCTATGCCGATCCGGCGACGCTGGAATTGTTCGATTATTTCGGCGGACTGGAAGATCTGGACGCACGCCACGTGCGCTTCATCGGAGATGCCCGGCAGCGCATTCGCGAGGATCACCTGCGGATCCTGCGCTATTACCGCTTCCAGGCACGCTTCGGCGCGGCGCTGGACGAGGAGGCCGAGGAAGCCTGCGCCGAGCTCGCGCCGATGCTCAAGGGCCTCAGCCGCGAACGCGTGGCGATGGAGCTGACCGCGATCCTCGCTCTGCCGAACCCTGCGCCGACTATCGCGCGGATGCGCGCGCGCGGCGTGTTGCCGGTGATCCTTCCCGAAGCGGATGCGGACGAGGTCACCGCGCTCGAAAAGCTGGTCGCGACCGAAGCCGCCTGCGACACTGCGCCCGATCCGATCGTGCGGCTCGCCGCGCTGTTGCCGGCGGACGCCAGCATTGCGGAAACGGTCGCCGCGCGGCTGCGCCTCTCGCGCAAGCACCGCGATCTGCTGGTGTGCCTCGCCGCGCGTGAGGCGAGCGATGCCGAGGGCCCCAAGACGCTCGCCTATACGCACGGCAGCGCGTGCGCGGCGGGCCGCCTGCTGCTTGGCGGCAGCGATCCGCGTGTAATTGCCGGGTGGGACATTCCGCAACTGCCGCTGAAAGGTGGAGAGATCGTCGCACGCGGACTCAGCGGAGCCGAGGTTTCCAAGGCCCTGCGCGCGGTCGAGGCGCGCTGGATCGCCGAAGAATTTCCCGACCGCACCCGCGTACTCGCGCTGCTGGATGAGATTTTGCAAAGCCGAACAAGCTCTTAAGCTTGCCTTCATGCGCAACTATCTAATAACAACCCTGTCGCAGCAAGACGGCGCGTCGTTGCCTGCCGGCCCCGCCGGTTGACATCATTTAGCCGCATTTACATACCGACCCATCTCGGAAGTGGCCCTTTTTGGGCCTTTGCCTGCCATCAGGCGGGAGCATCTGCCGGGATAAGCCGTTTCGGTGGGCAAGTCCCACCTCGCGGACCTTCGTTTCGACGATCGGTTTGCCCCACAAGGAGAGTATCTATGAAGTTCAAGACCGCATTCGCAGCCGCCGCCGCACTGACGCTGGCCACCGCCGCCAACGCCCAGATGGGCCCCGAAGTCGGCGCGACCGTCTACGGACCCGAAGGCAACACCGTCGGCACCATCGAAGCGATGCAGGATGGTGTCGTGGTGGTGAACACCGGCACCTACACCGCGCCGGTCCCCGCCAACGCGTTCGGCGAAGGCCCCGAGGGCCCGATCGTGTCGGTCACCAAGGACCAGCTCAACTCGATGATGGCCGAGCAGGAAAAGCAGATGATGGCTGCGCGTGACGCCGCCCTCGTCGAGAACGCGACCGTGCTGACCGCCGATGGCATCGAAATCGGCACCATCACCTCGATCGACGGCGACAATGCCATCGTCACTCTGGAAGACGGCCCGGTCAGCCTGATGCGCGACCAGTTCGCGACGAATGAAACCGGCGCGCTGATCGTGCTGGCGACCAAGGATCAGCTGATGGCCGCGCTCAACGGCGCGAGCGTCGAAGGCGGCGAAGCCATGGAAGCCGACGCCGAGTAAGCGTGAACAACAAGTTTCCCTCAGGACCACCATCTTGAGGGTCGCAAGGGGCGGGTCGTGTGCCGAAAGGTGCGCGGCCCGCCTTTGGTTTTGGGCACCACTTCCTTCTTGCGCACTCATCCGCGGGGCCGCATTCCATGCATATGACCGATCAACCCCGGGCTGGTGCCTTCGCCATCGTTCCGTGTCAGGATTTGGAGGGTGCGATCCCGTTCTGGGAGCAGATGGGATTCGCTCATACCGGCGGGGACGCGAACTATGTTCTCCTCACCGGATGGGACTGCGAGGTGCATCTGCGGCGCGGAGACCCGCCGCCGTGGCACGTGCCCGAGAACAATCCCTTCGGAGTGTTCATCCGCACCCCGCACGTCGCCCGGATCGCCGAACTGATGGACGAATTCGTGATCCGTCCCGGCGGCATCCTAAGTCACCGCGAATGGGGCCTGTTCGAGGTCGCTCTCAGCGGGCCCGACAACCTGCTGGTGCGGGTCGGCTGGCCCTCATCGCTGGTCGAACAGCGCTGATCAGAATCGGTTGTCCCGCGGGAAGCCCTGCGGCGGCATCCGGCCTGCGCCGCCGCGCGCGACCTTCCATTGCCACATTTCCATTTCGGTGCGCGTGCGTTCGCCGGTGCCGCCCATCTGCCAGCTGAGCCCTTGCTCGAGCCGGAAGGTGATGACGTCGGCCATCCCGCCATCGCGATAGCGTTGCAGCTGGATGCCCTGCCCGCGGCTCATCTCCGGCATTTCCTCGAGGTTGAACACCACCAGCTTGCGGTTGTCGCCTACCACCGCGACGTGATCGTGGCCTTCGCCGATATGCACCACGCGGGCGAGCTTCGCATCGCCCTTCAGCGTCATCACCGCGCGGCCCTTGCGCGTTTCGGCCAGCAGGTCGTCGCTCCTGATGACGAAGCCCTTGCCCAGCGTGCTCGCCAGCAGCAGCCGCTCGCCTGGGCGGTGCGCCCAGGCGGAGACGATGTGCGCGGCATTGTCGATATCGACCATCGTGCGCACCGGCTCGCCAAAGCCGCGCGCGCCGGGCAGCTTGTCCGCCCCCAGCGTGTAGAAGCGTCCGTCATCGGTCGCGATCAGCAGCTTGTCGGTGGTCTGCGCGTGGAAGGCGAAGGCGAGTTCGTCGCCTTCCTTGAACTTCCATTCCTGCGTCAGATCCGCATGGCCCTTCGCCGCACGGATCCAGCCGCGCGCGGAGAGGATCACCGTAGTCGGCTCTTTCTCGATCATCGCATCCATGCTGAATTCGACCGTCGGCTCCGCCTCGTCGATCGTTGTGCGGCGCGCGCCAAGCGCGGTATCCTTGCCATATTCCTTGCGCAGGGCATTGAGATCGCGCTTCAGCCGCGTGCGCTGGCGCGCCGGGCTGTCGAGCAGTTTCTGAAGCTCGTCCTGCTCCTTCAGCAACTCGTCCTTCTCCTGCCGCAGCGCCATTTCCTCCAGCTTGCGCAAGCTGCGCAGCCGCATGTTGAGGATCGCTTCGGCCTGCCGGTCGGTCAGGCCGAACTCCGCCATCATCACCGGCTTGGGCTCATCCTGCGTCCGGATGATCTCGATCACCCGGTCGAGGTTGAGGAAGGCGATGATATAGCCTTCGAGCAGTTCCAGCCGGTCCGCGATCTTGGCCAGCCGGTGGCGGGTGCGCCGCTGGAGGATGTCGATCTGGCTCGCGATCCAGTTGTGCAACAGCTCCTTGAAGCCCATCACCATGGGCGTGCGCGTCGCGTCGAGCACGTTCATGTTGAGGCCGAAGCGCGTTTCCAGATCGGTCAGGCGGTAGAGCGATTCCTTGAGCAGTTCCGGGTCGACATTGCGGCTGCGCGGGACCAGCACGATGCGGATCTGCTCGTCGCTCTCGTCACGCACATCCTCGAGGATCGGCACCTTCTTGTCCGCGATGACCTGCGCGATCTGCTCGATCAGCTTGCCCTTGGGCACCTGGTAGGGGATTTCACTGATGACCAACTGCCACTGCCCGCCGCCCAACCGCTCGATCCCAGCCTCGCGGTCTTGCTCGTTCTCGGCCTCGGCCGCGTGGAAGCGCGCGCGGATGCGGAAGGAACCGCGCCCGGTTTCGTAGGCATTGGAAATCGCCTCGGCACTGTCGACGATCAGCCCGCCGGTGGCGAGATCGGGCCCCTGCATGATCTGCATCAGCCGGGCGTGCTCGACCGCCGGGTTTTCGATCACTTCCAGCGTCGCTTCGATCACCTCGTCGACATTGTGCGACGGGATATTGGTCGCCATGCCCACCGCGATCCCGCTGGCCCCGTTGGCGAGCAGGTTGGGGAACAGCCCGGGGAAGATGACCGGCTCTTCCTCCTCGTTGTTGTAGGTCGGCACGAAATCGACCGTGCCCTCGTCCAGCCCCGCCATGAGGGAGATCGCGGTCTTGGTCAGCCGCGCTTCGGTGTAGCGGGCGGCGGCGGCGTTATCGCCGTCGATATTGCCGAAGTTCCCCTGCCCTTCGACCAGCGGGTATCGCAGCGCGAATGGCTGCGCGAGGCGGACCATCGCGTCGTAGACCGCGGTGTCGCCATGCGGGTGGTACTTGCCCAGCACCTCACCCACGACGCGGGCTGATTTCTTGTACGCAGTGTCGGGCCCAAGGCGCAGCTGGCGCATCGCCCACAGCAGGCGGCGGTGGACCGGCTTCAGACCGTCGCGAAGATCGGGCAGCGAACGCGCGGTGATCGTCGACAGAGCATAGACGAGATACCGCTCGGACAGCGCGGTCTCGAACGGCGCATCGACGATTGCAGCAGGGGAATCGGGCTCTGCGGGGCCCTGATCTTTGGAAGCCATCGGCTCGCCCTACCACCGGCTCGCTCTGGCCAGAAGCACGGAACGCAAAGCTTTCCCCGCCCGTTGAGCCCGTGAAAGCATAATTGATACGAAAGGACTTCATCATGGCCAAACGCGTTATGATTCTCGCCACCAACGGTTTCGAGCAGTCGGAACTCTTCGATCCCAAGAAGAACCTCGAAGATGCAGGCATCGAGACCGAAGTGGTCAGCCTGGAAACGGGTGAAATCAAGGCTTGGGACAAAAACGACTGGGGCAAGACCATCAAGGTCGACAAGACAGTCGACGAAGTCGCCAACTGCGAAGGCTACGACGCCCTTCTTCTTCCCGGCGGCCAGATCAACCCCGATCTGCTGCGCGTAAACGACCGCGCGGTTGCGATCGTCCGCGAATTCAACGCTGCGGGCAAGCCGATCGCCGCGATCTGCCACGCACCGTGGATGCTGATCGAAGCGGGCCTGGTCGAAGGCAAGACGCTGACCAGCTATCACTCGATCCGCACCGACATGAAGAACGCGGGCGCGAACGTGGTCGATCAGGAAGTGGCCGAAGATGGCAATCTGATCACCAGTCGCAATCCGGACGACATTCCCGCCTTTTCGGACCGCCTGATCAGCCGCGTGCTGGAGAAGGTGCCCGAAAACGCCTAAGCTTCTGAGAAGCTGAGAAAACCGAGGCCCGGTCGCAGAGATGCGGCCGGGCCTTTTGCTGCGCGCTTGCCAATGTGGCGGAAATGAGGCAGGATTGTGGTCACAATGTGATGGCCGCATTGCGACTGGGGAGAGAATTGATGGCTTTTCGTTCTTCGCTGTTTCTAGTGTCCGCCGGTGCCCTCGCGCTGGCCGCGTGTTCCGACAGCCCGGTCTCCGAGACGACCGAAGCCGTCACCACGATGGATGTCGCCGAGGCGGACGCGATGGAGGCACCGATAGCGCAGGACACTGCGGGCGAGGCGATTTCCAGCCCGGAGATCCCCGCGGCCGCGCCCAAGATTGCCTATGTCTATTCCTACGGCTTCCGGGTGGATCGCGATGCGATCGCGCCGTTACAGGAACGTCATGCAGATATGTGCGCCAATCTCGGCCCACTGACCTGTCAGGTCCGCTCGATGAGTCAGAGCGGGGCGGACGATGATTACGGCTATGGCGAGCTGGAACTCTCGGTCGCGGCGGACAGGGCGCGCGATTTCGGGCGCAAGCTGGCCACCGCGGTCGAGGCCGAAGGCGGCGAGCAGGTCTCCTCCACCATCGAGGGAGAGGATCTGTCCAAACAGATCGTCGATACCGAAGCGCGCCTGCGCAGCCGCGAAGTTTTGCGCGACCGGCTGATGGAGGTGCTGCGTAGCCGCAAGGGCAGCGTGCAGGAACTGGTCGAGGCCGAACGCGGCGTCGCGCAGGTCAATGAGGAAATCGACCAGGCGCGCAGCTGGCTGCAGGAAATGCGCGGCCGGGTGGCCTATTCACGGATCACCGTCACCTACCAGAGCCAGGGCGCAGGCCCCGGCGGCTTTGTCGAGCCGATCCGCAAGGCGGTAAGCTCGATCGGGCCCGTCGCGGGCAATGTGATCGGCGGTTTGATCCTGCTGCTGACGATTTTTCTGCCGCTCGGCATCGTCGGTTTTGGCATCTGGCTGCTAGTGAAGCGCCTGCGGCGGCGCGCACCCGACAGCACGAGCGTGGAATAGGATCCAAGCTGTCGGACGCATAGCCCTCCCCCGTACGGAGGAGGGTTGGGTGGGCTTGCAAGGCCGATAGCTTGGACGCGCGTACCGCGCGTTCCCCCACCCCCTGCCCCTCCCCGTGGGGAGGGGAGAGAGTGACCTAACGCCCGCTCATATCATGCGCATCGGCGGGGATGGTGACTTCCATCCCCTCAAGCGCATCGGTCAGCGTGATCTGGCACGACAGGCGACTAGTCGGACGCACGCCATAGGCGAGGTCGAGCATGTCCTCTTCATCCTCGCTCGCCTCGGGCAATTGCGCGAACCATTCCTTCGCGACCAGCACGTGACAGGTCGAGCAGGCCATTTGCCCCTCGCACGTGCCCTCCAGCGGCATCCCCGCCGCCTGCGCGACGCGCAGCAGCACGTCGCCCGGCTGCGCCTCGGCCTCGACCCGCTGCCCGTCCGCTTTGATAAAGGTGACTTTCATCCTTGCGCGTTTGCCGCTTCGAGGATGATCGAGCAAGCGCGCTGGATATCCTCGCGGGTGGTGTAGCGCCCCCAGCCGAGGCGGATCGAGGATTTCGCCTGCGCATCGCCGAGCCCGATGGCGCGCAGCACATGGCTCGTCCGGCCCGACCCGCTGGCGCATGCCGACCCGGCGGAGAGCATGACTTCGCGGCATTCACTCATCAGCCGGGCGACATCGAGGCCGTCCTTGCGGATATTGAGATTGCCGTGCCAGCGCTGCTCCGCGCTGCCGTTGAGCGTCCAGCCTGAAAAGGCATCGCGCGCGATGTGCCACAGCTCTTCGACATGGGCGGCGTCCGCTTCCTGCCGCTCGACCGCGAGCGCTGCCGCCGCGCCGAAACCGGCGCACAGCGCGGGCGAAAGCGTGCCCGAGCGCAGGCCCTGCTCCTGTCCGCCACCCTCGACATGCGGGATCAGCGACAGCCCGTCGCGCACCCACAGCGCACCGATCCCCTTGGGACCGTGCAGCTTGTGTGCGCTGACCGCGATCATGTCGGCTGGCTGAGGCAGCGCCATCTTGCCCGCCGCCTGCACGCCATCGACCAGCAGCAGCGCGCCGGTTTCCTTCGCGCGGCGTGCCATGTCGGCAATCGGCTGGATTGTCCCGATCTCGTTATTGACCTGCATCACCGCGAGCAGTCCGACATATTTCGGCATGTCGACATCAGGGGCGATCACGCCGTCTTCGCCGACCGGCAATTCGGTCCAGGTGCCGATCGCCTTGACCGTATCTATTACCGCCGCGTGTTCGATCGCGCTGAAGGCGATGTGTTCGCCCGAGCGGATCGCGGCATTGCCCCGGACCGCGAGATTGATCGCCTCGGTTGCGCTGCCGGTGAAGATCACCTGCCCGCCGGGTGGGAACAGCTTGGCGACCTGTTCGCGCGCCACCTCGACTGCGGCGGCTGCCATGCGGCCCATGCGGTGCGGGCTGTGAGGATTGCCGAAGGTTTCGCTCTCGGGCCCGCCGAGCCACGCTAGCATCGCCTCGCGCGCTTCCGGCGCGAGCGGGGTGGTGGCCTGGTAGTCGAGATAGATCATGAATTCGCTCTCATCCTACCCGATACGTCGCCCCGGACTTGATCGGGGGCAAGGCTTTCTTCGCTTGCAGCGCAAAAGTAAGCACGACCCCGGATCAAGTCCGGGGCGACGGTTGGAGCTTAGATGAGCGAGCGCCAGGCCTGCGCAAACGCCTCCAGTTCCTCCGGCGTCGTGCTCCACCCCATGCTGACCCGGATCGTGCGCGCGGCGACATCGTCGGGCACGCCGAACGCATCGAGCACGCGGCTCTTCTTGAGCGTACCCGAGGAACACGCGCTCCCCGCCGACACTGAAAAACCCATCGCGTCGAGCCGGATCAGCTGGGCCTGCGCGCTCATGGTAGGGTGAGCGAAGGCATGCAGAAACGAAGATGTCACCGCGCCAAAATCGACGATGTGACCGCTCGAAGCGAATATATCGTCATGGACTTGATCAAAGGCGTCTTCGATTTCGGTACACGACTGATCCTCCCACGCCTCCAGAGCCGCAGCAAAGCCGAGTGCCGCAGGCATGTTCTCGGTACCCTGCCGATAGCCCCGCTCGTGCCCCCCCATCGGCTCGAGCATGGCGTAATCGCGAACTAGCAGAGCACCGATCCCGATGGGCCCGCCCAGCTTGTGCGCTGAAACCACCGCCATATCGCACTCAGGCAGGGAAAACTTGCCTGCACTTTGCGAGCAATCGCACAGAAGCAGGCCACCCGTCGCCTTTATCTTCGATAGGTAATCGACGATTGGTTGCATCGTGCCGGTTTCGGAATTGACGTGCTGGATCGCAACGACTGACTGCTCGAAATTATCGACGGTCGAGAGATCGAGCCGACCTTCGCGATCGAGGGAAATCACCTCCGCATCGGGCGCGGCGCGGAACACCGCATCATGCTCCACAGCGCTCACGATCCTCCGGTCCACCTTCGCGCGGTTGAGCGCGATCCACAGCGCCTCGCTCGCGCCGGAGGTGAAAATCACCTCGCCATCCCACGCCAGCGCCGCCTTTACCCGGGCGCGGGCATCCTCCAGCGCCTGCTTGGCCTTGCGGCCCTCGGCATGCGGAGACGAGGGATTGGCCCAGAGCGCGAAGCCCTCCTCCATCGCCGCCTTGGCCTCGGGCCGCAGCGGCGAGGTCGCGGCGTGGTCCAGATAGATGCGGGCGCGCGCCATCAGATGCTCGAAGTAATTGCGAAATGCGGCATAAAGCCTATATAGCCGCGCACCCGG
>CAXAXQ010000030.1:0-37999 GCA_963972905.1 uncultured Erythrobacteraceae bacterium
GATGCTCGAAGTAATTGCGAAATGCGGCATAAAGCCTATATAGCCGCGCACCCGGCGCGCGCCACCGCCCAATAGGCAGATGCGTGTGCCAGCCCAGCTATTTCCGGATTCCAAGCACCCATGCCCACCGTCATCTTTCCCGGCCCCGAAGGCCGTCTCGAAGGCCGTTTCTCCCCCCCGCCGCGCCCGCGCGCGCCGGTCGCGCTGATCCTCCACCCGCACCCGCAGGGCGGCGGCACGATGAACGAGCGGATCACGCAGAGCCTGTACAAGACCTTCGTCGATCGCGGTTTCGCAACGCTGCGCTTCAATTTCCGCGGCGTGGGCCGCAGCCAGGGCAGCTTCGACAACGGCATCGGCGAATTGTCCGACGCGGCCTCCGCGCTCGACTGGATCCAGTCGATCCACGAGGAAGCGCAAGTTACCTGGGTTGCCGGTGTGTCCTTCGGCGCGTTGATCGGCATGCAGTTGCTGATGCGCCGTCCCGAAATTCGCGGCTTCATCTCGGTCGGTGCGCCGGCGAGCATGTACGACTTCAGCTTCCTCGCCCCCTGCCCCGCCAGCGGCATCTTCGTCCACGGCGCGGCCGATACGGTGGTGCCCCCGCCCGCCGTCACCAAGCTGGTCGAGAAGCTGCGGACGCAGAAGCACATCACCATTCATCATGAGGAAATCCCGCGTGCCAACCACTTCTTCGAGAAGGAGCACGACGAGATGATGGGTGCGGTCAACAACTACCTCGACTTCCGCCTCGATCCGGCCTGCCCCATTCGCTGATCGCCCGGGCCTGAAGGCCCGCCCCGACACCGTTATCGCCTGTCTCCTCCGCCCTGCCGAGCGGGGGCGACAGGCCGTGTCGCAATTCGATCCTTATTTGAAACGTTATACCATCTAGCCCCCGTTAATAGTCATAGTGTATCATCTCTTCAGAGGCAGTCTCAAACTGCCCGGAAAAACAGGAGAGATGTCCATGGCTTACACCTATGCCAACCAGACGCAGAACCGGCTCCCCGCCATTCTGGGTGTGGCCGGAGTGCATGCCGGGATCGGCGCGCTGCTGATCTACGGCCTCGCATCGGGCGAATTCGAGAAGATCGTTCAGCCGCCGCTCGAAGGTGGCCAGATCGAGCTGCCGCCACCCCCGCCGCCACCCAAGCCGGTCGACCAGCCGCAGGTCGAAACCCCGCCCTCGGCACGCGACGTGGTCGCCCCCAAGCCGCCGCTGGATGTGTCGACCAGCCCGCCGCGCGTCGACACCAGCGACATCATCTTGCCGCCTACGCCGCCGCAGCCTTTGCCGCTGCCCAGCATCGTCCCCACGCTCGCGCCGCCTCCGCCGCCCAAGCCAACGCCCAGCTTCGATCCAGTGGCCGCGCGCCCCGCGAACAATGCGCGCGCCTGGGTGACGCAGAGCGATTATCGCAGCAGCTGGATCTCGCGCAATTACGCGGGGACGGTCGGCTTCAGGCTGAATGTCGGCGCAAGTGGCCGCGTGGAAGGCTGCTCGGTCACGCAGTCGTCAGGCGTCGCCGCGCTGGACGAGGCGACCTGCCAGCTGGTCACCCGGCGCGGGCGGTTCGATCCGGCCAAGAACGGCCAGGGTCGCGCGGTCGCAGGCAGCTATAACGGCGCGGTGCGCTGGCAGCTGCCCGACTGACAGACGCGCCGCCTACTCTCCGATTCCCTCGGTCGTCGCGGTGTTCACCGGCGCCCGGCCCTGGGAATCGGGGATGGTCCAGATCGCCACGTTGAGCAGCGCGACCAGCGCGGCGACCACCATCAGCCCCGCCTGCTTGCGAAAGCCGCGACGAAAGAGGATGAACGCACCCGCGATCAGGGCGAACGCGGCGAGGACCAGCAGCGAGAGAACGAGGTTGAGCATGTGTTTCGCCTACACGGGATTGTGCCCATGCGGAACGGCCTGTGCGCGCGAAGCTTTCTGTTAGAGTGCGGCACTCCTGCCGCGAGTAGCCACAGGAGCTGGTCATGGGTATTTTCGGTTCGATCAAGAATGCGATCTTCGGCAACGACAAGACCGAAAAGCAGCCACCGGCAACCTCCACCGCTCCGGCGACCACGCCAGCAACAGACACGTTCAACAATTCGGGCGTCGAATTCGAGCCGACCACCACGGTCGACGTGGCAGAGCGACTGGACAAGATCGAAGGCTCCGACAAGCTGAACTGGCGGACCTCGATCGTCGATCTCCTCAAATTGCTCAGCATCGATCCGAGTTACGAGAATCGCAAGCAGCTGGCGGGCGAACTGGGCCGTACCGACTACGAAGGCACCGCCGAAGACAATATCTGGCTGCACAAGCGGGTGATGCAGGAAATCGCCGACCACGGCGGCAATGTGCCCCCCGAACTGCTCAAGTAGCATACGCGAACCAAAGATTTGACGGGTGTGGCACGGGGCGTCACACCCGTTTGCATGAGCACATTCTCCCTCACCCGCCGCCAGACCCTTGCCGGGCTCACCGCCACCACCGCCCTGACGCTGGGTGGCTGCGCCGCCAGCCGCACCGGCCCTTCGCTGCGGGCCATGACCCTCGCACCCGACGAATGGCTCGACGATGTCAGCTACGGGATGCTGAAATACGAGCCCGAGCGGGCGACCAGCTTGGGCGTCGACACCGGCGATCATTCCGAGTGGCGCGGGATGCTGGAAGACCAGTCGATCTCCGGCCAGCGCGAATATGGGGCCTATCTGCGCCGGGTCGTCGGCCAGATGGATGGCCTCGACGAAAGCGGACTCACGCCCGACCAGCAAACCAGCTTCGAAGTCGTGCGCAGCGCCTTTTCGACCGCCGCCGAAGGGTTTGACCAGCCCTATGGCGATGTCGCGGTCGGCAGCTGGCGCAATTCGCCCTACGTGGTGATCCAGAACGTCGGCACATACCTTGATATGCCGCGCTTCATGGATTCCTCGCAGCCGCTCGCGGACGAAGCGGACACCGGATACTATCTCGACCGACTCGCCAGCGTGGATACCGCGCTTGACGGTGAGCTGGAGCGGCTGGAAAAGGCGCGCAGTCTCGGCGTGATCCCGCCCGACTTCCTGCTCGACAAGGCGATCGCCGCGATGGAAGCGAGCGTCGAGTCGGCACCGTCCGATTACGTCAATCCACTGGAAAAGGCGCCCGAGGCGATCCGCGCCTCGGCCATGACCACCGCCAGGCGCCTTGCGGAGCAGCAAATCGTCCCCGCGCTCCAGCGCCAGCTGGCCGAGCTGAAGACCGAACGCGCGCGCGCGACCTCCAATGCCGGGATGTGGGCGCAGCCGGGTGGGCCGGAATGGTACGCTTGGGCGCTGAAAGCCAGCACCACGACCACGCTCTCGCCCGACGAAATCCACGAACAGGGACTGCAGGAACTTGAGGCCCTGCACGCGCGGATGGACCCGATTCTGCGCGACATCGGCTACGACAGCGGCACGGTGGGTGAGCGAATGGAGGCTCTCTCGGCCGATCCGCGCTACCAGTTTGCCGAGGGCGATCCGGGCCGCAAGCAGATCATGGACTTCATCCATGACCGGATCGACTGGATCACCGCCCAGATGCCGCGCGCCTTCAACGAGCTGGTCGAGCCCAACGTAGAGGTGCGCCGCCTGCCGCTGGCCGAAGAACCCGGCGCGCCGGGTGCCTATGGTGGCGCGGGCAGCAAGGACGGGTCGATCCCCGCGCGCATGTGGATCAACCTGCGCACCACGGACCTCCATCGTAAATACGACCTCGCCGACCTGACCTATCACGAGAGCATTCCCGGTCATGCGTGGGAAGGCACCTTCTCCAACCGCCTGCCGCTGATCCGCAGTATCCTCGCGTTCAACGCCTTCTCCGAAGGCTGGGCGCTGTATGCGGAACAGCTGGCCGACGAGCTGGGTGCCTACGACGATTTCCAGGTCGGCCGCCTCGGCTACCTGCAATCCCTCGCCTTCCGCGCCTGCCGCCTAGTGGTCGACACCGGCCTGCACCACAAGCGCTGGACCCGCGAACAGGGCCGCCAGTTCTTCGTCGAGCGCAATGGCTCCAAGGCGGAGGAAGTGGCGAGCGAGGTCGATCGCTATTGCAGCTGGCCGGGCCAGGCCTGCGGCTACAAGATCGGCCATTCGCAGATCGTCCGCCAGCGCGAGCGGGCCAAGCGCGAGATGGGCGGCGCCTATGATTTCAAGGGCTTCAACACGGCGGTAATCCTGGGCGGAAATTCCCCGCTGGACGTCGTGGAAAAGACCGTCACACGCTATATATCCACCGCCGGATAGCGGCGCATGACAGGAACCGGGCGCGATGGAAACTTTCGGAGACGATCTCGAAACCATGCGCCGGGTTCCGCTGGCGGATGAGCATGTCGCGGCGATCTGCGAGATCGGGCGCGAATGCAGCTATGCGGCGGGCGAAATGGTCGCCGAGCTTGGCTCACCGGTGGACCGCTTCGTCTATGTGATCGAGGGCGAGATCGAGGTGGTCGATCCGTTCAGCGGCGAACGCATGGTGCCCTCCACGCTCCGCCCGACGCAGTTCATGGGCGAGATCGCCTTCCTCAACGGCGGCACCAACATGCTCGGGATGCGCGCCGCGAAGCCCACCCGCACGATCGAAGCGCCGCGCGATGCCATGCTGGAGCTGATGGCGCGGGTACCCGAGCTCTCCGACCACATCATCACCGTGTTCTCCGCCCGCAGGCGGCGGCAGTTCGAGCAGAACAATAGCGGGATCAAACTGATCGGCGCGGACCGCGATCCACGCATACAGCAATGCGAACGCTTCCTTAGCCGCAACCGCATCCCCTTCCAGAGTTTCGACCTCGACAGCAGCGAGGAGGAGGCAAGCCGGTTGTGCAGCCTCGTCGATCACGAACCGGCGGTCATCCTCGGCAAGGATCGCCAGCTGAACGACCCTTCACCGCGCGCCCTTGCGCAGGCGCTCAACCTCGATCTGGCGATCGGCCGGGACGAGACGGTGGACCTGCTGATCGTCGGCGCAGGCCCGTCGGGCGTCGCAGCCGCCGTTTATGCGGGGGCCGAGGGAATGAGCGCGCTGGTGGTCGAGGATACCGCGATCGGCGGGCAGGCCGGGACCAGCAGCCGGATCGAGAACTACATGGGCTTTCCCACCGGCATCAGCGGATCGGACCTGATCTATCGGGGGCAGATCCAGGCGCTCAAGTTCGGCACCCGCTTCGCCATGCCGCGCCGGGTCGAGGCGCTGGAAGAAATGCCCGACGGCACCTTCTGCGCCACGCTCGACCATGGCGAGCGGCTGTGCGCCCGCGCGGTGCTGGTCGCCACGGGTGTACAATATCGCCGCCTCCCCATCGACCGGCTGGAAGAGCTGGAGGGCGCAGGCGTGTTCTATGCCGCGACTGAGATGGAGGCGCGCTTTTGCCGCAATACCGAGGTCGTGGTGGTCGGCGGCGGCAACTCGGCCGGGCAGGCGGCAATGTATCTGTCGCGCGCGGCCAGGCGCGTTCACGTCGTGGTGCGCGGCACCTCGCTTGCCGCCTCGATGTCGGACTATCTCTCGCGCAGGCTCGAAGCCGATCCGCAGGTGCAGCTGCATTACGAGACCACCGTCGCACAGCTGCACGGGGAGGATCATCTCGACGCGATCACGCTCGAAACGCTTGACGGGCCGCAGCGGATCGAATCGCGCGCGCTATTCATCATGATCGGTGCAGCTCCGAACACGGAGTGGCTCGCCGAGCATATCGATCTGGATGACCGGGGCTTCGTAATCACGGGGGAAAAGGTCGGGCGCGACTCGCCTTACGAGACGTCGAAGCCGGGCATTTTCGCGGTCGGCGATGTGCGCGCCGGATCGGTCAAACGCGTGGCCAGCGGTGTGGGCGAAGGGTCGGTCGTGGTCAGCCGCATCTGGTCCCACGTCGATCAGCTGCGGCGTGCAGAGGCGATTGGCGCGGTGGCCTAGCCGCCAGTGATGCTGCTCTTGGGCGCAGCTTCGCGCGGCACCAGCCGCACCTCGAACAATGTGGGCCACAGCTTGCCGGTGATGAACCAGCGACCGCTGGCGGGATCATGCGCGATGCCGTTCAACACTGCGCCGTTCTGAATCGCGCCGATCTCTGCCACCAGCGGGCTGAGATCGACGATCCGGCGGATTACGCCATCTGCCGGGTCGATCCCGACGATCACCTGGCTGTACCACTGGTTGGCCCAGATCAGCCCCTCGCCAGCCTCCAGCTCGTTCAGCCGCGCAATCGGCCTGCCATCCAGCGTCACCTTCAACTCGCGCTGCACTGCATAGGTTTCGGGGTCGAGGAAGCGCAGTGTCGCGCTGCCATCGGATGCGACCAGCATGCCCTCCGTCGCGGTCAGGCCCCAGCCTTCGAAGGGGAAGGGATCGCTGCGCACGGGCTCCAGCGTGTCGAGCGACCAGCGGTGGATCACCCGGTCCATCCAGGTAAGGCTGACCAGCTCGTCACCCCACAGCGCCATCCCTTCGCCGAACTGATCCGCCGGGATCGCCTGCGCGGCGAGCACGTCTCCCGTCGCCAGATCCACCCTGCGGATCTGCGATTGTCCTTCCAGTCCGGTGCTCTCGTAAAGCTGCCCGTCGTGCCACAGCAGGCCCTGCGTAAAGGCAGCAGGATCGTGCGGATAGCGCGCGACAACCTCAGCGTCGTAGATCGTCGCCGAAGGTTCGGGTGCGGCCTGGGCCTGGGCCTGCGTTTCGGTCGTTTCCTTCGCCTGCACCGGCAGCGGCGCGAGACAGGCCGCAGCCAGCGGGAGGGCGAAAGTGAAAAGGCGTTTGGTCATCGCGCAGGAGATGGCGCCAGCGAACCTGACCTGCTGCTGAAGTGTGCAGGCCTTTGCGCCGGGTGGATCATCTCTTGCCGAAGAACTTGCCCGCCATCCCGGTGATGTCGTCGATCACGTCGCCATCGCCGTCCATGTCGAGCATCTTGAGAATGCTCGCCGCCTGCGGATGCTCCTGTAACTGACGGGCATATTCGCCGAGCGAGCCTTCGCCGCCGATCTGCTGCACGATCTGGTTGAGGATGCCGGTGTCGATCCCGGTCTTCGCCGCTGCCAGATCGACCGTATCGCCGGGCTTGGTGTGCGCCTGGCTGAGCGCAGCGATCGCCTTTTCGGCCATCGCGGGATCGACGCCCAGCTTGTCGGCCAGGTTCACCACATCGTCCGGCGCGCCGCCGGTGCTTTTGAGAATCGAATCGAACAGGCTCATCAACGGCTCCTTCGTTCAGCAATGCGAACCGCATGGCTAGCGCAGGTAGATGTCGAATTTAGGGCTGCGAGGTGCGCGAGGGTCTGCTGATGATCCAGAAATCCTTGTTGGCGCGCGAGCGCTTTACCCGGCACAGCGCTTCGGCATCGGCGGAGATATCGATCTCGCGCCCGTCGATCGTCTCCGCGAGCCAGAACACGAAAGCCCCGTCTCCCTTATCGTACTCGCGGGTTTCCTCCGCGTGAGTATCATCCGCAGCAAAGCGGAGCCGGTAACGGGTCATCTTGAGTACGCCTTTCGCCACATCGTCGGTCTCCGCGATTCGCGTTGGACATATGACGAGCTACGCGGATCAGCGGCGTGGCGGACCCAAACTAACTTCCAGTAATTTAAGCGGTTTTTCGGGATCGCAGGAGCTGCACAAAGGTTGGCGATTGGGCCGGACATTATTAGGGCCCCGCTCCGGCTTTCACCGTGCGGGGCCCCTCCTCTCCAACCGGGAAAGTCGTGTGCTTGCGGTCAGGCGACCTGGCGGGCGGGCTGCGGCGCAGCGTCGCGCACGCCCTGGTCGACATGCGTTGCAAAGGGTTCGAAATTGCTGACGAACAGCTGGACCAGCTTTTGCGCGGTCGCGTCGTATTCATCCTTGTCGGCCCAGGTCGAACGCGGGTCGAGGATCGTCTGGTCGATGCCCTTTTCGGCCAGCGCGGGCACGCCCACCGGCACGTCGAACCCGAAATTGGGGTCCTTGCGATATTCCACATTGTCCAGCTTGCCTTCGAGCGCAGCGTTGAGCAGCGCGCGGGTCGCCTTGATCGGCATCCGCGAGCCAACGCCGTACTTGCCTCCGGTCCAGCCGGTGTTGAGCAGCCAGCACTGGACCTCGCCCTTGGCGATACGTTCCTTCAGCAGGTTGCCGTAAACGCTGGGATGGCGTGGCATGAAGGGCGCGCCGAAACAGGTGGAGAAGGTGGCTTCGGGCTCGGTCACGCCGATTTCGGTGCCCGCGACCTTGGCGGTGTAACCCGACAGGAAGTGGTACATCGCCTGATCGGGCGTCAGCCGCGCGATCGGGGGCAGCACGCCGAAGGCATCGGCGGTCAGCATGATCACGTTGCTGGGCACCGGGCCGAGGTTCTTTTCGCTGGTATTTGGAATCGAGCTGAGCGGATAGGCGCCGCGCGTATTCTCGGCGAGCGAGTTGTCGTCGAGATCGATCTCGCCGTTCTCGTCCATCACCACGTTTTCGAGGACCGTGCCCTCCATCTGCGTAGTCGCGAAAATCTCGGGCTCTGCCTCGGGGTTGAGGCGGATCATCTTGGCGTAGCAGCCGCCTTCGAAGTTGAAGACCGCATCGTCGGACCAGCCATGCTCATCGTCGCCGATCAGCGTGCGGCTGGCATCGGCGGACAGCGTCGTCTTGCCCGTGCCCGACAGGCCGAAGAACACCGCGGTCTTGCCGTCAGGGCCGATATTGGCCGAGCAGTGCATCGGCATCACGCCCTTGGGCGGGAGCAGGTAGTTGAGCACGCCGAACACGCTCTTCTTCATCTCGCCAGCATACTTGGTGCCACTGATCAGGATCAGCTTTTCCGACAGGTTGACTGCGATCACGGTCTCGCTGCGGCAGCCGTGACGTTCGGGGTCGGCCTTGAAGCTGGGCAGGTCGATGATCGTATATTCGGGCGCGAAGCCCGCCAACTCGTCTGCGGTCGGGCGCACCAGCAGGGTGCGGATGAACTGGTTGTGCCAGGCGAGTTCGTTGATCACGCGCACGTTCACGCGATACTCGGGCTGCGAGCCACCGAACAGGTCCGCCACATACAGCGAGTTCTTGTCTGCCAGCGCGGCGAAGAAATCTTGCTTCAGTGCAGCGAAGTGATCCGGCGTCATCGACGCATTATTGTCCCACCACACGGTGCTCTCGGTCTCACCGTCTCGGACGATGAACTTGTCCTTCGCGCTGCGTCCGGTGTGCTTGCCGGTTTCCACCACCAGCGGCCCGTGCTTGGCCTTGCGCCCCTCGCCGTTGACCAGCGCATGCTCGGTCAGCTGCGCGGAATCGAGGTTGGCGTGGATGGTGGCACTGGTCGTGATACCCTGGTCGGCAAGGGTGTGGGACAAAGCTGCAGGCACGGCGGCCGTTCTCCTGAATGAGCAATAATCGCGCGGCTGGCGGTTCGCCGTCAAACCGGGCGCATGCAATCGATGCATACGAATGCGGGGTCTAGACGACACTGCGCATAATCTCGGTCGCGCGACTCGTCAAACCGTGCCGCTGCCATTCACCAATCGGTGTATCAACGCCTGCCGATGCGTTGTGGATAGCGCCTACACACGCTATTTCTCGCGCAAGAAGAGGAAATTGGTGCCCGGCATGGACCATCAGCAGACACGTACCAGCGAAGCGGCAGGCAGTGCGCCCGTACGCGCCACCGGAGGTCGCCGGGTCGTCGCGCTGGTCGACGATGATCGCAATATCCTGACAACCGTGTCTATCGCGCTGCAGGCCGAAGGGTTCGAGACGCGGGTTTATTCCGACGGCGAGACCGCGCTGCGTGCGCTGACCGACAATCCGCCCGACCTTGCGGTGTTCGACATCAAGATGCCGCGGATGGACGGGATGGAACTGCTCGCCAAGCTGCGCGAACGTTCCGCCCTCCCCGTCATCTTCCTGACCAGCAAGGATGACGAGCGGGACGAGGAAGCCGGCTTCCAGATGGGTGCGGACGATTATATCGCCAAACCCTTCTCGCTGCGCCTGCTGGTCGCGCGCATCCGCGCGATCCTGCGCCGCAGCGGGCTGGAAGACGCCGCGCCGGAAGGCAGCGCCGACAGCCGGTTGAGCGAGGCGCGCGCCAGCTTCAGCCGTGGCCCGCTGACGATGGACCCCGCCCGCCACCAGGTCACCTGGGGCGGCAAGCCGGTCTCGCTGACCGTGACCGAATTCCTGCTGCTTGAAGCGCTCGCTCACCGGCCCGGCGTGATCAAGAGCCGCAACCAGCTGATGGACGCCGCCTATCCCGACGACGTGTTCGTCGATGACCGGACGGTCGATAGCCATATCAAGCGGATGCGCAGGAAATTCCGCCAGGTCGATTCGAGCTTCGGCGCGATCGAGACGCTGTACGGGGCCGGTTACAGCTTCAGCGATGGCTGACCCCTCATTGCTGATTCGCGTGACTGACCGCCGTGGCTGACGGGGTCGGCGTGCGCCGCATCACACGCCCGCTGGAGGGGGCTGGCGTGTTCTCGCGCCTGTCGCTCACCGCGCGCATCCTTGCAGTCAACATCCTCCCGCTGCTGTTCCTGGGCGGCGGGATCGTGTATCTCGATTCCTACCGCGCCCAGCTGCTCGACGAACGCTACAAACTTGCCCGGATCGAGGCGCAGATCACCGCCGAGGCGCTGGCCGGGGCGACCCGCGCGCGGCAGGACGCGCTGCTGCTGCAGATCGGCAAGGAACAGGACATGCGGCTGCGCCTGTTCGATCCGGAGGGCAAGCTGATCGCCGACAGTTTCGACTTGGGTGAGCCAACCTTCACTCTCGACGACCCCAGCGACGACCCCTTCGAACTGCGCTTCGCCCGCTTCCTCGATCAGATCGTGGACACGGTGGTCAGCGCGCAGCCGGTGCCCCGCTATAACGAGCCCGAATCGAACAATGCCGATTCCTGGCCAGAGTTGCAGCGCGCCCGCGAACTCGGGATTTCGCAGATCGAGCTGCGCCAGGCGGCGGACCGCACGCCCGTCATCACCGCCGCCGCGCCGGTCGGCCTGCAGGGCACCACACTGCTGACCACGCGCAACGCGATCGACATTACCGAATCGGTCCGCCGGGCGCGCTCGACCCTGGGCACGGGCGTATTCGTGACACTGGCGGCATCGATCCTGCTCTCCCTGTTCCTCGCGCGGACCATCGTTACGCCCTTGCAAACCCTCTCCAAGGCGGCCCAGCGCGTGCGGCTGGGGCGCGAGCGCGAGGTTCAGGTTCCCCGCCTGCCCGACCGGCGCGACGAGATCGGGATGCTCGCACGCGCGGTCGCCGACATGACCGATGCGCTGCGCCACCGGATCGATGCGGTCGAACATTTCGCGGCCGACGTCGCGCACGAGATCAAGAACCCGCTCGCCTCCCTGCGCAGCGCGACCGAATCGCTCGGCACGGTGGAAGACCCCGCACTGCGCGCCCAGCTGCTCGATATCGCGATCCACGATGTCCGGCGGATCGACCGGTTGGTGACAGAGATTTCCGACGCCAGCCGGATCGATGCCGAAATGTCGCGCGCGATCTTCGCCATGGTCGATCTGACCGCTCTGGTCGGCAACATCATCGAACGGCGGCGCAACCGCGGGCTCGACGAAGGGTGCGAGATCGCGTTCGAGCACCCCGGCGGCGACACATTCGTGCTCGGCGTGCCCGAAAGGCTGGAGCGGGTGGTCGATAATCTGGTCGATAACGCGGTCTCCTTCTCGCCCGCAGGGGGCACGATCCGGATCGTGATCGCGCGGCAAGAGGACACGCTGTCGCTGATGGTGATGGATTCCGGCCCCGGCATCCCGCCCGAGGCGCGCGACAAGATTTTCGAGCGATTCCATTCGGATCGGCCCGAGAAGGAGGATTTCGGCCACCACAGCGGATTGGGCCTCGCAATAGCGCGCACCATCGCCGAGGCGCACGAGGGCACGATGCTCGCCTCCGAAAGGCCCGATGGTGCGCCGGGCGCCTGCCTTATGCTGACCCTCCCCGTCGCGCCGCCGGATGACTCGCTGGCTGGCTAGAGGCGCGCATTAGGCCTTATCCCGCGCTATAATACGCGTTAGGCGGTAGGCCCGCGCCGGGTGGCGCACGGCAACGGACACACTAGGGCGCATGAGCGAACCGCAGAAACTGATGCTGGTCACCGGAATGTCCGGCGCGGGCAAGACGACGACCTTGCGCGTGCTGGAGGATCTCGGCTGGGAGGCGGTCGACAACTTCCCCGTCCGCCTGCTGCGCCCGCTGGTGCGCGAAGTGCTGGCGGGCGAGGATCGCGTACCGCTGGCGATCGGATTCGATACGCGCACCCGCGGGTTCGAACCGCAAACCGTGATCGGAATCGTCAAAAGCCTGCATGAGCGCGAGGATCTGACGCTTTCCACCCTGTTTATCGATTGCCAGAATACCGAGCTCGAACGCCGCTATAACGAAACGCGCCGCCGCCATCCGCTCGCGGATGGGCGCACCGCACTCGACGGGATTCGCGCCGAACGCGATCTGCTCGAACCGCTGCGCCGCTGGGCCGATCTCCTGATCGATACTACCCGGCTCGCCACCAACGAACTGCAGCAATTCGTCCGCCAGAATTTCGGCACCGACGGCGCGCCGCAGATCGCGGTGACCGTGTCCAGTTTCGGCTTCGCCCGGGGGATGCCGCCGCTTGCCGATCTGGTGTTCGACATGCGCTTCCTCGACAATCCGCACTGGGTCGAGGATCTGCGCGAGCAGACCGGGCTGGACGAGGACGTCGCCAACTTCCTCCACCAGACCGACGGGTTCGAGGAAAACTTCGCCCGCATCCGCGAGCTGCTGATGGACCTGCTGCCGCGCTACGGCGCGCAGGGCAAAAGCTATGTCCACATCGCATTCGGCTGCACCGGGGGGCGTCACCGGTCGGTCTATACGGCAGAGCGGATGGCCGCTGTACTGCGCGATGCGGGCTATTCTCCCACCGTCAATCACCGCAATCTCGCCAGCCGCGCGACCGATACGGTGGAAATGCCGACCGCCTGAACGCATCCCTGCGATTCCGTGGGGCTTGCCTTGGGCGTTTGTGCTTCTAGACACGGTCGGCATGATAGGCCTTATCCTGGTGACACATGGGCAGCTCGCGCACGAATTCGTGGCTGCGATGGAGCATGTCGTCGGCCCGCAGGACGCGATCTCCTCGGTCTGCATCGGTCCACAGGACGATGCCGAGGAATGCCGCGCCCAGATTCGCGACAAGATCGGCGAGGTCGATCGCGGTGAAGGCGTGATCATCCTGACCGACCTGTTCGGCGGCACGCCGTCCAACCTCGCGATCTCGCTGCTCGAGGAAGGGCGCGTCGAAGTGATCGCGGGGATCAACCTGCCGATGCTGATCCGGCTGGCGCGTGCGCGCGAGGCAATGCCGGTGGCAGAGGCGGTGCGCGCGGCACGCGATGCGGGCCGCAACTACATCACCATCGCATCGGAATTTCTCGCCCGGCCAAGCGACGAGATCAAGGCGGCAGGCAAGTGAGCGAAGAGCTGCGCAAGACCCTGACAATCGTCAACCAGCGCGGGCTGCACGCACGGGCCAGCGCCAAGCTGGTCGAGGTGACCACGCGCTATCCCGAGACCACCGATATCCGCGTGGGCAAGGACGGGCGCGAGGTCGACGGGCGTTCGATCCTCGACCTGATGATGCTGGGCGCAGCGCGCGGCGACGAGGTCGAACTGATCGTCTCGGGCGAGGAGGCACCCGCCGCAATGGCCGAGATCGCGCAGCTGATCGAAACCGGTTTCGGCGAGGAATAGGCGGACCCGCGCCGCCCGAACTGCTTCATGCCCCGCCGCGAGATCACCAGCTATTCCAACCCGTCGATCAAGGCGCTGCGTTCGCTGCGGGACAAGAAGCACCGCCAGCGCGAACGGCACTTCCTCGCCGAAGGGCTGCGCCTGCTGACCGATGCGCGCGAATCGGGCCGCGTGCCGCAAGTGCTGGTGATGGCCAGCAAGCGCGACCCGCACCCGCTGATCGACGCGCTCGAACGCGCGGTGGAGGCGGCGGGCGGCGACGTGATCGAGACTACGCCCGACATCCTCTCCAAGATCACCGGCAAGGACAATCCGCAGGCCGTGGCGGGCGCCTTTGCCGAGTGGGACACCTCGCTCGGTACAGTCAAACGCGAAACAACCCCGATCTGGCTGGTCGCCCAGGCGCTGCGCGATCCGGGCAACCTGGGCACCATGCTGCGCACCGGCGATGCGGTGGGCGCTGGCGGGCTGATCCTGATCGACGATTGCGCGGACCCGTTCGGCGTCGAGGCGGTGCGCGCCAGCATGGGCGCGATCTTCACCCAGAAGCTCGTGCGCGCGCGGTGGGACGAATTTCTTCCGTGGCTGCGGACAGGTTCGGGCCAGCTGGTCGCGGCGAGCTTGCGCGAGGCGGTGCCCTACCGCGGAGCGCCCTATGCCAGCCCGTGCTTCGTGATGGTGGGCAACGAATCGCAAGGCCTGCCCGAAGTCTACGAGGCCGCGTGCGACCTGCGCGTGACCATGCCGATGCGCGGGCGCGCCGACAGCCTCAACGCGGCGGTTGCCGCTGCCGTGCTCGCCTACGAGGTGCTCGCCAGCCTCAAAGGATGACTGGGTGACACGTGTCACCCGGGTGTCATCCGGACGCGGTCGAAATATTCTTCAATGAAAACACAACTCTGCCGCGCACGGATCGCGACAGGGTGGCAGATGCGCGTCTTGAACGCGGGGGGGGGGGGGGGGAGCCAACGATTGCAAAGACCGATCGCGGCCTACCGCATCGGCGCGGTCTAGGAAAACCGTGGAGCTTCCCCCCACGCTCCTCAAAGTGCTGCCGCAGATTCGCTTTCAAAAGTCGTCGTCGCGAGCTTGCCCGCTTGGCGGAAAGCCAGCCCGGACGACAGGGCGCAGATTGGAGCGACTCCGCTGCGTCGCATTCAGCTTACTCGGGCTCCGGAAGTGAAAGCGACGGCGGCGCGACGACCGGCGGCGTTTTGCGTTTTGCACAGACAGGTGAAAGCGGCCATCGCCGGAGCGCACGCAGGTAACAAGCTCGTCGGGAAACCACCCCCGGGTGCGCGCATAATGCGTGATGATCATCCCGCCCATCGCGCTCGAGAGCCGGTAGGTCATGGAAACTTCCTCCAGCACGTCGCCTCCCTCCAGAAAAGGCACGCCCTCCGGAAGCAGGCTCACGCAGGCAGCCTCGATCTTCGACGTCGCCGCGCCGAAGGCCGATACGGAACGTCCGGCGCTTTCTGGAACCTAGAGCGCCCCGGCCTCGATACAGCGCGCATAGCGCAGCGCACGCTTCTCCACCTCTGGCGTGAACTGCACGCCCGGTTTGCGCATGAACATCGCCGCGACGGGAAGGATGTCCACGGGGCGAGGCGGATCGCCGAGTTCCTGCCGCAGATCGGCGAGCGCGACGCCGCCATTCGTCAAGCACGCCTCAGCTGCCGCCGTATCCTGCGGCGGTGCGTGATCGATACAGGTCATCACCGGGCCGAACGCTGCCATCTCGTCGACGAAGCTCTCCGCCTCGGCGGGCGGGGTTTGCGCCTGGCACGCGGAAGCGAGTAGCGCGATCGCGCCGAGCATGACCGCGAGCCAGGAAGCCGGAGCGTTCACTCTGCGGCGTAGCGCTGTTCGTCCGCGCCGTCGGGAATCTGCGCCGCATCCTCTGCGGTATAGGTCGGCGTCTCCGCGATCTGGGGGATTTCCTCGATCTCGCGCTTGCCGATCTCGATGCCCTTTTCGGATAGCCGCCGCCCGGCGGAGAGCACGTTGCGCTCGAAACTGCCGACGAACTTGTTGTAATTCTTGACCGCGCTTTCGAGCCCGCCGCCGACGCGCTTCATATGCTCGGCCGCGATGGCGAGGCGGTCATACAATTCGCTCCCGGCCTTGCCGATCTCCATCGCTTCCTTGGCGATGGTGTCCTGCCGCCAGACCTGCGCGACGGTCCGCGCAATCGCAACCAGATTGGTAGGTGTGGCGAGCAGCACCTTGTTACGGAAGGCAAAATCCCACAGCTCCGGGTCCGCATCGAGCGCGGCTGCCACGAAATGCTCGCCCGGCACGAACATCACGACATAGTCGGGCGCATCGTCGAACTGGCTCTGGTAGCTCTTGCTCCCCAACGTCTGGACATGGCCGCGCATCGACTTGGCGTGCAGGTCCAGATGCCGCTTTCGCTCATCCTCGTCCTCCGCCTCGAACGCCGCTTGGTAGGCATTGAGCGAGACCTTGGCGTCGATCACCAGCTTCTTGGCGCCGGGCACGTTGACGATCGCGTCGGGCCGCAGCCTGCCCTCGTCCGTCTCCAGCGACTGTTCGAGCATGAAGTCGGTGTGTTCGGAAAGCCCGCATTGTTCGAGCACGTTCTGCAACGCCCGCTCGCCCCAGCGTCCGCGCGCCTTCGGCGCATTGGTGAGCGAATTGCCCAGCCGCTGCGCCTCGCGCCGGACCTCTTCCTGCCCCAGCCGCATCTGTTCGATCTGCGAGGCGAGCGAGGAGAACGCATTGGTCCGCTTTTCCTCCAGCGCGGCAACCTGATCCTCGTACTTCTTGAGCCGTTCGCCGACCGGGGCGAGCAGTTCGCGGATTTTCTCTTCCGAGGATTTCTCCGAATGGCCGAACCGCTCGTTCGCGCGCTCGAGGAAGGATTCCTGCGCCTTGTTCAGCACCGCCGATCCGGTGTTCTGGAATTCCTTGAGCAATTCCTCGCGCGCTTCGACCAGCAGGCGTTTCTGCTCGTCGAAATTGGCGGTTTTTTCCTTGAGCGTCGCCAGTTCGGAAGACAGCGCGCCATTGGCCCGCCGCGCCTCTTCCAGCACGGTGTCGTGCCGCGCGCGGGTCTCCTTCAGCTCGGCATCGAGCGCCTCGACTCGCGCGCCCCTCTCGCGCGCCGCCTCAAGCTCGGCATAGGCGCGCAGGTACTTGGCGTCGGTCTCCTTCGCCTCCCGCTCGCTCTCGGCCAGACGCGCCTTCAGCTCGGCTGACGGCCTGCCGCCGAGATACCACCCGACGCCCAGCCCGATGAGCAGCGCCACGACACCCAGAATCGCATATTCCATGATCGGAACATAGCTGGAACGCCCGCGCGAGCCAAGGCACCACGGGAACTATCCCCCGCCCGTTCCGCTGCCTTATCACAGAAGGAGAAAAGCCTATGTCGATCAAGGAAATGATTAGCGAGCACCCGTCCGTCGGGGCCGATTACAACGAACAGCTGGCCGAGGCGGTCAAGCACGCGATGTATTGCGCGGCGATATGCAATTCGTGCGTGGATGCCTGCAATTCCGAACAGGGCGACATGTCCGAATGCATCCGCAAATGCTCGGACGCGTCGGATATCTGTCAGGCGGTCAGCACGGTCGCTGCACGGCGCACGCACGGCAACACGGTGGTGATCAAGTCGTTGCTCGAGGCCTGCATCATAGCCTGCAAGGTTTGCGCGGAAGAATGCGCGAAGCACGACAACCCGCACTGCAAGCGCTGCGAGCAGATGTGCCGCGAATGCATGGAAGACTGCGTGAAAGCCCTGCAGGGCATGGTTGCGGCGGCCTGAGGCCCAGCCGAGAGAACCCGTCACCCCGGACTTGATCCGGAGTCGGGCTTTTTCACAAAACTTCGCGAAGAAGATAGCCTTGCCCCGGATCAGGTCCGGGGCGACGCCAAACGTGAGGCCGGGTTAAGCCGCGACGCGCAGCTTCTTCAGCTTCTTGAGCGCCATCTGTTTCTTGAGGCGGCTGAGGTGGTCGATGAACAGGATGCCTTCGAGGTGGTCCATCTCGTGCTGGATGCAGGTCGCCAGCAGGCCCTCCATCGCCTCGGTATGTTCGTTGCCGTCGAGATCCTTCCAGCGGACCGTGCAGGTCGAGGGGCGATCGACGTCGGCATAGATCTCGGGAACCGAGAGGCAGCCTTCCTGATAGGTCATCAATTCCTCGTTAGGGTCGAGGATTTCGGGGTTGATGAACACCCGCGGCTCTTTCTTGGTCGCCGGATGCGTGTGGCTGTGCCCATCGTGATTGCACTCGATCGGCTCTGCGTCCGGGTCTTCGGGTTGCAGGTCGATCACGAGGACGCGCTTGGGCACGCCGACCTGGATCGCCGCGAGGCCGATGCCGTTTGCAGCGTACATCGTTTCGAACATGTCATCGATCAGGGTGCGCAGATCGTCGTTGAACTCGTCGGCAGCGACGGGCTGCGACACGGTTTTCAGCCGGGGGTCCGGCACTTCAAGGATTTCACGGATAGCCATGAGGCGTCAGATAAGCGGGGTTCGCTCCGCTATCAAGCGGTTAGCCCATCGGCCTGCGCGCGCGCAGCGCCTGCGCCAGCGTGCCTTCGTCGAGGTAATCCAGCTCTCCGCCGACCGGCAGGCCATGCGCGAGCTGGGTGATGCGGACGGAAAAGTCCTCCAGCTTTTCGGCGAGGTAGTGCGCGGTGGTCTGCCCTTCGAGCGTGGCGTTCATCGCGAGGACGATCTCGTCCACCCCGCCCGCCTCGACCCGCGCCAGCAGGCCGGGAATCGCGAGATCCTCGGGGCGCACGCCGTCGAGAGCGGAGAGCCGCCCACCGAGCACGTGATAGGTGCCGGAGAACAGCTTTGCCCGGTCGAGCGCCCACAGGTCCGCCACATCCTCCACCACACAGATCGATTTTGCGTCACGCTTGGGATCGGCGCAGATGCCGCAGGGGTCGCGGGTGTCGACATTGCCGCAGATGCGGCATTCCTCCAGCGTGTCCTGCACCGCCAGCAGCGCGTCGAGCAGCGCGGGCAGCGCGGTTTCGCGCTTCTTGACCAGATGCAGCACCGCACGCCGCGCAGACCGCGGGCCCAGCCCGGGGAGCCGGGCCAGCGCAGAGGCCAGCGTTTCGATCTCTTGCGATGCCATGGGGTGACAGATAGGGCGAGCGCCCCTTCACAGCAAAGGTCGCAGCACAGCTTATGCGCATCGTCTTCATGGGAACGCCCGATTTCGCGGTGCCGACGCTGGAAGCGCTGGTTCACGCAGCGCATGAAGTAGTGTGCGTCTATACGCAGCCGCCGCGCAAGGCGGGCCGGGGCAAGAAGCTCCAGCCGACGCCCGTTCATCAGGCGGCCGAAAGCCTCGGGATCGAGGTGCGCCATCCCGCCTCGCTCAAGTCTCAGGAGGAGAAGGACGCGTTCGCCGCGCTCGATGCCGATATCGGTGTGGTCGCGGCCTATGGCCTGATCCTGCCGCAGGCGGTGCTCGATGCGCCCGCGCACGGCTGCCTCAACGTGCATGCCAGCATCCTGCCGCGCTGGCGGGGGGCCGCTCCGATTCAGCGCGCCATTCTGGCGGGCGACACCGGCACCGGGGTCACGATCATGCAGATGGAGGCCGGGCTCGACACCGGGCCGATGCTCGCCACCATCCGCACGCCGATCGACCGCAAGACAGCGGGCGATCTGACCGACGAACTCGCCGAAAAGGGCGCGCAGCTGATGGTCGGCACGCTGCGCGAACTCGCGAAGCATATCCCGGTCGCGCAGGACGATGCGGACGCGACCCACGCGCCCAAGATCGACAAGGCCGAAGCGCGGCTCGACTGGGCACAGGACGCAGTTCAGGTCGAGCGTCAGGTGCGCGCCTTCGCCCCGTGGCCGGGTGCCTTCTTCGAGCACGAGGGCGAGCGGGTGAAGGTTCTTGCGGCAGACATCGCGGAGGGTTCGGGCGCGCCGGGCACCGTCCTCGACGACGCGGTCACCGTCGCATGCGGCAACGGCGCGCTGCGGCTCATCCGGGTGCAGCGCGCGGGCAAGCCGGCGATGGACACCGCCGATTTCCAGCGCGGGCGCGCGATCGCAAAGGGCGCGCAGCTGGGTTCATGACAATGCCCGTTAGGCTCTGAGGCCGCGATTGACTTCACCCCACGATCGGGAAACCTCGGCCCACCATTCAGTGGGGAGACGGATATGAGACGGGTGCTGGCAATCACGATCGGGGCGGGCATGATCGCGGCGGGCACAGCGCTGGCGGCGTGCGGCGCAGCGGAGCCCGGCGAAGCGGCTGGCGACAGCTTGCCAAGCGTCACATCCGCCGCCCCTGCCGACCTGTCCGACGGGCTGATCATCTGCGCCATGCCCGATTACGACGGCAAGACCGGCCTCACCACGACCGAGCGCTTCATCCTGATCGACGGGGAGCCGAAACGCTATTCCGCTTTCAACAATCAGGCCTTCGATCTTTGCGAAGCGGGGCAGGAAAACTGCGCGCTGAAAATCGAAAACGGCGTCATCCGGATGGACTGGACCAGCGCGAACGGCACACGGTCGCGCTATGATGTCGATCTCGGCACGCTCGACATTGCCGCCTACACCGCGAAGCCAGGCGAAGCGGAGCGCGCGATCGCCTTTCAGGAAGGCGCGAAATGCGTGCGCGAGCCACTGCCCGAAGGCCTCCAGATCATGTGACGGGTTGCCTCGCGGCGATCTGTCCCTAGCAGGAGCGCCATGGCCCCGACCCGCTATGCCCTCACGCTCGAATTCGATGGTACGCCCTTCTTCGGCCTGCAGCGCCAGAAGGACGGGCCGAGCGTGCAGCAGTCGGTCGAGGAAGCCGCGAAAGGCGTTACGGGGCAGGAGATCACGCTCCACAGCGCGGGGCGGACCGATACCGGGGTCCACGCGCTCGCGATGCGGAGCCACTTCGATGTCGAGAGCACCCTTCCGCCTTTCCGCATGGGCGAGGCGATCAACGCGCACCTGCGCCCTGCCCCGATCGCGGTGACCCATTGCGAGGTGGTGCCCGAAGACTGGCACGCGCGCTTCAGCTGCATCGGGCGCCGCTATCTCTACCGCATCATCAACCGCCGTGCCCCGCTGACGCTGGAGAAGAACCGCGCGTGGCTGGTCTCGCCCGAGTGCGACGCGGAGGCGATGCACCGCGCGGCGCAGAGCCTCGTCGGGCATCACGACTTCACCACCTTCCGATCGGTCCATTGCCAGGCGAAGAGTCCGCTCAAGACGCTCGACCGGCTGGACGTCACGCGTGATGGCGACGAGATCCGGATCGAGGTCGCTGCGCGCAGCTTCCTCCACCATCAGGTCCGCTCGATGGTCGGGTGCCTTGCGTTGGTCGGCATGGGGCGATGGAACGAAGGGCGCATTGCGCAGGTTCTGGAAGCGAAGGATCGGCAGGAACTGGGCCTCAACGCGCCATCGCATGGGCTCTATTTCGTCGACGCCATTTATCCGGACGACCGACACGGCGCTTAGACCGCGATTAGGTTGCAACCTGCAACCTCAGTGCTAGGTCCGCACGAAGAACGATCACGAAGAACAATAAGGAGAGCGACCCCATGACCACCACCGGCAAGCAGATTTTCACGACGCTTGAGAGCGACGGCACGCTGACCGTCGAAGTCGCGACCAGCGAATTTCCCGAGCCCAAGGGCAACCAGGTGCTGGTGAAGATGGAAGCCGCGCCGATCAACCCGAGCGACCTTGCCCTGCTGCTCGGTCCGGCAGACCTTGAAAACGCGGACTATTCGGACGGCAAGATCGTCGCCAAGATGCCCGAACCGTTCAATTCGGGCGCCAAGGGCCGCCACGGCCAGCGTCTGCCGGTCGGCAATGAAGGCGCGGGCGAAGTGATCGCCACCGGCGATAGTGACATGGCCAAGGCGCTGATGGGCAAGCGGGTAGCCTGCGTCCCCGGCACGGCCTATTCGCAATACGCCATCGCCGATGCCAATATGTGCCTTCCGCTGGGCGACATCTCGTCGAAGGACGGTGCGTCGGCCTTCGTCAATCCGATGACCGCGCTAGGCTTCGTCGAGACCGCGAAGATGGAAGGCGCGAGCGCGATCCTGCACACCGCCGCCGCCTCCAACCTCGGCCAGATGCTCGTGCGCATCTGCCAGGAAGACAAGATGCCGCTGGTCAATATCGTGCGTCGCAAGGAACAGGTTCACCTGCTTCAGGAGATGGGCGCGGAGCACATCGTCAACTCGTCTGCCGACGACTTCATGAACCAGCTGCGCGAGAGCATCGACACGACCGACGCGTTCTTCGGCTTCGATCCGATTGGCGGCGGCAAGATGGTCGACGCGTGCTTCAAGGCAATGGAGCAGGTCGCGGTGTCCAAGATGAAGGACTACAACCGCTACGGCTCCAACCAGCAGAAGAAAATGTATATCTACGGCCGGCTGGACCTCGGCCCGACCGTGCTGACCCCCGCCTATGGCTTCGGTTGGACCCTCTCGGGCTGGCTGCTGACGCCCTTCCTTCAGCAGGCGGGGATGGAAACCGTGACGCGGATGCGCAAGCGCGTGCTCGACAACCTCACCACCACCTTCAAGAGCGACTACGCCAAGACGGTGACGCTGGAAGAGATGCTGGAGAAGGACGCCGTGCTGCAATATCGCCAGATGCGCACCGGCGAGAAGTATCTGGTCACCCCCCACGGCTGAGGCCTGCCAGAACTTCCCGTCACCCCTGCGCAGGCAGGGGTCCAGATAACCCCGTGACAATCGGAACCTTATCTGGATCCCCGCCTTCGCGGGGATGATGGCACCCTCAACGCCCGTCGAAGTGCCGCTGCACCTCTTGCCGGTCGGTAATTCCATTGGCGATCAGCAGCGCGCTCAGCAGCCGCGCCTTGGGCGGCGCGAGCGCGCGCGAGGCGACGAAGCCGTGGACCTCGTCCTGCGGCTCACGATCGACCAGCCCTTCGTCCGTCCTACTCGCACGCACCACCAGGCATCCACGCCGCGCGTGCTGCACCAGAATTTGCCGCACCGGATCGGGCATGTTGCCCTCCCCCAGCCCGGACACGACGATCCCCGCGGGATCGTCCGAAAGCTGGCGCGCGGCAGCAGTGGCGGTCATCCCCGCATAGACTGCCAGAATCGGCACATCGGGCAGCGGCAGGAAGCGCAGCGATGCGGCATCCCCGACCCGCCATGGCGCCCCAAACCAGTCGAGCCGCGAGGGGGTGACGATCGCAACCGATTCGCGCGGGAAGCCGCGAAAGGCCTCGGTCGCGCGGGTCTGCGCCTTGCGCACGTCGCGCGCCGAATGGACCCGGTCGCCCATAACCACCAGTACCCCGCGCCCCGCCGCATCCGGGTCGCCCGCGACCCGCACCGCATTGGCGAAATTGCGCATCCCGTCATATCCGACAGCATCGGCGGGCCGCATCGCGCCGACCAGCACTACCGGCTTGGTGCTGGGTAGCGTCAGGTCGAGCAGGAAGGCGGTTTCCTCTGCCGTGTCGGTCCCGTGGGTGACGATGATCGCGTCGACGCCGTCGTCGCGCATCGCCAGATCGATCTCCGCATGGAGCCGCGACCAGATCGAGGCATCGATGTCTTCCGATCCGATATTCGCGATCTGCCGCCCGGTGAAATCGGCCGCGACACCCAGACCGCTCGCCTGTTTCAGATAGTGCTCGATCCCGATCTGGCCGGGGCGATAATCGGCACGCATGGCATCGCCGGCCTGGCCTGCAATGGTACCACCTGTGGCGAGAACGAGGATGCGGGGAAGCGTCATGGACGCCGCCCTAACCTGACTGCACATGCTTTCAATCGAATTTCTGGCAATTGATTTTCAAGTTTGTGCCGCTAGATAGCGGCCCTCCCGAATGTGATCGGGCGATTAGCTCAGTTGGTAGAGCGCTTCGTTTACACCGAAGATGTCGGCAGTTCGAGCCTGTCATCGCCCACCATTCCTTTACCCGCCATCACTTGCCGAGGCCGCGACGACGCGGCAATCGGGCGGCGATGAGCCATTTCGACATCGCAATCGCCGGATGCGGACCGGCGGGCCTCGCCGCCGCGCTGCTGTTGCACCGGCAGGGGCACCGCGTCACCGTGTTCGAGCGGTTCGACCAGCCGCGCGCGATCGGCTCGGGCCTGATGATCCAGCCGAGCGGACTGGCAGTGCTGGATGCGCTGGGTCTTGCGCCCGATATCCTCGCCCACGGCGCGCCGATCCGTGCGCTGCACGGGCTCAACCATCAAGGCGATGTTGCACTGGATGCGCGCTATGCCGACCTCGGCGTGGCGGGAGCCTGCGGGATCGGGATCCACCGGGGCAGCCTGTTTGCCCTGCTTTTTCGCACCGCGCAGGCTGAGGGGATCGCCATTGAAACAGGCTTTCCCATCGCCGCCACGGGGCTTGAGGCAGGTGGCCGAACTCTGACCTGCGACGACGGGCGCACGACCCGTGTGTTCGATCTGGTAGTCGATGCGCTGGGCACCTCCTCCCCGCTCGCCCCGCCCTGCGGCGAATGGCTCGCCTTCGGGGCGCTGTGGACGACGCTCGACTGGCCGGCCGAGGCTCCGTTCGATCAAGGCCTGCTCGAACAGCGATATACCTACGCGGCGCAGATGGCGGGCGTATTGCCCACCGGCGTCCGGGTGGATGGCGCACAGCGCGAGCTGTCGTTCTTCTGGTCGCTCAGGGCGAGCGAGTACGACGCGTGGCGCGAGGCCGGGCTCGATGCGTGGAAAGCGCAGGTCTGCACGCTATGGCCCGCGTGCGAGGGGCTGCTGCAACATATCGCCGACCCCGAACAGCTCACCTTCGCCCGCTACGCGCACCGCCGCGTGCCCGAGCCTGTGGGCGAGCGGCTGATCCACATCGGCGATGCATGGCATTCGGCGAGCCCGCAGTTGGGGCAAGGCGCAAACATGGCGCTGCTCGATGCCTTTGCGCTGGCCCGCGGGATCGCATCCGATGGCGATCTGCAAACGCGTCTGGCCCGCGCAGTGCGACTGCGCAGCCGGCATGTGAAGCTCTATCAGGCGCTCACCTGGGCGGCGACGCCGCTCTACCAGTCGGACAAGGCGTGGCACGCGCTGCTGCGCGATTTCCTGCTGACCCCGCTTGGTCGTGTGCCGCCGGGGCCGTCGATCCAGGCCCGGCTGGTCGCGGGGCTCGTCGGCAATCCGCTCGGCCCGCTCGATCTCGCCCTGCCAGACTACCGGGCGCTCATGCGCTAGCTAGAGCGCGTCGACCACTTCCTGAACCGCATTGCGCGCCTCTTCGCCCGACCAATCCAGTTCCCCGGTCACCCGCCAAACCTCTTGCCCGGTGCGATCATACATCACGGTGGTGGGCAGCGTCGCCGCGCCTATCGCCTCGCCCAGCGCCAGCTGCGGGTCGATCCATGGCGGCAGGCTGTCGATGTCGTTCTTCTCGAAGAATGCAGTGATCTTCGCCGGATCGCCCATGTCCTGGCTGATCGTGACCACGTTGAGCTCGTCCTCGTAATCCGCCGCCAGCTGGTCGAGCATCGGCATTTCCCTGACGCACGGCGCGCACCAGGTCGCCCACAGGTTCATCAGCACCGGGCGGCCCTGCAGCGCCCCCAGATTGAGCACCGCGCCTTCCGGATCGACCATGTTGGCGGCGGGCATCAGGTCCCCCGCGTGGCTCCGGTCGATCTCGCCGGGCTTCGCATCTTCACCGGCGTCGGCTTGCGCCGCACTCTCTTGCGGGGCCGGGTCGGCCTCCCTATCGCACCCGCTCAGGATCAAGGCGAGGGCGAGCGCAGGCAAAATGGCAGATCGGGACACGGACAACTCCAGCGCAGGGCGCGGCAACGCGATGTGGGGCGGCCGCTTCGCCGACGGGCCTAGTGCCATCATGCGCGAAATCAATGCCTCGATTCCCTTCGACAAGGCGCTGTGGCGGCAGGATATCGCGGGCAGCCGCGCGCATGTGAGCATGCTGGCCGCGCAAGGTATCCTGTCGCAGGAGGATGCGAAGACCATCGACGATGGCCTCCAGACCATCGCCGCCGAGTACGAGCGGGATGGCGTGCCCGAAGACTGGGATCTGGAAGACATCCACATGACGGTGGAATCGCGCCTGACCGAACTGGTCGGCCCGGTCGCAGGCCGCCTGCACACCGCCCGCAGCCGCAACGATCAGGTGGCGACCGATTTCAAGCTGTGGACCCGCGAAGCGATCGAGGAGACCGACGCCGGTCTCGCCGCGGTGCAGGCCGCGCTGGTGTCGCGCGCGGAGCAGCACGCCGCCGACATCATGCCCGGCTTCACCCACCTGCAGGCCGCGCAGCCGGTCACGCTGGGCCACCACCTGATGGCCTATTACGAGATGCTGCGGCGCGACCGGATGCGCTTTGCGTCCGCGAAGGAACGGCTCGACGAATGCCCGCTGGGTGCCGCCGCGCTGGCGGGCACGGGGTTCGATCTGGACCGCGAGGCGACCGCCAAGTCTCTGGGCTTCGCGCGGCCGACCGCCAACAGCCTCGACACGGTGTCCGACCGCGATTTCGCGATGGATTACCTGCACGCGGCCAGCATCGCCAGTATCCACCTCTCGCGGCTCGCCGAAGAGATCATCATCTGGGCAAGCCAGCCCTTCGGCTTCATCCGCCTGCCCGATTCGCTCTCTACCGGCAGCTCGATCATGCCGCAGAAGAAGAACCCCGATGCCGCCGAGCTGGTGCGCGGGCACGCGGGCCGGATCATCGGCGCGGCGACCGCGCTTTCGATCACGATGAAGGGCCTGCCGCTGGCCTATGCGAAGGACATGCAGGACGACAAGCCGCCGGTGTTCGATGCGCACGGCCTGCTGGTGCTCTCGCTCGCAAGCATGGAAGGGATGATCGCGGGCGCCGAGTTCAACACCGACCGGATGCTCGCGCTGGCGGGCAGCGGCCATGCGACCGCGACCGACCTCGCCGACTGGCTGGTTCGCGAGGCTGGCGTGCCCTTCCGCGAGGCGCACCATATCACCGGCGCTGCGGTGGCGCGGGCCGATGAAAAGAACTGCGCGCTGGGCGAGCTTACGCAGGACGACCTCGCGGCGATCGATGCGCGGGTGACGCCCGAAGCGCTCGCCAATCTCACGCTCGAAGGATCGGTCGCCTCGCGCCACAGCTATGGTGGAACCGCGCCCGATCGGGTACGTGAACAGGCGACCGCAGCGCGCCGCGCGCTCGGCCTCGACAGTTGAAGCGAAACACCATGCGCATACGCCTCGCCCTGTTGCTCACCGCCGCCCTCCCGCTCGCGCTGTCCGCGTGCGGCCAGCGGGCCGCGTTGCAGCCGCCTCCGGGCGAAACCCTTCCCCCTGCGCCCTATGGCGGCGATCAGCGCCTGACCGCCGAGGAGCTGCTCGAACCCGATGTGATCGCGCAGCCCAAACGCGATACCGAGTTGCGCACCCGCTCCGAAGAGCGGGAGGACGATCCTTTCGACCTGCCCCCCGAATAGGGCGCCCCCGAGCAAGGCCGAGCGATACACGATGGACCATTTCAAGCTGACCGACGGCATCCTCCACGCCGAGGATGTGCCCTTGCCCACAATCGCGCAGGAGGTGGGCACGCCCGTTTACGTCTATTCGCGCGCCACGCTGGAACGTCATGCGCGCGTGTTTCGCGAAGGGCTGAGCGGCCTCGAAGACCCGCTGATCCTGTTCGCAGTCAAGGCCAACCCCAACCTCGCCGTGCTGCGCGTGTTGCAGCGCGAGGGCTTTGGCGCGGACGTGGTTTCCGGCGGCGAACTGCGCCGCGCGCTGGCCGCCGGGATGACGCCCGACAAGATCGTGTTTTCGGGCGTGGGCAAGACCCGCACCGAGCTGGAGCTTGGCCTCGACACCGGGATCGCGCAGTTCAACATCGAATCGCGTGAGGAAGGCCGCGAGCTGGCCGAGCTGGCCGCGGCGCGGGGCGAAAAGGCGCGCTGCGCGCTGCGGATCAACCCCGATGTCGATGCGGGGACGCACGAGAAAATCTCCACCGGCAAGGCGGACAACAAGTTCGGCGTGCCGCTGCACCACGCTGGCGAGGCTTTCGCCGAACTGGGCGCATTGCCCGGCCTCGCGCTGGAAGGCCTTGCGATCCATATCGGCAGCCAGCTGGGCGATCTCACACCTCTGGAAACCGCTTTCGAGAAGATCGGCACGCTGCTCGGCCAACTGCGCGACGCAGGCCACACGATCAACCGGGTCGATCTGGGCGGCGGGCTTGGTGTGCCCTACCGCGCGGGCGAGAGCTTCCCCAGCCCGGCCGATTACGGCGCGATGGTCGCACGCGTGACCCGCGACTGGGGCGTGCAGCTGGTGTTCGAGCCGGGGCGGGTGATCGCAGGCAATGCCGGCGTTCTGCTGACCCGCGTAGTCCGCGTGAAGCGTGGGCTCAACAATCCCTTCGTGATCGTCGATGCGGCGATGAACGATCTCGCCCGACCTGCCCTGTATGGCGCGTGGCACGATTTCGAGCCGGTTGCCCAAACCAATGACCGGATGACCGCGAACATCGTCGGCCCGATCTGCGAGACCGGGGATACCTTCGCCACCAACCGCGATTGCCCCGCGCTGGTCGCGGGCGATCTGGCAGTGTTCCGCACCGCCGGGGCCTATGGTGCGACCATGGCATCGTCGTACAATTCGCGCGGTTTCGTTCCCGAAGTGCTGGTCAGCGGCAGCGACTACGCGGTGGTCGCCGACCGGATCGATGCGGGCGCGATCATGGATGCGGAGCGCGTGCCGGAATGGCTGGACTGATCGCTTCGCTGCCGCTGTTCCACCAGGTTGCGGGCAGCCGCATCGTGGTGGTCGGAAACGGGCCTATGGCCGAGGCGAAGATACGGCTGGTCGAACGCGCGGGCGCGGTACCCGTGGGCGAGGCGGAGGCGCATCATGCCGCGCTGGCCTTCGTGGCGCTGGAAGATGCGGGCGAGGCTGCGGCAGTGCGCCAGCGGCTCAAGGCGAAGGGGCTGCTGGTCAATGTGGCGGACAAGCCCGAGCTGTGCGATTTCACCACGCCGAGCATTCTCGACCGCGACCCGCTGCTGATCGCAATCGGCACTGGCGGCGCCTCCGCCGGGCTCGCCAAGCATATCCGTCTGCGGCTGGAAGCGATCCTGCCGCAGCGTCTGGGCAAGCTCGCGCGGGAGCTGGCGTCGGGGCGCAATGTCCTGCGCGCCAAGCTGCCCGATGGCGACGCGCGCCGCCGCGCGGTGGACGCAGCTCTGCGCCCCGGCGGCACGCTCGACCCGCTGGACGAAGGCTCTGCCGAGAGGGTCGAGCGCTGGCTGGCCGATCCCGCCGCCGACGCGCCTGCGCGGCTGGAGAGGATCGCGCTTGCCAGCGACGATCCCGAGGACCTCACCCTGCGGCAGGCGCGCTGGCTGGGCGAGGCGGACGCCATCTATCACGATGCGGATGTGCCGCCCGCGATCCTCGCCCGCGCCCGCGCCGATGCCGCGCGCCATCCGCTGGACTCCGCCCTCGGCCACCCGGCGGAGAGCTTTGCCGTGATCCTGACGCGAAGCTAGACGCCCGCGCAGTCGCATGCGCCGGTGGCGTCGAAATAGCGGGCCATCGCCTCCACCGCGCTGTCGCTGAGAGCGATGAACGCGCGCCGCCGGTCGACCAGATCTTCCTCGCGCCGGAGCAGGCCCTGCCGGGTCATCTGTGCGATCCACCGCAGCGCGGTGGTCGGCGGGACGCCGCTGGCGATGCACAGCGAGGTGACCGAGACGCGCCGCCCCTCCGCCCGTGCGGCTGTCAGGTCGAGCAGGATGTCCCACGCGGGGTCCGCGAACAGGTCCGCCTCGAAGAACCGCGCGCGCGCTTGCCGCTTGCGGATCAGCGCGCGGATGCGGCGCGGATCGGGCAGGCCGGGGACTGGCGAGGGCGCATCGGAATCCCGCCCGCCCTGGCGATGCTCGCGCAAGCTCGCGCTGCCGTATCCGCTGGGGCCGTGTTCGCCGGTGCCGAAGGCGAAGGCAGCGCTGCCATCGCGCGGAACATCATCCCCGACCAGCCCGTCGAGCTTCTCCGCCAGCAGTGTGACCCGCTCGACCAGCCGCATCACTGCGACCCGGTCTTCCGAAGAGAGATCGCGCACCCGCGCCCCGGCCAGCCGCGCCAGTGCCTCGCCGAATGCAACCAGCCGATCTCCCCGCCCCGGTTCGACCAGCAGCACCGGATCGCTTTCGCACATCGCCACCATCACCGGTTCGAGTGCGCCGATCGTGGTCGCGACGATCAGCCACCCGCCCGAGCGCGCGACCCGGGCGTCCAGCCGGGCGAGCATTGCGAGCGTCGCCGCATCCGCACACGAAGCATCGACAGCGACCAGATCGCCCAGCGCACGCGTCTTCTCGTCGTCGAGCGCGATCAGCCCTTCGGCCTGCGCCACGCGGAAACCGGCAAGCTGCGCATCGGCGCGCATCGCCTCGCGCACATGGGGGCGGTCGGCGAACAGCGAGATCGCGACCGGCAGCCCGCCGCCATCCCTCGGCACGTATGCGCGCCCGTCCGCTGGCGTATCGCCCGATAGATCGTACCGCAGATCGGCGCTGGTTCCGGCACCGGCTGCGGAGGCGGTTTGGGCGGCGCGCGACTCGACGTGTAACATCACTATTCCCTCTTTGTTCCACATGTATTCATGAGAACAAAGGGGGAATAAGTCAATCGCATCCATAGTGGAGCGGATTGCCCGCCCCGCCCGGCATCACGTCTAATCCTCGAACGGATCGCGCACCAGAATCGTGTCCTCGCGCTCCGGACTGGTCGAAACCAGCGCCACCGGGCACTCGATCAGCTCCTGGATGCGGCTGATATACTTGATCGCGTTGGCGGGCAGATGGGCCCAGCTGCGTGCCCCGGCGGTGCTTTCCTGCCAACCTTCCATCTCTTCGTAGATCGGCTCGCAGCGCGCCTGGCTGGCCGCATGGCTCGGCAGGTAGTCGTAGATCCTGCCGTCGAGGCGATAGCCGGTGCAGATCTTCACCTTGTCCATCCCGTCGAGCACGTCGATCTTGGTCAGCGCGATGCCGGTAACGCCCGCGATGGCGCAGGTCTGGCGCACCAGCACCGCATCGAACCAGCCCACGCGCCGCTTGCGACCGGTGACCACGCCGAACTCGTGCCCGCGCTCGCCCAGACCCTGCCCGATCTCGTCTTCCAGCTCGGTCGGGAAAGGGCCGCTGCCCACGCGTGTGGTATAGGCCTTGGTGATCCCGAGCACGAAGCCGGTCGCATTGGGGCCAAGGCCCGAACCGCTCGCCGCCGTGCCACTGACCGTGTTGGAGCTGGTGACGAAGGGATAGGTGCCGTGGTCGACATCCAGCAGCACGCCCTGCGCGCCTTCAAACAGCACCCGCGCGCCCGCCTTGCGGACCTTCTTCAGCCGCTTCCACACCGGCTGTGCGAATTGCAGCACGAAAGGCGCGATCTCGCGCAGCTCAGCAATGAGCGCTTCGCGGTCGATCGGCGGCTCGTCGAAGCCCGCGCGCAGCGCATCATGATGCGCGCACAGGCGGTCGAGCTGCGGGTCCAGCTCGTCGAGATGGGCAAGGTCGCACACGCGGATCGCACGGCGGCCGACCTTGTCTTCGTAAGCTGGGCCGATCCCGCGCCCCGTGGTGCCGATCTTGCCCTGCCCCGCTGCGGTTTCGCGCAGGCCGTCCAGATCGCGGTGGAGCGGGAGGATCAGCGGGCAGTTGTCGGCCACGGCGAAATTGTCGGGCGTGATCTTCACCCCCTGCCCTTCGAGCTTCTCGATCTCCGACTTCAATGCCCACGGGTCGAGCACCACGCCATTGCCGATCAGCGAGAGCGTGCCGGTCACGATGCCCGAGGGCACCAGGCTGATCTTGTAGGTGGTGCCGTCGACCACCAGCGTGTGGCCCGCGTTGTGGCCGCCCTGGAAGCGCACCACGGCGTCGGCCCGGCTGGCAAGCCAGTCGACGATCTTGCCTTTGCCCTCGTCACCCCACTGGGCCCCGATCACGGTTACGTTGGCCAAACCTGCACTCCTTCAAAACTCATTGCGCTTACCGACACTTGCCCCGGATGCGGCGGCTCTGTCTGAGACACCTGACACACTGTCCAGGGGATCAAAAAACCCCGGCCGGAAAAAGCGCCGCGCACAGCCGCGCGCCTATGGCATGGGCCATGCCCGTAGGAAACGCCTTATCGGAATTGATCGGGACATTTCGACGCGCGCATGTGTTGGAGAGGCAAAAGGAGATTTCATGAGCAAAGACTACCCCACCCTCACCCTGAACGATGATCGCCGGATTCCCCAGCTGGGCTTCGGCACCTGGCAGATCGAGGAAGACAAGGCAGCGGATACCGTCTCCACCGCGATCGAAACCGGCTACTGGCTGATCGACACGGCGGCGATCTACCAGAACGAAAAGGGCGTAGGCGAAGGCATCGGCGACTGGGCCGACATCTTCCTCCAGACCAAGATCTGGAACGAAAGCCAGGGCTACGACCGCACGCTGAAGGCGGCGGACAAGTGTCTCGAGCGGCTCGGCCGCGATCATGTCGACATGCTGCTGATCCACTGGCCCTGCCCCGACAAGGGCCTGTTCGTGGAGACCTGGAAGGCATTCATCGAACTGCGCGACCAGGGCAAGGCCAAGTCCATCGGCGTATCCAACTTTCGCGAGGAAGACCTGAAGCGGATCGTGGACGAGACGGGCGTCGTGCCAGCGCTCAACCAGATCGAGCTGCATCCCAGCTTCCAGCAGCGCACGATGCGCAAGGTGCACCAGGATATGGGCATCCTCACGCAGAGCTGGTCGCCGCTCGGCCAGGGCAACGGGATGGAGAACGACACGATCAAGGCGATCGCCGACGAGACCGGCAAGTCCGCCAGTGCCGTCATCATACGCTGGCACATCCAGAACGGCTTTTCCGTGCTGCCGCGCTCGACAAATCCCGATCACATCCGCGACAATTACACCGCATTGTCGTTCGAACTGAGCGACGACCAGATGGCGAAGATCGACACGCTCGACAGCGAGGATGGGCGGATGGGTCCCGACCCCAGCACATTCAATGGCTGACCGCTTGACTGTATTATGACCCTATAGCACATGGGCGACTTTCCAGGGGAGGTCGCCCATGTCGTTTCTTCTTGCCGTCTCACTTGTCGCACAGACGGCGACGCCGCTTCCGGCGGATCTGGTCGACATCGTGGACGAGGCTGCGCAGGAACTCGGCGATCTTACCCCGGTGCTGGTGCTGGGCACGTCTCACCTGTCTTCGCTGCCCAAGGACTTCCCGCTGGAGCGGTTCGATCCGCTGCTAGACCAGCTGGAGGGATGGGCGCCCGAAGCGATCGCGGTGGAAGGGATCGATGGGGTCCAGTGCGATAATCTGCGGCTCTTCGACCCCGGCAATGCGGATACCTATTGCCCCGATCCCGGCCCTGCGCGCGCCGCACTGGGCGTGAGCGCCCGCGATGCACAATTCGGGGTGATGGAGCTGCTGGCCAAACCGGGGGATCAGCGGACCATTGCCGAACGTCGGCGACTGGTCGGCCTGTTCCTTGCCATCGGAGAGCCGGAATCGGCGCTGGTGCAATGGCTCCGCCTGCCCGAAGCCGAGCGTGCAGCGGGCGCCGACCTGCCCACCGAACTGGTCGCTTTTCTCGAAAAGTTCGGCACCCGGCACAACGAGAATGTCGTCATCGCCGCCCGGCTGGCGGTGCGTCTGGGCCTCGACCGGGTCGACCGGGTGGATGACCAGATGAGCGGCAGCGATCCCAAGGATCCCGAGGCCTATGACGCGGAAATCAGCGCAATCTGGGACAACGCGCCGACCAAGCAGCGCATTGCCGAATACGAGGAATGGGACGCGGCGATGGAGGATGGCTCCATGCCGATCCTCGAATGGTACCGGCGGTACAATTCACCCGCCTCGCTCTCGCTGGCGATGGAAGGCGATTTCGGCGCGGCAGCGGGCGCGCGGACCCCGACCGACGCAGGCCAGACCTATCTCGCCTATTGGGAGACGCGCAACCTGCGCATGGTCGCCAATATCCGCCAGGTGATCGGCACGGACACGCGCACGCTCGCCATTGTGGGGGTGTCGCACAAGCCCTATTACGACCGTTATCTGGGCATGATGAGCAATATCGCGCTGGCCAATACGCAGGCCGTACTCGGCGGCGACTAAAGCGCTACAGCCTCCGTGCCGTCCAGCCGGTGCGTGCAGCCCAGCGCGCGCGGGTCTTCATCATCGGAGAGCGCGGCGAGCGTGCGCCACCTCTCGCCGCGCAGACGCGCAGCCGCCTCGCCGTCGTGGCCCAGTGGCAGGTAGAGCATCGCGCGCGGCTCGGCTGCGGGTAGCAGCGGGAGCGCCTGGCCGAGATAGATGGAGAAGCCGGTCGCGGGCTCGTCTGTCCCGCGGATCAGGTAGGTGCCGCCCCGCCCCAGCGCGCCGCGCGCATCGCCTGCGTACAGCGTGAAGCCGAACCAGCTCTGGTATTCGAACCCGTGCCGCTCGGTCGGGTCGAGCGTGACCCGCGCGCGGTTGCCCACGGCTGCGGCGATCTGCTCCAGCCCGGCTATCCGGCTTTCCAGCGCGCCGCCCGCATCGACCGCGCGCAGCCTGTCGAGCGCATCGGGGAAAGGCCCGGCGGCGTGGATCAGCGGCAGGTAGGCATCGCCGCCGACCGCCTTCAGCCCGCCCGCATCCTTGGCATCGAGTTCGCGCCTGACCGCATCGGCCTGTTCCTCGTCCAGCGGGAACGGCCCTGCGGCCAGTGTGGTGACCAGATCGGGCAGCGTGAAATCGACCGACAGGTTTTCGACACCGACCGCCTCCAGCGCGGCAAGCGCCGTCAGCACCACCTCGCTGGCGGCGGCGACGCTGTCCGACCCGATCAGCTCTGCGCCGACCTGCAGGCGCTGGCGCACCGGATCGAGCTGGTCCGCCGCGATCCGCGTGACCTCGCCCGCGTAACACAACCGCAGGGGCCGTGCGCGCGCGCTCAGCGCGGTGGCGGCGATGCGCCCGATCTGCGGGGTGATGTCGCTGCGCAGCGCAAGCGTGCGCAGGCTCGCCGGGTCGACGAAGCGGAACATCGCGCGCGTCTGCAACCCGTCCATCCGGTGGCCGAGCGATTTCTCGAACTCGACCAGCGGCGGGCTGACCCGGTCGTATCCATGCGCGTCCATCGCATCGAGCGCGGCGCGCATCGCGCGGCCGAGCATGGCGGAATCGGCGGGCAGGTTGTCGGCCAGCCCTTCGGGCAGCAGGTCGTCGGTCGTGGTCATGCGCCTGCCCCTAACGCCCTCGTCATCCCAGCGGAAGCTGGGATGACGAAAAGCGGTTCTAGAAACTAAGCGCGGTGACCGTGCGCACGCCTTCCAGCGCCTCGGCCTCGGCGATGAGCGCGTCGTCGACCGGCTGGTCGAGGCTCAGCAGCAGCACCGCCTCGCCCCCGGCCTGCTTGCGGCCGAGGTTGAAGGTGCCGATGTTGATCCCGCGATTGCCCAGCAGAGAGCCGATCCGACCGATGAAACCGGGCGCATCGTCGTTGACCACGTAGATCATGTGGCCATCCAGCTCCGCCTCGATCCCGATCCCGAAGATCTCGACCAGACGCGGTGCTTCACGGCCGAACAAAGTCCCCGCGACGGAGCGCTTGCCCGCGTCGGTTTCCACCGTCACCCGAATCAGCGTCTGGTACGTGCCTTCGCGGGTGGAGCGGATTTCGCGCACCTCGATCCCGCGATCCTTGGCGAGGAACGGCGCGTTGACCATGTTCACGCTCTGCGAGAAGCGGCGCATCAGGCCCGCCAGCACCGCGGCGGTGATCGGCTTGGGGTTGAGCTCCGCCGCGTCGCCTTCCAGCTCGACCGCGATCTTGGGCAGGCTGCCATGCGCCAGCTGCCCGACCAGCGAGCCGAGGCTTTCGGCCAGCTGCATGTAGGGCTTCAGACGCGGCGCTTCCTCCGCGCTGAGGCTGGGCATGTTGAGCGCGTTGGTGACCGCGCCGGTGAGCAGGAAATCGCTCAGCTGCTCGGCCACCTGAAGCGCGACATTCTCCTGCGCCTCGCGGGTCGAGGCACCGAGGTGCGGGGTGCAGATGAAGCCGGGCTTGCCGAAGAGCGGGCTGTCCGTGGCCGGTTCGGTCTGGAACACATCGAGCGCGGCGCCCGCGACGTGCCCGCTGTCGAGCATCTCGGCCAGCGCCGCCTCGTCGATCAGGCCGCCGCGCGCGCAGTTGACGATCCGCACGCCTTTCTTGGTCTTGGCGAGGTTTTCGGCCGAGAGGATGTTGCGCGTCTCGTCGGTCAGCGGGGTGTGCAGCGTAATGCAGTCCGCGCGCTTGAGCAGCTCGTCCAGCTCGACCTTCTCGATCCCGAGATCGACGCTGCGTTCCTCGGTGAGGAAGGGGTCGTACGCGATCACCTTCATGCGCAGGCCCTGCGCGCGGGATGCGACGATCGAGCCGATATTGCCCGCGCCGATCAGGCCCAGCGTCTTGCCGGTCAGCTCGACGCCCATGTAATCGCTCTTGGGCCATTCGCCCGCCTGCGTGCGCGCATTGGCCTGCGGAATCTGGCGGGCGAGCGCCAGCAGCAAGGCGATCGCATGCTCGGCGGTGGTGATCGAGTTCCCGAAGGGGGTGTTCATCACCACCACCCCGCGCTCGCTGGCGGCCGGAATATCGACATTGTCGACGCCGATCCCTGCGCGGCCGATCACCTTGAGGTTGGTCGCCGCTTCGAGGATCTCGGGCGTCACCTTGGTCGAGGAACGGATCGCAAGGCCTTCATATTCGCCGATAATCGCTTTCAGCTCATCGGGCGAAAGGCCGGTCTTCTCGTGCACCTCGCAGCCGCGCTCCGCGAAAATCTTGGCGGCGTCGGGGCTCATCTTGTCGGAGATCAGGACTTTGGGTTTCTGGGACATTTCATTTCCCTCAAATCGTCATGCTGAACTTGTTTCAGCATCCACCGATCCTCCTGAGAACGGAGTCCGGTGGTGGAAGCTGGACCCTGAAACAAGTTCAGGGTGACGGGATTAGATGAAGGGGCTCAGGAGCCACCGAGCTCGGCGAAGGCCCATTCGATCCACGGGATCAGGCGCGCGATATCCTCGGCCTCAACCGTGCCGCCGCACCAGATGCGCAGGGACGGCGGAGCATCGCGGTAGCCGTTGAAGTCGTAGCCGACGCCTTCGGCCTCCAGCATCTTGTAGATCTTGCCCGGAACCGCCGCCTGGTCGTCTGCCGAGAGGCTTTCGAACCATTCGCCCTGGAAGACGAAGCACACACCGGTATTGGTCCGCTGCGCCAGGTCGGGGACCATGTTGCGCACGTAGGGTGTCGCCTCGATCCAGTCGGTCAGCACCTTGGCATTGGCGTTGGCGCGTTCGATCATCGCGGGCAGCCCGCCGATCGACTTCGCCCATTCGAGCGCGGCGATGTAATCTTCCGTCGCCAGCATCGAAGGCGTGTTGATCGTCGCGCCTTCGAAGATCGCGGTGTTGAGCTTTGCGCCCTTCTTCAGGCGGAACAGCTTGGGCAGCGGCCATTCGGGATCGTAACTTTCGATCCTTTCGACCGCCTTGGGGCTGAGGATCAGCATGCCGTGCTGCGCTTCGGAGCCCATCACCTTCTGCCAGCTGAAAGTCGTCGCATCGAGCTTGGGCCAGTCCATCTCCTGCGCGAAGACGGCGCTGGTCGCGTCGTTGATGGTGATGCCCTTGCGGCCCGGCGCGAGCCAGTCGGTGTTCGGGATACGCGCGCCGGATGTCGTCCCGTTCCAGGTGAACACGACGTCGTTTTCCTGCGGGATCGAAGCAAGATCGGGGATTTCACCATAGGGCGCGTCGAGCACTTGCAGGTTCGGCAGCTTGAGCTGCTTGACCGCATCCTGAATCCACACGTTGCCGAAGCTTTCCCACGCGGCGACCGTCGCGGGGCCTGCGCCCAGCATCGTCCACATCGCGCATTCGAGCGCGCCGGTATCCGACCCCGGCATGATGCCGACGAGATAGTCGTCGGGCACGCCCAGCAGTTCGCGGCTGAGCTCGATCGCGTATTTCAGGCGCGCCTTGCCGATCGAAGATCGGTGCGAACGGCCCAGCGATTCGGTTTGGAGCTTGTCGAGCGACCAGCCAGGGAATTTGGCGGTAGGTCCGGACGAAAAGAACGGGCGCTCAGGACGCAATTCCGGCTTGGGCGTCGGCTTGGTATCAGTCATGTATTCTCTCCTTGCAGAGAGCTCGCGCGGCGTTGGGACCGCGTGGC
>CAXAXQ010000031.1:0-37934 GCA_963972905.1 uncultured Erythrobacteraceae bacterium
GGAACATTTCCTTGGTCAGCGTGGTGCCCTTGCGGAGCGAAAGCAGCTCCAGCATCGCGTATTCCTTGCCGGTCAGGTGTACCCGCGCGCTATCGACTTCCACGGTCTTGGCATCGAGGTTCACCGCCAGCTTGCCGGTGCGGATGACCGACTGGCTGTGGCCCTTGGAACGGCGGACCACGGCGTGGATTCGGGCGACCAGTTCTTCGCGATGGAACGGCTTGGTCACGTAATCGTCGGCGCCGAACCCGAAGGAGCGGACCTTGCTGTCCATTTCGGAAATGCCCGAGAGAATCAGAACCGGCGTCTGCACCTTGGCGACGCGCAGCTTCTTGAGCACGTCGTAACCGTGCATGTCCGGCAGGTTCAGGTCGAGCAGGATGATGTCGTAATCGTACAGCTTGCCCAGATCGAGGCCTTCTTCGCCCAGATCGGTGCTATAGACATTGAACCCCTCGGTCGTGAGCATCAGCTCGATCGCCTTTGCCGTGCTCGGCTCGTCCTCGATCAGCAATACGCGCATGGGTCGCCCCCTTTGGCCCGATGAATGTGCTGCAACGCCCCCCACAGAAGGTGTTGCGCTTATTAACCACATAAGGTCTGAACGGAAAAGGTTAACATCGTGTAAAGCGAGAAAAACCGGCGAGTCGCTCGACGAAACGGGGGAATTGCGAGTCGGGTTGATCGGGCATGGAGTGAGTCACCTGAATGCCACAGCATCGTGCCTGTGCGATATACGAGGTTGCGGTGCGACAAAAGCTGCGTTATTTCGTTACGCACAAGGCGTGGGAGGCAGCGCTTTGATTTCAATCCCTGCCTCGGGAGCAATTTGGTCATGACCAAGCATCGGGATCTCGCAATCCCCGCTTCGGCCCCGACACAGCTTTCCGCGCCGCCCGTCGTGTATCTGGCTGGCGCGCGCTTCCCCTATTACGGCTATTATTTCGGTTCGTTTAGCGGCCGATACGCCTGAGCGGCGTATCGGGACCCGCGCGAGGCCCTGCGCGAAAAGCGGCCACCATCGAGACAAACGAGCGATAACGACCTGCGCCGACCGATTGCGTCGCGCGCCGGTGGCGAACCGAAAGCGAATTCATCATGCCGAATACCCCCGCAAACATGCGAACCATCGATACCCTTCGTGAGGAGATCGACGCGCTCGACGAAGAATTGCTGGCACTGATCGAGAAGCGGCTCGACCTTGCCGCATCTATCGCCAGCGCCAAGTCCGCCGATAAGGACGAGGACGAGCTGCTGTTGCGCCCCGCGCGCGAGGCCAGCGTCATCGCCCGGCTCGACGCGATGACCCGCCGCATCCCCGAAGTCAGCCTGACCGCGATCTGGCGCGAGCTGATGGCGATCAACCTGCAGGCCCAGCGCCCGATCGAGATCGCGCTGCATGCCACCCGCCATCCCGAACGCATGCAGCTGATGGCGCGCGCGCGCTTCGGCACGATCATCCCGGTGCGCAAGAGCGCCTCGCCGCAAGCGGCGCTGGAGCGTGCGCGGACCGGCAGGGCGATCGCCATGATCGAGATCGGTGAAGGCGACTGGTGGACCGCGCTGGCGGACGATCCCGAACTGACCATTATCGACGGTCTGCTGGGCGAGGGTGGGCGTGGTTCCGCGCTCGCGGTCGGCAGGCTGTCGCGCGACCGGCTGTGCGAGGATCGCAGCTACGCGGTGCTCGAACAGAGCGAACTCGCCGCCCGGCTGGGCCGCGGCGAAGCCGTGTGTCCGATCGCCGCTTCGGGTGACATGCACCTGTGCGCGATCGAACGGGTCGTGCCGCTGGCCCGTCGCGCCGCCTGACCCGGAAGCAGACATGCGTATTGCTTATGGAGGGCACCCCGGTGCCTTCGGCGAACTTGCGTGCCTGGGACGTTTCCCCGACGCCGAGCCTGTCGGCTACAGCGATTTCCGCGCCGCGTGCGACGCGCTGGTCGCGGGCACCTGCGACCGGGCGGTAATCCCTTTCGAAAACTCGATCGCGGGTGCGGTACCGGGGGTAGAGCAATTGCTCACCTCGCTCCCGGTCGCCCGGCTCGACGTGCATCCCCAGCCGGTCGTGTTCCACTGCCTCGCCGTGCCGGGTACCCGGTTGGAAGAGGTGGAGGTGGTCGCGAGCCATCCGATGGCGCTCGCCGAATGCACGCGCTTCCTCGCGCAGATCGGCGCGCGGGCAGAGGAAGCGGGCGACACCGCCGGGGCCGCATGCGAGGTCGCCGAAGCGCGGCAGTTTACCCGCGCCGCACTCGCCTCGACTCGTGCGGCGCAGCTGTACAAGCTCGATGTGCTGGCAGCGGACGTGCAGGACACCGACGACAATGTGACCTATTTCGCGGTGTTGCGGCGCGACTGACGTCAGGCTTGCGGCGGTCTGCGCCTAGCCGATCGCCGCAAGCTTCTTCGCCCGGCGCCGCTCCACACTGCTGCCGATCCCCATCGCCTCGCGATATTTGGCGACCGTGCGCCGCGCGATGTCGAACCCTTCGGCCTTGAGCAGGGTCACCAGCTTGTCGTCGGAGAGGATCGCCTTGGCATCCTCGGCATCGGTCAGCGCCTTGATCCGCGCCTTGACCGATGCCGCACTCGCGCCTTCGCCGTCCTCGCCGCCGCCCACGCCGCTGGTGAAGAAGTATTTGAGGTCGAAGGTGCCGCGCGGGCAGTGCAGGAACTTGTTGCTGGTCACCCGGCTGACCGTGCTTTCGTGCATCTCGATCTTCTCGGCGATCTGCCTCAGGGTCAGCGGGCGCAGGTGGCTGACCCCGTGGCGGAAGAAGCCCTCCTGCTGGGTGACGATCTCGCTCGCCACTGCAAGGATGGTTTTCTGCCGCTGGTCGAGCGCGCGGATCAGCCAGCGGGCATCCTCCAGCCGATCCTTCAGCCACGCGCGGCTGGAACGGTCGCGACAGCCATCGCGCAGCTCCACCAGATAGGGGCGGTTGACCACCAGCCGCGGCAGGGTCGCTTCGTTCAGCGCGATCCGCCAGCCGCCTTCATGGGCGGGCGAGATCAGGATGTCGGGCACCACCGGGCTGCCCCCCTGCTCGCCGAAGGTCAGGCCGGGACGCGGATCGTAGCCGCGCAGTTCGGCAAGCATTTCGGCGAAATCCTCGGCATCGACCTCGCACAGTTTCTGCAGCCGGACGACGTCGCCCCGCGCGACCAGCTCCAGATTGTCGATCAGCCGCGCCATGCACGGATCGTAGCGATCCGCCTCGCGCGCCTGGATCGCGAGGCATTCGGCCAGATTGCGCGCGCCGACCCCTGCGGGATCGAGCGATTGCACGAGTTGCAGCGCGCGCTCGGCTTCGGCGAGCGGAATGCCGAGCGTATCGGCCACCTCGCGCAGCGTTTCGGTGAGGTAGCCTGCTTCGTCGAGCCGTTCGATCAGCGCGCGGGCGATGAAGATCTCCCGGTCGTCGCGCCCCGCGGCACCGACCTGCGCGTGCAGATATTCCGACAGCGAGAGCGCGGTGCCGCTATGGCTATCGATTGCGAAACCATCGTCCTCGCCGCCGAAGCCCTCCGCAGCACCCCAGCTGCCATCGCCCGTGTCGCGGTCGATCTCCAGCTCGGCGGCGGAAAGGTCTGTCGGTGCATCGCTCTCGGCGGCCCCTTCCGCGATCAGCGAGTCCGCCTCGCGTTCCTCGCGCGGGGTTTCGGCCACCTCGCCGCTGCTGTCGTCGTCGCGCTGCCCGTCCTCGGCCTCGGCGCGCGCGGGAACCTCGCCCATTTCGAGCAGCGGATTGGCCTCCAGCGCATCGCCGATGAACGCCTCGATCTCGAGATTGGACAGCGTCAGCAGCTTGATCGCCTGCTGCAGCTGCGGCGTCATCACCAGCGATTGTGACTGGCGCAGGTCGAGGCGCGGAGCGAGCGACATTAGTGCGTTGTCCGCCTCCAGCGAAGCTGTCGGATCGCACGGCACCAGCCCACACCCCCGCCCGGCCTACCCATGGGATTATCCTGTCGGGTTGGCCGGGCGGGGGTGTGGGCTGGTGCCGCCATGGCGGACCCAAGTTTCCCATGCGCGATCACGTTTCGGACCGCCGGAAAATCACAAGGTAAAATTCTCGCCAAGGTAGAGCCTGCGCACGTTTTCGTCTGCCACCAGGTCTTGCGGGGTGCCCGCGAACAGCACCTGTCCTCCGTAGATGATACAGGCGCGGTCTACGATATCGAGCGTTTCGCGAACGTTATGATCGGTTATCAGGACGCCGATCCCGCGGTTCTTCAGATCGATCACGAGATCGCGGATATCGCTGATCGAAAGCGGGTCGATCCCCGCGAAGGGTTCGTCGAGCAGCATGATCGACGGGTTCGCCGCGAGTGCGCGGGCAATCTCGCACCGCCGCCGCTCGCCGCCCGAAAGCGCCATCGCGGGCGCATTGCGCAGCTTGGCCAGGCCGAATTCGTCGAGCAGGCGTTCCAGCCCGTCGCGCTGTGCCTGCCGGTCGGGCTCCGCCAGTTCGAGCACGGTGGCAATGTTCTGTTCCACGGTGAGCCCGCGGAAAATGCTGGTTTCCTGCGGCAGATAGCCCAGGCCCAGGATCGCGCGGCGATACATCGGCAGGCCGGTCACGTCCTCGCCATCCATCAGGATGCGGCCGCTATCGGGCTTCACCAGCCCCATGATCGAATAGAAACAGGTCGTCTTGCCCGCGCCGTTGGGGCCCAGCAGGCCGAGCACTTCGCCCTTGCCGACCGACAGCGAGATATCGGTCAGCACCGGTCGCTTGTCGTAGCTCTTGGCGATCGACACGACTTCGAGCCCGCCCTGCGGAATCGGCGGGGCGGCGTTAGCCTCCACTTCGGAAGGCTTCTGGACAATGTCGGCGGGATCGATCTCGGCCATGGCGTTACGCCTAGCAGATGGGGCGCGCGGCGAAAGTCGCAATAGGTACGGGCCGCCTTCGGCCTATATGCTTGAGCGCGCGCGCCACTCGCTCTATCGTCGGTCGAACGGGGGCGATCGAGAGGATGCGGCAATGAACACCTGGACCAAGAATGCAGCGGATGCGCGCCCCAAGGTCGATTGGCGCGCCGCGATCAGCGACAATATCGCGTGGGCGCTGCTGATCACCACCGCGCTGCTGATCTTCATTTCCATGCCCAAGATGAAGCACGCGTTCGACGGGATCACCGTCTACCTGCTGCTGGTCATCATGGTGGGCGCCTTCATTCCCGTGTTGCGCTTTTTCGAAAAGCGGTGGACCGATATCGGGGACGCCAAGGCGCACGACCCTGCTCTCAAAGGCGCGTTCCGGCGCGATCAGGTGGCGCTGTGGCTGCTGACGGTAGGCGTGCCCCTGCTGCTCGCGCTGGGATTCGGCACGGCCTTCCCCGACTGATGCACGCACGCGGCCCGCACTGGCTCGCGATGAGCAGGGGCCGACAATGATGCTACGAATACTGGCTGCCGTCTGGTTGGCATGTCTTGCCACACCGCTCGCCGCTGCGCTGCCCGGCCTCGTGCCCGAACAGGCCGAGCCGCAGCCCACGCCGACCGCCGCCAGTGGCGCGCTGTCGGACGAGCGCGACCCGCAGGCCGACAGCCGGATCGCCACCCGGTTGCGCGACATCTATGCCGAGGTCGAGGCGTTCTCCGGCATAGAGGTCGCGGTCAATCAGGGCGTGGTGCGCCTGTCCGGCTCTGCGCCCAGCCAGGAGGCGATCGACGATGCCGGCGCCATCGCCGGGCGGTTCGATGTGGTGACGGTCGAGAACGAGATCGCGCGCGACACCTCGCTGGAGGGGACGGCGGATATCGTCACTGCGCTGATCGACCGGCTGCGCGCAGCGGCGGGGATGCTGCCGCTGATCGGGGTCGCGCTGCTGATCGGCCTTGCGATCCTGCTGGTGGGATACCTGCTCGCCTCGCTCAAGTTCCTCTGGCGGCTCGTCACGCCAAATGATTTCCTCGCCGATCTGGTAGCGAGCGCGATCCGGTTCATCGCGATCATCTTTGCCGCAGTCATCGCGCTCGACATCATCGGGGCGACCGCGCTGCTTGGCGCAGTACTGGGCGGGGCAGGCGTGATCGGCATCGCGCTGGGCTTCGCCATGCGCGACACGGTGGAGAATTATGTCGCCTCGCTCATGCTTTCGCTGCGCCAGCCGTTCCGCGCCAACGACCTGGTGTTGATCGACAATATGGAAGGCCGCGTGGTGCGCCTGACCAGCCGCGCGACCGTGCTGATGACGCTGGAAGGCAACCACCTCCGCATTCCCAACAGCACGGTGTTCAAAGCGGTGATCGTCAATTTCACCCGCAATCCGCAGCGCCGGTTCGATTTCACGCTGGGGGTCGACGCGGATGACGACGCGACCGCCGCGGCAGAGCTGGGCCGTGCGACGCTGACGGCGCTGCCCTTCATGCTGGCAGACCCCGCGCCCGAGGCGCGGATCGTCGAGGTCGGCGATTCAACCGTTGTGATCCGCTTCCTCGGCTGGGTCGACCAGCGCGAGACCGACTGGTTCAAGGCGCAGAGCGCGGCGATCCCGGCGGTGAAGACCGCGCTGGAGGATGCAGGCTTCGGCCTGCCCGAGCCGATCTACCGCCTGCGCTTCGATCCCCGCTCGGCCAGCCTCCCGTTCGAGAATATCGCGGATCGCTCTGCGGCGGCAACGCCACCGCACAAGCCACGCGCCGCCGCCGCGCCCCCATCGACCGACGTCGCCCCGCGTAATGAGATCGACGAGATGGTCGAGGAAGAGCGCGACAGCAGCGACCAGAAGCAGGATCTGCTCGACCATCGCAGGCCGGTGGAGTGAATGTCCGGACGCGAACTTCTATCCGCGTCCGGCTGGCTCAACCGAAGGTGGTGCAGTTGCCCCGATCGTCGGTCTCGATGGACCACGGGGATTCGAACGGGTCCATGTAGGATTCCGTCGTGAGATCGCAGTAGACGATGTCCCACCCGACGAGTTCCCCGCTCATGTTGTAATAGCGGTTGATGTAGAGGTACTCTTCGGTGGGATACGGGGGCTGAGGATCGGCGAGGGCAGCGGTGCTTCCCAACGCGACCATAAGTCCCGCTGCGACGACAAGAATGCTTCTCTTCATACCTTTTCTCCGGCTTTGCTGCCGCAGGTATCGCGGCAGCAAAGGTGTCGGTATGAAATGAGGCGTTTTTGAGACCGGCTCCGATTTTTATCTAAAAATAACAAGTATTAATACTTAAATGGAACCATAAAATTCCGCTGCCGCGTCAGCCGTTCTTCGCCCGTTCGATCGCCTCGAGCACGATCTGCCTCGCTTCCGCTGCATCGCCCCACTTGCCCACGCGGACCCACTTGTCCTTCTCCAGATCCTTGTAGTGGGTGAAGAAGTGCTCGATCTGCTGGAAGATGATGCTCGGCAGATCCTTCGTCTCGCCTACGTCCGAATAGTACGGGAAGGTCGTGTCGACCGGCACGCAGATCAGCTTTTCATCGCCGCCATGCTCGTCTTCGAGGTTGAGCACGCCGATCGGGCGGGCACGCACCACGCAGCCCGCGATGAAGGGGCTGCGTGCGATCACCAGCGCGTCGAGCGGGTCGCCATCGGGCGAAAGCGTGTGCGGTACGAAACCGTAGTTAGCGGGGTAGCGCATCGGCGTGTGCAGGATGCGATCGACGAACAGCGCGCCCGATTCCTTGTCGAACTCGTACTTCACCGGTTCGCCGCCGGTCGGGACTTCGATGATGACGTTGAGGCTTTCGGGCGGATTGTCGCCGGTCGGGATCTTGTCGATGCGCATTGTTTCTCTCTGTTCGCTCTCGCCATCGGCAGGGTGCGCACGCACCCGCGCGATCGGGCTGGAAGGATGTGCCCGCGACCTAGTGTAGCCGCCGGAAAGCCGCAACGCGTTTTGTGCACTGCGGGAGACCGGGTGATGGTCGAGCGGGTCAGCCGCCTGCGCGCGGCTCCAAGAACCGGTCGAGCGGCTGCACGCCCTTGCCGGCGGGTTCCAGCCACGGATAGCGCAGGCCGCCGTGGTAATCGATTGCGACCGTGCGGTAGGTGTCGCCGCGCTTGACCAGCAGTTCGATCGGTTTGTCCGAATCCTTCGCGGCGGTGATTGCCTCTTCGATCGTCTCGCGCGAGTAGGCGATGCCGTTCACCGCGACGATGGTGTTGCCGTTGACGATCCCTGCATCGAAGGCCGGCCCGTCCCACAGCGTGCCCGTCACCGTGCCGTCGCTGCCGAGATTCACGCCGAGCGAGTAGAACAGGTTGAGATACTTGCCGTTGCCCATCCGCCCCTTGTCGTAGCTGTTGGGCTCATCCTTCCACACCAGCTGGTAGCCGCCCATTTCGAGCCCGCGCAGCGGGGCGGGCTGGTTCGGCTCCAGCAGGCGGGTGGTGAGGAAGGTGGCCCAGTCGTAGGGATAGACGCCGTTCAGCGTCTCGGCGATCTCGTCGAAATCGTAGGTCAGCTGGCCCCAGTCGCCATCATTGACTCCGAAGAAGGCCTTGGCGAAATCGTCGAGCCCCTTGGCCCCGCCAGTGCCCTCGCGGATGATCTGGTCCGCCTCGATCCAGGTCAGCGCGCCCTCGACATAATAGTCTTCGCTGCGCGACAGCGACGAGTAGGGAATTGCACGGCGCGAGTTGATGATCGGGTCGTTGGTCGTATCGGCGACCGACCGGAACGCGCGGCCGGGCTGGCCTTCGGAATAGTTCGCCGCATAGGTGGCGAAGGCATCGAGGAAGGTCTGCCTGGTCTGCAACCCGCTGCGCGCGGCGAGTACCCAGCCCCACAGCTGCGTCTGGCCTTCGTAAAGCCACAGCAGCGAATCCTGCATCGGCGTGCGGTAATCGGGGGTCCACAGATCCTCCGGGCGGCGATACTTGCCGTTCCAGCTATGGACCAGTTCGTGGGCAACCACGTTGCGATCCCAGTCCATCGCCTCCCAGTCGATCAGCGCGGTCGGTTCGTACTGGTTTTCGCCCGAGCGCTGGTGCTCCAGCCCGATCCCGCCCATCCGGTCGGTCAGCGCGAGCAGGATGTCGTAATGGTCGAAATGGCGCGCGCCGAACAGCGCGTCCGCCTCGTCGATCAGCCGTTCGAAGCTGGCGAGGTTTTCAGGCGCGAGGTCGAGATATCTCGCGCGGTCCGCCACCGCGTCCAGCCGCACATTGTCGTCGAGGTCCCACTGCTGCGCGTACCTGCCCGCGAAGATCGGCGAATCGACCAGCGTCTCGTAATCGACAATCTGCCAGCTCACGGTGTCGTTCTTGCGCGTCTGCCCGTCGAGCGCGGTGAACACGCGCCAGCCTTCGGGCACTTTCACCGTGGGCTTCACCGCGATCCGGCGCACGTAATGCCCGGCGGGATAGAAGCTCATCTTCTCCCACTGCAGGTTGAGCATTTCCTGCGTCATGGTGATCCGCCCCTCGCTGCCGGTGATCGGCGAGGTGTGGACGAATTCGGCCTTCACCGCCTCGGTCCCCTGCGGAACATCGACGATCAGCTCGTACACGTCGAGCGGATTGCGCTTCCATTCCAGCACCTTGCCGTTCGCGGTGAACGCAAAGCCGCTGACCAGGTTGATCGGCCCGCGCGCGGCGTGGTTGCCGGGCAGCCATTCGGGAAACAGCAGGCGCAGTTCGCGCATCTCGGCGGTGACGGGGATGGTCTGCGTCACGCGGTAGACGCCGCGCTGCGTATCGGTCGCGTCGATATCCAGCGCGATGGTGCCGCCCGGCCACGGCGTGTCGGCGGGCAGGGGCGTCGCGTCGGCGAGCGCTTCCTGCACCGGCGCGGTGTTGCCTGCGGGGCGAATGTCGCTCTGCGCCACCGCCGGGGTGGAGATGAGCAGCGGGAGGAGGGCGGCGCCAAGGAAGAGATGCTTCATGGCGCGCACCCATGCGACCAACGAGCCCCCCATGCAATAATGTATCCTGCTTTCGTTTGCCTAGCCTGCGCGCTAAGCGCACGCGCATCATGGCACAGAACACAACACCTCAGGCGATCCGCGGCACGCAGGATATTTTCGGGGCGGAGGCGGAAGCCTTCGCCTTCGTGGTCGAAACCTTCGAACGGGTGCGCAAACTCTACCGCTTCCGCCGCGCCGAATTCCCGGTGTTCGAGAAGACCGAGGTGTTCGCGCGCTCGATCGGCGAGACGACCGACATTGTCTCCAAGGAAATGTATTCCTTCGAGGATCGCGGCGGCGAATCGCTGACGCTGCGGCCCGAATTCACTGCGGGTATCGCGCGCGCCTACCTCACCAATGGCTGGCAGCAGCACGCGCCGGTCAAGCTGGCGACGCATGGCCCGCTGTTCCGCTACGAGCGCCCGCAGAAGGGCCGCTACCGCCAGTTCCACCAGATCGATGCGGAGATCATTGGCGCGGCGGAACCGCAAGCAGATGTCGAGTTGCTGGCGATGGCCGATCAGGTGATCCGCGAGCTGGGCATCGAGGGCGTGACCCTGCACCTCAACACGCTCGGCGATGGCGATTCCCGCGAGGCGTGGCGCGCGGCGCTGGTCGAGCACTTCCGCGCGGTGAAGGACGAGCTTTCGGAGGATTCGCAGGAGCGACTGGAGAAGAACCCGCTCCGCATTCTCGACTCCAAGGATCGCCGCGACCAGCGCTTCGTCGCCGATGCGCCCAAGATCGACGCGTTCCTGTCGGACGAGGCGCGGGTGTTCTTCGATGCCGTGACCAGCGGGCTCGATGCGGCGGGCGTCAAATGGGTTCGCGCGGAAAGCCTCGTGCGCGGCCTCGATTACTACCGCCACACCGCGTTCGAGTTCATTCCCGACGAAGGCTCGGCTGCGGCCGATGCGCTGGGCTCGCAGAGCACGATCCTTGGCGGTGGGCGCTATGACGGGCTGATCGAGAGCCTCGGCGGGCCTGCCACGCCTGCAGTGGGCTGGGCTGCGGGGATCGAGCGGCTGGCGATGCTGGTGGGGGAGAAGGGTGAGGAGCCTGCGGATGTAATTGTCTTCACCGAATTCCCGCAGAGTGACGCTCTAGCACAGGAAGTGGCGAGCGCTGTACGCTTTGGCCCGCGTCCGCTTTCGACTGAGTTTCTTTACTCTGGATCGCGAAAGAAGCGATTTGCAAAAGCTCAGGCAAGCGGAGCATGGCGAGGTCTCTCCGTTGAGCCGCATCCGGTCACATTCGGGCAAGTCAGATTGCGTGATTTGAATGTGAGAGGGGAGCGACCTATGCGAAACAAAGTTTCGGAGGCTCTTTCTCAGAAGTTTGAGTTCGCCGAGGCTGAGGTTTCAGGTGCGCACACATGGATATTGCTTGGCCGCAAATGATTGGCGAACCGTGTCTCTCGTCGCCCCGGACTTGATCCGGGGTGGTGCTTCTTCTTTGAAGGTTGCGCTACAAGAAGCCTGATCCCGGCTCGGGGGCCGGGATGACGAGAGTGGGGAAGGAGTGCGAAAGCGCCAGCTTTCCTACATCGCACCATCCGCGCTAATGCGCCTTGCATGAACCGCAAAACCCCCGACATTCGCCCCACGCCTTAACCACCACGAAACGGCCCGCCTTTTCCACCCTTAGACACTGTGTCAGGTGTGTCAGGCCCGCACCGGAAACCCCGCTTTGACCATCCCGCCAGAACGCCTCGACCAGATCGTCAACCGCTTCGCCGAGATCGAGGCGCGGCTGGCGTCGGGTCAGCTTGAGGGCGAGGCTTTCGTCCAGGCGAGCCGCGACTATGCCGAGCTGGAGCCGGTCGCGAAGCTCGCGCTGGAGCTGAAGGCCGCGCGCGACGAAGTGGCCGGGCTGGAGGAGATGCTCTCCGATCCCGAGATGAAGGCAATGGCGGAGGAAGAGCTCGAAGGGCTCAACACCCGCATCCCCGAGCTGGAACAACAGATCGCCGTCGCGATGCTTCCGCGCGATTCCGCCGATGCCAAGCCCGCGATGCTGGAAATCCGCGCGGGCACCGGCGGCGACGAGGCCGCGCTGTTCGCGGGCGACCTGTTCCGCATGTACGAACGCTACGCGGGCGAAAACGGCTGGAAGGTCGAGCCGGTCAGCATGAGCGCGTCCGAAGTCGGCGGCTTCAAGGAAATCGTCGCGCACGTCACCGGCACCGGCGTGTTCGCCAAGCTCAAGTTCGAAAGCGGTGTCCACCGCGTGCAGCGCGTGCCCGAGACCGAGAGCGGCGGGCGCATCCACACCTCGGCGGCGACCGTCGCGGTGTTGCCCGAGCCGGACGAGGTCGACGTGCAGATCGATCCGGGCGACCTCAAGATCGACACCTATCGCGCATCCGGCGCAGGCGGGCAGCACGTCAACACGACCGATTCGGCGATCCGGATCACCCACCTGCCGACCGGGCTGGTGGTCACCTGCCAGGACGGGCGCAGCCAGCACAAGAACCGCGAACAGGCGATGCAGGTGCTGCGCGCGCGGCTCTACGAACAGCAGCGCGACGCCGCGCAGGGGGCCGAGGCGGAGGCGCGCAAGGCGATGGTCGGTTCCGGCGACCGCTCCGAACGGATCCGCACCTACAACTACCCGCAGGGCCGCGTGACCGACCACCGGATCGGCCTGACGCTGCAGAAGCTGCCGCAGATCATCGCCGGCCCCGGGCTGGGCGAACTGATCGACGCGCTGATCGCCGAGGACGAGGCCAAGCGGCTCGCGGCGATGAATGAGTGATGCTGTCGACCTGACGGGCAGTGTCGGCGAGGTCATCCGCGAGGCGGCGAGCCTGCTCGACGTCGCATGGGCGCGGATCGATGCCGAGCTGCTGATGGCGCACGCGCTGGGATGCTCGCGCTCGGCCATGCTGCTGCATCACATGCGCGAGCCTGCGCCCGATGGCTTCGCCCCGCTTTTCGCGCGGCGGCTGGGACACGAGCCGGTCGCCTACATCACCGGCAGTGCCGAGTTCTACGGGCTGGAGCTGCAGGTCTCGCCGGCCGTTCTGATCCCGCGCGGGGATAGCGAAACGCTGATCGATGCCGCGCAGGAGCACTTCGGGACCCGCGATCCGCCGCAGCGCATCCTCGACCTCGGCACCGGCTCGGGCGCGCTGCTGCTCGCCGCGCTGTCGCAGTGGCCCGAAGCGCAAGGCACTGGAGTCGATGCCTCGATGCCCGCGCTGCGCGTGGCGCAGTGTAATGCGCGCAAGCTGGGACTGGCGGAGAACGCCCGGTTCCTGCGGCGCAGCTGGCGCCGGGATGGCTGGCAGCGAGATCTGGGCACGGTCGATCTGGTCCTGTGCAATCCGCCCTATGTCGAGGAGGACGCCGATCTCGACCCGTGCGTGCGCGAACACGAGCCCGCGTCGGCGCTGTTCGCTGGCGCGGAGGGGCTCGACGATTATCGAATCCTGCTGCCGCAGGTCGCGCCCTTGTTGACGCCCGACGGCATCGCCATTTTCGAGATCGGCAGTACACAGCACGAGGCCGTGGCCGCGCTCGCGCAAAATCAAGGGCTTGAAAGCACCATGTGTCGGGACCTCAACGGTCATCCGCGCGCAATGATTATGTCGCAAGGGGTTGGCAAAGCGAAAGCCAACCGGTAAGTCCGATCTCGACCTGGCAAGAAATGGACGGTTTCTCGCCCGGGTCGCGATCCGACATTTGCAGTGGGACCGGGCTCCTTCAAGGGCCTGCGATCGGCAAGAGGTCGAAGATCATGCTTAGGGACAGGTGGGCCGCGGACCCAGCACAGCTGCGACGCCGCATCTATTGGCCCGACCACGAGGGAAGACTAATTCCTTGAACAACAACAGTAATCGCAACAACAATAACCGGCGGCGTGGCCGCGGCAATCGCAATCAGGGCGGGGGCGGCAACAGCTCCAACCGGATCGACAGCCGCGCGCGGGGCAATGCGCCCCAGCTGCTCGACAAGTACAAGAAGCTCGCGCAGGACGCCCAGCACAATGGCGACCGCGTGCAGACGGAGTACTATCTGCAGTTCGCGGACCACTATTTCCGCGTCATCGCCGACAACAAATCCCGCCAGGACGAACAGCGCACCAAGCGCGACACCGGGCGCGACCGTGCGAACGACGATACGGACGAAGACGAAGACGACGATCGTGGCAACGACAACCGCGGTAGCGGCAATCGCGGCGACGACAACCGCAACGACGAACGGCGCAAGCCCAAGAAGGGTAACCGCAGCGATCGCCAGCGCGGCCGCGATCGCTTCGACGATGACGACGCTTCGTCCGATGCCGATTCCGGCGACAGCTCGAACGACAGCGACGACGAGTTCGACAGCGACGACAACCCCTTCGTGCGCAAGCGCAGCAGCGAACCGCGTCGCGCCGCTCCGAAGGCACGCAAGAACGCGCGCAAGTCGGACAAGAATGGCGATGACGATAGTGGCAGTGACGATCAGGGCGAAATCGACGCCAATGTCCTGCCGCCGGCAATCGCTGCGGCAACGGCTGGCGATGGCGAGGAAGATGCCAAGCCCGCCAAGGCCAAGGCAGCGGCCAAGCCGCGTCGGCGGACCCGCAAGGCGGCCGACGATGGCGATGACGAGGCACTGAGCGCGGTAGGCTGACAACGCAATGCGTGTGGGCCGACCTTTCTGGTCGCGTGGCGCGGTCGGCCTCGAGCCTGTGACCCGCCCGGCACAACGCGGGCGCGGCCCGTGTTGAACCGCGCGCTGCCCTTCGCCCTGGCGCGTCCACGCCTGACCCTGCTGGTGCTGGGCGGAATCTCCGCGCTCGGTTTCCCGCCCTTCCACCTATGGCCGCTCGCGCTGCTGGCGCTGGGCGCGGCTGCGGTGCTGATCCGGTTCAGCCCGACGGTGCGCGGTGCCTTCCTGCGCGGATGGCTGTTCGCGCTTGCCCATTTCACCATCACCAACACGTGGATCGCGACCGCTTTCACCCATCAGGACCGGATGCCCGCTGTTCTCGGCTGGCTCGCGGTGCCGCTATTGTCGGCCTTCCTTGCGGTCTACCCGGCCATCGCCTTTGCCGCCGCCTATCGGCTCGCGCGTGGCCGCAGTTCGCTGGCCTACGCGCTGGCGCTGGGCGGGGGCTGGGTGCTGACCGAGTGGCTTCGCGCGACCCTGTTCACCGGCTATGCCTGGGGCCCGTTCAGCCTCGCCATGCTCGGCCCGTTCGACCGGCCGGGGCTCGCCGCGCTGCTTCCGCTGACCGGTACCTACGCGCTGTCGGGCCTCGCGGTAGTACTGGCCGCAGCGCTGGTCGACAATGTGCTGCGCCGCGAATGGCTGCGTTTCGGGATCGCGGCAGTGCTGCTCGCGCTCGCGATGTACTGGCCTGTGGGGGCGGGGCGCGAGGGCGAGGTGGACTACACGCTGGTCCAGCCCGATCTCGACCAGGACGAGCTGAACGATCCCCGCCAGTACGAGCCGAGCTTCCTCACGCTCGCCGCGCTGTCCGCCCGCCCGCCCGCGAGCGAGCCCGAACGGCGGCTGGTGCTGTGGCCCGAAGGCGTGCTGCCGGACTATCTGCGCGAGGGCTATCCCGAGCGTTTCTACGCCGCGACCACCGCCGGTCGGGACCCCGCTTTCGCGCGTGCCCGACTCGCCCGCGTCATCGGCGAGGGGGGGGTGCTGCTGACCGGCACGACCGATCTCGAAGTTGAGGGCGACACCGTGACGGGGGCTTACAACGTCGTCACCGTACTCGACGATCAAGGCGAGATCACCGGCAGCTACCGCAAGGCTCACCTGGTGCCCTATGGCGAATATCTGCCCTTTCGCGATGCGCTGGAACCGCTCGGCCTGTCGCGGCTGGTGGCGGGCTCGATCGATTTCCATCCCGGCCCGGGTCCGCAGACGCTCGATCTTGGCGCCTATGGCAATGCGGGCGTGCAGATCTGTTACGAAATCATCTTTTCCGGACAGGTCGTCGATCGCGCCAACCGCCCGGATTACATCGTCAATCCCTCGATCGACGGCTGGTTCGGGCCGAGCGGGCCACCGCAGCATTTGGCGCAGGCACGCATGCGCGCGATCGAGGAAGGCCTGCCCGTGCTACGCTCGACCACCACCGGGATCAGCGGCGTGATCGACGCGCGGGGCGTCGTCCGCCAGCATATGGGAATGGGCGAGCAGGCTCGGATCGAAGGCAAGGTGCCGCCCCCCGGAGGTGCGACACTTTTCGCAAGGCTGGGCAATTGGCTGGCGCTTATCTGGGCTGTTGCGTTGATGGGCGGCTCTCTGGTTGTCAACCGGCGCAGGCCGGTTTAGGCCGCGCAGAGAGACTTAAAGAACTCTTTATATCGAGGTACCGCCGACCAATGCGCAGCAGCTATATCTTCACCTCCGAAAGCGTTTCCGAAGGCCATCCGGACAAGGTTTCCGACCAGATTTCCGACGCTATCGTCGACCTGATGCTGAGCAAGGATCCCGAATCGCGAATCGCTTGTGAAACGCTGACCACCACGCAGCGCGTCGTGCTGGCGGGAGAGATTCGCTGCACTCCGATGTACGACAATGGGGAGTGGAAGCCGGGTGCCGCCGAGGAGATCGAGAAGGTCGTGCGCGACACGGTGAAGGAAATCGGCTATGAACAGACCGGTTTCCACTGGGAAACGCTGACCTTCGAAAACCACCTCCACGGCCAGTCCAGCGAAATTGCGCAGGGCGTTGATGCCGGCACTGAAGGCTCGAACAAGGACGAAGGCGCAGGCGACCAGGGCATCATGTTCGGTTACGCCTGCAACGAGACGCCGGACCTGATGCCCGCGACACTCGATTACAGCCACAAGATCCTCCAGCGGCTGGCCGACGACCGCAAGTCGGGCGCGGCGCCGTTTCTCGAGCCCGACGCCAAGAGCCAGGTCACGCTGCGTTACGAAAATGGCAAGCCCGTGAAAGCGGTCGCGATCGTCGTGTCGACCCAGCACGCCAAGGGTTACGACGAGGGCGACAAGGAAGCCGAGCTGAAGGCCTATGTGAAGAAGACCGTGGGCGAGGTGCTGCCCGACGGCCTGATCGACGGCGATACGGTGTGGCACATCAATCCGACCGGTGCCTTCGAGATCGGCGGGCCGGACGGTGACGCCGGGCTCACGGGCCGCAAGATCATCGTCGACACCTATGGTGGTGCTGCCCCGCATGGCGGCGGCGCTTTCAGCGGCAAGGACCCGACCAAGGTCGACCGTTCGGCTGCCTACATCACCCGCTATCTGGCGAAGAACGTCGTGGCAGCGGGCTTGGCCACGCATTGCACCATCCAGCTCTCCTACGCGATCGGCGTGTCCGAGCCGCTGTCGGTCTATGTCGACCTGCACGGCACGGGCACGGTTTCCGAAGAGGCCCTGGAAGATGCGATCCGCGGGATGACCAAGCTGGGCGGCCTGACCCCGCGCGGCATCCGCACGCATCTGGGGCTCAACAAGCCGATCTATCGCCAGAGCGCGGCCTATGGCCATTTCGGTCGTACGGCAGCGGGCGACGCCTTCCCGTGGGAGCGGACCGATCTGGTCGACGATCTCAAGGCTGCAGTGGGCAAGTAACCGGTTGGATCGGCGCGGCACTACCCTGACCGCGCCCGGTCCGACGGCAGAGCGCGTGGTCGCGCTCGATGCGCTGCGCGGTATTGCGGTGGCGGGCATCGCGCTGATGAACGTCTATATCTACGCGTTGCCCCCGGTGGCCTATTTCAACCCGGCAGCGGCGGGCAGTCAGAGCGCATTCGACTGGATCGTCTGGGCGGTCAGCTTCGTGCTGGTGGAAGACAAGTTCCGCAGCCTGTTCGCCATGCTGTTCGGTGCCGGGGTCGCGATTCTGATCGAGCGGGCGGGAAAAGTCCGGCGCGCGCACCCGCTGCGCGATCATGCGCTGCGCATGCTGGTGTTGTTCGCTATCGGGACCGCCCACGCGACTCTCCTCGCGAACAACGACGTGCTGCGACTATACGCGATGGCCGGTCTGTTCGTGCCAATGTTCCTGCGACTCAACGCGCGCAGCCTCATCGTCGCGGGCAGCATCCTGATGGTGCTGCACGTGATCGGCGGCACGCTGATCGCCTACCAGTGGCTGACCGCAGAGCCGGGGACCCAACAGGCGCTGTTACCCGAGTGGGCCTTCGGCGCGAATCCAGACGCGCTCCGGTATGGGCAGGCGATCGGCACCGAGAGTTTTGCCGAGCGGCTGGCGCGGCGCTTCGCCGGCTTCGGCCAAGCGCTGGAGACCCAGATCCCCGGCATCCCTTCCGCGCTGGGCACGATGCTGGTGGGTGCAGGCCTGTGGCGCAGCGGTGTGCTTCGCGGCGAGTGGCCGCGAGCAAGATGCCTTTCTCTGGCGCGAAGACTGGTGCTGTTGGCCCTGCCACCACTGGTCCTGATGATGCTGGTGGACGTGTGGACCGGCTTCAGCGGCGCGGTGGTCGGCCCAGTCTCGCTGTTCTGGTCGCTGCCCTTCGACCTACTGCTGGCGGTCGCATATGCTGCCCTGGTCATGGCTCTCTTCTCCGATCGCGACAGCGGGCTGCGCCGCATTCTCGCCGCCACCGGGCGCCTGTCGCTCACCAATTACCTGCTCACCAGCCTGGTGTTCGCGCTGATGTTCAATTCCTGGGGGCTGGGCCTCTACGGAACACTGTCGCGCGGCGGAGCCTTCGCGCTCGCTTTGGTGCCGATCGTGCTGATGATGCTGTGGTCGCCGCTGTGGCTGATGCGCTTCCGACAGGGCCCGTTCGAGTGGCTGTGGCGCGGCCTCGCGGGTGGACGCTTCGGTCCAATCCTGCGCTAGTCATCCTGCCCGAGCCTCGGCGAAGGCTCACCCAGCGCAAGCGCCGCGTCGGAGAACTTGAACGGACTGCGCAGGCCCGTGAGCCCGTCGGCCATCGGGAAGGTCATGCCGCGTGCCTGCACCTGCGGGTCTTCGAACACCTCGGACACCTCGAAGATCGGGCCGGCGGGGACGCCTGCTTCCCGGCAGTGCCGCAGCAAGGCGTCGCGGTCCCACTGTGCGGTCTCGGCGGCGATGATCCCGTCGATCTCGGCCCGGTTGGCGATCCGCGCTTCGTTCGTCGCGAAGCGTTCGTCACCCAGCAGGTCGTGCCGCTCGAGCACTTCGAGCAGCTTGCGGAACAGGCGGTCGTTGGCAGGCGCGAGCACTACCGGCCCGTCCTTGGTCGGAAACACGCCATAAGCGCTCACCTGTGCATGCATATTTCCCATGCGCGGCGGGTTTTTGCCGGTCGCAAAGTAGCTTTGGGCCTGATGGGCGAGCAGCGCGACCGAGCAATCGTACAGCGCCATGTCGATATGCTGGCCGGTTCCGGTGCGCGCACGCATCGCTAGCGCAGCCTGGATCGCGATGGTCGAATAGAGCCCGCAAAACAGGTCCGAAATCGACATGCCGTGTTTCATCGGTTCGCCCTCGGGCTCCCCGGTCAGCGCCATGAACCCGCTCATCGCCTGGATCACGAAGTCGTAGCCCGGCTCGTTGCGGCGCGGGCCGTCCTGTCCGAATCCCGAGATCGAGCAATAGACGAGCGCCGGGTTGGCAGCGCACAGGCTGGCGTAGTCGAGGCCGAACTTGGTCAGCTTGCCGGGTAGGAAATTCTCCAGCACCACGTCGGCCCCGGCCGCCAACGCGGCCACGCGCGCAAGCTCGTCCGCGTTGCGAAAATCGGCGGTGATCCCTCGCTTTCCGCGATTGCAGCCGTGGTAATAGGCCGCCTCGCGCGCACCATCCTCGCGCTCGACGAAAGGCGGGCCCCACAGGCGGGTACCGTCGCCCTCGGGCGCCTCGACCTTGATAACGTCCGCGCCAAGGTCTGCCAGCGTCTGCCCGGCGAAGGGTCCGGCGAGAATGCGGGCGAGTTCGAGCACCTTGAGACCTGCCAGCGGTGCGTCGGGGTTGCGGGGTTTTTCGAGCCACATGGCCGCTTCGCTGCTCCAGCCGCGTGCCGAGGTCAAGCGGAGCGGATCACATCGACTGCTCGAGAAAGGCAACGCTGCGATCGAGCACCGGGGCCTTGCCGCGAAACGGCCTGGACAGCGCCATGACCACATCCTCGTGGCTCAGGCTCTCGTAGTTCGCCGTCTGCACCGGCGCGCCGAGTTCGCGCAGCTTCGCCGCGAGGTTCTCCGTGTTATAGGGGCGAACCACGGTGTCCTTGCTCGAAGTGACCAGCAACAGCGGCGGGGCGTCGGCGCGGGCGAATGCGATGGGTTGCGTGTCGCGCGGGGTGGGCCAGTGCGACATCGCGTCGATCGAACGCTTCTTGTCGAAGGGGTAGAAATCGTACGGGCCGGACAGGCCGACAGCCGCCTTCACGATATCGGGTTCAACCCCCGCAGCGTCCAGCCAGCGCGGGTCCAGCGCGAGCGTGACGGCGGTGTGCGCGCCCGCCGAATGGCCCGCGAGTGCGATCCGCTCGGGATCGCCGCCGAATCGCGCGATATTGTCGCGCGTCCACCGCACCGCCTCGGCCCCGTCCTCGACGAAGGCCGGGAAGCGCACCTGCGGCACCTTGCGGTAATCGGGGATGACGACCACGAAGCCGCGCGATGCGAAAGCCCGCCCGGCAAAAGCGTAGGCCGCGCGGTCGCCTTTCACCCAGCCACCCCCATGGAAGAAGATAATAACGGGACGTGGTCCGCCGTCAGTCTGCTCGGGCATCCACACATCGAGCGTCTGACCGTGATCGCCGAACGCGATTGAGCTGCCCGCGCGTTGTGCGTCTGCGCCACCGCCCGCCATCCGATCGACGACCGAAAGCAGTCTGGGTGGCGAAGTAAAGGCAATCGCCGCGCCGGCCGCCAGCAGCGTCAGCAGCGCGACAGACGCGAAGAGCCACTTCGTCACGCGGTTTCTAGCGCCACCTCGTAATGTGCGCTGGTGCTCTTGGCGATCGTCTCCTCGGTGACGCCTGGCGCGAGCTCGATCAGGCGGAACGGGCTGTCGTGATCTGCGCGCTGGAAGACACCGAGATTTGTGATGATCATGTCGACCACATTGGTGCCGGTCAGCGGCAGCGAGCATTCGGGGATGAACTTGGGGTCGCCGTGCTTGCTGGAGTGGTCCATCACCACGATGATCTTCTTGACGCCCGCGACCAGGTCCATCGCGCCGCCCATGCCCTTGATCATCTTGCCCGGGATCATCCAGTTGGCGATGTCGCCATTCTCGGCCACTTCCATCGCGCCGAGCACGGTCAGGTCGATATGGCCGCCGCGGATCATCGCAAAGCTGGTCGCGCTGTCGAAATAGGCGCTGTGATCGAGCTCGCTGATGGTCTGCTTGCCCGCGTTGATCAGGTCGGCGTCTTCCTCGCCCTCCAGCGGGAAGGGCCCGATGCCCAGCATGCCGTTCTCGCTCTGCAGCGTCACGTGCATGCCTTCGGGGATGTGGTTGGCGACCAGCGTGGGGATGCCGATGCCGAGGTTGACGTAATAGCCATCCTTGAGCTCGCGCGCGGCGCGCGCAGCCATTTCGTCGCGGGTCCAGCCGGGGGTCTGCTCGGTCATGTCTCTAGCCTTGTGAAGGGGGTGTCTTGGCGGTGATGGGAGCGGTGATCGGAGCCGGTCCAAGGAACCACGCCTCGCCGATCAGCGGATCGAGCGCAAAGGCATCGTCCGGGTTCTTGAGGTAGCCGAACAGCGAGTCGAAATCGCGCTTCTGGTCGCCCAGGATGGCGACGATGCAGTAATCGCCGCTCGCGTCCTGGCGGCGCGAATCCTTGCTCTCGTTTTCGTAGCGCACGAGGTACAACTCGTCCTCGCCCCGCGGGTCGAGCCCGGTGCGCAGTAGCGCTTTGCGGACCGCGCCCGCGCGATCGGCGGTATGGCGCGAGAGCCATAGCACCGCGACTTCCTGCGCTCGCAGCGCGGCGAGCACGCGGACCAGTGCGCTGGGCGCGGCGATGTCGTCGGTCAGCGGGGCTTCGCCTTCGCCGGGGTCCAGATCGACCAGCACCGCGGTCTGCGCGAAGGCGCAGGGCGCACGTTCCGGCTTCAGTTCGCCCGGCTCGGCGAGCAGCGCGGAAAGACGCGGCTCGGTCGCGTAAGGATCTCGCTGGGCGACCGCCGTGGCGGCGGCGAACAGCCCCTCGAAGCCCCCCTGTGCCTGTCCGCCGGGCGCGCTGCTGGGCGGAGGCAGGGCGGTGAGGGTGGTCAGTGTCGCGCTGTCTGCGGTTGCGTCAGGCATGCCTGCGTCCCCCGTCTGCGAGGCTGCGCCGGGGCGAGCGGTACTGGACGGCGGCGGCAGGGCGGCCATCGCTACGCCTTCAGCTTCCACGTCGCTTCCCCCGGCGCCTTCCAAGTCTGCTGCGGTGGCGGCGCCCTGCGTATCGGGGCGTTCGTAGCCGCTCGGCTTGTCGTCGGTCAGCCGCTTGCCCAGCAGGAGGCCCGCCGCGATCGGCGCGGCAGCAGCGACGCATCCCGAAAGGCCGGGCGCGAGGGCAAGCAGCAGGAGCGGGGCGAACAGGCGTTTCATGGCTGGTTGGCGGTCAGGCCGCTTCGCGCACGGTGCGGAACTCGATCTTCTTGTCGTAGGGGGCACCCACGATCATCCGCTGCACGAACACCCCGGGCAGGTGGATGCAATCGGGATCGAGCGAGCCGGCCGACACGATCTCTTCCACCTCGACCACGCAGACCTTGCCGCAGGTGGCCGCAGGCACGTTGAAATTGCGCGCGGTCTTGCGGAACACGACATTGCCCGTCTCGTCCGCCTTCCACGCCTTGACGATGGAGAGGTCGGCGAAGATCGCCTCTTCGAGGATATAGTCTTCCGGGCCTTCGCCACGGTCGAACTGCTTCACTTCCTTGCCTTCGGCCACCTGGGTTCCGACGCCGGTCTTGGTGTAGAATCCGGGGATGCCTGCGCCCCCGGCGCGCATCCGCTCGGCCAGCGTGCCCTGCGGGCAAAACTCGACTTCGAGTTCGCCGGACAGGAATTGCCGCTCGAACTCCTTGTTCTCCCCCACATAGCTGCTGATCATCTTCTTCACCTGCTTGGTGCGCAGCAGCTTGCCGATGCCTTCGTTGTCGATCCCCGCATTATTGCTGGCGAATGTGAGGTTCCTGACCGCGCTGCCGCGAATCGCGTCGAGCAGTCTTTCGGGGATGCCGCAAAGGCCGAAACCTCCGCTGGCGATCAGCATGTCGTCCTTGAGCACGCCGTCGAGTGCGGCGGCGGCATCGGGGTAGAGTTTCTGCATGGGACTCCGGCAGGTCTGGGGTGGGGCTAGGGAGGGTTTAAGGCCTCGCGCGTGCCTTGTCATCCCGTGCACGAAACGCAAAATGGTGCGGCGCAGCAGGCTGAAGAAAGCTGGTACTGCCATAATGGCATGTCAAATCAATAAGATAGCTTGATTGCAGCTTTTGCAACGCCCGATGTCTTTTTCGCACTTGCGAAATATACTGCGTTGCGGCAGAACAATGAGGCCTTTCAGGCATCCTCTCCCAAACTTCATACCCGGCTGGTTCGCCAGCCGGGTTTTTTCTTGCCTGCAATCCGCAGACGGCCTGCCGTTTGACGGAAAAGCGCGGACCCATGCGCGTGCTCGCCCATTCCATAAGGCGCAGCGCGACTTATGTAGGGTCGCCATACCCGATACGGGCGAAAGCCGGGAGAAAGCGCACACATGGCCGATAGCGAAATCGCCACCAAGGAAAACACCGTCCGCCTGCAGGTGGCAGCGGCCCGGCAGGAAGAGAGCGGCCGGGGCGTCGCGCGCCTGCCGCGCAGTGCGATGCAGACGCTCGGCGTGACAGAGGGCGATGTGGTCCAGCTATCGGGCAAACGCTCGACCGCCGCGATCGTGATTGCCGCGCACGACGAGGATCAGGCGCTTGCGGTCGTCCGGCTGGATGGGCTGCAGCGCGCCAATGCCGAGGTCGGATCGGGCGAGCACGTGAAGATCGAGGCGGCGAAATCGCGCCCCGCCACCCGTGTAGTGTTCGCCCCAGCCAGCCGCGAAATGCGCCTGCAGGGCCCGACCCAAGCGCTCAAGCGCAATTTCTTCCGCAAACCCATCGTCAGCGGTGATCTGGTCGCCACCACCGGACAGCAGCCGGTCCAGAACATGCCGCCCGAAGTGCAGCGCATGTTCAACGCGCCCGCTTATGCGCTCACCCAGATTCGCCTGCGAGTGATCAGCACTGCGCCCAAGGGCATCGTCCATATCGACGAGAACACCGAGATCGAGCTGCGCGCCAGCTTCGAAGAGCCCAAGGCGGGCCGCTCCGTGGTCAACTACGACGATGTCGGCGGGATTTCGGAAACGATCCAGCAGCTGCGCGAAATGGTTGAGCTGCCGCTGCGCTATCCCGAACTGTTCACCCGGCTGGGCGTCGACCCGCCCAAGGGCGTGCTGCTGCACGGCCCGCCCGGAACCGGCAAGACCCGGCTGGCGCAGGCTGTCGCCAATGAAAGCGATGCGGAGTTCTTCGCCATCAACGGGCCCGAGATCATGGGATCGGGCTATGGCGAATCGGAAAAGCGGCTGCGCGAGGTGTTCGAAAACGCCAACCAGGCCGCGCCCGCGATCATCTTCATTGACGAAATCGATTCGATCGCGCCCAAGCGCGACAGCGTGCCGGGAGAGGCGGAGAAACGCCTTGTCGCGCAGCTGCTCACGCTCATGGACGGGCTCGAATCGCGGGCCAATATCGTCGTAATCGCGGCGACCAACCGCCCCGACGCGATCGACGAGGCGTTGCGTCGTCCGGGCCGGTTCGACCGCGAAATCGTGATCGGCGTACCCGACGAGACCGGGCGCCGCGAAATCCTCGCGATCCATACCCGCGGGATGCCGCTGGGCGATGGCGTCGACCTCAAGGAACTGGCGCGCGTCACCCACGGCTTCGTCGGCGCGGACATCGCCGCGCTCGCCCGCGAGGCAGCGATCGACGCGGTTCGCCGGATCATGCCGCAGATCGACCTCGACGCGCAGACGATCCCGCCCGAAGTGCTCGAAGGCCTGCATGTCGGGCGCGACGATTTCCTGTCCGCGCTCAAGCGCGTCCAGCCTTCCGCCATGCGCGAGGTGATGGTCCAGGTGCCCGATGTCAGCTGGAGCGATCTGGGCGGAATCGACGACGCGATCGACAAACTGAAGGAAGGGATCGAGCTTCCGATCAAGAATCGCGATGCCTTCCACCGTCTCGGCATTCGCGCGGCCAAGGGCTTCCTGCTCTATGGCCCGCCGGGCACCGGCAAGACACAGCTGGCCAAGGCGGTCGCGAAAGAGGCGGATGCCAACTTCATCTCGATGAAGAGTTCTGACCTGCTCTCCAAGTGGTATGGCGAGAGCGAGCAGCAGATCGCCAAGATGTTCCGCCGTGCGCGCGCGGTTTCCCCGTGCGTGATCTTCATCGACGAGATCGACAGCTTGGTGCCCGTGCGCGGCTCCGGCAGCATGGAGCCGCAGGTGACCGGCAGGGTGGTCAACACCATCCTTGCCGAGATGGACGGACTGGAAGAGCTCCAGTCGGTCGTGGTGATCGGGGCGACCAATCGCCCGACGCTGGTCGACCCCGCATTGCTGCGGCCCGGCCGGTTCGACGAGCTGGTCTATGTCGGCACACCCGACGCCAAGGGGCGCGAGCAGATCCTTAGCATCCACGTCTCCGCAATGCCGCTGGCCGATGACGTGAGCCTGTCGAAGATCGCTGGGGAGACCGAGCGTTTCACCGGTGCCGATCTGGAAGACGTCGTCCGCCGCGCCGGTCTGGTCGCGCTTCACCGCGCGGGTGCCGACGTGCAGCAGGTGACCATGGCCGACTTCACCGAAGCGCTGAAAGACAGCCGCGCATCGGTGACCGCCAAGATGGAGCAGGAATACAAGAAGATGCGTGGCGAGCTGAAGAAGCGCGCGGCGGAGCCCATGCCGATCGGCTTCATCACCGAAGGCATGGTCGAATCGACCCGCGATTCGAAGCACGGCGACTGATCGCCCCGCTTCGGATGCCGGGCGGCTAGAGGAAGTCGGTGAGGATCAGGTCGATATGGCGGGTGCCAGCCGCTTTCGATCTGACCTCCAGCGGCAGAACCGTGTCGGCCGGCCCCTGCATTGCTGCAATCAGCTCTTGGAAATCCACGCCGACCAGCCGGTCTCCCGGCGCGATTCCCGCAGCCGCTGCGGGGCTGCCCGGGCCGACTACAGCGACTTTAACGTCCTTGCCGGCCCGCTCGATCCACATGCCAGCCCGGTTATACTCCGGCGCGGGTGCGGGCAGGGCGTTCCGGCGCAAAAACAGCTCCTTCGTCGCCGGCCGGGTAGCGATATCGAACCTGCGCAGGATCGGCAGGCCGACCAGCCCGTGTTCGAACGGACCCCACGGGCTTTCCGGCGTGAGTGTTGCGATCAGCCCGGTAAGGATCGTGCCGCCGAACCCGATCTCGGGTACTCGGACAGTGCGCCCTTTCCCGTCGGGGGCTCCCGGTGTCCAGCTGGGCGAATCCCATAATCCGCTCTTCTCGAGCGCTTCTCCGCTCAGCCTCAATTCGGTCGGGGAGCCGGTGTCGAGGCCGATGGGAAATGCCTGCCCCCCGATGGTGACCGGCGCGAACATCCAGCTGGAACCGAAGCGGTTGCCCTCCAGCACGAAGGCGTCTTCCACCCGGGTCCAGCCCCCGCGGTCGGGCGCTCCGGCAGGATACAGCCGCAACTGGGATTCGCCGAAATCGAGCTCGCTGTCCATGGTGGTGACGACCCCGGCGGCGAGCGACCCGACCGCATCGTCATGGAAGGTGACGTGGTCGGTCGCGGCGAAAAGCGCGCCGGCCTGGCGGACCACGCCGCCCAGCGAAAGCTCGTCCACCAGCACCATATCGTACACCCGGTGCGCGCCTATCAGGCCGAGCGGGCTCTTGCCGACGGTCTTGAGCCGCAGTTGATCGACCATCGCCTGCTCCATCAGGCCGACCGCCCCCCCGGTATCGACGACCAGCGGCCAGGGCCCCTGTCCGTCGAGCAGGCAGTCGATCAGCACCCTTTTGTCGGTCAGGCGGATCGGGATGGTGAAGAAGTTAGGCTGGGCCAGCAGCCGGGCTGGGGAGAGCGCAACCGCCCCCATCGCAGCGGTGGCGGCAAGGAAGCTGCGACGTGCGATCATGGATGATCCCAACTGGCTGGTTTCTACAGGCTTTCAAGACTTTAGGGTCGAGATGTGACGGGCCCGTGAACGCGCGCCTAGCCGCCCCGTTCGTTCGCCGCCTCGACCTCCAGCCGGTGGCGGATCAATGCGACCGGCTGGTTCTCGCGCAGCCATTGCAACATGTATTCGCGCACCGCGCAGCGCAAATCCCACACATCGCCGATCGTCGCCCCGGTCATCGACAGGCGCAGGGCGATGCTTTCAGGATGTGCATCGGTCACCAGCGCGGCGGCATCACGCTCGTCCCACTTTGGATGATCCTTCAGGAAATCGAGAAACGCCTGCCGGATCGGCGGGACGTCCGCGATCGGATCGAGGTTGAGCATCACCACGCCCGTCAGCCGGTCGGCAGAGCGTGACCAGTTCTCGAAGCTTTCCTCGAAGAACTTGCCGGTCGGCACCACCAGCACCCGCTCGTCCCACACGCGGACCATGACGAAGGTCATGCGGATTTCCTCGACCCGGCCGGTAACCCCATCGACCACCACCATGTCGCCGATCCGGATCGGTTCGGTCAGCGCCATCTGAATGCCTGCGATCAGCGATTTGAGCGCGGGCTGCGCGGCGGCACCGATCGCCAGCGCGGCAAGGCCGGCCGAGGCCATCAGCGTGACACCGACCTGGCGCACGCCGGGGATGTTCACCAGCACCAGCGCGATGGTGATGACGATGATCAGGCTCGATGCGGTGCGCCGGAAGATCTCGATCCGCGTCTTGCGGCTGCGCATGTGGATCGGGTCGAGTCGCCGCTCCATCCGTCGCTCGTGCGCGGTGGCCCAGCCGGTCACGAAGGCGAGCAGCAGCCAACCAAGGATGATCGGCGCGACGAAGTCCGATAGGGCATCCCATGCCGGCCGGATCACGTCGGCTCGTTCGGCCGCCGCCGAAATCGCGATCGCCACCGCCAGCCAGCGCGAAGGCGCGCGGATCGCTTCGACCACCGGCTGGCCGTGGCGCGCCGGGCCACGCGCGGTCGCCTTGCGGATGATGCCGAAGGCGAGCCGATGGACCGCCACCGCGACGATCACGCACACGCCGAGGATGGCTGCGGCGATCGCCAGGTTTTCGACCGGCACAGCCCAGGTGTGCAGGGTGGTGAAGGCAAGAATCGACATTTGTCAGGCCGCCGCTGTGCCAGGCTGCGCGGGGAAGGCAATGCTGACCGTGACGCCGCGCGGCCCGAAGGTTCGCTCTATCTCGCCGCCAAGCTGGCGCGCTGCCCCGATCATCAGCGTGCTGCCGAAGCCGCCCTGACTCTGCGCGGGCTGGTCGCCATCCTCCTGTCCGGCCGGATCCCAGTCCTCCTGCCAATCGAGATGCAGCAGGTTGCCCTTGCGCGTCCAGCGCACGGTCAGTTCGCCCGCGCTCTGCCAGCAGCCGTATTTGACCGCATTGGTCGCCAGTTCGTGCAGCACCAGCCCCAACGGGGTGACCTGCACCCGGTCGATCGCGACATCCTCGCCTTCCAGCACTAGCCGCTTGTCCTGCGACACATGCGGCTCGACCGTCGCCTCCACCAGTGCGCGCAGCGACGCGCCGCCCTGCCGGTTGAGCCGGTCGGCTGCGGTGCCGTGGCCCTGCGTGACCTCGTGTGCGGTCAGCAGTGCGTGGACACGCGCGCTGATTCGGTCCTTGTAGGCAGTCACATCGGTCGCCTCGCGCGCGCTCATCTGGATGATCGCGAGGACCATCGCGAACAGGTTCTTGACCCGGTGGTTGAGCTCCTGCGCCAGCAGATCGGCCCGGTCGCGCGCAACCTCCAGCTCGCGCGCCTGCGCGGCTTCGGTCTCCGCTTGCGCGGTCCGCGCGACCAGCACAGCGCCGAGCACGATCGCGCTCACCAGCAGCAGCAGCAGCAGGCCGAGCAGCGGCAAAATGCGCGCTTCGGCGGCCTGCGCGCGCGCGCTCTGTTCGTCCAGCAGGCGGTTTTCGATCTGCGCCAGCCGGTCGATCGCGGCGGTCAGGCGCTGCATGGCATCATAGCCTTCACCTTCCAGGATCTGGCGTCGCGCGTCCCGCAGCTGGCCGCGCTCGACCTGCCCGATGGTCTCGTCCAGTTCGCTGAACTTGTCTTGCAGCGCATCTTCGATCGCCAGGAATTGAGTGCGCTGCTCGTCGGTCATCCGGTTATCGATCGACCGCGCAAGCGCTTCCATTGCCGTGTCGGCATCGCGCCGGGACGTGCGGTAGGGATCGAGATAGCGCGTATCGAGCGTGATGTAATAGCCGCGCTGCGCGCTTTCGGCAGACAGGGCGGCGCGCTCTATCCGGTCGAGCATCAGCAGCACATCGCCCAGCCGCTCGACCTGATTGCGTTCGGCACGCTCGGCCGCGCCGGTGGAAAGCAGCAGCAGCACCGCGCCAAGGATCGCGCCTGCCATAGCGCCCAGCACCAGCCAGTTGAACCAGCGGCGGATGAAGACGCGTAGCAGCCCGAAGCGCGAGGAAGAATGCGCGGTTCGGGTCAATGCGCGTCGTCCCAGTTGCGCCCGGTGCCGATCTCTACCCCCAGCGGAACGGTGAGTTCAACTGACGGTCCGGCGGCATCGGCCATCACCGACTGGATCACCGGCCTGGCCTGATCGACCAGCCCTTCGGGCATTTCGAACACCAGTTCGTCGTGCACCTGCAGCAGCATCCGCACGCCATCGGGCGCATCGGGCTTCAGGCCCGCTTCGGCCAGCGCCGGGCCCATCCGCGCCATGGCCCGCTTGATGATGTCGGCGCTGGTGCCCTGGATCGGCGCATTGACCGCAGCGCGCTCACTCCCCTGCCGTTCGGCCTGGTTCTTGGAATTGACTCGCGGGAACCAAGTTTTGCGTCCGAACAGGGTTTGCGAATAGCCGCGTTCCCGCACCGTCTCCAGCGTGCTCACGATGTAGCGCTGGATACCGGGGAAGCGGGCGAAGTAGATGTCGATCAGGTCCTGCGCCTCGTCCGCCTCCATCCCCAGCCGCCCGGCGAGGCCCCAGCGCGAGATGCCGTAGAGGATTGCGAAGTTGATCGTCTTGGCGCGTGAGCGGGTATCGCGATCGACGCTGCCGAACATCTCCTGCGCGGTGCGTGCGTGGATATCCTCGCCCGCGGCGAAGGCTTCGCGCAACGGGGCAACATCGGCCATGTGCGCGGCCAGCCGCAGCTCGATCTGCGAATAGTCGGCGGCGAGCAGCACGTTGCCCTCGTCCGCGACGAAGGCCTGCCGGATCTCGCGGCCTATCTCTGTCCGGATCGGAATATTCTGCAGGTTGGGATCGGTGCTGGACAGGCGCCCGGTTTGCGCGCCGACCAGGCTGTAGCTGGTGTGCACGCGGCTGGTTTGCGGGTTGATCGCCTGTTGCAGCGCGTCGCTATAGGTGGACTTGAGCTTGGCGAGCTGGCGCCATTCGAGAACTTTCGTGGCGATCGGCGCGCCGGTGGCGTCCAACTTCTCCAGCACGGACTGGTCGGTCGAGTATTGCCCGCTCTTGCCCTTCTTGCCGCCCTTGTACCCCATCTTCTCGAACAGGATCTCGCCCAGCTGCTTGGGGCTGCCGACGGTGAATTCCCGCCCCGCGATTGCGTGGATCTCGCCCTCCAGCCGGGCGGTTTCGCGTGCAAACCGTTCCGACAAGGCGGCGAGCTGCTGGCGGTCGACCTTGATCCCGTGCCGTTCCATCCCGGCGACCACCGGGATCAGCGGGCGGTCGACCCGCTCGTAGACCCGCGTGCCACCCTCGACCGCCAGCCGCAGTTTGAGGTGCGTGTACAGCCGCCAGGTGACGTCGGCATCTTCAGCAGCGTATTCGGTCGCCCGGTCGATCGGCACTTCGCCGAAGGGAATCGCCTTCTTGCCGGTGCCGCAGATCTCCTTGAAGGTCAGGCAGGTATGGCCGAGATGGCGCTGCGCCAGCTCGTCCATCCCGTGACCGCCGCCGATCCCGTCCTGCGACCGGCCTGCGTCCAGCGCGAAGCTTATGACCATCGTGTCTTCGATCGGGGCCACCGCGATGCCGTGGCGAGCGAGCACATTGAGATCGTACTTGATGTTCTGTCCGACCTTGAGGACGGCATCGCTTTCCAGCAGTGGTTTCAGCTTCGCGAGCGCGACATCAGTGTCGATCTGCTGCGGCTTCTCGGCGAACATGTCGTCCCCGCCGCCGCCCTCGTTGAAATGGCCGAGCGGGATGTAGCACGCCTGATTGGGCGCGATTGCAAGGCTAACGCCGACCAGATCCGCCTGCATCGCGTCGAGCGCGCTGGTTTCGGTATCGACCGCCACCAGCCGGGCGGCGAAGGCCTGTTCGATCCATTCATCGAGCCGCTCCACGCTTTGCACGCATTCGTAGGCGTTGCGGTCGATCGCCGGCATCTCGGGCAAAGGCTGGCTATTGCCCTGCGGCGCATGCGCCTCGCCCTGGTTCTGCGGCTTGGCGGGGTGAAGCTGGGTTTTCGGGCCGGGGCCGCCATTGCCGCCTTCGAGCCGCCTCAGCAGGCTGCCGAAGCCATGTTCGGTGAGGAAGGCGGCGAGCGGTTCGGTCGGGATCGTGACGAGCTTCATCTCGTCGATCGCGATCGGCAGCTCGCAATCTTCCTTGAGGGTCACCAGAATGCGGCTCAATTCCGCATCCGCGCGGTGCTCCAGCAGGCGCTCTTTCAGCTTGCTCTTCTTCATGTCCGCGGCCGAATCCAGGGCGGCGGTGAGCGATCCGTGATCCTGGATCAGTTTGGTCGCGGTCTTCGGGCCGACCCCGTAGATGCCGGGGATGTTGTCGACCGAATCGCCCATCAGCGCGAGCACGTCGCCAACCAGCTCGGGCGGGACGCCAAACTTTTCCGCCACCTCGTCGGGGCCGATCCGCGCGCCCTTCATCGTGTCGAGCATGTCGATCGTGCCGCCCTGATCGCTGGTTCCGACCAGCTGCATCAGGTCCTTGTCGGACGAGACGATGGTCACGTCCCAACCCTTGGCCGCCGCCGCCCGGGCATAGGAGGCAATCATGTCGTCCGCCTCGACGCCGGGTTCCTCGATCATCGGCAGGCTGAAGGCGCGGGTGGCGTCGCGGATCAGCGGGAATTGCGGGACCAGATCCTCGGGCGGATCGGGCCGGTTGGCCTTGTACTGGTCGTAGATCTCGTTGCGGAAGCTGTGGCTCGACTTGTCGAGCACCACCGCGAGATGGGTCGGCCCTTCCGCCTTGTCGAGGTCTTCGGCGAGCTTCCACAGCATGGTGGTGTAGCCATAGACCGCGCCCACCGGCGTGCCCTCCGGATTGGTCAGCGGGGGCAGGCGATGATAGGCGCGGAAGATATACGCGGAACCGTCGACGAGATAGAGATGCTGCTTATCGGCCATGGCCCCTGCTAGCAGCAGGTTGAGGGGGCGTCAGCAGCTACTGCTCGGCAAATATTTGCGACGGAAAATGACCGAAAAAAGGCGAATGACGCACTTTGTGGCAAAATTTGGCTTGCCGTGCCACATTCCTGCCATTATCTACGAAACAGAAGCCGCCGGAACCCGGAGGTTTCGTGCCCTGCCGCGATCGAACCGCGGCAGGATCCATCTGGAAAGGATTACAAATTATGCGCAAGATCGTTCTCGCTTCCGCCATCGCCATTTCCGCTCTCGGCCTCGCCGCTTGCTCGGAAAACACCGAAGACGCGGCCGGCGAAACCGCTGAAGGCGTCGCTGCCGACACCGAAGCCAATGTCGACGCCATGGGCGAAGGCATCGAAGACGCCGCCAACGACACCGGCGAAGCCATCGACAACGCCACCGCCGAAGCCGAAGACGAAGCGACCGAAGCGGAAGCCGACATCCAGGGCGAAACCGAAACCGAAGCCGCTGCCGACTAAGGCAAGCGCTTAAGCAAAAAAGAAAGGGCGGCGCCTCGCGGTGCCGCCCTTTTTTTGTGTCGAAAGCAAAAGAAGCTTACTGGCCACCCGCACCGTAATTGGCGGCAGTCCAGACCCGGCCGTCGTTTTCAGGACGCTGCTGGCCGAAGCCGTCATATAGCGCGCTGGTGATCGAGGCGATTCTTTCGTCGCGCAGGCGGCGCGCGACCAGCTTCTGCGCACGGCTGCCGTTTTCCAACGCCATCGAGGCGCTCTGCCCGGTGACGTAGATCGCCGCTGCGATCGGGCGGCCGTCGGGCGTGTAAAAAATGCCGATATCGCTGGCGGTCCGGCTCAGCGTGCCGGTCTTGTGGGCGAGGTTGGCGCTCATCGGCAGGGCGGAGGTCATCCGCCGTTTGCCGGTTACCGTTTCGCCCATCGCGTTCATCAGCACCTGGCGCGAAGAGGGGCTGAGCCATTGGCCCTGATAGATCCCGGCCAGCAGCCGCCCCATTGCGCGCGGCGTGGCGCTGTCCTTCACATCGATTTGCGTGGCCGGGTCGATCCGTCCATCCTCGCGCACCAGCGCGGCGATGTTTCGGGTCAGCTGAAAGTCTACAATCCCGGCACTGCGCATCCACGCATTGACCGCCTGCGGGCCGCCCACGGCATTGAGCAACGCATCGGTGCAATCGTTGCAACTGCGGGTAATCATCAGGTTGAGGTGCTCGCGCGCGGAAATATAGGTTCCGCGACCGGGCAGTTCGAACTCGCTCGACAGGCTCCAGCGACCCTGGTCGACCCCGGCGAGGAAGGTCGCCGCAATCGCAACCTTGCTGGTGCTGGCCATCGGAAAGCGCTGGTCGGCAAGCACGCCGACTTCTGCACCGGTGGTCAGATCCACCGCATAGACGCCGATCCGGCCCTGAGAGCCATCGGCAAGCGCGGCAACCTGGCGTTCGAAAGACGAATCGTAAACCGCCTCGAAAGTCTTGGGAGCCCGCAGCTGGGTGCCGAGCATGCTGTCGAATTGCGATTCGAGCGACACCTGCCCGTCAAGCGAGGCACTTTGTGCGTCCTGCGCGCCGGCTGGTGCCTGCGCCAGTGCGCCCGCTGCCAGTGCCAGTGCAAATGTCGACCCAAGTTTCCTAAGCATGCTCTGCCCCATAGCCCGTGACTCGTATGCAGAGCATTAATGCGCGCACTTAACACAGGCTCAAGCCCAAAGTGCAACTTGCGCAGGATTGGCACGGTCGGTCCTGCCAATCCTGCGACAAGTCGTGAAACCAATCGCGTGCGATCAGCTTTCGGCGATCACTTTTGCGATCTTTTCAAGCGGTTCGCCGGTTACGGTCTTGTCGATCTCGCCGACCAGGATCCGTTCCAGTTCCGAATGATAGTGGCGGCGCGTCTCGCCAAGCGTCTTGGGATCGGCCATCACCATCAGCTGCTTGAGGTCGCCCGAGACGGCTTTTGCGTTGAGCCATTCGGTCACTGCGGCGCCATGGGCCAGTTCGTTCAGATCGGTCGCGCCGCTGCGCTGGCTCGCATCGTCCTGATGGCGCACGCCCGCGCTGAAATTGCTCGGATCGAGTTCGGGCTGGTCGACCTTCTCCAGGGTCGGCTCGAATGGCTTGCCGGTGTTTTGCAGGAGCATGAAGCGGTTGCCGTCGACGACGGCGACGTGGGCGTTGTGGGGTAGTTTCATAGGCGAAATTCTCTCCTTTCCACCCAACAACACGCCAGCGGGCGGATCGTTGCGCCCGACGGCAGGCAAATGCGCCTTTTCATGAAGTGCAAAAGCGGTAAGTTCGCGGCCGACTAGGGGAGATACCAGCATGACGATCCGCACCATGGCCACCGCCGCCAGCCTGCTCGCTCTGGCCACGACAATGGCCGCGCCGCTCGCCGCGCAGGACGCGCCGATCATTCAGCCCGGCGCTCCCGGGCAGGAGAACAGGTCGCTCAAGGCGGAGGATGCGAGCCAGCTCGCCGGGACGAATTTCGCTCCCGCCGATGTGCGCTTCATGCAGATGATGATCCCGCACCATGCGCAGGCGACCGAGATGACCGCGCTGGTCGACGGGCGGACAAGCAATCCGGATATCGTCAAGATGGCGGGCCGGATCGACGCCGGGCAGGGCGATGAAATTACCTTCATGCGCGACTGGCTGTCCTCGCGCGGGCTGCCTGCGATGATGCAGCACACCGCCGCCAATATGGGCGGGATGACCCATGCCGAACATATGGCCGCGATGGGCATGGCCACCCCGGATCAGATGAAGCGCCTCGCCTCGCTGCAAGGCACCGCGTTCGATGCGCTGTTCCTCGAACTGATGATCCGCCACCATCAGGGTGCGATCCGCATGGTCGATGATCTGCTTGACCAGCCGGGCACCGCCTACGACCCGGTGATGTTCGAGTTCGTCAACGACATCAAAGTCGAACAGCAGGGCGAGATCGACAGGATGAATGCGGTCGGCGCGACGCTCTCCACCGATCCGCGCGCAGGGCTCGCGCCGGGTTTCCGCGATGCGGGCGAGGCGATTTCCAATCTGCGCAGGGTCACCGCGATGCCCAAGCCGACCGGGTTCTTCGACCCTGCCAACCCGGCGCAGCTGCAACCGCGGATCGAGAACGAGGAGGAAGAAACAGAGCTGGTCGATGCGACCAGACCCGACCCGCGCGACGAGGACTCGGACGAAGAAAGCGAAGACCGGTTCGGCCAGCGCGGATCGCTGCTCAGCTTCGCCAATACCGACATGGCGTTCTCGGGCGATCTGTTGGTCGCAGGCAGCTACCACGGGTGGAACGCCTATCGGCTGGGCGAGGACGGGGTGCCGAATCTCGTCACCTCGGTGGTGTGCCCCGGCGGGCAGGGCGATGTCTCGATCGTCGGCGACATTCTGATCATGAGCGTGCAGGATAGCCGCGCACGCAAGGATTGCGGGCTGCAGGGGGTGCAGGGCCGGGTGAGCGAGGATCGCTTCCGGGGCCTGCGCATCTTCGACATTTCCGACATCACCAATCCGCGCCAGGTCGGCCAGGTGCAGACCTGCCGGGGGAGCCACACGCACTCCGTGGTCGCGGCGGACGATCGCCGGATCGTGGTATACAATTCGGGCACCAGCTACGTACGCGACGACTCGGAACTGGCCGGCTGCTTCGACACGGCGGGTGACGAGACCGCGCTGTTCAGCATCGACGTGATCGAGATTCCGCTGGCCGATCCCGCCCGATCGCGGATCGTCGATTCCCCGCGCGTCTTCGCTAGGGATGGCCAGATCGCCGGACTGTGGCGCGGCGGCGACCACGGGGTGACCGAGGCAGGCGAACCGACGCAGGACACCTACGTCACCAACCAGTGCCACGACATCACCGTGTTCCCGGCCAAGAACATCGCCGCAGGCGCCTGTTCGGGCAATGGCATCATCCTCGACATTACCGACCCGCTCAAACCTTTGCGGATCGACGACGTCACCGACAAAGGCTTTGCCTACTGGCACTCCGCGACCTTCAACAATGACGGCACCAAGGTGTTGTTCACCGATGAATGGGGCGGTGGCGGGCGCCCCCGCTGCCAGGCAGGCGATCCGCGCAACTGGGGCGCGGACGCAATCTATTCGCTCGCCGATGGCCAGCTGAGCTTCGAGAGCCTCTACAAGCTGCCCGCGCCGCAGAGCGACAAGGAAAACTGCGTCGCGCACAACGGCTCGATCATCCCGGTGCCGGGGCGCGATATTTTCGTGCAGGCGTGGTACCAGGGCGGGATCAGCGTGATCGACTTCACCGACGCGGACAACCCGGTCGAAATCGCTTATTTCGATCGCGGCCCGGTGGACGAGGACCAGCTGATCACCGGCGGCTACTGGAGCGCCTACTGGTACAATGGCCGCATCTACGCGACGGAGATCGCGCGCGGGCTCGATGTGTTCGCGCTGGAGCCGAGCGAGTTCCTGACCGCAGAGGAAATCGCGGCGGCGGAAGCGGCGCAGTATCCGGGCGACGTGTTCAATCCGCAGACGCAGACGCAGATGACATGGCCTGAGGATGTGGTCGCGGCGGCGGAGGCGAGCCGCAAGGGCGGGTAGCCGCCGGGCATTCCCGAGGCGTGCGAAACGTCACAGAAAAGCCCCGCCGGATCGCTCCGACGGGGCCTTTTCTTTACCGTAATGGCAGGCGTGGTTGGAGGCTGGCTTAGAAGCCCATGCCGCCCATGCCGCCGCCCATGCCGCCCATGTCGGGCATGCCGCCGCCGGAGGACTTGTCTTCCGGAACATCGGAGATAGCCGCTTCGGTGGTGATCAGCAGACCGGCAACCGAGGCTGCGCCCTGCAATGCGGTACGCACGACCTTGGTCGGGTCGATCACGCCGGCCTTTACGAGGTTCTCGTAAGTGTCGGTCGCGGCGTTGAAGCCCTGCGTCTCGTCGCCTTCGCGCAGCAGGTTGCCCGAAACCACCGCACCGTCATGCCCGGCATTCTGGGCTATCTGGCGCATCGGCTCGAGGATCGCCCGGCGGACGATCGCGATGCCGCGGCTCTGGTCGTCATTGTCGCCCTTGAGGCCTTCGAGGACCTTGGAGGCGTAGAGCAGCGCGGTACCGCCGCCGGGGACGATGCCTTCTTCGACTGCGGCACGGGTTGCGTGCAGCGCGTCGTCGACGCGGTCCTTGCGTTCCTTGACTTCGACTTCGGTCGCACCGCCGACCTTGATCACGGCAACGCCGCCCGCGAGCTTCGCGAGACGTTCCTGCAGCTTTTCCTTGTCGTAATCGCTGCTGGTGTTGTCGATCTGGGTGCGGATTTCACCGACGCGCGCCTGGATGTCGGCTTCTTCACCGGCACCGTCCACGATCGTGGTGTTGTCCTTGTCGATGGTGACCTTCTTGGCCTGGCCGAGCATGTTCAGCGTCACGTTCTCGAGCTTGATGCCGAGATCTTCGCTGACCATTTCGCCCTTCGTCAGGATCGCGATGTCCTGCAGCATCGCCTTGCGACGATCGCCGAAGCCGGGAGCCTTGACCGCCGCGACCTTCAGGCCGCCGCGCAGCTTGTTGACCACGAGGGTGGCCAGCGCTTCGCCTTCGATG
>CAXAXQ010000032.1:0-34701 GCA_963972905.1 uncultured Erythrobacteraceae bacterium
ACGCAATATCGCGCGGATCGTTGACGATCTCGATGATTTCCTCGTCGGTCACCCGGCTGCGGTTCGCCTTGCGCGGAGCTTCGAATGCGGTGAGCACGGGTGCGTCGCGATCGTAGATGTCCTTGAAGGTCGCCATCTCGCCGTCGATGTTGGTGCCCATCGTGAAATAGGTGATGTAGGCGGGCATCGTGCTATTGAACTCGACCCGCGTGTACTCTCCGCTCGCCAGGATATCGGCAGCTTCCTCACCGGTCAGGCCCGCCTGCAGAATCGCGAGCGTGAATGCGAGTTCGGTCGCGCGTTCGGTACGGATGCAGCCATGGCTGAGCGCCCGGTCGGACTGGCTGAACAGCCCGCGCGATGGAGTATCGTGGAAGAAGATCGCGTGCCGGTTGGGCATGTCGAGCTTCATCCGGCCCAGCGCATTGCCCGGCCCGGGGCCCTGCACCACGCTGATATAGCCATTGGCCCCCTTGGTGGCCTTGTATCCCTTGGAACTGGCCCAAGACGGATTGGCGAGCACGCGAGCGCCAAGATTTTCGCCCTTCACGATCGACTGCGGAACGGTCCAGTTCGGATTGAGGATCACGCCCTCGACGCTTTCCGCGAGCTGCGGCGTCGCGGTGCGGCCCGGCTTGCCCACGATCGTGCGATAGGTGCGCATGATCTTGTCGTTCACCGTCAGGCGAAGCTGATATTCGGGCACGTTGGTGATCAGGTACTGGTGGCCCAGATCGCGCGGCAACCAGCGCCAGCGATCCATGTTGGCCTGGACCAGCTTGTGCCGCTTGCTACCTGGCTTGGCCTCGGCCAGTTCGCTGCGCAGCGCTTCGTAATCGGGGTGCAGCGGAGCCACACCCTCGATCGCGGCCACGATATCGCCCGTCTCGAGCGCCTGCTTGAGCACCGCCCCGCTGCGATAGCGATCGGCGTCAGGGTCCATCACGAACCACTGGGTGCGATTATCCATCGGCGTGCGGCCGTCGCGCATGTCTTCCACCAGCCACACGAACCGGCGGCTGGCTTCTTCATCCAGCATCGCGCCGGGGCCGGCGGCGATCGCCGCACGCAGGCCGGGAAGATCGTAGTCTGCCGGGATCAGGCCATGCGTGCCGATCCCCTCGATCGCGGCGACAAGCGCCTGCGCCTGCGCCACGTTCCACTGCTGCACCACCGGATCGAACTTCTGGACCACCGGCTCGCTGGTCATCTCGACCGGACCGGTCTCGGTTGCAGGCGCGACGCGGCTGGAGGTCACCGCATCATCGGCATCCCCGTCACCGATCTCTTGAGGCGCATCGTCTTCGTCCTGCGCGCCCGGCAGCAGGTTGGTCGGCGCATTTTGCGCGACCAGCGCGGTCGGCCCGGCGAGCGTGGCGGTGGCGAGGACAAGCAGCGAAGTGGCAAGCGTTTTCATGTCGTAGGATAGACCCTGTTATCGAGCGCGTCGCCTTTTATAGCGACGGATCTTGGCGGGCAGAAGCCTCGCGAATTTATGCACAATCATCAAGCTGCAAGCATTTATCCAACCTGAATTTGCGCACGATCTGCGGCACATCGGTGACGGTTGGCAGAGCTTGGGATAGGGCGCTGGCAGCAATGTCGCGCTTTGCCACCCTTGCCCCGTTCACGGTCGCGCTTGCCGGCGTTGCGATGCTTTCGCTGATGGACGCCTTCATGAAGGACGCGTCGCTGGCGATCGGTGCCTATTCCGCCGCGCTGGTACGCGCAGGCCTGTCCACTGCCATCGCGATGCCGCTGTGGCTGGTTCGACGGAGGAACTGGCCCGACGCGGCGACTATGCGTCTTCACGTGCTGCGCGGAGTATGCTCCGCCTTCATGGGGCTGACCTTCTTCTTCGCGTTGACCAGGCTGCCGATCGCCGAGACGATCGCGATTTCATTCATCGCCCCGCTGATCGCACTCTACCTCGCCGCGATCCTGCTGGGGGAGAAGGTGACGCGGCGGGCGGTGCTGGCCTCGCTGGTCAGCTTTGGCGGCGCGCTGGTGATCGTGGGCGGCCAGTTCGGGCGAGGCAGGCTGGACGAGCAGGCGCTGCTGGGCCTTGGCGCGATCCTGATCTCGACGGTGCTCTATGCGCTCAACTTCATCATCATCCGCCAGCAGTCGCAACGCGCCGGACCGCTGGAGGTCGCCGCGTTTCACGGGGGCGTATCGACGCTGGTGCTGGGCCTCGCCGCGCCCTGGCTGTTCGTGGCTCCGGCTTTGGCGGTCCAGCCGGGCCTGCTTGCGGCGGGTCTGCTGACCGTGGGGGGTGCGATGACGATCGCGTGGGCCTATGCCCGGGCCGAGGCGCAGGCCCTGTTGCCGGTCGAATATTCCGGCTTCTGCTGGGCGGCGCTGTTCGGCTGGCTGTTTTTCGGCGAAAGGGTGAGCGCAGGCACGCTGGCGGGCGTGGCGATGATCGTGATCGGCACCTATATAGCGGTCACCAGAGGCCGCGCGCCTGCTCGTCCGTCGGGCGGGGCGGAGACTGCCGCGCCCTGAACACGGGCGCGCTCTTTCGCCGGGGGCGCTTGATTTTCGGGCCCGCTCGGGCCAAGCGCGCGGCACATATTCCGGCACATACCGGCGCCCCGCCCGTTGGTCGCAAGACAGGCCGCCACCAGAAGCATTATGAAAGGACCGCCCACGCTATGACCCAGGTCGGCAAGGACACTCTCGGTACCCGCAGCACTCTCACCGTCGAAGGCAAGGATTACGCCTATTACTCGCTGGCCAAGGCGGCGGAGCAAATCGGCGACGTTTCCCGCCTCCCCTTCAGCCTCAAGGTGCTGCTGGAGAACATGCTGCGCTTTGAAGACGGCGGCCACACGGTCTCGGTCGACAATGCGAAGGAAATTGCGGACCGGGTGAACAACCCCGTCACCGGCGGCGAGATCCAGTATCGCCCCGCCCGCGTTCTGCTTCAGGACTTCACCGGCGTGCCCTGCGTGGTCGACCTTGCCGCGATGCGCGATGCGATCAAAGCGCTGGGCGGCGACACGCAGAAGATCAACCCGCAGGTCCCCGTGAACCTCGTGATCGACCACTCGGTCATGGTCGACGAGTTCGGCCATCCAAAGGCGATGGAAAAGAACATGGAGCTCGAGTACGCCCGCAATGCGGAGCGTTACGACTTCCTCAAGTGGGGCTCCAAGAGCTTCGAAAACTTCTCCGCCGTGCCTCCGGGCACCGGCATCTGCCACCAGGTGAACCTCGAATATATCGCGCGCTGCACGTGGTCGAGCGAAGACCCCGACGGTAAGATGGTCGCTTATCCCGATACCTGCGTCGGCACCGACAGCCACACCACGATGGTCAACGGCCTTGGCGTGCTGGGCTGGGGCGTCGGCGGGATCGAAGCCGAGGCCGCGATGCTCGGCCAGCCGATTTCCATGCTGATCCCCGAAGTGGTCGGCTTCAAGTTCACCGGGAAGATGGCTGAAGGAGTGACCGCGACCGACCTCGTGCTCACCGCCACGCAGATGCTGCGCGCGCATGGCGTGGTCGGCAAGTTCGTCGAATATTACGGCCCTGGCCTTGAATCGCTGACGCTGGCGGACCGCGCCACGCTTTCCAACATGTCGCCCGAATACGGCGCGACCTGCGGCTTCTTCGGCATCGACGACAAGACGCTGGAATACCTGCGCCTCACCGGCCGGGACGAGCACGAAGTCGCGCTGGCAGAAGCCTATGCCAAGGAACAGGGCCTGTGGGTCCACCCCGATGTCGAGCCGGTCTTTTCCAGCACGCTCGAGCTCGACCTGTCCAAGGTCGTGCCCAGCCTCGCCGGACCGAAGCGCCCGCAGGACAAGGTCGCGCTTCCCGAAGTGGACGAGCTGTTCAACCGCGACCTCAAGGAAGTTTACGGCAAGTCGGAGCCGCACCGCGTCGACGTCGAGAACACGCACCACGATGTCGGCGATGGAGACGTGGTGATTGCCGCGATCACCAGCTGCACCAACACCTCCAACCCCGACGTGCTGATCGCTGCGGGCCTCGTTGCCAAGAAGGCGCGCGAGAAGGGCCTCAAGCCCAAGCCGTGGGTCAAGACCAGCCTTGCACCAGGATCGCAGGTGGTCACCGACTACCTCGTTAAGTCGGGTCTGCAGGACGATCTCGACGCGATGGGCTTCGATCTGGTCGGCTACGGCTGCACCACCTGCATCGGTAACTCGGGGCCGCTCGCCCCTGCGATCAGCAAGGCGATCAACTCGAACGACATCGTTGCCGCGTCGGTCCTGTCGGGCAACCGCAACTTCGAAGGTCGCGTATCGCCCGACGTGCGCGCGAACTTCCTCGCCTCGCCGCCGCTGGTGGTCGCCTACGCGATCAAGGGCACGGTGACCCAGGACATTATCGACACGCCACTGGGTGAAGACCAGCACGGCAAGCCGGTGATGCTGGCCGACGTGTGGCCGACCAACCAGGAAATTGCGGACTTGCGGGCGGCCAATGTCGATCGCGACATGTTCGTGAACCGCTACGCCAACGTTTACGAAGGCGACGAGCACTGGCGCGCGATCAGCGTAGAGCCGAGCGACACTTACCAGTGGAAGCCCGCCAGCACCTACATCGCCAGCCCGCCGTTCTTCGACGGGATGAAGATGGATCCGGAACCCGTGGCCGACATCAATGATGCCAAGCCGCTCGCCATTCTGGGCGATTCGGTGACCACCGACCACATCAGCCCGGCAGGCTCGATCAAGGAAGATTCGCCCGCAGGCGAGTATCTGAAGAGCCACCAGGTCGCGAAGGCGGACTTCAACTCCTACGGCTCACGCCGCGGCAACCACGACGTGATGATGCGCGGCACCTTCGCCAATATCCGCATCAAGAACGAGATGGTTCCTGGCGTCGAGGGTGGTTACACCACCTACAAGGGCGAACAGATGCCGATCTACGACGCCGCGATGCGTCACAAGGAAGATGGCACGCCGCTGGTCGTTGTCGGCGGCAAGGAATACGGCACCGGCTCCAGCCGCGACTGGGCGGCCAAGGGCACCATCCTGCTGGGTGTGCGCGCCGTGATCGTCGAGAGCTACGAGCGTATCCACCGCTCCAACCTCGTCGGGATGGGCGTGCTCCCGCTGCAGTTCAAGGACGGCGACACGCGTGAGACGCTGGGCCTGACCAGCACGGACAGCTTCACCATTCGTGGCCTCGCCGATCTGAAGCCGGCGCAGGATGTAGCGGTCGATGTAACCCGTGAAGACGGTTCGACCTTCAGCTTCACCGCCAAGTGCCGCATCGATACCGAGAACGAGCTGGACTACTACCGCAACGGCGGCATTCTCCAGTACGTGATCCGCAAGCTGGCGAGCCAGTAAGCCCTCGCTTCAACGGCAAACGGAAGGCCCGGCCCATGCGGTCGGGCCTTTTCGTATGTGGTGCGCAGATCAAAGGGCGGAGGCCGCTCCTGGCAAGCTGCCCCCGCCCAGGTCACAGCGCAAAGCTGCGCCGACCCGTTCGTTTGTCGACCAGCGCCGCAGCGCCGGTCAGTCGTTATTCTTGGAAGCCCACTTGCGGCGGGTGATGACTGCCAGCGCGGCCGCGCCGAACAGCAGGCCGACAGGCGGCGCCGGAACCGGATGGCCGCTGCTGCCGCCCGATCCACCAGTGCTGCTCCACCCGGACGAGCTCGGCGGATGACCGCTGCTCGAGTTGCCCGAACTGGTGCTGACATCGCCCGAAGACGAGGAAGAGCTGCTGACGTCGCCTGATGTCGAGGACGAACTGCTGACGTCACCCGAGGTCGAGGACGAACTGCTGACGTCGCCCGAGGTCGAGGACGAACTGCTGACGTCGCCCGAGGTCGAGGAGGAGCTCGAAACATCGCCAGAGGACGAGCTGGAAACATCACCCGAGGACGAGCTGGACACATCGCCCGACGATGAACTCGAGACGTCGCCCGAAGAGCTCGAACTGGTCGAACTGGAGGGATTGCCGGACGTTGACGATGAGGTCGACGACGAGGTGCTGACGCCGCCGGTCGAGGTACTGACGCCGCTTGAGGTACTGACCCCGCCGGTCGACGTGCTCACCCCGCCGGTCGACGTCGAGACACCTCCGGTCGAAGTGGAAACGCCGCCAGTGGTCGATGAACTGCTCGTGGTGGAAGTCAGCCCACCGGTAGACGTGGAAGTCGATCCGCCGGAGGTCGACGTCGACCCGCCCGAAGTCGACGTGGAGGTCGATGCGCCGACATCAATATCGATGTCGATACCGCCGGTCGTGCCCGAAGACCCAACTCCGCTGGTCGTGGTGCTGATCGAGATGTTGCCGCCGCTGCCGCCGCCACCGAAGAAGCCGCCGAAGAAGCCGCCGCCGAAGCTGCTGCCGCCACCGCCGCCACCAGCGACCGCAATACCGCCGCCCTGGCCGCCTCCGCCGCCAACGAAGCCGCCACCGACGGGCAGCGCCGTGGGCGCCACTGCAACCACCGTGCGCGAGGCACCATCACCGAACTCGGCACAGGCTTCCGCAGCTGCGGAAAGATCCTGGTCCGAGTAGGAATAGGTGCTGCCGCGTGCATCATAGACGATCTTCTCGCCCGCGCCGATGCCCAGACCGCCTGCCTGGCTCTCCGGCACGCACTCGACGGTGCGCCGCACGACCTGCCGCTTGCGCAGCGTGGTGCGCGGCACCTGCCGTTCGACCACCCGGTCTTCCTTGACGTAGCGAAGCGCCGGAGTGTCCTTGACCGACTTGTAATCGGTCGTGCCGACCTGTTCCTCGGCCACATGGAGCGCGCCGCCGGCGATGACGGCAGTGCCCGCAGCGGCTGCGGAAAGTTTTGCGAGGGCGATCTTCATCGACATAATGCCAGGCTCTTTAAATTGGAGCGCTTTATAAACCGTTGCCATCGGCGGTTCCGATGGGCTGAGTGAAAGTGCGCCTGGGTGTATTAGGCCTTGCCTGGCACGGTGATCGCAATGCGATTAACCACGAAAATGCGGTTTTCCCGGTTCAATATCAAAGGGATTGCGAACCAGCTCGCCTATCTGTCCCATGCTGGCACCGCGGCTTAGGGAGTGGTTACGCGCGACTCACGATTTTCCGGCAAACAGATCGGGCGAATCACTTTTGGGCGTCGCCAACCCCAGATGGGTCCATCCGCCTGCATTGAGGCAGCGCCCGCGCGCGGTGCGCGCCACCAGCCCCAGCTGGATCAGGAACGGCTCGACCACATCCTCCAGCGTATCGCGCGGTTCGGCGAGGCCCGCCGCCAGCGTCTCGATCCCCACCGGCCCGCCGCCATAGGTCTCCGCGATCATGGTGAGGTAGCGGCGATCCATCGCGTCGAGGCCCAGCGAATCGACCTCCAGCTTGGTCAGTGCGCCATCGGCGACCTGCGCGGTAATGCTCGGCGCGTTGTCGACGCTGGCAAAATCGCGCACGCGGCGCAGCAGGCGCCCGGCGACACGCGGTGTCCCGCGCGACCGGCGGGCGATCTCGCGCGCGCCATCGGGCTCGATCTTGAGGCCCAGCTTGTTGGCACCGCGCGTCACCACCCGCTCCAGCTCCTCGTGCGTGTAGAAATTGAGCCGCACCGGAATGCCGAAGCGATCGCGCAGCGGCGTGGTCAGCAGGCCCTGCCGCGTGGTCGCGCCAATCAGCGTGAAGGGCGGCAGGTCGATCCGCACGCTGCGCGCCGAGGGCCCCTCGCCGATCATCAGGTCGAGCGCGCGGTCCTCCATCGCGGGGTAGAGCACTTCCTCGACCACGGGATTGAGCCGGTGGATCTCGTCGATAAACAGCACATCGTGCGGTTCGAGATTGGTCAGGAGCGCGGCAAGGTCGCCCGCCTTGGCAATCACCGGCCCACTGGTGGAGCGAAGGCCTGCCCCCAGTTCGCGCGCGACGATCTGCGCCAGCGTGGTCTTGCCCAGCCCCGGCGGCCCGAAGAACAGCGTATGATCCATCGCCTCGCCGCGCGTTTTCGCGGCAGCGATGAACACGCCGAGGTTTTCGCGCGCAGCCTCCTGCCCGATGAACTCCTTGAGGGTCTTGGGCCGGAGCGCCGCATCGGGATCGTCCGGCTGGCGTTCGGGCGTGTGAAGGGGAACGGGTTCGGTCATGGGGTCTGCGGTTGCTCGCTCTCCAACGGACGGTAGGTCAGATAATCGCCCCTTTCGAGGATTTCGTCGCCGTGGTTCGCAAAAGTGAGCGGAAGGCTGGCAAAGCCCTGCGGCAGCGGGCCTGCCTGAAGCTGCACATGCAAGTGTGGCCCGCTGCTGTCGCCACTATTACCGAGTGCGCCGACTTTCTGGCCTTGCTCGACCACGTCGCCCACCGCGACCAAGATCGACCCCTGTTTGAGATGCATCAGCGAAACGAACTCTCCGTTGCCATGATCGATAATCACGGTGTTGCCATGATAGGCCTGTGACCCGTCCGGCAGACGGAAGCTCTCCGCGTCGTACTCGCCCTCCTGGTCGGGAAGGCGGTCTTCCACAAACACCACCACACCATTGGCCGGAGCAATCACGGGCATGCCGAACCCCGCGAGGTTGGCATTGGTGTACTCAGGCGCAGTCATCGGCGCGTAGGTTTCGTCGAGTCCGAGAAAGTCATAGGCGAACCGCGACAGGTACCAGCCGTGCCCATTGTCGTTGAACACCCCGCGCGAGATGATCGTATTGCCCGCGAGCGGCAGAATGTAGCTGTTGCGCTGTTCATACCGGGTCGGTCGATAGGTAGTCACCTGATCGCCGACCGCAATCGTGTAGCTCACTGTGCCCAGCGACTTGGGATGATGGGCGACTATCGAGAATTTGCCATCGGAGTTGGAATCGAGGGTCGCAGGCGATGGCCAGGTTTGTACGTCGGTTCCGTTCTCGCCCTCGACAGTGATCGTGATCGGCCCACTCGCCGCCTCGGGATCATACTCGTGATCCACCGCCCAGCTTTCGTATTCGCCGGGTCCGGGCATGTCGAGCTTGTAGACCTCGGTTGCTTGGGCGGGCGCCATCAACGCGATCAGTGAGAAGATCATCGCAATCACTCCTTCTTCGGCAGGTTCCTCGGATGCGTGCCGGAAGAGCCGCAGTCCATGACCCAGCTACGTTCGCGAGCGTGGCAGGGACGCACAGGCTCTCGAAAATCACCCCGCCGCCTTCTTCAGCGCAATGCGTATCAGCTCGCCCTCGGTTGCGCCTTCGCCCAGTTCGCCCATCGCTTCGGCCACCGCCTTGGCCGCGATCGCGGGTTTGAAGCCGAGGTTCTCCAATGCGGAGACCGCATCCGCGCTCGCCCCGCCTTTGGGTGCGGTCACCGCCACCCCGCCCGGCGCCGCGGGCAGCGCGCCCGCCTTGTCCTGCAGCTCGTTGACGATCCGGGCCGCCAGCTTCGGCCCCACGCCGTTTGCCCGCGCCACCATCGCCGCATCGCCGCCCGCGCATGCGGCCTGCACCTCGCCCGCGGACAGGACGGAGAGGATCGCCAGCGCGACCTTGCTGCCCACGCCCTGCACGCTGGTGAGCAGGCGAAACCAGTCGCGCTCCGCCGCTTCTGCGAAACCGAGCAGGCGCATGTCGTTCTCGCTCACCTGCAGGTCGGTGAACACGCGCGCCTCGCCGCCTTCCGATCCCAGCGCGTCGAGTGTGCGGGTGGAGCAGTGGACGAGGTAGCCCACGCCGCCCACGTCGATCACCGCCCAGTCGGGGCCGGTCGCGTCGAGCGTTCCTGTCAGCTTTGCGATCATGGTCTGTTCCTGCCCTATGCACCGGCTCATTTCCAGCGCGAAGCGGACGCGGTCCCCCGTGGCGGAGCCATGCCCGTGAGACACTTGAGACACTGTCCAAGGGTTGAAATCCACTCGATCAATCGGGGGTAACAAATCGTGCGGGTCGATCACCCGTCGCAACCGACAATGGCAAAGAGCGGGCCGGATCGTAGCACTGGGTCGCGCGGTAGGAAAATGGGCCGGTTCCGCGCGAGAAAAATTTGCGCTGCGCGCAGGGCTGCGCCACACCCCGCTCCATGAGCTGGAACACGTTCGGGCGGGTCTTCCGCTTCACCACCTGGGGGGAAAGCCACGGGCCTGCGATCGGCGCTGTTGTCGACGGGTGCCCGCCGGGTATCGCGCTCACCGAGGACGACATCCAGCCGTGGCTCGACCGGCGCAAGCCGGGGCTGAACAAGTTCACCACCCAGCGGCGCGAGCCCGATCAGGTACGCATTCTTTCCGGCGTGTTCGAGGGCCGGGACGGAACACAGCGCACGACCGGCACCCCGATTTCGCTGATGATCGAGAATGTCGATCAGCGCTCCAAGGACTATTCCAACGTCGCGCAGTCCTATCGCCCCGGCCACGCCGACTACACGTATGACGCCAAGTACGGGTTCCGCGACTATCGCGGCGGCGGGCGCAGCAGCGCGCGCGAGACCGCGATGCGCGTGGCGGCCGGCGCGGTGGCGCGGCTGGTCGTCCCGCAGGTCAGCATCCTCGCCTATGTGGCGGAGATCGGCGGCGACCGGATCGACCCGGCCAATTTCGACGCCGAGCAGATCGCGCAAAACCCCTTCTGGTGCCCCGATTCAGACGCCGCAAAGCGCTGGGAAACGCTGGTGGACGAGGCGCGCAAGGCAGGCTCCTCGCTCGGCGCGGTGGTCGAATGCGTCGCCACCGGCGTTCCCGCAGGATGGGGCGCGCCGCTCTACGCGAAGCTCGACGGCGAGCTGGCGAGTGCGATGATGAGCATCAATGCGGTCAAGGGCGTGGAAATCGGCGACGGCTTCGACGCCGCGCGCCTTTCGGGAGAGCAGAACGCCGACCCGATGCGGCCCGCGTCCGAGGGCGACGCGCCTGAATTCACCGCCAACCACGCAGGCGGCGTCGCAGGCGGGATCGCCACCGGCCAGCCGGTGACCTGCCGCGTGGCGTTCAAGCCGACCAGTTCCATCCTGACCCCGGTCGATACGATCACGCGCGATGGTGAAGCGACGCAGATCAGCACCAAGGGTCGCCACGACCCCTGCGTAGGCATTCGCGGCGTGCCGGTGGTCGAGGCGATGATGGCCTGCGTGCTGGCGGATCAGTTCCTGCTGCACCGGGCGCAGTGCGGTTGCTGAGAGGCGGGACCATGGCCGCCGATCCCTGTTTGCCACACGCCGATATACGCATCGTCCCCATGACGCTGGGCGACATTCCCGACGCGCTTCTCCTTCAGGCGCAGGCCTACCCGGAGGCGCTGCGGGAGAAGGCGGCTGTGTTCGCTGCGCGGCTCGCCTTTCGCCCCTGCTATTGCCTGACGGCACGAAGGGGGGGCGAGATGGTCGGCTATCTGATTGCTCATCCTTGGGAGCGGGCAAACCCGCCCGCCATTGGCTCCCTTGCCGATCCCGGCCGTCAGGCGGACATATTGTACATTCACGACCTCACGATCGCCGCAGGCGCGCGCGGCCTGGGTATGGGCGAACGAATTCTGGCGCGGGCGTTCGTTTCCGCGCGGGCCGACGGGCTGAGCGAAGCGGAGTTGATCGCCGTTGAAGGCGCGCACACCTTTTGGCACCGGCTGGGCTTTCGCGAAGGGCATTCGCCCGCGATCGCTGCGAAGACCGGTCAATACGGCGCACAGGCGCGCTGGATGCGGCTGGAGACACTCAGCGCGAGGTAGATCGCGATCAGGCGCAGCGTGGCCAGACCAATTGTCGCGCAACCGCCCAGCTATTTGCCGTTTCGCGCGACAAGATCCGCCAGCATGGCGTCCAGCTCCTTGCGGCTCAGATAGCGGCCATCGCGAATAACCGCCGCAATCCGGCGCGTATTCGCGATCTCGCTCAGCGGATCGGCATCGAGCAGCACGAGGTCGGCGGCCATCCCCACGGCAACCGTTCCACGATCATCGTCGACACCGAGGAATTCTGCGGCCAGCCGGATGGACCCTTCGAGGATTGCTTCGTTGTCCAAGCCAGCTGCGGCCAAGGCCTCGAACTCGTCGTGCAGTGAGAAACCGGGTGCCACGCCGGGGATGCCTGCATCGGTTCCCGTCAGGATCGGAATGCCCGCCGCGTCGAATGCACGCACGAGAGGGCCGTTGAACTGCACGATACTCTGGACGTAATTGGCGTACCCCTCGCTCGCCTGTGCGGCGTACGGATTGGAATTGACCGAAAAGTCGTAGAACTGAGGCGGCAAGACATAGAGATCTTCACGCGAGGCGAGCGAGCCCGGATCGCGTGCGATTTCCAGGATACGCTCGTTCGCTGTCAGCGTCGTGACCAGCGCGGTGCCGTTTTCGCGAGCCATTTCGGCGTAGGAGGGAATCGCGGCAATGTCGGGCGAGCGGGTTTGCTGGGCGAATTCTTCGGCATGGACGACCAGTTCGTAGCCGGGCTGGAAGAAGGACTCCGTGATCCCTTCGCCCCGCTGCGGGATATGGCCGATGACCCGGACATTTCGGGCGCGTGCCTCTTCGACGATGGCGGTGAATGTCGGCAGATCGATGCGACCGTATACCTTTACGAATTGATATCCGTCGGCTGCCGCATCCTTCACCGCCTGCCTGCCCTGCGCAGGCGTCGCGGCGCTATGCGTGATGCCGAAGGGCAAGACCGGATCGTCGCTATCGATCATCGCGGCCATGGCGATGTGCGGACCCAGCACGCGGCCGCTTTCGACCTCGATCCGCTGGCCGACCGTTTCGGGCATCGCAGCCAGATCGAAAACCTGCAGCACCCCGTTGACGATGTAGGGCGTGAAGACATCCTGGATGTTGGCGGCGCCGTCTTCGGGCGTAGAACTGCGTGCCAGAAGTCGCAGCATCCGTTCATTCCCGAGATGGACGTGCATGTCGCTGAACCCCGGGACCAGCCATTTGCCCGTCCCGTCGATCCGGTTCGTGTCGGGCAGATCAACCGGGTCCGCTGCGGGCGCTATCGCGACGATCCGACCGCCTTCGATGACCACGGTCCTGTTGGGCAGGACACCGCCGCCTTTCGTCATCGGGATCACCGTGACATTCTCGATCACCAGAGTATCGCTGGCGGCTGCCGGTGCGAAAGGGGACGCGGCCAGCGACGCGGGCGCCGCCATCAGCAGGGCTGCGAGAATTGCGAGACATCTGAACATAGTCGAAGTCCTCAGGTCTTGTCACTGTCTAGATTGCTTATCGCCCTTGATCTAGACGCTGTCAAGTCGGCCCGCTAAGCCAGCCCGGGAAAGCCCTCACAGGACGGGAATTTGTCGGATAAGACCTATCATCACGGAAACCTCGCCGCCGAATTGCTGCGGGCTGCGGAGCGCGAGTTGGTCCTGAACGGGATCGAGGCGTTTTCCCTGCGCGCAGTGGCGAAGCGGGCCGGTGTCAGCCACGGCGCACCCGCGTACCATTTCAAGAGTGCGCGAGGATTGCTGACCGCCCTCGCCGCGATCGGTTACGAGCGCCTGTTAGAGGCACAGGAAGCGCGCCAACGCACCGCCGAAACCGACTCGAAAGCGCAACTGATCGCGATCGGCCTAGGCTATCTCGATTTTGCCGAAGCGAATCCCGACCTGTTCCGCCTGATGTTCTCTTCCGAGAAGCCCGACAGGAGCGACGCGCACTTCGATACCGCCGCGAAAGCCGCCTACGGCAAGCTGGTCGAGGGCGTGCGCGAGGTAATGAACTGCGATCCTCACACGCACCCGGCGGCCATGACGCAGGTCGCCGCGTCCTGGGCGATCGTGCACGGGCTGGCCGATCTCATGATTTCGGGACGGCTCGACGGACCTTTGGCCTTGAACGACATCTCCGACACGGATCGCGAGGCTGTGCTGTCGGATATTCTTCTGCGCCCTCTGGCGGGTCGCTGATCACCCGCACGCACAGGGCGCGACCTGCCGTACGGCGTTCAAGCCGACCATTTCAATCCTGATGCCCGTCGATACGATCTCCCGCGATGGAGAAGCGACGCAGATCAGCACCAAGAGGCGCCACGACCCCTGCGTCGGCATTCGCGGCGCGCCCTTGGTCGAGGCGATAATGGCCTGCGAGCTGGCGGATCAGGCGCTGCTGCACCGGGCGCAGTGTGGGTAGGGCTGTCCGCTAGCGACCCCATTGCAGCCGTTCAGCTTGGTCTGTCCGCGGCACGAAGCGCGCCATTTGAAAGGCATCCGGATTTCGGTTCGAACGGCGGCCGTTGCCGGACGATCATCCGACTCTCCCAAACTCCATGCCGACGGGCTCGATGAGATCCAGGAATGCTTCGCAGTCGGCATTTCCTGCCCAACTCGCGCAGATCGCCCGCGCGTGATCAGGGGTGGATGCAAAGGCGAGATCAAGCCAACTACCATCCTCAAGCCTTGCTAGCCGCTGACCGCGCCAGCCAATCTGGCGTGAAAGATGGCGTTCGACCATTCGGTCATGGGCAATGCGCAGCATGGTTTGCGTGACATCGGGCCGCAGCCGGAAGCGTCCCAATTCCATACCCTCGCCGTCCTGCATCATGGGCAGCCCCCCTGCGGGCAAGGCGAAATGTCCCATGGCGCCTAACGCCGAGATCGTCTCCCGGAACGGCGCGAAATCATCGCCAGATTTCACTTCCCCGGCGGCAGCCTTGGCAGCTGCCTGATCAGCCCAGACCACCAGGTCCGCGCGCCGCTCTCCGGTTTCACCATCCGCAAGCGGCAGCCAGCCCGAAAAGCCCGGGAACTCGGAGGCACGCTCCCTGGCCCGCTGGCGCTGATCATGGGCGTCTTTCGGTGAGCCGACCTGATAGGTGACAATCTCCAGGCGGGGTTGGGTCATGCGTGCATTCCTTCCGATGGGTGTTCAGCACCTTCTTAAACGCTCCCCCTGACAGAACATGTCAGGGTGGTGCTATAGGGTGACCCCATGAAATGCTTCGCTTGTTTGCCCTGCTGGATAAACTGCGTGCCGCGCGGCGTCCGGTCTCGGCCGAAGTGCTGGCCGCGCGCCTCGGAGTTTCGTCGCGGACCATCTACCGCGACATCGCAAGTCTGCAGTCCATCGGTGCACCGATCCGGGGGGAGTCGGGTATCGGCTACCAGTTGGAACAGGGCTATTTTCTGCCCCCGTTGCAATTCGACTCCGAAGAAATGGAGGCCATCATGCTGGGCATGCGCCACCTGATTGCACGGCAAGGCGGCGGGTTGCGTGAGGCAGCCGAGCGCGTGACGGGAAAGGTTGCGGCAGCTCTAGGTGTTGAGGGTGGCGAGCAGTTCCGGAATCTCAATTTGCTCGCCGTCACCCGGCAGCGCAGGTCCGACCAGCTTGCGGATGAATGGGGCAGTCTGGTGCGACTGGCGATCCGCAACAGACGCATCCTCGAACTGGCCTACCTCAGCCTGGACGAGCGCGAGAGCACGCGCTGCATTCATCCGCTCGGCCTGACGCTGTTCGATGACGTTTGGCTGCTGACGGCATGGTGCGAAATTTCGGAAGACTTCCGAAATTTCAGGCTAGACCGGATCAAGGCCCTGGCCGAGACGGGCGAGACATTTCGCCTGAGCCACGGGAAACGGTTCGACGATTACCTGGCCAGTCTTTGACGGGTTTTCTTTGACGGGTTGTGAACGGCACTTTGTTCCGCATCGCCGTCGAAGTGGGAGCGCCCACCTGGATGTCCGCTTTGCTGGTTCGCCGCCCAGAGGCGGCCCGGTAGGAATTCACCCCATAAGTGGACGACAGCTCTGCCGTCATACCCGTTAGACCGCGCCAAAAACGCCCCTCACACCCATCCCAAAAAGTTCCACCACTTTCATCGATAATTCCGATTGCCGCCATCGCCACAAATCGCTTTTGTGCGTCGCAGCAACGCCTATCTAGGGCGCGAGTTTCAACCCCTACAGGAGACACGCAATGGGTATCATCGGAAGCCAGATCAAACCGTTCAAAGCCACCGCCTTCCAGGCCGGCAAGGACTTCTTCGAAGTCACCGACGAGGACGTGAAGGGCAAGTGGGCGATCTTCTTCTTCTATCCGGCGGACTTCACCTTCGTGTGCCCGACCGAGTTGGAAGACCTGAACGAGAAGTACGACATGCTCCAGAAGATGGGCGTGGAAGTCTACGGCGTCAGCACCGACACGCATTTCAGCCACAAGGCCTGGCACGACACGTCCGAGAAGATCGGCAAGATCAAGTTCGCCTTCCTCGGCGACCAGCTGCACACCCTCTCCAAGAACTTCGACGTTCTGCGTGAGGACATGGGCCTCGCCGACCGGGCGACCTTCGTCGTCGACCCCGACGGCGTGATCCAGATCATGGAACAGACCTGCGAAGGCGTGGGCCGCAATGCCAACGAACTCGCCCGCAAGATCAAGGCGGCGCAGTACGTCCGCAACAACCCCGGCCAGGTTTGCCCGGCCGCGTGGGAAGAAGACAGCGACACGCTGACGCCTTCGCTCGACCTCGTGGGCAAGCTGTAAGCGATATTACCGGAGGCTCGGCAAATGCCGGGCCTCCATTACTCTCCTCGTGAGATCGAGGAATCACCACCACGACGCGATCCATCTTCCGACGCCCCGCAGGTTCGGAGTGTCCGAAAATGGATTGCCGCGCCGCTTTCAGCGGCTCGCAATGACGAATTTAGGATGGAGTCCTTTCCCATGCTCGACGCTCAGATGACCGCACAGCTAAAGCAGTATCTCGAAAACCTGCGCGAGCCGGTGGAGCTTGTCGCATCGCTGGGCGACGACCCGACTTCGGCCAAGACGCGCGAACTGCTCGAGGAAATCGCCGCGCTGCACGATCTGGTCAGCGTCGATCTCGATGGCGACCACGAGCGCAAGCCCAGCTTCATCATCCGCCGGGGCAGCGATGCGCAGAAATGGGTCCGCTTCGCCGGGCTGCCGATGGGCCACGAGTTCACCTCGCTGGTGCTCGCGCTGCTGTGGGCAGGTGGCCATCCGCCCAAGGTCGATGCAGACGTGCTCGAGGATATCCGCCGGATCGAAGAGGATCTGGAGTTCGAGATGTTCTTCTCGCTCTCGTGCCACAACTGCCCCGACGTGGTGCAGGCGCTCACGCTGATGGCGCTGGAGAACTCCCGCATCACCGCCACGCTGATCGAAGGCGGTGCCTACAAGGACGAGGTCGAGGCGCGCGACATCATGGCCGTGCCCGCGACCTTCCTGAACGGCGAAAGCTTCTACAACGGCAAGATCGAACTGCCGCAGATCCTCGAACGGCTCGACACCGGATCGGGCGCGAAGGCGGCGGCCAAACTCAATGAGCGCGAGCCTTACGAAGTACTGGTGATCGGCAGTGGTCCGGCAGGGGTCGCAACCTCGGTCTACACCGCCCGCAAGGGCTTTCGCACGGGCATCGCGGGCGAACGGTTCGGCGGGCAATTGCAGGATACGCTCGGGATCGAGAACCTGCCCGGCACTGCCTATACCGAGGGGCCCAAGCTCTCCGCCGACCTCGACGAGCAGGTGAAGACCAACGCGATCGACAAGATCGACCTCGTCCAGGCCGAAGAACTGATCCCTGCCAAGAGCGAAGGCGGGATGCATAAGATACGCTTCGCCAATGGCGGCGAGCTTTCGGCGCGGGCGATCGTGCTCGCCACCGGCGCACGCTGGCGCAATCTCGGCGTGCCGGGCGAGCAGGACTACCGCAACAAGGGCGTGGCCTACTGCCCGCACTGCGACGGCCCGCTGTTCAAGGGCAAGCGGATCGCGGTGATCGGCGGCGGCAATTCAGGCGTCGAAGCCGCGATCGACCTCGCGAAGATCGTCGATCACGTGACGCTGGTCGAATATGACACGCAGCTGCGCGCCGATGCGGTGCTGGTGAACAAGCTCAAGAGCCTCGACAATGTCGAGATCATCACCAACGGCCAGACGACCGAGATCACCGGCGACGGCAGCCGCGTGAACGGGATGATCGTGAAGGACCGCGACAGCGGGGAAGAGCGCACGATCGAGCTCGCGGGCGTGTTCGTCCAGATCGGCCTCGTCCCCAACACCGAATGGCTGAAGGATTCCGGGCTCGAACTGTCGAAGCACGGCGAGATCGTCACCGACGAACGCGGTGCGACCAACCTGCCCGGCATCTTCGGCGCGGGCGATGCCACGACGGTTCCCTACAAGCAGATCGTCGTCGCGATGGGCGATGGATCGAAGGCAGGCCTGACCGCCTTCGACTACCTCATCCGCACCGAACCGGCGGACGAGATCGCGCAGGCGGCGTGACGCCCCGTCCACAATTGCCCATGAAACGGCGTCCCCTGTTCGCACAGGGGGCGCCGTTTTGCATTACGCTACGGCAAGCCGAACCCAGCATCGTCAAAACAAATCAGTTATAGCCAATTAATCGATTGGACCAATCACAGGATCGAGCGCATTCTCTCCTCATCGGTGACGCGAGTCGCCTTGCGAAAAGGAGTGGATGATGGACGCGAAGACTGGTTCGATCGGGGGCGGTTGCCCCGTACATGGCGACGGCGGCGTGCGCGCCCTGCTGGGCCGCACCAACAAGGACTGGTGGCCCGACGCGCTGGACCTGCACATCCTGACGCAACGCGGTAACTCGCCCGATCCGATGGGCGAGGATTTCGATTATGCGCAAGCGTTCAACGCGCTCGACTACAGCGCCCTCAAGGCAGACCTGCACACGCTGATGACCGACAGCCAGGAATGGTGGCCGGCGGATTACGGCCACTACGGCCCGTTCTTCATCCGCATGGCGTGGCACGCGGCGGGCACCTATCGCACCGGCGACGGGCGCGGTGGTGCGTCTTCTGGCCAGCAGCGGTTCGCCCCGCTCAACTCGTGGCCCGACAATGGCAATCTCGACAAGGCGCGCCGCCTGCTGTGGCCGATCAAGCAGAAATACGGGGCGCATATCAGCTGGGCGGACCTATTCATCCTGACCGGCAATGTCGCGATCGAATCGATGGGCGGGCCCGTGTTCGGCTTCGGCGGCGGCCGCAAGGACGTCTACGAGCCGGAAAACGACATCTACTGGGGCTCGGAAGAAGAGTGGGTCGACCAGGGCGTCGAGACGCGCATCATCCCCGATGAGGGCAAGGCTCTCGAAAACCCGCTTGCCGCGATCCAGATGGGCCTGATCTACGTCAATCCCGAAGGCCCCGGCGGCAATCCCGATCCGCTGCAATCGGCGCGCGACATGCGCGAGACCTTCGCCCGCATGGCGATGAACGACGAGGAGACCGTAGCGCTGACCGCAGGCGGCCACGCCTTCGGCAAGTGCCACGGCGCGGTGCCCGCCGACCAGCTGAGCGGATCGCCCGAGAGCGAGGCATTGCAGCTGATGGGCTTCGGCTGGGCCACGGACGCCGAGCAGATCGAGAAGGGCCATATCACCACCTCCGGCCTCGAAGGGGCGTGGACGCCCAACCCGACGCAGTGGGGCGGCGACTATTTCCGCCTGCTGTTCAAATACGACTACGAGCTGGTGAAGAGCCCGGCGGGTGCGCAGCAATGGCAGCCGGTGAACCCGGACCCGGAAGACATGGCGCCCGATGCGCGCGATCCGTCCAAAAAGGTGCCGACCATGATGACCACCGCCGACATGGCGCTGAAGATGGACCCGGACTACGCCAAGATCTCCGAACGCTTCCGCGACGATCAGGGCGCGCTCGACGATGCCTTCGCGCGCGCGTGGTTCAAGCTTTGCCACCGCGATATGGGCCCCAAGGTGCGCTACCTCGGCCCGGATGTCCCTGCCGAAGACCTGATCTGGCAGGACCCCGTGCCCGCGGGTCGCGAGGCCTCCGACACCGCCGTCACCTTGTTCAAGGACAAGGTGCTTCGCAGCGGCCTGAGCGTGCGCGAACTGGTCAAGGCGGCGTGGGCCTCGGCCAGCACCTACCGCAAGAGCGACCACCGTGGCGGTGCCAACGGCGCGCATCTCCGCCTTGAACCGATGAAGAGCTGGGCGGTCAACGACCCCGAGGAACTGGGCAAGGTGCTCACAAAGCTCGACGAGCTGCGGGACGACCTGTCGATGGCCGATGCGATCGTGATCGCCGGTTCGGCGGCGGTCGAGAAGGCGGCGAAGGATGCCGGGTTCGACATCGCAGTGCCCGTCACCACCGGGCGCGGCGATGCTACCGAGGACCAGACAGATGCCGAAAGCTTCGAGCCGATGGAGCCCTTTGCCGATGGCTTCCGCAACTACCTGAAGACCAAATCGTCGGTGAAGACCGAGGACCTGCTGATCGACCGGGCCAGCCTGCTGGGCCTCTCGATCCCCGAGATGACCGTGCTGGTCGGCGGGATGCGTGCGCTGGGTGCGGTGAGCAAACACGCCAGGCACGGCAACAAGATCGGCGTGCTGACCGACCGGCCGGGCCAGCTCACCAACGACTTCTTCGTCAACCTGCTCGACATGGGCACGAAGTGGAAGACGATCGACGATAGCGGCGACGAGGAATTCGTCGGCACCGACCGCGCCTCGGGCGAGGAGAAGTGGCACGCGACGCGCACCGATCTGGTTTTCGGATCGAACTCTCAGCTTCGGGCGGTGGCGGAAGTCTATGCCGAGAACGGGCACGAAGAGAAGCTCGTGAAGGACTTCGTGGCCGCTTGGACCAAGGTGATGGACGCCGACCGGTTCGACCGCACCTACGCCAAGTACCACTGATCGCGAGCTGCGAGAAAGAGAAGGCCTTCGGCAGCAATGCCGGGGGCCTTTTGCGTATGCGGAAAGAGCGAAGACAGTGAACGGTTTTATCGCCCGGCCCTCGCGGAACAGGACCGCACGTCACGCGCTATCGTCCTGTAACCGCTGAAAGAAAGCTGCGCCCCATGGCCAAGACCGTTCCCCCCACCACCACCGATGCCGGTATCCGCGTCCAGAGCGACGAGCATTCGCTGACCGTTGGCCCCGATGGCCCCATCGTGCTCAATGATCATTACCTGATCGAGCAGATGGCCAACTTCAATCGGGAGCGTATTCCCGAGCGTCAGCCGCATGCGAAGGGTTCGGGCGCATTCGGCACCTGGAAGACCACGGCGGACGTGTCGAAATACACCAAGGCCAAGATCTTCCAGCCTGGTGCCGAGTGCGAGACCGCGATGCGATTTTCCACCGTGGCAGGCGAGCGTGGCAGCCCCGATACGTGGCGCGATCCGCGCGGCTTCTCGGTCAAGTTCTACACTGAGGATGGCAATTTCGACATGGTCGGCAACAACACGCCGATCTTCTTCATCCGCGATCCGCTGAAATTCCAGCACTTCATCCGCAGCCAGAAGCGCCGCGCCGATAACGGCCTGCGCGATCACGACATGATGTGGGATTTCTGGACGCTCAGCCCCGAAAGCGCGCACCAGGTCACCTACCTGATGGGCGACCGCGGCGTGCCGAAGAACTGGCGCGAGATGAACGGATATTCCAGCCACACCTACATGCTGATCAACAAGGATGGCGAGAAGTTCTGGGTCAAGTTCCATTTCCACACCAATGTCGGCGACAAGGGCGGCAATGCCCACCTGACGCAGGACGAGGCAGTGAAGACCGCTGGCGAGGATAGCGATTATCACCGCCGCGACCTGTTCGACGCGATCCACGAGGGCGATTTCCCGAGCTGGACGCTCAAATGGCAGATCATGCCGTTCGAGGATGCCAAGACCTATCGCATCAACCCGTTCGACCTGACCAAGACCTGGCCGCATGAGGATTATCCGCTGATCGAGGTCGGTACACTGACGCTCAACGAAAACCCGGTCGACTGGGATACGCAGATCGAGCAGCTGGCGTTCGAGCCGAACAATATGGTGCCCGGCATCGGCCTCAGCCCCGACAAGATGCTGCTCGCGCGCGGCTTCGCCTATTCCGACGCGCACCGCGCGCGCCTCGGCGTCAATTACAAGCAGATCCCGGTCAACGCGCCGAAGAATGCCGATGTGCATTCCTACAGCCGCGCCGGGCACATGCGCACCCAGAACGCGGTCGATCCGGTCTATGCGCCCAATTCCTACGGCGGGCCCGCAGCCCAGCCGCAGGTTGGCGGCGAAGCGACCTGGTATTCCGATGGCGATATGGTGCGTGAGGCCTACACCTTGCGCGAGGATGACGACGACTGGAGCCAGGCCCGCGCGCTGGTGAACGAGGTGATGGATGATGCGCAGCGCGACCGCTTCGTCTCCAACGTTTCGGGCCATCTGGCAGACGGCGTCAGCGAAAAGGTGCTGGTGCGGGCGCTCGACTATTGGAAGAACGTCGACAAGACGATCGGCCAGCGTATCGAAGACAAGGTGCGTGAGATGATCGGCGGCAAGTCGGACGCTCCGGGCATGGCCAGCGCGGAGTCGATCAAGGACAGCTGAGAATTTAGATCAGGCTTTGGTATCCGTGTCGATGGGCAAGGCGAAAATCGCCCATCGACATGTCTGCGCAGACTGCTAATGCGAGCCCTTCGCAAAAGGAAGGTATATCATGCGCACACTGAAATTCTTCGTCCCCTTCGCCGCATCTGCACTGGCGCTCGCCGCCTGCTCTGAAGCGCCCGAGGCGACGACCGACGAAACCGCGGCGACCGATACCGCAACACCCGATGCCGATGCGGTCGAATCTCCCGACGCCGCATCCACCGTGCTCAACGCCAGCGTTGCTACCGAGGACGAACTCGCCGCGGTAGACGGCGTTTCGCCTGAACTCGCTGCCGCAATCGTTGCCGGCCAGCCCTATGCCAGCGTCACCGATCTCGACGCCAAGCTGAAGGAAACGCTGAGCGAGGACGAAGCCGAGGCCGTGCTGGTCAACGTGTTCGTGCCGATCAACCTCAACACCGCCAGCGAAGAGGAAATCCGCCTCATCCCCGGCATGACCGACAAGATGGTCCACGAGTTCGAGGAATACCGCCCCTACGCCGACATGGGCGTGTTCGATCGCGAGATCGGCAAATATGTCGACGAAGCGGAAGTCGCGCGCTTCCGCCAGTACGTCACGCTTTGATGCTGGCGCTGGCTGGGCGTTTCTGACGCCATTGCAGCCAGACCCTGACGATCTCGATCGCCGCCAATATCGCGATGTTGATGTAGGCGGTGGTCGGATCGAAGGCAGACAGCGCCCAATGCACGAACACCAGCACCGCTGCCGGATAGACCAGCCGGTGCAGCCGCTTCCAGCCCCTCTTCAGCATGCGCATGGACGGATCGTTGGACGTGATCGCCAGCGGCACGAACAACGCCAGCGCGACCCATCCAGCAAGGATATAGGGCGTCGACACCTCGTCCCAGATGATCGCCGCGTCGCGCTTGCGCCACAGGTAAATGATCGTGTGTCCGGCGGCGTAGGCGAAGCTCGCCACGCCGATATCACGCCGCTTGCGCATCAGATACTGCACGAACCGGTTGCGTCGAAAGGCCAGCCGAAGGGGCGTCACCGCCAGCGTCGCCATCAGCAGCCACGCCGCCCAGTCGCCGCTATCGCCGATGATGTGCCCGTAGCCGTACAGATCGGACGTAAACCACCAGCGCCCGAGCATCCACGCGCCCGGCAGCGCGAGGATCAGCCACAGCAAGGGGCGTGAGCGTAGCAGCGCCATCAGCGCCCTCTCCTCAGAACAACATACAGCGCCCCCTCACCCCCGTGGCGTCGGTGCGCGGTGCGTACTGCGGCGATCGCCCCGCCGTGCTCGCTCGCGGCCAGCCAGTCGAGGATCTTGGCGCGGATCGCGCCGCGCCGCTCGCCCCGGTCCGCCGCGTCTCCGCCGCGCGGCTTGCCGGTGACCACCAGCACGGTGCGCGCGTCCATGCTGCGCGCCTGCGCCATCCCGTCCATCAAGCGGTCATAGGCGCGCTCCAGCCCGTGGCCATGCAGGTCGAAGCTGACATCGGGCGCGATCTCGCCTGCCTTCAGGCGGCGGTCCCAATGGGAATCCAGTCCTCCTCCCCCTCGAGGAGGAGGTCGGGTGGGGGTGGTCGGTGCTCGCTGCACGGATGGCGCACCGATCCCCGTGCTTTCCTTCAAGGGAGGGGAGGCTGTGGTACGGGGCCGAGGGGAAGCGGGTGCGGGTGCGCGTTTCGGCAGCTTTGCGGCTGGTGCGGGTCCGGCATGCAGAGGTTTAACGCTGGCGGCCAGCGCCGCCCACGCCGCGGCCTCTTCCTCCGACAATCCACGCGGTGCGTGTCTCATCGCGTCTTGAGGCGGGCGACGGTCCCTTTGGGCAGCAAGATCAATGCAGAGCCGCGCGCGCTCATTCCGCCGGCGATCTCGCGTGCGTCGCCGCCATTGCCCCAGAAGGTGTCGAAGCGGTTGGGGCCCTTGATGGCGCCGCCGGTATCCTGCGCCACCCACATGCCCGAGGCGACCGGCCGGTCCATCTCCAGCACGACGGGCGCGCCGTAGGGGACGAAGCGTGGATCGACCGCAACGCTGTTCTGCCGCGTCACCGGCACGTTCAGCGAGCCGAGCGGGCCAGAGGTGTCGAGCTCGCGGAAGAAGATCCAGCTCTCGTTCTCGCGCATCAGCGCCTTGCCCGCCACCGGGTTCTCGTTGATGTACTGCACGATGCCCTGCATCGATCCGGCGTATTGACCCGGCCCGTCGCCGAGCAGCCCCCGCTCGCGCATCAAGCCGCCGATGCCGGTATAGCCGCGCCCGTTCTGTCCGGCATAGCCGATCCGCATCCGGGTGCCATCGGGCAGGCGCAGCAGGCCCGAGCCCTGGATCTGGAGGAAGAACATCTCGACCGCGTCGGCCGCCCACGCGATTTCGAGCCCGCGCCCCGCGAGCGCACCATCCTCGATCTGCGCGCGGGTGTAATAGGGCACGAACGCCCCGGTCGCATCGTAGCGGCCCAGCGGCGGGCGCCCCTCGCGCTCGCTTTCGGGCATGTCGGCGGGCCAAGCGCGCACGAGGTCTTCGGGCAGGCGATAGACGGGCACGTCGTAGCCGGGGCGAGGCGTGCGGCTGCCGAGGATCTCGGGCTCGAAATAGCCGGTCGCGAAAGCGGCGCCGTCGCCGATCCGGGCGGTTTCGAAGAAGGTTTCGAAGAAGCTCAGCGCATCGCCGTCCCACCGCAGCGCGGCGGTGCAGATCGGCAGCCAGTCTTCGGGCCGGGTCAGGCCGCTCGCGTCGTCTTTCTCCGACGGCCAGTTGCAGCTCGAACGAAACGCAGTGAGCGCAGCGGCAGCATCGGCGGCATCAACGCGGAGCGAGCGGAACGAGGGCCCCGGTGCGACACCCGCAGCGATCGCGCTGTCGAAGGCGGGCGGCGCGGGTTTGTCGATCGGCGGGAAAGGCGGCTTGTCGGCACCGGGGCCGACACAGCTTGAGAGAGCAACCAGCGCCGCGAGCGGCCATATCCACTTGAACATCGCGCTTTCCCCCCTGCGCCGGTCCGGATCAGCCCGGCTTCGCCCCGGTCGTAGCGCCTCCCGCAGAGCTGAGTGCCGCAAAGCCGAGTGCGGCAAACCTACGGGTCAGGCCTCGTCGGTCTCGACCAGCTGCCAGTCCGGCGTGCGCGAATCGACCCGGCGGGTAAACGTCCAGATATCGCGGCTCTCGATCGCATCGTCGAGCGACCCGGCTACCATGTTGCCATCGCGGTCGTGGGTGACGGCGGCGATATCGGCCACGAAGCGCACTGTGATGCGCGCTTCCTTACGCTCCAGCTCGGCATCGCGGATGGTCGCATCCTCGATCCGGATCAGCCGGTTGTCGAGCGTTTCGCCCGCTTCCTCGCGCGCGTCGATCGCCTGCGCGAAGCCCTGATAGACGGAGTCGTCGCACAGATCGCGCAACGTATCCTTGTCGCCCTGCCAGAACGCATCCAGGATCATGCCGTAGGCGCCCTTGGCACCTTCGAGGAAGCTGGTGATGTCGAACCCGCGATCCGCCGCGATGATCGACTGCACGCCGCGTTCCACCACCGGCAGCACGTCGGGCTTTGCTTCCTGTTCGGTCACTGCGCGCGCCGGTGCCTGCGTCGTCTGAGGCGCGGGCGCCAGCCCCGCCTTGTCCTTCGCATCGAAGCGATGGGGCACGGGCTCTTCCTCGTGCTCGGCCCGGCGACCGAGAACCGAATAGAGCCGCAGACCCAGAAAGACTGCGATCATGGCGAGAATGACGATTTCGTAGATCACTGAATGAGGTACCTGATCCTGCGGGCTTTTGGGGCCGACCGCAAAGCCGACCAAGCCCTGTAATTCGTGTGTTGGGCCTTCAATCCCACACATAGGGCGCGATATCAAATGCACAACGGCTGGCTAAGTATCCCGCTGCGGCGATGCGTGCCCGTTGCGGGGCGGGAATGCGGCTGCTAGGCGGCGAGGCACCGACCATCCGGGCGTAAGGTCAAGCTGCCGCCCGGGTATCCCAACCTTTCGAAAGAGTGATCTTCCATGGCCGACGAAGGCGACGTTCTGACCGATCTCAATTCCCCGTCCACCGGCAATGGCGCGGATAACCGCCCGACGGCGGGCTTCATCGCGCAGTACATCAAGGATCTCTCGGTCGAGAATCCCAACGCCCCGGCCAGCTTCCAGTGGCAGGACGCACCGCAGATCGACCTGCAGTTCAACATCGCGGCGAACCCGGTGAACGACGAAGTCAGCGAAGTCGAGCTGAAGATCAACGCGACCGCCAACTGCGAAAGCGGGCAGGTCTACGTGATCGAACTGGTCTATGCCGGTCTCGTCGGTGTGCGCAACATGCCCGAAGATCAGATGCACATGTTCCTGTTCGCAGAAGCACCGCGCATCCTGTTCCCCTTCGCCCGCCGCGTGGTCGCCGATGCAACCCGCGATCTGGGCTTCCAGCCGTTGATGGTCGATCCGATCGACTTCAACGGGCTGTACATGCAGCGGCTTCAGGAACGGCAGGCGGAAGACGCCGCCGCAGGCGGCGCAGCGCCCGGCGGCAACGCCTGAGCACCGCCCGGCGGGGAGGCCAGTAGGGAGGCGGGCGGATGAGCCTGCTCAGGAATGTCGGCACGATCGGCGGGCTGACGCTGGTCAGCCGCTTTGCCGGGCTCGCGCGGGAGATGATCTTCTCCCGCGTGCTCGGTGCCAATGCGGTCACCGATGCCTGGTTTCAGGCCTTCATCATCCCCAACGTCTTCCGCCGCATGTTCGCGGAAGGGGCGTTTTCGGCCGCCTTCGTGCCGATGTTCTCCAAGCGGTTGCACGGCGCCGACGATCCTGATGCCGGGATCGAGGAAGCGCGCAGCTTTTCCAATGATGTGCTGAGCGTGTTCCTGCCGGTGCTGATCGCGGTCTGCGCGGTCATGATGCTGGCCATGCCGCTGGTGATCCGCCTGCTGGGCGACGGAGCTTCCTCGCCCGCCAACTTCGCGATGGAAGTCGACTTCGCGCGGATCATGTTCCCCTACATCGCGCTGGTCAGCATGGTGACGCTGTTCACCGGCATGCTCAATTCGGTCAGCCGCTTTGCGCCGGGGGCAAGCTTTCCGATCATCCTCAATCTGGTGCTGATCGCCAACCTGCTGATCGGCGATCATGCCATTTCCGAATGGGGCTGGACCACGCTGCAGGTCGGGTACACCCAGGCCTGGGCAGTGACGGTGGGCGGTGCGATCCAGCTCGCCTGGCTCTACTACTGGACCCGGGTCGAGGGGTTTCGGCCCAGACTGCTGTGGCCGCGCATCACGCCCGAGGTGAAGCGCCTGTCGATCATCGCGCTGCCCGCGGCAATCGGCGGCGGCGCGTACCAGATCAACACGCTGGTGCAGCTCTACTTCCTCAACCAGCTGGATAGCGGCTCGATCAGCTACATGAACTATGCCGACCGGCTGAACCAGCTGCCGCTGGGCATCATCGGCATTGCCTTGTCGACCGCGATCCTGCCCACGCTGTCCAAGTTCGTCGGCGCGAAGAACCGGGCGGGGACCGATCGCATCCAGTCCGATGCAATCGAGCTGGCGATGCTGCTGACAATTCCCGCTGCAGTCGCCCTCGCCATCTGTGCCGAGCCGTTCGTGACGATGATCTTCCAGGGCGGTCGCTTCAGCCTCGAACAGGCGGCGCTGACCGGCACTGTGCTGGCTGCGCTGGTCCTCGGCCTGCCCGCCTATGTGCTGGTGAAGGTGCTGGTGCCCAATTTCTATGCCCGGTCGGACACGCGCACACCGGTCTATGCCGCATTCATCTCGCTGGCCGTGTTCGCGGCGATGAACGTCGCGCTGATCGACCGTTTCGGCGTGGTCGGAGTCGCCTTTGCCAGCGTGATCGGCGCATGGATCAATGTCGGCTATCTGTATGCCGTGCTGGTCCGGCGCGACTATTACCGCATTCCGATCAAGCTGGTCGGGCGGATCGCGCGCCAGCTGGTTGCCGCAGCGGCGATGGGCGCTGCCTTATGGTTCACGCGCGACCTGCTGACCGGCTGGTACGACGCCGGCCTGTTCGCGCGGGCGGGGGCGCTCGCCGCCCTCGTCATCTGCGCAGGCGCGGTCTATTTCGGGATCGCCTTCGCGATCGGTGCGATCGACCGGCAGCGCATCGTCGCGCTGACCCGCAAGACCCCGGTGCCAGAAGGCGATGCGCCCGCGACCGACGAACCGCACGATCTTGCCCCCTAGCGGGCCTGTGCTATGCCCCGCCGCGATGACTGACACGCCACTCTTCACCCGTTCGGCCCCGGCGCGCTTCGTGCTGCGCGGGCGGGCGGCCTGGCGATGGCTCGGACACGCCTGACCCCGGCAAACCGATATCCGCCAGCCCTCGGCGCTGGCCTGCTTCAGTCTTCAAGGGAGTAACCCCCAATGCGCGTAGTCTCGGGCATCCAGCCCACCGGCAACCTTCACCTCGGCAATTATCTCGGCGCAATCCGCAACTGGGTGCGGATGCAGGACGAGCTGGAGGAAGGCAGCGAATGCCTGTTCTTCCTAGCCGATCTGCACGCGATCTCGATGTCGCACGAACCTGCGGAACTGCGCCGCGCCACGCTCGAGATGACCGCCGCACTGGTCGCGTGCGGGATCGATCCCGATCGCTCGATCCTGTTCAATCAGGCGCAGGTCCCCCAGCACGCAGAGCTGCAATGGCTGCTCAACGGCACCGCGCGGATGGGCTGGCTGAACCGAATGACGCAGTGGAAGGACAAGGCGGGCAAGAACCGCGAAGGCGCATCCGTCGCGCTGTTCACCTATCCGGTGCTGCAGGCCGCAGACGTGCTGGTCCACCAGGCGACCCACGTGCCCGTGGGCGACGACCAGAAGCAGCACCTGGAGCTGGCGCGCGACATCGCGCAGAAGTTCAACAACGACTTCTGCAACGAAGACGCCCCGTTGTTTACCCTGCCCGAGCCGATCACCCCGCCCGACGCGGCGCGGATCATGAGCCTGCGCGATGGCACCAAGAAGATGTCCAAATCGGACCCGTCGGACATGAGCCGGATCAACCTGTCCGACGATCCGGACGAGGTGATGAAGAAGGTCAAGAAGGCCAAGACCGATCCCGAGCCGCTGCCTTCGGAGCGCGACGGGCTGGAAGGCCGGGCCGAAGCGCTCAACCTCGTCACGATCTACGCCGCCCTCACCGACCGGAGCGTGGATACGGTGCTGGCCGAGCATGGCGGGCAGGGCTTCGGCGCGTTCAAGCCTGCGCTGGGCGAGGTGCTGATCGAGACGCTGCGGCCGATCTCGGCGCGGTTCAACCAGTTGCTGGAAGATCGCGAAGCGCTCGATGCGATCCTCGCGCGCGGTGCAGCCAGGGCTCGCGATCGCGCCGCGCCCACGCTGGCTGCAACCTACGAGGCGCTCGGACTGGTCCGTGGCTGATCGCAAATCGCACTAAGCCGAGGAAAGTTAAGGACTTCAACAGGTTAAAGCAGGGTTCAGGGGAACCTGTCTAAGACGTGAATCGTAATGTCATGCGGGGGGCATCCCCAAGGGAGCGCCTCCCCTCACCCAGGGGCACTTGCCATGATCAAACCACGTTTTCTCGCTGCCGTCGGCGCGCTGGGCATTCTCGGCGCCGGGCTGACCGCCTGTGCGACCGGCTTCCAGGCCGACGTCTCTCGCTTCCAGGCACAGCTGCCTGCGCCGCAGGGCCAGACCTTCGCGGTGGTCGCGGACGATCCCTCGCTCGCCGGCGGCATCGAGTTCGGCCAGTATGCCGAGCTGGTGAACGGCGAGATGGCCCGGCTGGGCTACGTCCCCGGCACGCCCGCCAATGCCGACCTGATCGTGCGGTTCGACTACGATGTCGATAACGGCCGCGAACGGGTCCGCTCGACCGGGACCGGCTTCCGCGATCCCTTCTACGATCCCTGGTATCGCTACCGCTCCGGGGCCTTCGTCCCGCGCGGCTACTGGGGCTATGGCTTCTCCGATCCGTGGCTTTCGAACAGCCGGATCGACAGCTACACCGTCTATACCAGCGAAATCGATCTCGACATCGACGACCGCCGGACCGGCGAGCGGCTGTTCGAGGGCACCGCCAAGGCCGTCTCGCCCAGCGACAATCTGCAATATCTGGTGCCCAATCTTGTCGATGCGATGTTCACCGGCTTCCCCGGCAATTCCGGCGAGACCGTGCGCATCTCGATCAAGCCTGAAGAGCAGTAAAACCGGACAGGAACGGAAGACAGGAAAGGGCGGGCCGCGGGGTCCGCCTTTTCCGTATCAGAGCGTGGCGTGCCCGCCGGTAGAGCCGAAGCCGCCTGCCCCGCGTGCGGTTTCATCCAGATCGTCGACCTCGGTGAAGGCGGCGCGGGTGACGGGGGCGAGCACCAGCTGCGCCACGCGGTCGCCGCGCCGGATTGCGAAACTCTCGCCCCCGTGGTTGATCAGCAGCACTTTCAGTTCGCCGCGATAGTCTGAATCGATCGTCCCCGGCGCATTGGGCACGCAGATGCCGTGCTTGAACGCGAGGCCGGAGCGCGGACGGACCTGGATCTCATACCCTTGCGGAATCGCCACCGCGAAGCCCGTCGCCACCGCATGGCGCGCGCCGGGGGCCAGATCGACATCCTCCGCCGCGCACACATCCATCCCCGCCGCCCCATCGGTGGCGTAGACGGGCAGCGGCAGGCCTTCGCCATGCTCGAGGCGCAGAATCGCCACGCCGACCGTATCAGTCATTGCCATTCTCCAGCGCATCCACGATCCGTTCGACCAGCCGCATCGCGACCTCTTCCTTGGGCATTTGCGGCCAGTCCTCCACGTCCCCATCGGTGACAAGGTGGATGGTGTTGTGCGCCCCGCCCATCACGCTCTGGCCCACGCCGCCGGACACATCATTGGCGATAATCCAGTCGGCCTTCTTGCGCGCGCGCTTGGCCTGCGCGTTAGCGACCACATCGTCGGTCTCCGCCGCGAAGCCGATCAACAGGCCGGGGCGGGCATCCGAAGCGCCCAGCGTGGCGAGGATATCGGGGTTCTCTGCCAGCTCCAGCGCGGGGGGAGCCGCGCCGCGCTTCTTCATCTTGCTGTCGGCCACATCGCGCGTGCGCCAGTCGGCAACGGCAGCGGCCATGATCGCAATGTCGGCAGGCAGGCTTTCGCGCACCGCCTCGGCCATATCGCGCGCGGTCTGCACGTCGATGCGCGTGACACCGGGCGGCGTGGCAAGCTCCACCGGCCCCGCGACCAGCGTCACCCGCGCGCCTGCCGCTGCTGCTGCGGCGGCAATCGCAAAGCCCTGCTTCCCGCTGGAGCGGTTGGCGATGTAGCGCACCGGATCGATCGGCTCGTGCGTTGGCCCGGCAGTCACCAGCACGTGGCGGCCCGCCAGCGGTGCGCCGTCGAAATGGTAGAGAGCTTCGCCATCGTCTGGCGGCGGCGCTGGTGCAGCGGCCGTGCCCTTCTCCGCCAGCAGCGCCTCGGGCTGCGCAGCTGCCTTCCTGCCGCCGCGTTCAATCAGCGATGCAATGAGCCCGCCGAGACCGCCCTGCGTCTCACGCGCGCGGCCCTCGGTGTCCGTCTCCCGCCCCGCCCAGCGCGCGATCGCATCCCAGATCGCGGGCGGTTCGGGCAGGCGCCCCGCGCCGTATTCGCCGCAGGCCATCGGCCCCTCGTCGGGATCGAGCACGATCACGCCCGCTTCTCTCAGCGCCGCGACATTGGCCTGCACCGCCGCGTGGCCCCACATGCGCACGTTCATCGCGGGCACCGACATCACAGGCTTGTCGGTCGCGAGCAGCAGCGTGGTCGCCAGATCGTCCGCAATGCCAGCCGCCATCTTGGCCAGCATGTTGGCGGTCGCGGGGCACACCACCACCAGATCCGCCTCGCGGCTGAGCTGGATATGCCCCATCTCGACTTCGTTCTTGAGGTCCCACAAAGTGGTGTGGACGGGGTTTTCGGACAGCGCGGCCAGCGTCATCGGGGTGACGAACTGCGCGCCCCCCTCGGTCAGCACGCAAGTCACTTCGCCGCCGTTCTTGCGGATCAGGCGGATCAGCTCGCACGACTTGTAGGCCGCGATCCCGCCGCCGATCACCAGCAGCACCTTGATGCCGCCCGCCCCCGCCATCAGCCGAGCACTCCCAGAGCGAACAGGCCCGCCATCAGGCCCGCGCCGCCCAGTACCAGCGCCGCCTGGCCGAGCCAGCCGGGGCCGCTTTCACGCACGCGCCGGTCCCACATAAGCTCGATCTCGGGCAGCGGCGCGGGTTCGGGCGCGCCGCCCTTGGGCGGATATTTCTCTTCCAGCCTGCGGACCAGCCCGGGGATTCGTTGCAGCGTGTCGAAATCCTCGCGCAAGCGCTCCGCAATCGCGGCCTCGGGGCCCAACTCGTCGCGAATCCAGTTGCGCACGAAAGGTGCCGACACATCCCACATGTTGATCTTCGGGTTGAGCTGGGTCGCGATCCCCTCGACCATCACCATCGTCTTTTGCAGCAGCAGCAAGTGCGGCTGGGTCTGCATGTCGAAATCGCGGGTGATCGCGAACAGCCCGTCGAGCATCTGGCCGACCGACAGCTCGCTCACCGGCTTGCCCCGCATCGGCTCGCCCACCGCGCGCAGGGCCGTGGCGAATTCGCCGATCGAGTGGTGGCTGGGCACGTATTGCGCCTCGAAATGGATCTCCGCCACGCGGCGGTAATTGCCCGTGGTCAGACCGTAGAGAATCTCCGCGAGCCATTGCCGCGCGCGCCGGTCGATCCGGCCCATGATCCCGAAATCGATCGCCGCGATCGTGCCGTCGGGTTCGACGAACAGATTCCCCTGATGCATGTCCGCATGGAAATAGCCGTAGCTGATCGCCTGGGTGAGAAAGGCGAGCACCAGCCGCTCCGCGAGCTGCTCCAGATCGTGCCCTGCCGCGATCAGCCCTTCGCGGTCGCTCATCTTGATCCCGTCGATCCACTCGATCGTCAGGACGCGGCCATTGGTCCGGTCCCAGTCGACCGCCGGGATGCGATAGCCGGGAAAGCCCTTCATCGCCTCGGCCAGCTCGCTCGCCGCCGCGGCCTCGCGGCGCAGGTCGAGCTCGGTATTGGTCCAGCGCTTGAAATTGGCGATGGTCAGCGCCGGGCGCAGGCGCGCGGCCTCGCCGCCCATCGCCTCGACATGCGCGGCGGCCCATTCATAGGTCGTGATGTCGCGCGCGAACTGCTCGCGGATCCCGGGGCGCAGCATCTTGACCGCGACCTGCCGCCCGTCGGTGGTGATGGCGCGGTGGACCTGCGCGATCGACGCAGCGCCGACCGGCTTGGGGTCGATCTCGCGAAACAGCACGTCGACCGGCTGGGCGAAGGTCGATTCGATCACCGGGCGCAGGCTCTCGAACGGGACCGGCGGCAGGTTGTCCTGCAAGGACAGCAGGTTTAGCGCCGCCTCGTCACCGACCAGATCGGGCCGCGTGGCGAGCGACTGGCCCAGCTTGATCGCTGCGGGGCCGATCGCGCGGAATGCGCCCGCATAGTCGGGGGTCACGGGCTGGCGGGTGCCCAACCGGGCGAGCTTTACCAGTCGCTTGACCGGGGCGGGCGTGTTGGGATCGCTCTCGATCCCGCGCAGCGCGCCGTGACGCGCGGCGGTCCGCCCCCATTTCAGCAGGCGCCAGATATGGCGAGACGGTCGTGTCACGCGATCAGATTTTCCAGCCGGAATGAATGTTCACCGCCCCGCCGAGGATCGTCTCGACGCGGGTCTGCGAAAAGCCTGCCGCCTTGATCATCGCCTCGAACTCGGGCGGACGCGGGAACCGGCGGATCGATTCGGCGAGGTAGCGATAGCTCTCCTCGTCGTCGGCGATCAGCTTGCCCATCAGCGGCATCAGGCGGTGCGAGTAGAGGTCGTAAACCTCCTTGAAGCCGGGCCAGTCGGTGCTGGAGAACTCCATGCAATAGAACCGCCCGCCATGTTTCAGCACCCGGTGCGCCTCGGCCAGCGCCTTGTCGATGTGGGTCACGTTGCGGATCCCGAACACGATCGTGTAGGCATCGAACTGCCGGTTGGAGAAGGTCAGCTCTTCGGCGTTCTGGCACGACCAGACCAGGCCATCGATGCCCCGTTCCATCGCCCGCTCGACGCCCACGTCGAGCATGTCCTGGTTGATGTCGGACACGATCACGTCCGCACCGCAATCGGCCATGCGGAACGCGATGTCCCCCGTCCCGCCGGCCATGTCGAGAATCGCCTCGCCCGGCTGCGGTTTGACCCGCCGCACGAAGCGGTCTTTCCACAAGCGGTGCATCCCGCCCGACATCGCATCGTTCATCACGTCGTACTTGGCGGCGACGCTGGAAAAGACGCCGCCAACGCGCGCGGTCTTCTCGTCTGGGCTGACTTCTTCGTATCCGAAGGAAACGGTATCGCTCATGGAGTTGGGCCTTAGGGGCAAAGGCATGTGGCGTCTATTCGCT
>CAXAXQ010000033.1:0-31162 GCA_963972905.1 uncultured Erythrobacteraceae bacterium
GCAGCTTGAGCCGTTCGTCCACGGTGAACAGGTCGGCCCCGTCGCGGCTGGCGGGGAGGATGGAGAATGCGCCTTTGGGCAGGTCGGTCTCGGCCAGCACTTCGCCAATGATGATCGCGCCCAGCGGGGTCTTGCTCGCAGGTTTGACGATGAAGGGACAGCCGACGGCAAGCGCCGGCGCGATCTTGTGCGCCGCGAGATTGAGCGGGAAGTTGAACGGCGAAATGAAGCTGCACGGGCCGATCGGCACGCGCTTCCAGATCGCCTGGTAGCCCTTGGCGCGTTCGGAGATGTCGAGCGGCATGACCTCGCCGCCCAGCCGCACGCTTTCCTCGGCCGCGATGCGGAAGGTGTCGATCAGCCGGGTCACCTCGCCCTCGCTGTCGCCGATCGGCTTGCCCGCTTCGACGCACAGCGCGTAGGCAAGCTCGTCGAAGCGCTCCTCGAAACGCTTCACGCAGTGCATCAGCACGTCCTGCCGCTGGTAGCTGGCAAGCTGCGCCATCGGCTTCGCCGCCTCGACCGTGCCGACGATCGCCTCGTCGATGATCTCGGGCGTGGCCAGCGCGGTGCGGAAGGCGACTTCGCCGGTATACTTGTCGGTTACCTCGAGGTCGGTGTTGGGCTGCGCGGCCTCGTTCTTGAGGTAGAGGGGATAGGTGTCCTTGAGCTGTGGCACGGGGCAATCTCCTTTACCAAGGCAACCTCAAAGCTGCGCGCTGCGTTCCTTGATCTCGTGGTTGAGCAGCGCATCGTTCTCCGAATAGTCGACCGGGCAGTCGATCACATGCACCCCGCCCGCATCGCGGCACTCGGCCAGCAGCGCTTCGAGGTGCTCCGCGCTTTCCGCGCGGTGCCCGCTCGCGCCGAAGCTTTGCGCATAGGCGACGAAATCGGGATTGCCGAAGGTAAGGCCGTAGTCGGCGAGACCCATGTTCTTCTGCTTCCAGCGGATCATGCCATAGGCATCGTCGCGCAGGATCAGCACGGTCAGGTCGACCCCCAGCCGCACCGCCGTCTCCAGCTCCTGCCCGCTCATCATCAGGCCGCCGTCGCCGCACACCGCCATCACCTTGCGATCCGGATGGACCAGCGCGGTGGCAATCGCGCTCGGCAGGCCGGCGCCCATGCTCGCCAGCGCATTGTCGAGCAGGATCGTGTTGGGCAGGTGCGCCATGTAATTGCGCGCGAACCACAGCTTGTAGATGCCGTTGTCGAGGCAGATCACCCCGTCGCGCGGCATGGCGTCGCGGATCGCGGCGACCAGAAACGGCGGGAAGATCGGGAAGCGGCAGTCCTCCATCAGTCCGCGCGAATGCTCCAGCTCCGCCTTGCGGTAGCGCAGCATGCATGCCGCATCCCAGTCCTCGCGCGGAGTGATCGCTTCCTTCATCTGCCAGATCGCGTTGGCAATATCGCCGATCACCTCGATCTGCGGGAAGTAGACCGGGTCCACTTCCGCCGAGTTGTAGGACACGTGGATGACGGTGCGCTTGTCGTCGCGGTGCATGAAGAAGGGCGGCTTCTCGATCACGTCGTGCCCGATCGAAAGGATGCAGTCCGCCTCCTCGATCGCGCGATGGACGAAATCGCCGGACGACAGTGCCGCGCAGCCGAGAAACAGCGGTCGCGCCTCGTCCAGCACGCCCTTGCCCATCTGCGTGGTGACGAAGGGGATGCCGGTCTTGTCGACGAATTCGCCGAGCATCTTGCTCGCCATGTTGCGGTTTGCGCCCGCGCCGATCACCAGCAGCGGCTTCTTCGCCTTTTCGACCGCGTCGACTGCAATCCGTACCGCCTTGGCCTCTGCCGAAGGGCGCCGAGCAATCGACGGCGCGAGCGGCGCGCCATGGGTTTCTTCCGCCGCGATATCCTCGGGCAGTTCGAGATGGGTTGCGCCGGGCCGCTCCTCCTGCGCCAGCCGCACCGCCTCGCGCACGCGCGCGGGCATCGTCTCGCCGCTGGCCAGCTGGTGCGCGAACTTGGTGACCGGGTGCATCATCGCGACCACATCGAGGATCTGGAAGCGCCCCTGCTTGGAATGCTTGATCGGCTTCTGACCCGTGATCGTCAGCATCGGCATCCCGCCGAGCTGCGCGTAGGCCACTGCGGTCAGCGCGTTGGTGGCACCGGGGCCGAGCGTGGTCAGGCACACCGCCGTCTTGCCGGTCAGCCGGCCATAGGTGGCGGCCATGAAGCCTGCGCCCTGCTCGTGCCGGGTCAGGACCAGCTTGATGTCGGAGCGCGAGAGGGAATCGAGCAGGTCGAGGTTCTCTTCGCCCGGAACGCCGAAGACATATTCGACGCCTTCCGCCTCAAGGCATTGGACGAACAGATCGCTCGTCTTGATCGCTTGTCCCTCGGCCATCGCTCACTCCCCTTCTGGTGTGCCCGACCTATACGGGCGGCGACGCGGATCGGTTTCGCGAAGCGTTCAGTACCCCAGCGCGGGGTCGAAGCACGGCTCGACCGGTTCGCCCGCCTGCCACCGGGCAAGGTTTGCGATGAAACGGTCGGCGCTGCGCTGAAACATCTTGCTCTGCGCCCTGCCCGACAGGTGCATGGTGATCTGTGCGTTGTGCAGGCTCCACAACGGATGGGCTTCGGGCAGCGGCTCGGGATCGGTCACGTCGAGCAGCGCGGCCTCGATCCACTTGGCCTGCAAAGCCTCGACCAGCGCATCCTGATCGACCACATCGCCGCGCGCGATATTCACCAGCACGGCGTTGGCCTTCATCGCCGCGAGTTCGTCCGCACCGATCATGTGGTGCGTTTCGGGTGTGGAGGGCACCGCGAGCACCACCCAGTCGAACGCGCCCAGCTCCCCGCGCCATTCGTCGGGCTTGAGCGCGTCGTCATCGCCCGAGCGGCGCACGGGCACAACCTCCATGTCGAAGGCTTCGAGCCGGGTCTTCACCAGCTTGCCGATCGCACCGAGGCCCAGCAGCAGCACCCGCTCCCCCGCCAGCTCGCGCTTGCCGGGGCTGTCCTGCAACCATTCGTGCCGGTCCTGCGCGCGGACCACTTCGCGATAACCCTTGGCGTGGGTCAGCATCAGCATCACGACATATTCGGCGATGGTGATCGCGTTGATGCCCACGCCATTGGTGATGATGGTGCCGCGCTGATCCAGCAGGTCCAGCGGGAGGAACTCGAGCCCGGCATAGATCGAGTTGAGCCACTTCAGGTTGGTCGCCGCACTGACAACCTCGCACATCGGCCCCGGCTCGTTGAAATCGAACCACCCGATCTCGGCCCGCGGCGCCAGCTCCAGCGCCTCGTCCTTGGTGGAGAACCACAGCGGCTCGACCCAGTCGGGCAGGCGCGGCTCGACCAGCGGACGGATCAGCGAGGAAAGAACGGCGGTTGTCATTCACTCCCCTCCCGCTTGCGGGAGGGGCCGGGGGTGGGCTCTTCGTGGAGAGCGGTGCGGATAGTTTCGATCACACCGTCAGCATTGCCGAGAACATCCGCGTTTGAAAAGTGCAGAACGCGATATCCTTCGCTCCGCAGGAATGCGTCGCGGGCCTCGTCCTGCGTCGGCTGCACATCGTGGGAATGGCCGTCCACCTCGACGATCAGCCCATGCGAGCGGCACAGGAAATCGGCAAAGAATGGCCCGACGGGCATTTGCCGGCTGAATTTCACGCCGAGTTGGGACCTGGCGAGGTGCTTCCACAAGGCGCGCTCCGCGGGTGTGGCGGTATTGCGCAATGTGCGGGCGCGCGTGGTGTCGCGGTCGGTCCAGTTCGGCACGGGTGTAATAGTGCCCACCCCTAACCCCTCCCGCAAGCGGGAGGGGGATTGTCAGCCCAGCTTCCATTCCCAGCCGAGCGGGTCGCCGTCCATCACTTCGACGCCCTTGGCGGCAAGATCGTCGCGGATCGCGTCGGACTTGGCGAAGTCCTTCTCAGCCCGCGCGGCCTTGCGGTCGGCGAGGGCCTGCTCGATTTCCTCTTTGGTGATCTCGGCGTCCTTCGGAGGGATGCGCAGGTCTTTGCGGGAGATGTTCAGAAGGTCGAGACCGAGGACGGCGTCCATCGCGGCGATCGCGCGCAGCTTTTGAGCGGGATTGACCTTCTTGATCGTCAGCGCCTCTTCCAACGCGGTAAGGGCGATGGATGTATTGAGGTCATCGGCCTGCGCAGCCTCGAACTTGCCGAGAGCCGGTGCAAGCTTTCCCCAATCGTCACCCTGAACTTGTTTCAGGGTCCAGCTCTCATCCTGCACCCACGGCGCGGAAGGCTCGCTGGATGCCGAAACGAGTTCGGCATGACGGGTCTTAAGCTGTTCCGCTGCCATGACCATCCGCTTCAACCGCGTCAGGGCCGCGCCCAACCCCTCCCACGAAAACTCCAGCTCGCTGCGGTAATGCGCCTGCAGGCACATCATCCGATACGCCAGCGGGTGGTAGCCCTTGTCGATCAGCAGTTGCAGGCGCAGGAACTCGCCCGACGACTTGCTCATCTTTCCCGTCCGATCGACGAGGAAGTTGTTGTGCATCCAGACCTTCGCGCCCGAATGCGCGGCATCGTCCAGCCCGCCGCAGCCGCAGAAAGCCTGGTTCTGCGCGATCTCGTTCGGGTGGTGGATCTCGCGGTGGTCGATCCCGCCGGTGTGGATGTCGAACGGGAAGCCGAGCAGCTTGCCGCCCATGACCGAGCATTCGAGGTGCCAGCCCGGCGCGCCGCGACCCCACGGCGAATCCCATTCCATCTGCCGCGTCTCGCCTTCGGGCGTGGCCCGCCAGATCGCAAAATCCTGCGGGTTGCGCTTGCCATCGACCGTGTCGATCCGGCCCTCTCCGTCCTCCGTCACGGCGCGCGCCAGCCGCCCGTAATCCTCGACCGTGGAGACATCGAAATAGAGCCCGCTGTCGAGCTGGTAGCAGTGCTTCGCTTCGATCGCCCGCGCGAAGTCGATCATCTCGTCGATGTAATCGGTCGCGACCGACCACTGCGCGGGCTCGCGGATGTTGAGCGCCTTTACGTCGGCCTTGAAGGCCTGCGTGTAATGCTCGGCAATATCCCAGATCGACTGCTTCTGCTTGGCAGCCATTTTCTCCAGCTTGTCCTCGCCCGCATCGCCGTCATCGGTCAGGTGGCCGACATCGGTGATGTTGATGATGTGGGTGAGGTCGTAGCCGCGCCAGCTGAGCGTGCGCCCCAGCACATCGGCGAACACATAGGCACGCATATTGCCAATATGCGGGTAGTTATAGACCGTCGGCCCGCAGGTGTAGACGCGCGCCTCCCCCTCGTGGATCGGAACGAAGGGTTCGAGTGTGCGGTTGAGGCTGTTGAACAGCTTGAGTTGCGGCGCATCGGTCATAGCCCGCGCAAATGCGCCAAGCAGAGCGGCTGCGCAACACCGGAGGACTCATATCAGCAAGGATTCAGGCACCGACATTCTTTCGCGCACGCTGGGCGGCGTGGCCATCGCGGGCTGCGCGATCGCGGTCGCGTGCGACCTGCTGGGCGCGAGCCTGTCGGACCGGATCGGCCTCGCCAGCGACACGATCAGCAACCTCGCGGCGGGACCGTGGGACATCCTCTCCGACCTCGGCATCTATGCCTTTGTGGTCGGCGTGCTCGCAGTCATGGTGGGGTTGATCCGCTGGCGCGTGTCTCGGTGGGACTGGCGGCTGGGCACGATCCTGCTGGTGGTGCTGGCGGTCGATTACACGCTGATCGCGGCATACGAGGCTTACTCGACCGGCGAAGGTACGCAGATCCATTACAAGCTGGTCTACCTGATGGGCGTCGCCTTCCCGCTGACCGTGCTGCTGACTGCCGGACAGTTCTACGAGATCGACCGGCGGCTGGGCATCGCGCTGTATACCGGCGGCGTGGTGTGGGCGCTGGCCGCGCCGTTCCTGTTCGTCGTCCCGACCGCGTGGGATGGGCTTTACGAACGCGCGCTGGCGCTCGGCAAGCTGGGCTGGTTCGTCACCATGGGCGTGATGATCTGGCGCGACCCCGATATCGTGCGGCAAGTGCCCGAGGACGAGCGGAGCTAGACCTCGCTGCAATAGGCCGGATTTTCCGACGTATCGCCAAACTCGCAGCCGCGCTTGAGCTCCTTGCGGATTGTCTCGCACGAATTCTGGACATTGCACGCCGGGCGCGTGGCGGGCGACATGGCGTAGCACTGCTCCGACAGCTTCTCCGCCTTCTCGCGCCCCAGATCAGTCAGGCACGATCCGGGCTTGGCCTGCGCCGCACTATTGTCGAGCGGTGGGCGGCCATCCTCGCTGGCGCTGGGCTGCGGAGCGGGAGTGGTCTCGCTCGGGCCCTTGGGTTCGATCACCGGCACCGTGTCGGAGGGCTGCGCGGCGGTCGACTCCTGCTTGGGAGTGGCCGTGTCGGGCGCATTGCAGGCAGACAGCGCAGCAACAGCCGCCATCGTCGAAATCCAGCCCATTTTACGCATGCTCGCTCCTCTGATGTGCATCTGCTCAAGCGCCAGGCGCGGAGTACGGTTCCGCCTGTCAGCCGCCCATCGCGGCAATCGTGGCGAAGACCACGATGCCGATACCCGCAATTGCCAGCACCAACCCCAGCCCGCGGGGGATCGCCGCACCTTTCGCGTCGCCCTCACCCCTACCAGCCGCCAGCACCGCAACACCGAGCAGCACCGCCAGCCCGGTGCCCAGCCATTCGAGCGTTTCGAGCAGCGACGACATAGGCACCAGCGTGACCGGAAAGATGGCGAACAGGTCGAGCAGATAGGTCGCGGCAAAGCCGATCGCCGCCGCCATGCTCCACCCCCGCCGCACGCCGCCGCGCCAGGTCAGCCATGCGAGCACCAGCGAGCCGAGGCCGAGCACGGTCAGGAAGATGTTGAAGCCTGCCAGCACGATCGCCGGATAGGCGCTGAAATCACGCGTTTCGACGAAGCCACCGGGGATCATCAGCGCGAGGTTGATCGCCGACAGGGCGAGCAGCAGGGCGACGAGATGGCGCGGGCTCATGATGCGTGCGGCCTTATTCGAAGCCCTCGAACCGGACATGCTCTTCCAGCGGCACGCGGTTACGATCGAAGGTGTTCACCGGAGCGTCGGGGTCGCGGTAGCCAATGCCCATGCCGCAGAAGAAGCGATGCGTTTGCGTGCTCACGCCGATGTGCTCCATGATCGGATCGGCGTAGTAGGCCATGAATTCCTGCGGGCAGGAATCGAGCCCCTGCTCGCGCAGCAGCAGCATGATCGTCTGCAACCACATGCCCGTGTCGGACCACTGCGCCTCTTTCATCAGCCGCGGGAAATAGCACAGGAGGAGCACCGGCGCGCCGAAGCTGACCACGTTGCGGCCCATCGCAGCCGCCCGCCCCGCCTTGTCCTCACGCTCGATACCCAGCGATTCGAACATGCTGGCGGAGAGTTCGTAGAGGCGGTGCTTGTAGCGGTCCTCCTGCTTGGGCGCGTCCCAGTCATAATCCGGCTGCCTCATTTCAGAGCCGCGCAGCTTTTCGCGCAGGTCCGCCAGCGGCTCGCCGGTCAGGATCGTCGCTTCCCACGGCTGATAATTGCAGCCCGAGGGCGCCCAGCGCGCGGTGTCCATGACCTGCCGGATCGTATCGAGAGGCACAGGCGTATCGAGGAAAGCGCGCACCGAACGGCGCGAGGTGACGGCTTGGCTAACGGATATGGGGGCATCGCTCATGGCGTCCGGGCTAGCGCTTGGACGGCCACGCGCCAACCCGCCTCTATCAAATCCACGCTGTCCTACTTGAAAATCGCCCTCTAGCTGAATTCGCCCTGCGACTCTTCAGCGAGAACCATTATGGGCGACCCCAGCACCTACCATTTCGATCTCGATCCCACCGCGCGGCCCGCCTTCGCTCCGCTGGAGGAACGCTGGTGGCCCGGCATCCGCGATGCCGCGCTCAAAGCGTCGAGCGCGCGCATTTACGACGCGATCCTCGGCGTGCGCGCGATCGTGATCCACGCGACGGCGGGCGGCAGCTCGGCAGGCGCGGCGAGCGTGATCTTCGACCGGCGCGCCAGCTTCCACTGGCTGGTGCCCGATGAGGACGAGCCGCAGCACGGGCAATTCGTGTGGGCCACCTGCCACGAGGCGCGCGCGGCATGGCACGTGCGCAATGCCTGCTGTAACTCAATGCTGTGGGACGGGCGCGGGCGGATCAACCACTGGTCGCTCGGCGTCGAGGTGGTCAACCGGCAGGTCCGCTCGGACGCATTCTCCGACTGGCAGGTCGAGGCAACCGCGCAACTGGTCCGCTATGCCTGGGCCAAATACCCCAACTTGCGCCACGTGGTGAGCCACGCCATGCTTGATCCTGCACGCCGCAGCGATCCGGGGAGCCTGTTCCCGTGGGAGCGGTTCAAGGCGGCGGTGCTGGATCGGCGCGAGGAACGTGTGCCGGAGCTGGTTGCGGGGGCGGTCGAGATGAAGGCGGTTATGCCGTCAGCACCGTTTTGTATGATGGTGTTAAGCACCGATCGCTTCACGCGGACAGGTGTAGCCAACGCCGTTGAAAAGCCATCATGTCTCTCTGGAGATCTTTTAGATCCTCGTAGGCGAGCATGAGGTGGGTGCTTGCACCTCGCAGAGCGTTCGCCCTCTCCTCATCTGAAAGCGACCCCCCGTTCACACTCAATAGGGCTTGGCAGATGGTAATGAACTCGGGCAATGCCACTTCTGCTCGAGCCGGACTTGAAGGTAGGTTTCCTTGTGCCTGAGCACGCTTTGAAGCGAAATCGCTCTTGGCAAGTTCAGCAACCACAAACCTCGCGCCGTTGAGATACATAGGCAATTTGGCATTTGATCGCTCAATCGCTTCGTCGTGAAACTCGTGAAAAATCTGAACTATCGTTCCATGAGCCATGCTGGCTAGTCTGCCCACCTGTTGGACGAGCAAAAGCCGCTCGTGGGCTTGGAATTTCATCAGCTCGGCATGCTGCTCGCGTCCTTGCCGGATTTGCTTAGACAGAACGCGAACGGTCCATGCTGCCGCTATGAGCGCAGCAATTCCCGCCGCCCAGCCACTTAGTGCAGAAACCCAATCTCGAGTGCAGCTGACGTCTTGCGCCGAGCAAAGGCTCGGAAGTTTAAACGCATGAGCAAGAACGAAACCGAGAACCCCGCCCGCGAAAACACAATAGAGCGCCAGCAAGCCTTGGTCTCGATCTTTCACCTCACCCCTCAACCTCGAACAGATCCGCCATCTGGCCGATCATCGTGCCGCCGAGCTGCTCGACATCCATGATCGTCACCGCGCGCTTGTAGTAGCGGGTCACGTCGTGGCCGATGCCGATGGCGACCAGTTGCACGGGGCTGGCTTTCTCGATCCATTCGATCGTCTTGCGCAGGTGCGCTTCGAGGTAACCTGCGCGGTTTACCGACAGGGTGGAATCGTCGACCGGCGCGCCGTCGGAGATGACCATCAGAATGCGGCGATCTTCGGGACGGGCGAGCAGGCGGGTGTGCGCCCATAGCAGCGCCTCGCCGTCGATATTCTCTTTCAGCAGGCCTTCGCGCATCATCAGGCCGAGGTTGCGGCGCGCGCGGCGCCAGGGCTCGTCGGCCTGCTTGTAGACGATATGGCGCAGGTCGTTGAGGCGGCCCGGCTGCTGCGGCTTGCCATCGGCGAGCCATTTTTCGCGCGTGTGGCCGCCCTTCCACGCGCGGGTGGTGAAGCCGAGGATCTCGGTCTTCACCCCGCACCGCTCCAGCGTGCGCGCGATGATATCCGCGCTGATCGCGGCGATCGAGATCGGCCGCCCGCGCATCGAGCCCGAATTGTCGATCAGCAGGGTGACGACAGTGTCCTTGAACTCGGTCTCCCGCTCGCGCTTGTACGAGAGGGAATGGCCGGGGCTGATGACCACGCGGGCGAGCCGCGCGGCGTCGAGCATGCCTTCTTCCTGGTCGAAATCCCAGCTGCGGCTTTGCTGCGCCATCAAGCGGCGCTGGAGGCGGTTGGCGAGCCGGGTGACGACATGCTGCAAGCCGGTGAGCTGGCTGTCGAGATAGGCGCGCAGGCGATCCAGCTCGTCGGCATCGCACAGCTCGGTCGCGGCGATTTCCTCGTCGAACTTGCGGCTATAGACCTGGTAGTCGAAATCCTCGGGGATGTCGGTCCAGTGGCGGTTCGGGCGCACGGGCATCATGCCCTCTTCGCCGTCGTCCCCTGCATCGTCGCTGTCGCCTTCCTCTTCGGAAAGCTCGCCCTCGCCATCGTCGTCGGCATCGCCTTCGGCCATTTCGGAGGCCGCGTCGGGGCTTTGCTGAGGCGACTGATCGCCGCCGTCTTCCTCGTCGGTATCGTCCTCGGGCGTTTCGCCGTCTTCGTCGTCGCCTTCCTCGTCCGCATCGTCGGGTGAGGTATCCGCGCCTTCGATCAGGTCGAGCTGGCGGAGCATCTCGATCGACAGGTCCTGAAAGGCTTTCTGATCGTCGAGCTTGTCGGCCAGCGAGGAGAAATCGCCGCCGGTGCGCTCCTCCACGAACTTGCGGACCAGATCGACGCCCTTCTGCGCGCGCTTGGGGATCGGCTTGCCGGTCAGCGCTTCGCGCATCATCAGCGATACGGCGGTGGAGAGCGGCACGTCACGCGCCTCGGTGGCGCGTGCGATCGGGTCGCTGGCGGCGCGCAGCTCGGTCGCGGCGGCAAGGTTTTCACCGACGCCCGCAAAACCTTGCGCGCCCAGCGCCTCGTAGCGGACCTGCTCGACCGCGTCGTATACCGCACGCGCCACCGGATCGCCCGGCGCACCCGAATCGTGAAGCGCGTTATCGTGCAGGCGGATCTTGAGCGCGAAACTGTCGGCAAAACCGCGCGCTTCGGCGGCTTGTTCGGGCGGCAACTGGCGACCGGGGAGCGGCACGCGGAAGTTCTTGCCCGCCGCCCCGGGGCGGTCCGCGCTCCACGCGACTTCCACCTCGGGCTCGCGCGCGATAGCCCGCGCGCCGCCGGTCAGCGCGCGTTTGAAACGGTCGAGGGGGGTTTCTTCGCTCAAGTCAAAGCCCGCTTAGAGAATGCTCTGACCGGTCGACTGCCAGTCCTTCAGGAAGCCTTCGATGCCCTGGTCGGTCAGCACGTGGTTGACGAGTCCGCGGATCACCTTGGGCGGCGCGGTCATCACGTCGGCACCGATCTTGGCGGCTTCGAGCACGTGGGTGGCATGGCGCACACTGGCGACGAGGATTTCGGTTTCGAACGCGTAATTGTCGTAGATCAGCCGGATATCCTCGATCAGCTGCATCCCGTCAAAGCCGTTGTCGTCGTGGCGACCAACGAAGGGCGAGACGAAGGTTGCACCGGCCTTCGCCGCGAGCAGCGCCTGATTGGCGGAGAAACACAGCGTCACGTTGACCATGGTGCCATCGTCGGTCAGCGCGCGGCAGGTCTTCAGCCCGTCCAGCGTCAGCGGCACCTTGATGCAGACATTGTCGGCGATCTTGCGAAGCTTTTCGGCCTCTTTCATCATGGTTTCGTGGTCCAGCGCGACCACTTCCGCGCTGACCGGACCATCCACGATGCCGCAGATTTCCTTCGTCACCTCGATGAAGTCGCGGCCCGATTTGTGGATCAGCGAGGGGTTGGTCGTAACCCCGTCGATCAGGCCCGTTTCGGCCAGGTCGCGGATATCGGCGATGTCTGCGGTGTCGGCGAAGAATTTCATTTTGGTCACATACCTGTCATGGAAGCGTCACACTCGAACCCGGTTCAAGGATTCTCGATGCGATCAGTAAATCTTGCGGCGCGCGCGCTCCCACTTGCCGCCGCAACCCTGCTTTTGCAACCGAGCGCGGCACTGGCAGACGAAAGCGAATTCTGGATCGAGCTGGCGGTCAAGGGCGATATCGCCGAGGGCACCAGCCTGAAACTGGAAGTGGAACAAAGGCGCAAGACCGGGCCCGACGAATATATCGTCGGCGCGGTGGTCGACCACGAGATCGGCGATGGCTTTTCGCTGGGCGGCGGGGTCGAGATTCACGATATCGACGGCTTTACCGAGATTCGCCCGTATCAGCAGCTCGGCTATTCGACCGGCATCCTGTCTCTGCGCACCCGGATCGAGGAACGCTTCTATGACGACTCGGACCGGATTGCACTGCGCCTGCGCCAGCGCGTGCAGCTGAGCGACACCATCGCGCCCAGGCTGAAGGCAAGCGCATCGGCGGAACTGCTGTATCAGCTGCGCTCGCGCGATGATGACGGGCCGGAGCGGGTCGACCAGCTGCGCTTCGCCGCCGGCCTGACCTACCGCGTGGCGGACCGCTTCGAGGTGAGCGGCGGCTACCTGCTGCAACTGCGCCCGCGGCCGGGCGGCGACACCTATACCCACGTGCCCCAGCTGAGCGCGGCCTACCTCTTCTAGCGCCCCCTCTCGCCTCAGCGCCTCCCGGCGAGGCCGAGCGCGCCAATCAGCACCGGATCATTGGTGCTGCGCGGATCGGAGCGGATCGCGGCCTCCTCGCGCCCGATCTCGGCCCACACGGTGTCGTCGATCTCGTTTGCGAGCCGCGTCGCCACGCCGCCGACATCGACCCCGGCCAGCGCCGAGACCAGCTGGCCGATCACAGGATCGCGCGCCAGCCGCATCGCGTCGCCCAGTTCGGGCACCATCGCATCGACCAGGCGGGGGCCGAGGTCCGCGCGCAGATAGCTTGTTGCAGCGGTCGGCCCGCCAGTGATCAGCCCGATCGTGTTTTCGACCCCGATCAGCTGAATCGAATCATAGATGACCGGCGCGGCGCGCTCGCTCGCCTCGACCGCGAAGCCTGCAAACTCACGCTCCAGCCGCGATTTGACCAGACCCGAGGTGAGAATCCCGGCAAGCACGTTGCCGCGCGCACCGAGAAAATCGGCGAGTCCGGCCCGCGCGATCTGCTGGTCCCAGAAGCCGCCCGGCGCGGTCAGCCGGGCGAAGGCGCGCTGGCTGGACAGCAGCAGCAACCGCTCGATCACGTTGGTCACACGGCCCTCGTAGGTGGCGCAGCCGCCCAGCAGCATCGCGCCCGCCCCGGCACCGATAGCACCCAGCAGGCTGCGCCGGTTCAGGCCATTTTCCAGAATTCCGGTCATCGTCTCACCTTCCATGCTTGTGGCGCGGGAGCCCCAGCACCCATATTGGCGGACGACCCATGCGCCGTATCCGCCTCCTCGTCCTCAACGCCGCGCTCGGCGTACTCGATTACCGCGTGCCCGATGGCATGGCGGTCGAGCATGGCAGCGTCGTGGTCGCCCCGCTAGGCCCGCGCCAGGTCACCGGCATCGTATGGGAGGAAGAACGCCTTCCCGGCGAGTCGGTGCCCGACGCGAAGCTGCGCCCGATCCTGTCGGTCCTGCCGGTGCGCCCATTACACGCACAACTGCGCCGCCTGATCGAGTGGACCGCCGACTATTACTGCGCCCCGATGTCCTCGGTCGCGCGGATGGTGCTGGCCAGCGGGGGCGCGCTGAAGGGCGGCGTCACCGTCACCGAATACCGCCTGACCGACACGCAGCCCGACCGGATGACCCCGCAGCGCAAGCAGGCGCTGGAAAAGCTGGTCGACCGGCAGGGCACGATCCGCGAACTCGCCGCGATCGCAGGCGTCTCGGACGGCGTATTGCGCGGGCTGGTGAGCCAGGGCGTGCTCGAAGCCGAAGAGGTCGACGCGGACCGCCCTTACCCCCGCGCGCAGTCCGACTATGCCGAACCGGTGCTTTCGCCGCAGCAGGCAGAAGTCGCCGACGAACTGGTCAAGGCGGTCGAAGCGGAGGACTTTGCGCCGATCCTGCTCGACGGGGTGACTGGATCGGGCAAGACCGAGACCTATTTCGAACCCGTCGCCGCCGCGATACGCGCTGGCAGACAGGTGCTGGTGCTGCTCCCGGAAATCGCCCTGACCGAAAATTTCCTGCGCCGGTTCGAGGACCGCTTCGGCGTCACTCCGGTGCTGTGGCACTCCTCGCTCAAGTCCTCGGAACGCCGCCGGGCCTGGCGCGCCATCGCGCGCGCACCGGAGGATAACGGCGCACAGGTGGTGGTCGGCGCACGCTCCGCGCTGTTCCTGCCTTATGCAAATCTCGGCCTGATCGTGGTCGACGAGGCGCACGAGATCAGCTTCAAGCAGGACGATGGCGTACGCTACAACGCGCGCGATGTCGCGGTGATGCGGGGGCATTTCGAGCGGATCCCGGTGGTGCTGGCATCGGCCACTCCCGCGCTCGAAAGCCTGCACATGGCGGAGACGGGCACGTACCGAAAGCTCGACCTGCCCAGCCGCTTCGGTGGGGCCTCGCTGCCCACGATCCGCCTGCTCGACCTGACCGAGGAGCCGCCCGAGCGCGGTCGCTGGCTCGCCCCGACACTTACCCGCGAGCTGTTGGCGCGGATGGAGCGCGGCGAGCAGACGCTGCTGTTCCTCAATCGGCGCGGCTATGCGCCGCTGACTTTGTGCCGCAATTGCGGATATCGGTTCCAGTGCAAGCAATGCAGCGCATGGCTGGTCGAACATCGCTTCTCGCACCGCCTCGCCTGCCATCATTGCGGGCACGAGGAGCCGACCCCCGAAGCCTGCCCCGAATGCGGCGAGAAGGACAGCCTTGTCCCCTGCGGCCCGGGTGTCGAGCGGGTGGCGGACGAGGTTCGCGAGATCGCGCCCGAGGCACGCATCGCAGTCGCCACCTCGGACACACTCAACACTCCGCAACGCGCCGCCGAGTTCGTCGCGATGGCGGAAAGCGGCGCGATCGACGTGATCGTGGGCACGCAGCTGGTCACCAAGGGCTTTCACTTCCCCAACCTCACGCTCGTGGGCGTGGTCGACGCGGACCTTGGGCTGGAGGGCGGCGACCTGCGCGCGGCCGAGCGCGTCTATCAGCAGATCGCGCAGGTCGCGGGGCGCGCGGGCCGCGCCTCTAAGCCGGGCGAAGTGCTGATCCAGACGCGCCACCCGGAAGCGCCGGTGATCGCCGCGCTGGCGGGGGGTGACCGCGATGCCTTCTACGCCGCCGAGCTTGAAGCGCGCCGCCACGCCAATGCTCCGCCCTTCGGTCGCTGGGCGGCGATCATCGTGTCGAGCGAGGACGACCGGGAAGCGCGCGCTGCCGCCGCACGGATCGGCGATGCGCGCCCCCGGCTGGACGACATCATTATCCTGGGCCCCGCGCCCGCCCCGCTCGCGCAGCTGCGCGGGCGATACCGCTACCGCCTGCTGATCAATGCAAAGCGCACCGCCGCCTTGCAGGACGCGATCCGCGACTGGCTCGCCCCGCTCGACCTGCCGCGCGGGGTGCGCGTGGGGATCGACATCGATCCGTACAGTTTCGTCTAGCGCCCACGCGAATCTTGCCCCTCGCTTTCAAGCCGTTAGGATGACGCCAGAGGACATTTCGGGGGGTCGATATGAAGAATTGGGTCGCGGGCCTGTGTGCGCTGCTGATGGCGCTGGCGATGGCGGCGCCTGCCAGCGCGGGGGACTGGAAGAGGGCCGAAACGCCCCACTTCGTCATCTATTCGGATGGCAGCACCAGCCAGCTGGAGGATTACGCGATCCAGCTGGAAAAGTTCGACGCTCTCCTCAGACTGGTGTTCGGTCGACCGGCAGGCGAACAACCGACCCGACTGCGCATCTACCTGCTGCGTTCTATGGGCCAGGTGGAGGATCTGCGCGGTCGCAACATCGCGGGCTTCTATTCCCCGCGGGTCGAGGGCAGCTACGCGGTGAGCAACCGAGAAGCGAACGACCGGGGCCTTCGCACGCTGTTTCACGAATATGCACATCACTTCATGTTCAACAATTTCGGCATTCCCGCTCCCGCTTGGTTCGTGGAAGGCTTCGCCGAATATGTCTCGACGGCCGAATTCAAATCGAACGGAGAGTGGGTCTTCGGCTACCCCCAGAAGGACCGAGCCTATTCGGTCAACAACGGGCAGAAGATTCCGATCGAGGCGCTGCTGACCTCCGACGTCTCCGAGATCCGTGACGGTGGCGCTTTCTACGGCTGGTCGTGGGCGTTGACTCACATGCTCTATTCGGACCCGAAAAAGCGCGGCGACCAGATTCAGGCCTACCTGCGCGAGATCAATAGCGGGACCGAGAACCTTGAGGCGGCGCGCAAGCACTTCGGCGATCTGGCCGAACTGGAGAGCAACTTGCGCCGCTACGTGCGGGGATCGATGGGCTATTCGAAGTCCGACCTTCCGCTCGCCTACGCCCAGGACATTCGGATCACCGATCTGTCGCCGTACGAGGGCGAACTTGTCGAACTGACCCTGGAAAGGATCGCCCGGTACGAGCCCGAAGCAACGCGCGACAAGCTTCGCAGCCTCGCGGAACGGGGCGAAGGAACAGCCGAGAGTTGGTACCAGCTCGCCGAGATCGAATTCGCACTCAACCACAAGGAGGAGGCCGGTTACGACTTCAGCGCGGCCGAGGCCGCGGTCGACCGGGCGCTCGCGCTCGACGGCAACCATGTAAGAGCGAACCTCCTCAAGGGCAGGCTGCTGCTCGAACCTTTCGACCATGCGGACGATCCTGACCCTGCCAACTGGGCGGCAGCCCGCGAATATATCGGCAAGGCCAACCGGCTCGATCCGGGCGACCCGCTCGCGCTATACGACTTCGCCAACAGCTTTCTGCGCGAAGGCACCAGCCATCCGCAAATGACCGATGCGCTGAAGATGGCGTTCTCGCTAGCGCCCGAAGCTGCGGAAGTGCGATTCGCCTACGCCACCCAGCTTGCGCGTGAGGGGCGCTATGATGATGCGATCTTCCTCCTGAAGGTGCTGGCGAACAATCCGCACGGGGATCGCGGGGCGAAAGCGGTGATCGAAGCGCTCACCAAGGCGCGCGACAACGGAGGGAGCGCCTCGATCCGCTTCGAGCCGTCGGAGGAAAAGGACGAGAGCACAGGAGACGAATAGGGCCGTGAATGCACATCCGCGCGGCCCCATCCCGCAGAGGCCGGAACGCTGCTCCTCGCCACCGATTAACCGTTGATGCCCTCCCACGCCGAACGCCCCGTGCTCGTCCCGATCCTGGGCGACCAGCTGACCCGCGATCTCGCGTCGATTCGGGGCCGCACGAAGGACGACACCGTCATCCTGATGATGGAGGTGTGGGACGAGGTGACCTACGTGCGCCACCACAAGCAGAAGATCGCGCTGATCTTCTCCGCCATGCGTCACTTCGCAGCCGAGCTGCGCGATTCGGGGTGGCGCGTCGACTATGTCGAGCTGACCGACCCGGACAATGCGGGCAGCTTCACCGGTGAGGTCGCCCGCGCGGTGGAACGCCACGATCCACGTGCGATCCACGTTGTCGAGGCGGGCGAGTGGCGCGTGCAGCAGCGACTCGAGGAATGGCCCGACAAGTTCGATTGCGAGGTCGAGATTCTGCCGGACGACCGATTCCTATGCGCGATCGCCGAATTTCGCGAGTGGGCCGAGAACCGCGACACTTTACGAATGGAATTCTTCTACCGCGAGATGCGCAAGAAGACCGGGTTGCTGATGAATGACGGCAAGCCCGAGGGTGGCGAGTGGAATTACGACAGCGAGAACCGCAAGCCGCCCAAGGAAGGGCTATCCGCGCCACAACGGACGCTGTTCGAGCCCGACGACATCACGCGCGAAGTGATTGAGCTGGTCGAGGGCAGGTTCGCCGACCACTTCGGTTCGCTCGACAGCTTTGCCTGGCCGGTGACGCGCGAACAGGCGGAGGAAGCCGCCGAGGCTTTCTTCGCGGAACGGATCGAATGCTTCGGCCCCTATCAGGACGCGATGGTCCATGGACAGGACGACCTGTTTCACTCGATGTTCTCGACCAGCATCAATCTCGGCCTGCTCGATCCGCTGGAGCTCTGCCGGCGTGCTCAGCAGGCGTACAAGAACGGCAAGGCACCGCTCAACAGTGTCGAGGGGTTCATCCGCCAGCTGATCGGCTGGCGCGAATATGTACGCGGCTTCTACTGGCTGCACATGCCGGACCTCCAGAGCGCCAACGCGCTCAACGCCCAGCGCGCGCTGCCCGAATTCTTCTGGACCGGCGAGACCGAGATGCGCTGCCTCGCCGACTGCATCCGCTCGACCCGCGACAATGCCCACGCGCATCACATCCAGCGGCTGATGGTGCTCGGGAACTTCTGCCTCACCGCGGGGATAAACCCGCGCGAGGTGCAGGACTGGTATCTGGTCGTTTACGCCGACGCCTACGAATGGGTCGAGCTGCCCAATGTGGCCGCGATGATCCTCTATGCCGATGGCGGCAAGCTCGCGAGCAAACCCTACGCGGCCAGCGGAAACTACATCAACAAGATGAGCAATTATTGCTCCGACTGCGCTTATTCGGTGTCGAAGAAAACCGGCGAAGGCGCGTGCCCGTTCAATTCGCTCTACTGGCATTTCATGCACCGCCACCGCGACAAGCTGGAGAGCAATCACCGCATCGGGCGGATCTATTCGAACTGGGATCGCATGGGCGAGGACAAGCAGGCGGCCTATCTGGAAAGCGCGGAGGATTTCCTCGGCACGCTTGAGCCTGCCGAAAAAGGGTGGGCGCGTGGTGACTAGACCGTCTGGGCGTCCGCATCCTCGCGCTTCGCGACCTTGTGTTCGTCCTCGACCAACCCGGCCTTCCAGTAGCTGGAAATGTAGAGCGAGGTGCCGCGCAGCTGCAGTTCGTCTCGCAGAAAGGCACGCAGGTTGCGCATGGAGGCAAACTCGCACGCGGCCCATGCGGCGATTCTCTCCTGCGGCAGCGCGACACCGCGTAGTTCGTCGACCAGCAGATCGAGCTGGCTGCCCGGCTCCCGATTGACCAGCCAGCGGACCTCAATGGCATCGGGCTTATCCAGCTCGACCCTGTCCGCATCGTTCTGGATCTCGATCACCGCGACCCCGCGCGCGTCATCGGCAAGTGCGGCAAGGTTGACCGAGATCGCTGGCAGCGCGGTCATGTCGCCAGCGATCAGGTAGAAATCATGCGCCTCGGGCAGCGGCTTGGCCGCGCCGGGCCCGCCGACCTTGATGGTTTCGCCCGGTTCTGCCGAGAGCGACCACTTCGTCGCCGGACCTGCCGAGTCGTCGCCATGCAGCGCGAAGTCGATATCCAGCTCTCCCTCGCGCTGATGGCGGATCGTGTAAGTCCTTACGATCGGCTTGCCCTTGGCATCTTCGCCAAGAAACAGTTTGAGATAGCCACCCTCCTGCCCTGCAGGAAACCCCGCCAGCCCAGGCCCACCAAGGGTGATTCGCTGGAGTGAGGGCGTAATCCGGTTGCGGTGGAGGACGGTCAGTTCACGTGGCTCAGGTCTGGTGCTCATACCCGGCCACTTAATGCGAGCGCCTCTCAATTGCAACGAAAGCTGGCCGACATTCAATCGTCGGCACCGGGAACGTCACCCTGTCGCGCGACTTGAAAAGGGGAACCCCAAATGAAAGTCCCCCCATGAATCAGGTTACCACCATCAACCCCGCCACCGGTGAGCAGATCGACAGCTACACGCACCTCTCCAGCGACGAGGCCTTCGCCAAAGTCGATGCCTGCCACGAGGCTTTTTCGCAGTGGAAACTGCGCAGCCTCGAAGAGCGCGCCGAAGTGATCAAAGGTCTCGGCAAGGCGCTGCGCGACAACAAGGAAGAGCTGGCCCAGCTTATGACCGCCGAGGTCGGCAAGCTGCTCAAGGACAGCCGCGACGAGGTCGAGCTGTGTGCGGCCATCTGCGACTACACCGCCGCCAATGGACCCAACGAGCTCGCCGACGTCAAGCGCGACCCCAATAATGCCGGGCGCGGCATCGTCACCTTTTCGCCGATCGGCGTGGTCTACGGCATCCAGCCGTGGAACTTCCCCGCCTACCAGGTGATCCGCTACGCCATCGCCAACCTGATGACCGGCAATGGCGTGCTGCTGAAGCACGCGGCCAACTGCACCGGCAGCGGCCTCAAGATCGCGGAGATCTTCAAGAAGGGCGGCTTGCCCGAAAACCTGTTCACCGTACTGGTGATCGACCACGACCTGTCGGACAAGCTCATCGCGCATGAGAAGGTGCGCGGCGTCACGCTCACCGGGTCGGACGGCGCGGGCAAGCACATTGCTGAAGAAGCGGGCAAGGCGCTCAAGAAGACCGTGCTCGAACTGGGTTCGAACGATGCCTACATGGTGCTGGAGGATGCGGACATCGACAAGGCGGTGGGCATCTGCGCCACTGCGCGCCTCTACAATAACGGCCAGACCTGCATCGCGGGCAAGCGCTTCATTGTTACCGAGAAGGTCTATGACGAATTCGTCGAGAAATACGTTTCGAAATTCGCTGCCATAAAGACCGGCGATCCCACGGCGGACGACTCCGACATGGGCCCGATGGCACGCGAAGACCTGCGCAAAACCCTGCAGGAACAGGTCGACAAGTCGGTCGAGAACGGCGCCAAGATCGCCTGCGGCGGCAAAATTCCCGATGGCCCCGGCGCATTCTATCCCGCGACCGTGCTGACCGATGTCGCCCCCGGCCAGCCCGCCTATGACGACGAGCTGTTCGGCCCCGTCGCCAGCGTCATCAAGGCGAAGGACGACGAGGATGCAATGCGCATCGCCAACGACAGCCGCTACGGCCTGGGCGGCGGGATCATGTCGAAGAATGTCGACCGCGCGATCGAGCTTGCCTCGAAGCACTTCGACACCGGCATGGTGTTCATCAACACCTTCGGCCTGGCCGATCCGTCGATGCCCTTCGGCGGGGTCAAGAACTCCGGCTATGGCCGCGAACACGGCGGCTTCGGGGTGAAGGAATTCGCCAACGCCAAGGCGATCTTCGTCGGCGCCGAGTAACGCAAGAAATTTGGAAAGGGCGGTGCACCAACCGCCCTTTTCTTATCCCTCTATCAGGCATCGGCCACATCCGGCGATGCGCCGGAAGATCGCCGGATTGGTTGGCAAACTGAGGATTCCTTGCGAGACACAGAGACCACTTGCTGGCGTGCCCACGAAATTCTGCTTCGTTTACATAGGTCGACAAACTACTTCTGTCGGCCATGACACCCTGTCCGCCCGCTTCCGATGTGAAACTAAGGTATCGACTGCGAGTCGCTCTTCCTCTCGACGCGCCCAAAGACAGCCACCTCCGGGCACTCGAACGTGCTCACGAGCTGCGGAAGTTCGAGATCGCGAATTACTGGCGCCGATCGACCTATTTCTGGGGATTCCAGCTCGTCGCCTTCACCGCGCTCGCGCTGAGCCGAACGGATGGTGAGTTTGACCCGCTGGTCGTGATCGGAATAGCCATGCTTGGCACGCTTGCCGCGACGACCGCGGTCCTGTCGGCTCGCGGATCGAAGTTCTGGCAAGAAAACTGGGAAATGCACGTCGACCTCCTCGAAGATGAGGTGGAAGGGCTCTTGCACAAGACAGCTCTGGTCAAACGACACCTCAGTTACTCGGTAAGCCGCGTAAACGAGCGATTCTTGCAGATTATCGCAGTTGGATGGATTGTGATCTTCATCATTGCCGCCGCCGATCTACTCGCGCTGGATTGGCCGGTGGTTCGATACGCACTGGAGCCGAAATATCAGGTCGGCGGTGTAGCAGCGGCTATCGGCGCTGGGATCATCTGGCTTACTTGGCGCACGAAGTCGCAATTGCGCGGCAGGGCGTTTCGGCGCTGCGACATGGAGGACTGGCATTCGGCCAAACCCAGCCCCAGGTGGCAGAGCTTTCGGCACAGTCTTCACACGGACCGGGAAAACGGCGCCGAGAAGACGGACCGGGCAGGTGCGGTAGACGATTGAGCGAACCCCTTGTCGCCCTGCTATCGAGACGGTAGCGTTTCGCATGGCCGAAACTTTTGAAAGCACCAAACCCCGCGGTCGCCCTCGCAGCGACGCCTCGCGCGAGGCGATCCTGATCGCGGCGCTGACGATCCTCGTGCGCGACGGCTATGAAAAGCTGACCATCGAAGGTGTCGCGCGCGAGGCTGGTACGGGCAAGAGCACGATCTACCGCTGGTGGGACGGGCGCAGCGATCTGGCGGTCGATGCGTTCTTTTCCGCAGTCGAGGAAAAGCTCGACGTGCAAGACAGCGGCTCTGCCGAGGCCGATTTCCGTGCGCAGATCCTCGGCATGGCGAACCAGCTTCGCGGACCCACGGGCCGGGCGTTTGCGGCGATGCTCGCCGGCGGGCGCGACAGCCCGGCGGTTGCCAGCTCAGTGCGCAAGCGCTGGCTCGACCCGCGGCGCGACTGGGCGCGCAGGCGTATCGCGTGGGCGGCCAAGGCGGGGCAGCTGCGCGATGGGGTGGAGCCGCGCGCCGCGCTCGCCCTGCTCTATTCGCCGCTCTATTCGCCGCTGCTGTTCGGCAACGACATTCCTGCGCAACAGGATCTGGCAGCCTGCGTCGATCTCGCCGCGCGGGCGATCTTCAGGCGCTAGCGCAGCTTGCCGAGCTGCTCGTGGAAAGCGGTAGCGTCGTCGAGCTTCATCGCCACTTTCGAGATTGTCCGGTCCCGGCCCAGAAAGCCCGGCACCGCAAGAGGCTCGGACAGCTCCATGACGATCTCGGGCCAGGAGAAAATTGCCGCGTTCAGCGTGGTCTTCGCCTTCACCTCATCCGCACCGGAGGGTCCGCGAACGCCTTTTATCTGCGCATAGGGGACCAGCACATCGATCAGGAAGCCAGCCCGTACCCGCACGCCGTTGGCGGTCAGCAGAACCGGGTTGAGGCGAAGGCTTTTCAGCAGCGCGAACATCCACACCACCCCCCATCCGCTCAGCACCAGCAACACCCACGCGAGCCTGGGGCTCCACAGCATCAACAGCATGTGCATCACGGCCAGCTCGATCAGTTGGAGGACCAGAAAAACGCCCAGCATCGGCGTGAGATAGCGGTGGTAGGCAAAGCCGCTGGCGCCCTCGGGCACATCCGCGGGCTTACCCCAGATCAGCAGCGCGAGATGGAGCACACGAAATTCGGCCAGCGCCAGCGCGACCGGCGGGCGCGGCAGGATTTGCGTCAGCGCGTCCTCCACCGAGCCGGACGCGCGCCACACCTGCCACGCCTTCCGCCCCGACCAGCCAAGGTAAGCGAGGATCGTAAGCACCAGGGCCAGCGGCACGGTCGGCACACTCATGATCGTATCGCGCACGGGGCCACGCGGACCGATCAGCAGCACCAGACTGGCAAGCGCGAAGGCGCCCAGAAGCGCTTTTGCACCGGGCCGAAGCGCTTCGTGCTTCGCAATCGTGCCCAGCGCGATCGCGTCGGCAACGATCCAGCACAGCAATATTGCGGCAATGCCGGGATTGGAGGCCGCCCAGCCGCTTCCAGCGAACGCCAACGCGGCGGCGACCGCGAAGGGCGGCGCGAGTGTCGCCAGGGTTCTGCGCGACAGCACGGTGTCGAAGGCGGACATGCGGGTTCAATAGGCCGGGACGCCCAGTACCGGCAATCGAAAACGGGCCGGAGCATTATGCCCCGGCCCGTTGCGCGCTGCGATTAGAAGGCCTTCTGCCAACCGACCGTCAGCATCCAGTCGCCCGCCATCTGCGGGCCGTTGAGGTCCTGATAAACGGGCACGCCAAGTTCGATGCCCAACCGGTGGCCCGCCAGCGCGCCGTGCGGCGCCACGAGGTTGATGCCGCCGATCACGTCGACCCGGTCGCCACCCTGAAAATCGGGATTGGCGGTCTGAACCGGCCCCATGATCGCTGGATCGATACCCTCGATGCGACCCGTCGTGCGCGCCTTCACCCGGCCCGACAGGCTGATCCACTGGGCCGGGCGATAGCTGAGCCATGCAGTCGCTTCGTAGCTATCGCCAAAGGCATAGTCCCACTTGTTCTGGTCGATCCTGATCGAAGCCGCAGCCTGCGCACCGAAGCCGATCTTGCCGCGACGGCCCTTATAGGTCAGCGCGGGCTCCAGATCGAAAGTGCCGGTGCCGGTCTGCATCATATAGGGCGCGCGCACCGTGGGCGTGCCGCCCATGGGGGTGAGTATCTGCGCGGTCTCGTCGGTCGAGCCGGTCGGCAGGCTCACGCCCGCCTTCAGGGTCAGCTCGTGGGTGTCGATCGCACCTTCTTCCGGATGGCCCAGCAGCGGGAACAGGGCCGAAACCTTGGTATCGCCGAATGCCTTGGGATTAGTCTCGAAGGTGCCGCGCACGTTGGTGCCCATCCCGCCCATATAGGTTTGGTGGTCCATCTCCTTCTCGATGTAATTGCCCATCACCATCAGCGTGACCGAGTCCGACGGGGCATACATCGCACCCAGCATGTACATGTCGGTGCGCATCGCCGTGGGCACGATCCGCAGGGTCGGCGGCTGGCCGGGCATCCCGGCAAAGCGGTTGGGCACGGTAGTGACGATCGTGTCGGGCGAGACCTCCTCGGTCCCGATCTGGTTGCCCTCCATCTCCATGTGCATGGCCCGGAAAGAGAGCATGAACTCGCCCTTCCGGTGGGCATGGTCGCCCATCACGCCGATCGGCGCATGATCGTCGGCATAGGAACCGTCCGCATAGGCAGGCGAGGCGAGGAGCGCGGCGCACAGCGCGCCCGCCCCCAAAGAAGCATATTTCATAATTCGATTGTCCTGATTGTCTGGATGCATGTCGCCACGCCGCAATGGCGGCGGGGCGCGGAACCAATCAGGCGTGCGGCGGGCCCGTGGATGGCGGCAGTCCGCGCGGGAAGATCCCGGTCAGCGGACGTGCGACCGGCACCTCGTCGAGCCGGGGGAGATCGGGTTGCAGGATCGCGAAGGCGAGTGTCGGCACATCCGCGACCGCGCCCACCACGTAATCGCACGGCGAATCCTTCGCCATGCCGTGCTCGTCGTTATCCGATCCAGCTGCATCCTTGCCGTGGGCCATCGTATCCATTTCGGCATGCATCGCATGTCCGGCGGACGGATCGGGCGCCTTCACCCTGGGGCAGATCATCAGGATGATGTCGCCATCAGCGGCGCGCGCGGGCATGTAGCCGGCGGGGGCCGCCAGCACGCCCAACACGGCACAAACGGCAAGGATCAGACGAAGCGCGACCACGACGCGGCGCCGCCTAGTCGAATTCGGTCGCGATGAAAAGCGACCGGCCCACTCGCGAAGGGCGCGCTGCCCTTCTGGCTATCCGGTCGCCAGCGCCGCGCGCGCCACCTGCTCCAGCCGAGCCTGCGCGTCGCGCCACGGACCCGGCCCCCAGCTGACCCGCGCCACGCCCAGCCCGGCAAGCTCGGCCACCGGCGGCACGCCCTCGCGCATCATCACGTTGACCGGCAGCGTCACCTCGCGGCAAATCTCGCCGATCAGGTCCGCATCGGCGAGGCCGGGGACGAAGAAGCCCTTCGCCCCGGCCTGAGCGAAACGCGCCCCGCGCTCGATCGCAAGCTCGACCAGCGCGGGGTCGTCGGGATTCTCGCCCGCCATCAGTCTGGCGAGGAACAGGTCGGTGCGCGCATTGACGAACAATCCGCTGCTCGCGACCGCTGCGATCCGATCGGCCTGCTCGTCGAGCGGATAGAGCCCGTCGCCCGCCACGATACGATCCTCGAAATTGCAGCCGAGCGCGCCCGTCTCCGCCAGCAGCCGCGCATTCTGCGCCAGAGCCTGCGGATCGCGCGCATAGCCACCCTCGAAATCGACCGTCACCGGCAGATCCACCGCACGGACAATCTCGCGAACCGTTGCCAACAGATCCTCCAGCGGCAGCGCCTCGCCATCCTCGTAGCCATGCGCGCCTGCGACCGACATGCTGCCCGTGGCAATCGCCCGCGCGCCAGCCCTGGCAACCGCCTGAGCCGATCCGGCATCCCATATATTGTACAGCAGCAGCGGGGTGCCCGGCTGATGAAGTGCGACAAACCTATCGTGAGCATTCATCGATCCTGCTCCCGCTTCAGCAGCTCTTCCTTGATCTGCGGGCCATAGGCATAGCCGCCGATCGCGCCATCGCTCCGGATCACCCGGTGGCAGGGGATCAGCACCGCCACGTTGTTCGCCCCATTGGCGCTGCCCGCCGCGCGCACCGCCCTGGGGTTGCCCGCCGCCGCGGCGATTTCGCTATAGCTGCGCGTCTCGCCCGGCGGGATTTCACGCAAGGCACGCCAGCAGGCTTCCTGAAAGGCGGTGCCCGCGACATCGAGCGGAATGTCCTGCCCCGTGCCCGGGCGCTCGACCGCAGCGATCACCTGTTCGAGCAGTGCCGAGAATTCAGTGCCCCCTTCGGCCAGATCGGCCTGCGGGAAGCGTGTGCGCAAATCCTCCTCGCCCTCACCGAAAGAAAGGCGACACACACCCTTGTCGGTCGCGGCGACCAGCATCGCGCCCAGCGTTGTGTCGACCACCGCCCAGCGGACCGTAACTCCGGCGCCGCCATTCCTCCACGCGCTCGCACTCATGCCCAGCTTCCCTTCCATAGCGGCGTAGAAGCGGCTCGGCGCCTCGTAGCCTGCATCATAGATCGCATCGCTCACCCGCGCGGCCCCGCTCAGCGCGTCGCGCGCCCGTTCTTCCTTCAACGCCCGTGCATACGCTGCCGGAGACAAGCCGGTGGCGCGTTTGAACACGCGGCTGAAATGCGTGGGCGAATAGCCGGTAATCGCTCCCAGCTCGTTCAACGTCGCGCTCTCCCCGCTGCGGATCGAATCGATCGCGGCCCGCACCGCCGCCTCGTCGCGTGCGACATCGTCGGGCAGGCAGCGCTTGCAGGGCCTCAGGCCAGCCGCACGCGCCTGCGCCCCGTCGGCGAAGAAGCGCACGTTGGATCGCGAAGGATGGCGCGCGGCGCAGCTGGGCCGGCAATAGATGCCCGTCGAGAGCACGCCGGTGACGAACTGGCCATCACACGCCCGGTCGCGCCGCATCACTGCAGCCCAGCGCAAATCGTCGTCGGCATTACGAGAGGCGGGTCGGGTCGTCATGGTGAAAGGCCTATACACAATGCGCAGCCACCGCATCCCGAAGCTTGCGGCCAAACCCGCGCGCGGTCAAAAGAGCGCCGATGATGCGAATCCTGATCCTGCTCGCCATGCTGATCGCGCCGCTCGCGATGGCCGCTCCCGCTCATGCCGAGCCAGCGGATATCGACGCCGCCGCACGCGGCGTCGTGCGGATCGTGATCTTTGCCAAGGGCACCGATAGCCAGGGCGGGGAATCGCTCTACCCGCTCAGCCACGGGACCGGCTTTGCGGTTTCTTCGCAGCGGATCGTCACCAATGCCCACGTCGTGCGCGAGGCTCTGGCCGGGGGCACGCTGGGCGAGGACCGGGTGATCGGCATCATCCCGCCCGATGGCGATGCCTCCGCCTTCGCCAAAGTGATTGCGATCGACCCGGGGACAGACCTTGCCCTGCTCTCGATTCAGGGATCGCTGCGCCTACCACCGCTCACGCTGGTTGGCGGGCGGGCCGGCGCAAGCGGAGATTCAGTGACATCGGTCGGCTATCCGATGAATGTCGACCGCGCGCAGGGGCTTTCGATCGAGGACATCGTCCGCTCGCAGCCGCCGGTGAAAAGCCGCGGCTTCATTTCGGGCGAGCGGCCCAGCCGCCAGTTCGACACGATCCTGCACACCGCGCCGATCGCGCGCGGCAACTCGGGCGGCCCGCTGCTCGATACCTGCGGGCGGGTGCTGGGGGTCAATTCCTTCGGCGCGGAAAGCGACGGAACCGATGCGGAATTCTACTTCGCGGTCTCCAACCGCGAGCTGATCCCGTTTTTGCGCGCCAATGGCGTGTCCGCCCAGCTCAACGACCTGCCTTGCCGCAGCCTGGCCGAGATCGACGAGGCAGAGCGCGAACGCCGTGCTGCCGAGGCAGACGCCGCGCGCGCACAGATGGAGGCCCGTTCCGAAGCTGCGAACGAGCGGCGCTCGCGGCTGCAGCTTGAGTCGGCGCTGGCGGTGCAGAAAGAGCGCGAGGACCGGATCGCGCTGGCGCTGCTCGCGCTGCTCGCGGCAATCGGCCTCGGCGTGCTCGGCTATGCGCTCGCCCAGCGACGCGAGAAAGAACTGGCCGCAGGAATGGCGGTGACCGAGGACGAGGCGGAGGACGATCCCGAATGGGATGACGACGCACGCACCTCGCTGCCCCACTGGGTCCCCTATGCCTGCTACGGCGTGGCGGCGGTGCTCATCTTGACGGCGGCGGCGCTCTATCTGACGCGTCCCGGGCTCGATGCGATCGACCGGCGGGTCGCGGCCGCGCTGGGCGAGGAGACGGGCAGCGACCAGGTCTCAAATGATGCCGCGGCCGCGACCGCAGGCCATTTTCTGTGCACGCTGGAGCCATCGCGCAGCCGGGTGACCGGCGATGCCGAGCGGTCGGTCGACCTGCGCTGGTCGGCAAGCGGCTGCGTCAACGGGCGCACGCAATACGGCTTCGCCAGCGGCCAGTGGGCGCGGGTATTCGTCCCCAACGACGAAGACGTGGTCAGCGTTGCGCGCTACGATCCGCAGACGCGCACCTACCGCGCCGACCGCTACCTGCTTTCGCGCAATGCGATGTCCGCCGCGCGCGAGGCACGCGGATCCTACAGCGCGCCCTCTTGCGAGGCGTCGGACGGCGCTGCGCAACTGGGGCGGCAGCAAGAGGCGGTGCTTTCCGCATTGCCGGGCAAGCCGAACGAGCGGCTGGTCTATTCTTGCCAGCCGGCGGAGTGAGGAATGAAGATGCGCATTCGGCTCTCTTTCCCTATGCTGGCCCTGCCGGTTCTCAGCTTGAGCGCAGCGGCCGTTGCGCAGACACCGGCTGACCCAGGCGAAGAGGCACAGCAGGGCACCGTCATCTCCGTCACCGGACAGCGGCAGCAGTCACAGCAGTTTGTCGAGGCGACCGAGGCGCTGACGCCCGCACCGAGCATGGGAGACCCCCTGCCCCGGTTTCTCGACGCACTGTGCCTCAAGGTGGGCGGCGCCGGGATCGGCCAGGCCGCAGCCATCAAGACGATGATCGAGCAGCACGCCCGCGCGCTCGACATTGCAATCGCCGAAGAGGGCTGCACGCTCAACGCCGTGATCGTCGCGGTCGCAGATCCGCAAAACTTCATCGACAAGTTGCTGACCGACCAGCCTTGGCTTGCCAAAGCGGACACGCGGGCGCGAATTGATCGCGCGCTGGACCAGAACCGCCCTGTCATCGCCTGGAGCAACACCGAAGTACGGACCGTCGATGGCAGGCCGCTGCAAGTCTCTTCCGAGATCGGCGGGATGAGCCTGGGCGATTCGGTCCCGGTGACTCGCGGCGGCCCTCCGCGCCGGATCGGCCTCAACCACTCCATTGCCCTGGCAAACATGATCGTGGTGATCGACGCTGCCCGGCTGGAGGGCGCAAGCCTGCGCCAGATCGCGGATTTCGGAGCGATGCGGCTGCTCGCGCCGACCCGCAAGAGCGGATGGGAAGATACCCTGCCGCCATCGATTCTCTCGCTGCTCGATTCCAGCCCGGCCGCTGCGCCGATCGAACTGACCGATTTCGATGCGGCCTACCTGCGCGCGCTCTATTCCCTGCCAGCCAATGTGCAGGCGACACAGCTGCGAAGCCAGGTTCTGCGCGAGCGCAAACACGAAATGGCGCAGCGTTGAACCGGGGTTGCTCCGCAGCGGCAGCGTCCTAATGCTCCCCCTCGGCTTGCGCTTCTCAAACCCCAATGCTAGGCGCGCGCCAGCTTCGCCGGGGCGGCCAGCCTTATCCAATGGATGCGGCCCGCAGGGGCAGGCTGTACACTCGTTTCTTTCCGGACCCGAAGAGGACCCCAGGCGTGGAGATTTCCGCCGGTATTCAGGCTAGCCTTGCAGGGCGTTACGCAGTCGCGCTGTTCGAGCTCGCTGCCGAAGATGGCGTGGTGAGCGCGGTCGAAGCCGATCTCGAGACGCTTTCCGCCGCACTGGCGGAATCGTCGGAGCTGGTTTCGCTGACCACCAACCCCCAGCTCGGCCGCACAGCCAAGGCAAGCGCGATCGAAGCGGTCGCCAAACTGCTCGGGCTCAACCCGCTCACGCGGCGCTTCCTCGGCGTGCTGGCGGAGAATCGCCGGCTGGCCGAACTTCCGCAGATGATCCGCGCATTCCGCGACATCGCCGCCGCCCAGCGCGGCGAAGTAAGCGCGGACGTGATCAGTGCGCACCCGCTGACCGAAGACCAGCTCTCAACGCTCAAGGCGAAGCTGACCGCGCGCGAAGGCCGCACGGTCAAGCTGACCAGCAGCGTCGACCCCGACATGCTTGGTGGCCTCATCGTCACCATCGGCTCCAAGCGGATCGACGGTTCGATCCGCACCCGTCTCAACGCGCTTACGCAGGCAATGAAAGGCTGACAGCGACCTCTTTCGGGAGGGCTGTCGATGAAAGGCTAAGGCAATGGATATTCGCGCCGCTGAAATCAGCAAGGTCATCAAGGACCAGATCGCAAACTTCGATTCGCAAGCGCAGGAAAGCGAAGTCGGCACCGTGCTTTCCGTCGGCGACGGGATCGCCCGCATCCACGGGCTGGACAAGGTCCAGGCCGGCGAAATGGTCGAGTTCAACGACGGCGTGAAGGGCATGGCCCTGAACCTCGAAGCGGACAATGTCGGGGTCGTGATCTTCGGTTCCGACACCAACATCAAGGAAGGCGACACCGTCCGCCGGACCGAGACGATCGTGGACGTGCCCGTGGGCAAGGCTCTGCTGGGCCGCGTGGTCGACGCGCTGGGCAACCCGATCGACGGCAAGGGCCCGATCGCCACGACCGAGCGTCGCCTGGTCGAACAGAAGGCCCCCGGCATCATCCCGCGTCAGGGCGTGCACGAGCCGGTGCAGTCGGGCCTCAAGGCGATCGACGCACTGGTGCCCGTGGGCCGCGGCCAGCGCGAGCTGATCATCGGTGACCGCCAGACCGGCAAGTCCGCCGTCGCGATCGATACCTTCATCAACCAGCGCGATGCGCACAAGGGCGACGACGAGAACGAGAAGCTGTACTGCATCTACGTCGCGGTCGGCCAGAAGCGCTCGACCGTCGCGCAGATCGTCAAGCAGCTCGAAGAAAACGGCGCGATGGAATACACCATCGTGGTCGCCGCGACCGCGTCGGAGCCCGCTCCGCTGCAGTATCTCGCGCCCTATACCGGCGCCGCGATGGGCGAATTCTTCCGCGACAACGGCATGCACGCCGTGATCGTTTACGACGACCTTTCCAAGCAGGCCGTCGCCTATCGCCAGATGTCGCTGCTGCTGCG
>CAXAXQ010000034.1:0-26400 GCA_963972905.1 uncultured Erythrobacteraceae bacterium
GCCGAGTGGTCGAAGGCGCACGCCTGGAAAGTGTGTATACGGTAACCCCGTATCGTGGGTTCGAATCCCACCCGCTCCGCCAATTTCGATCGCCGGGTTTTGCCTACATCTGGCCTGGCACCGCCGCCCAGACAAGGACACAGCGCTCCGACACATTGCGGCAATTGTGGTATCGCTGCTGCGCGCAAGATGAGAGCATCTCCCATCCAGCATCGCACGTCACAGATACAGTCCATTGATGTTGATGATTTCGACGCAGACCGGGGCCTCTGCGAGCTCGCAGAAGGAGTGGTTCGCGCAGCGGTTCGACGATCGGGCCGGGTTTTTTCGCGCTCAGTTGCGTTCCCGGAGCGAAAAAAATGTGCTCAGCACCGCAAACATCGCCAATCCGCCCAACAGGCCGAACCATACCACGAATGCTGCGCGATCAGGGGTGCTCATGACGTTGATGGCAAAGAGCCACGGGAAATAGATTCCCTGCCGCGAAAGCACTGCCCCCGTCGCGGCCATCGTGCCGACGATGCCCAGGCAGAGTGGGGGAATGGCGCTGCGGAACAAAATCGCACAACCCATCTGCAGGGCGACCAACAGCATCGCGCTCGCCGCCATTTTGGCCAGGATCACCGAGCTCGTAGCAAATTCTCCCAGCCAGGCGTCAGAGCCTGGGAAACCGCGAAGTAGCAGCCAGCCGATCGGCATTGCCAGTGCGAGAAGGCCGTGCATCGCCCAGGTCAACACCGCCGCGGTCCCGATTTTTGCGATATAAAGAAATGGTCGCGCGCCCTCGTGCGACAGCGCATGGTCCCACGCCAGACGGGAATGTTCCATCTGGGTCAGCAACACACTCAGCGCGGTGACTGCCATCGGCAGCATGGCGAAAGACCAAAGCGCGCTGCTGGCCGATGCGAATTGCGCGAAGCTCCGGATATCCTGATCCAGGCTGATCGCAAGATTCAGCACGACCACCGAGATCGGCGCGACCACGCACAGGAGCAACGCGAGCGACCCGCGAAGTTTCATGAACTCGGCCCGCACGAAGGCACCCGCCAGTGCAAGGTTCGAAGGCCGGACGTCAGCCACCAAACCCGCCATTGGCTGCAATGAAAGCCTCTAGTGAACGGTCATTGGAAACAAGATGGTAAAGCGCCACGTCTGCGCACACCAGCAGCCGAGCGACATGATCGGGCTTCAGTGGCAGTCCGTCGGAGCGCACTTCGAGCTGTCCACCGGGCAGTATTCGTACCAGGTAGCCACTGTTGGTGAGGAGCGCCGCCGCGGCCCTGGAATCGGATGTCTCGACGATCGCAGTGCGTCGTGTGCCCGACGGATCGCCGAGCTCCGCCGTGGCGATGATCCTGCCCGATCGCAAGAGGACATAGGTATCGGCAAGCCTTTCGAGATCCCCAAGATCATGGCTCGACATCAGGATCGCCACCCCGTCGTCGCGCAGTTTTCCCAGCAGGTGGAAGATTTCTTCCTTTGCTGCGGGATCGAGACCGATGGTCGGCTCATCGAGGAGCAGCAAGTCCGGGGGGCAGACAAGCGCCCGGGCGAAGGCCAGCCGCTGCCTCATCCCGAGCGACAAGGTGCCGACCTTCTTGTGCAGGAAAGAGTGGAGGCCGAGATATTCGGACAATCGGGCGATCGCATCCGCGCCCTGGCGCTGCAGCACGCATTCCAGCTTGAGGTTGTCGTAGCCGCTCAGGTGGTCGTAAAGATCGCGATTGTTGAACAGGGCTGCCACTCGCGCGACCCGGGTGCTGCCATCCTGCGCGATCGCCTTTGTCTGCCCCCCCGAAATCACCCCTGCACAAACACGCATCAACGTCGTCTTGCCTGCACCATTGGGGCCGACCAGCCCGACGAGCGATCCCTCGGCGAGCGAGAGGGAGACGTCATCGAGCGCGAGGTACCGCCCAAACTGCTTTGTGATATTGGATATCTCTATCGTCACGCTTGCCATCCCACAGCCCGGCTGGAAGCTTGATTTATGTTTGAGTTAAATTGTAGGCTTGGATCGGAGCTTTTCAACATGCAAATTTCGAAGCGCTCGCGAAACAAGGTGGGCCGCCGTGCGGCGCAGTTCTTCGCCGTCACCGCCACGCTCACAGTGCTCTATGTCCTCGCCCATGTTTTCGAGCTTGCCGGTCTGTTGGTGGGGGAGGCGAATGCGCAAACCTTGCTGTCGCGATTGCCGGCTGTCTTTTACATCTATGCGCTGGTGTGCCTGTGCCTCATCTTCCGAAAACTAGCCATGAAGTCAGAATTCGATGCGACGATGGGGCGATTGCTTACGAAATTCGGCGTGTCAGCCTCCATTGGAGGCTTGTTGACAGTGATAGGAAATCCAATAGTCCTTCGCATTGTTTTCAAAGAAGGCCCATTCTTGGACTTCGATCGCTCAGCAATGCTTCTGATAGTCGCTGGGCTCATTTTCACGATGCTTGGTAATCTCCTCAAAGACTATGGCGACATCAAGCGAGAACTGGGTGAATTTCTCTAGTGCCGGTGATGATCGACCTGGATCGGGTTTTGCGAGATCGCAAGATGACCGGCAAGGAGCTGGCGCGGCGGGTGGGTTTGAGTCAGACCCAGATGTCGCTCCTCAGGTCCGGCAAGGTACGCGGCTTCCGTCTCGATACGCTTGCGCGGATTTGCGCATCGCTGGCGTGCTCGCCGGGGGATATTCTGCGATACGAATTCTCTCCGGACGACTTCTCTGCCGATGACAGCGACGACTGAGCTGCGGACCGGATCTGGAAAAAGATTTAACCTTGACTTAAATTTGACGAATGGCATCCTAGCCTGATCTGGAGTCGCTGATGGCTCTGGACGGGGCGGTTTCCAGGTAATCGCGATGCTGCTGTGCGGCGATCCCGAAGGCCGGCCTCACCTTGCCCGAGAGGTGAAGAATGTCGTTGCAAAGCCCGCTCGTCTCGCACGATCCGTCATCCGAACGCGTCGCCATTGCACAGCGCATTTATCGAGAGCGTCGCATTCGCGACTCGCTGTTTCAGGCATTGAGCAACGAGCCCGGGTGGGACATCCTGCTGGATCTGTTCGTCGCGTTCGAGCAGGAGCGGTGTACCTCGTGCGGCAGTGCGGCGATCGCAAGCTGCGCTCCTCCGGCTACGGCAGTGAGGTGGGTCAACCGGCTGCGGCGCGACGGCTTTGTGGTCTCCGAACCTCACCCAGACGACGGGCGGATCATGTTGCTATCCCTGTCGCGCGCGGGACATCAGAAAATGTCCCTGCTGCTCGATCGGGTGGCGAAGGAGGCGCAGGCGCGGTGACGCAGGCACGAAGCGCCCTCGATCGATTGGTCGCCGCAGGAGCGCTGGCGCTCTTCGTATTTTGCCCGCCCACAGCTTTCGCTGCGCCTTCGCCGCAGGCCGCGCCTGTCGCGCAGTCGTGCACATTCACTCGCGAAGAACGGGCGGCTATCGCCCGCTGGCTCGACACTCACGCCGTTGCAATCGCGGCCTATCACGGGGTGGGGTCAGGGGCGAGGGCGGACGAGGACGGCAGAGAGGCAGGCATCGTGGGTCTCGCCGAGGCAATCGACCGGGCGTCGATTGTCGGGCTCGGCGAGGCAACCCATGGCTCGCAGGAAGAGCAGATCGTGCGTTTCGAACTGGTGCGCGCTCTTGTCGCTGCGGGAAAGGTCTCCACCATCGCCATCGAAGCGAACCGTTTGCCAATCGAAGCCCTGAACCAGTACATCCACGGTGGGCCCGGCGATCTCGCAGTGGCCATGTCCGCACCCGCCTTATTCGCGACGCTTCAGACAGATGAGTTCGTTGGCCTGTTGCATTGGCTAAGACGGTGGAATGACCGGCATCCCGAGCGTGCGGTGACGATTGTCGGGGTCGACATTCAGGATCCCGCGAACGAACTACGCGCAGCCTTGGCGCTGGTCGAAAACGGGCCGCAAAGCGAGCGCGTGGCACAGTTTCGCAAGGCGGCAGCCCCCCTTCTCGCGCACGGGCGGGAAAGACTGGCGGACTGGCTTTCGGCAAGCACCTACGAACAGCACCAGGCCCAGATCCGCAATGCGCGTGCACTGCGCGATCTCATCGCAACCGCCATGCCGACGCGGCACAGGGCCTTGATGCTGGTTGAAAACGTCGTGACCGGCTTGGAAGCGTTTGAATACTATCCAGCCGACGCACGCAGCATGCCGATCCCGGAGGACTTCATCGGGCGACGCGATCGCGCGATCGCCCGTAACGTCCAGACCGCAAGAGGCGACGGAAGGCTGATCTTCCTGGCCCACGATACGCACGTGATCGCGGCTCCAGCTTCCTATCAAAGCGTCACTGCACCGTCGGTCGGCGGCTACCTGCGCGAGGCGCTCGGCGCGAAATACATGTCGGTCAATTTCGCCTGGGGAGAAGGCGCGGTAAGCGCCATCGACTTGTCGGGACCGCGTTCGCCCAGCCTCTCCGGAGCGGGCAAGCTAAGCCGAAGCGTGCTGAGGCTGCCTTCGGCGGAGCACGACGATCTGCCGTTTCTGCTCAATGCCGCCGAGGCGGACAGCTTCTGGTTCAAGCCAGAATGGCTGCCAACTGCGCAATGGGGAGCCAAGCTCAGAACCTGCCCGCTGGGACGTCGCTGGGTGGGGGCGGCGATCGATCCGGGAGCGTGGAGAAATACCCAAGGTCTCCACGCCCTAAGCCGCGGCACTGATGTATTGGTATGGATTAGAGAGCTTTCCCCTGTGAAACAAATCGGCATAGCGGCGACAGTCAATAATATATCTCAGCAATAGTATTACTAATCAATATGGAACTGAAAGATATTGATCGAATCTATTCTTCGGCGCATTCACATATGCGGCAATTCCGCCATGATGTGAAGGGGTTATCCAATGATCGATACACTCGAAAAACGTCCGGACGTGGCTGAAGATCAGGTTCGGCAGGAACTGCGGGATCTGATCCAGGTCGTTTCATGGACCGACGAACAGTTTGCCGAAGAAATGCGGGCTGATCGTGCCGCCGCCATCACCGCGCTCGTCGACCGTGTCGGCATGGACGTCGGCGATCTCGATCTGAACCTGATCGGCGACTTCGAAATCCCCGAGAGCCCGATGGGTGCCTCGCCTTCGGAGGTCTACGCTTTCGACACGCACGAGAAGCTGCCCGGGCCTGGCACCGTCAACAGCTACACCGCCGATTGCGGCTGCAGCGATACGACGACCGGTGGGTGCTCGTGCGGCAGCGTCTTCGGCACGCCGTGCCTCGCCTGTGCCACCGTTCTGCTGTGCTGAACGGTTCGGTCGATAACTGACGGGAAGTGGGAGGTGGAAATGATTGCCATTCGAATGCTGGACATGGCCGAACGCGCTTACGTCCTATCCGACACTGGGCAATCACCCACCCCCCATTTCTCCGGCACCAAGAAAAGGGACTGGTTCACCAGGTCCTATTTCGCAGGGGACGACGCCAACAGAGACCGTTTTCTGGAAGCCTTGGGGCTTTCGGATCCTTCGATCCTCGCCGGTTTGCTCGAACGCGACGATACCGTCGATGCCCGCTGCCTCGAAGGCAAGGCATGGCACGCCATGCTCGCCAACCTGCGCGACGACGATTACTGGAACCGTCTGGCCAAGGACGACGCGCGACGCGACGCACTGGTCGATTCTCTCGGGGTGAGTAGCGCGCTTGTGCCCATCCTGGGCGAGTTCACGCGGCGCCTCAATCGGCACCTCGCCACGCTTGACCTCGCTCCGGGCGATCGCGAATGCCTGCAATCCCAAGCGGTCGAATATCTCACCAGCCGATTGCAGCAGGCGAGCCTGCCGTCTCTCCTGATGGCGCTCAACATCGCACGGGTCGAAAGGAAGCTTGCAGGCGATGGCCCGGAAGCTCGCGCCCGGGATTTCGCCTACGGCATGCTCGACCGGCAGCGCCGCCCCGTTCTGCTCGCGCGGTTCCCCTCGCTGGATCGCCTTCTAGGAGAGCTTTCGTCGACGACGCTGGCCGCCGTCAGCGAGTTCGCCGAGCGGTTCGCCGCCGATCGGCCCACGCTCGACACCCTCGCCGACCGCCAGCTGGGCGCGCTGAAGGATATCAGCTTCGGCGAGGGCGATGCGCATCACGGCGGGCGCACGGTAAATATCCTGGAGTTCGAGCAAGGCCACGTCGTCTATAAACCTCGCTCGCTCGCGGGCGACGTCGCCTTCGCGAGTTTTCTCGACTGGCTGGCGCAGCGCGTCTCGCCCGCTCCGGTGGGCGTGCCGGTGTGCGATCGCGGAGAGTACGGCTGGGCTCGCTTTATCGAGCATTCGCAATGCACCAACCTGGAAGAGGTCCGCGAGGCCTATCAGCGGCTCGGCGCGCTGCTGGCCGCGCTCCACTGCGTCGCTGCGAGCGACATCCATTTCGAGAACCTCATCTTCGATGGTGCTTATCCCTATGCCGTCGATCTCGAAACCCTGTTCACCGCTCTGCCAAATCCGGTCGAAAGCGCGGATTATGCAGCCTCGTCCGGCAGGGCGCGCGTGGAATCGATGCTGTGGGTGGGTTATCTTCCGACACCGACGGTCATCGATGGCAAGCGTGTCGATCTGAGTGCGGCAGGACTGTTCGAAGCGCAGCCATCCCCCATCCAAGCCTTCAAGTGGACCGACATCGGGCGCGACGATGCACGCCTGGAAGCGATAAAGGGCGAGCTGGACACCCGGGGGGCAAATCCGGTTCTTGGCTCCGCGATCATGCCCGCACACGATTACGTCGATGAGATAGTGCGCGGTTTTTCGGCTGCATATCGCGCAGTGGCAGAGGGCCGAAGTGAACTTCTTGCAGGCCCCTTCACCCAGTTTGAGCACATCAAGGTCCGCCACGTCGCACGCGCGACGGTTGACTATGCCAAGTTGCTGCGAAGCTCCTATCACCCGACGGTTGCACGCGATGCGGCGGAAAGGGCGATGTCCTTCGCCAGCCTGTGGTCGCAGCTCAAGTACGAGCCTTACCTCGATCGGCTCGTCGCTTCCGAATGCCGCGATCTGCAGCGGGGCGACGTGCCGCACTTCCACTATTGCGCAGGCGAAACCGATTTGCATGCGTCCGACGGCGAGACGATTCCGCGCTTCTTCGAACAGTCGGGCTACGATCGGTCACGCGCGCGGATCGGCGCGATGGGCGAAGACGATCTTGCACGGCAATGCTCGATCATCCGCCAGGCCTTCCGCTCCAGCCGCCTTACCGGGGGGCCGGAGCAGCCGCATTACGCGGTGCAGGAGGATAGGGCCGACACTTCGGTCGACGCGCCTGCCTGGCGTGCCGCTGCCGCCCGCATCGGCGACGCGCTCGCGCGTGAGGCATTCGTGTTCGATGGCATGCCTTACTGGTTCGGCGCAACGAACCTGACCGCCGAGAGCTACGGCATCGGGGTCTCCGATTCCTCGATCTATGACGGGGTGTCTGGGATCGGCCTGTTTTTCGCCGAGTTGTCGCGCCAGACGCAAGCTCGCAGTGCGACTGAGATCGCAGGACGCTGCCTGGAAGCGGTGCGCCGTTCGAATCCTGACAACCTTGGCAACCAGGTTGGCGGGTTCGAGGGACACGCCGCACTCGCTTATGCAGAGGAACGGATCGGTGCGGCCATCTGCGAACCGCGCAAGGAAGACAGTGTAGCGGGCCGGCTACGCGCCATCGCCAGGGCCGCACCCGAAGACCTCAAGATCGATGTGATCGGCGGGGTTGCCGGTGCCCTGCGCGTCGCAGTCCAGCTGATCGACGCACATCCCGCAGAGGCGGAGACAGCCGCAAAGGCGTGTTTCGAGCGTCTCCGCAATGCCGCCGAATATGCCGATGGCGCCGCCTTCTGGCCGACCGCCATCCAGCCGGGCGGGCTGACCGGGTTCTCGCACGGGAGCACGGGCATTGCCGCTGCGCTCACCCATTACGGCATCGCTTCGTCCAACGAGGAAGCCCTGGATCTCGCGCGACGCGCCCTGCTGTTCGAGGATCGGACCTTTGCCAGAGAACGGCAAACATGGATCGATCAGCGAGAGGGCATCACGACCTCCACAACCTGGTGCCATGGAGCCCCCGGGATCGTCCTCGGTCGGCTCGTCGTTCGCGAATTGGCAGGCGAGCTGATCGACGGCCTGTCCGGCAGCATCGAGCGGGGGCTTCAGGAAATGGCGAGGCACGGCGCGGGAGGCAGCCACTGCCTGTGCCATGGCGCGATCGGCAACGCCCTTGTCTTCCACCGCGCAGGTGGCAGCTGGCGCGACCATGCCCGGCATCTGGCCGCCAAGACCTTGCGCGAGCACGAGGCGGAGGGTGCCTGTCGATGTGGCATCGCTGAATTTTCGGAAACGCCGGGGCTGATGGTCGGGCGTGCCGGAATTGGCCTCGGCCTTCTCCAGCTATCGTCTCAAGACGCGCCCGATATCCTCTCCCTCGAGCTTCCAGGGGCTGCCGCTTGAACTGGCGTCCGAAGTGGACGGTGGACCATGGCGCGCTCGCCGCGCACCCCGACGCGCAGATGCTGCGCATCAGCATGCCGAGGTACGGCTCGATTATCGGTCTTATCATCGCCGTGGCCGTCGTCGCCGCACTCATCTTCGCTTCGCTTGCAAGCTACGCGCGCAAGGAAACCGCCATCGGCTGGCTGGTCCCGGAAAAGGGCCTGGTGCGCGTCGTGCCGCGCGCGGGCGGGGTCATCTCATCCCTCGGCGTCGAGGAAGGCGAGTTTGTCGAGCGCGGTGAGATCATCGCAACGGTCCAGTCCGCGCAGTCCCTTTCCAGCGGAGACGTAACCACCGCGATCACGTCGCAATTGGGCTTGGAGGCCGATGCGGCACGCACGGCCGCGGGTGCATCGCGGCTCCAGGTGGCAAGCCGGCGTGCAGAACTGGGTGCGGAACGGAACCGCCTTGCGGCGGCAAGCGAAAGTACCGCCAGCCGCCTTGCATTGACTCACAGGAAACTCGACCTTGTCGATAACGAGCTTGAGCGGCGCAAACCGTTGCTCGAAAAGGGCTTCGTGTCGCTCGACGATATCGAGGCAATCGAGGTGCGGCGTACAGGCATTCTGGACGAGATGATCCAGCTACGCGAACAGAACGACCGCAATGCCAGCCAGATTCGTATGATCGATGCCCAGCTTTCAGGGCTGACGGCTGAGGACCTTCGCACGCAAGCAGACAGTTCCGCGGCACTCGCCGCGATCGAGCAGCGCCGTATCCAGAACGATCTCGCGGAGGGTTTCGTCCTTCGCGCGCCGGTTTCGGGACGGATCGCGGGGCTGACGGCAAACCCTGGCGATACGGTGAGCGGTTCTTCGCTCTGCGCGATCTTGCCGAAGGATTCGGCCCTGTTCGCAGAGCTTTTCGTATCCTCGCGCGCGGTTGGTTTTATCCGGCCCGGCAACGCGGTTCGACTGCAATATCAGGCCTTCCCGCACCAGCGCTTCGGCGCACCGACGGGGACTGTGATCTCGGTCTCGCAGGCCGCCATCCCCCCCGATGAGCTCAAGATTCCTGTCCCCAACGTGAGCGAGCCGGTGTTTCGCGTACGAGTGCGCCTGCCCGACCAGTCGATCAAGGCCTATGGCAAGCGCGTCCGGCTGCAGCCCTCCAGCCTGCTAACCGCCGAGGTGGTGACCGATCGCAGGACACTCGTCGAATGGCTGCTCGATCCCCTATTCGCCAGCGCCAGCACTTCATGAAAGGCGCTCCGCTATCGACGCGCGGTGAAGCCTCGGTAGCCGATGCGGCGAACATCGCGGAGAGCGCGGTCCACTCGCTCTGGCTCGCCGCGCAATATCATGGTGTCGAAATCTCGCTGAACAGCCTGCGGGAACAGGCTGCTGCGCTGCGGTCCGAGATCGGCCTCATCCAACTCGTCGCCTTAGGGGAGCGGATCGGCCTGTCCGGTCGGATCGTGACCCTGGGCGATCATGCCGACCTGACTTCCGCCTCTTTCATCGTGCGGTTGCCCGATGGCCGGATGGGCTTCGGTGGTGCCGAGAATGCGGGGATCCTGCGGCTCGATGTTGCGGGCAACGCCCACAGCCTGAGCGTGCAGCGCCCAAATCCGCTCAAGGGCATCGTCTTCGAGCCCATGCGGCAATTGTCAGAATCGCAAGAGGAGGAAGAACGTCCTGCCAGGCTCCGAGAGCTGTGGCCCAGGATCGAGGGTTTCGCGAAATCGGCGGGTCAAATCCTGTTCATTTCGGTCGCGCTTCTGATCATCACCTTCGCCTTTCCCTTCTTCACCCAGCTGGTGATCGACGAAGCGATCGGGAAGGGCGACACGTCGCTGCTGCTGATCCTCGCGATCGGGTTCGGCACGCTTGCGCTGCTACGCTTCGCGCTCGATCTGACGCGCAGCTGGGCGCTTGCCGAGATCGGGCAGTCGATCGCCTACCAGACCATGGGGAGGCTGGTGGCGCGTCTGATCCGCATTCGCCAGGATTTCCTCAACCGGCAAAGCGTCGGCGATCTCCTCTCGCGCATGCAATCGGGCCGAAGCCTTCAGGAGATCCTGACGAAGACCATGGTCGAAAGCCTGCTCGACGGCGCCATGGCCATCTTCGCCATCGTCCTGCTATTCTTTTATTCCGCTCCGCTCACCCTGATCGTTCTGGTGGGACTGGTCGTCGATGTCGTGATCGGCCTGGCATTCCTTACGCCGATGCGAAACTACACCCAGCGCGACCTTCTCAACCGCGGGGTCGAACAAAGCCACCTGATCGAAACCATGCGGGCGACGACCACGGTCAAGCTGCTTGGGGGGGAAATGATCCGTGAGGGGGAATGGCGGCAGCGCTACCTTCAGGTGGTCGGTTCATCGCTCGGCCTTGCCAAATGCATGAGTCTGCTGGCGGCGCTGCAACGGCTGAGCGGCAGTGTCCAGATGATCGTTCTGGTCGCGGTTGGCGCCAATATTGCTATCGAAGGCGACGGGTTGTCGATTGGGATGCTGGTCGCATTCCTGTCGTTCCGGTCGACCTTTAGCGAGCGGGCATTGGCGCTCATCAATCAGGCGATGCAACTGCGCTTTCTCAAGGTGCACCTTCTGCGCCTCGCCCCGCTGGTGCACCAGCCAACCGAGCTGGGCCCGGAAGCCCCTGTGGCGGTGGGCGAAGAGACGATCGAGCTGCGCGATGTTTCCTTCACCTACGAGGGCGGTGCCGCGCCGGTCCTGCAGGGGCTGAACCTGACAGTGCACTACGGCGAATACATCGCCATCACCGGCCGGTCGGGCGGTGGGAAATCGACCCTGCTGAAACTGCTGACCGGTCTCTACGAGCCGGCTGCAGGAAAGATCACGATCGGCGGGAAACCGGCGCTCCCGCCGTTGTGGCACAGCTGGCGTGGGCGTGCCGGTATCGTATTGCAGGACGATCAGCTGTTTTCAGGCTCCATCGCAGAGAATATCGCTTTCTTCGATCCCGAGATGAGCGTGGATAGGGTCGTCCAGGCGGCAAGATCGGCGAATGTCGCCGCCGAGATCGAACAGATGGCGCAAGGCTTCTCGACCATGATCGGCGACATGGGAGCAGCGCTTTCCGGTGGGCAGCGCCAACGCATCCTGCTGGCTCGGGCGCTCTACCGCAACCCGAGCTACCTGATCCTCGACGAAGGTACGGCCAACCTCGACGAGGCTTCGGAACTGAAGATCGCCGAACACCTGCGCAATTTGAACATTACCCGGATTGTCATTGCCCATCGACCCGCGCTGTTGAGCGCTGCGGATCGCGTTTACGAGCTGAAAGACTGTGCGTTGCGCTTGAAGGAAGGGTAACGGCACTTGGCCGCGCTCTGCATACAACATCTTCCGGGCAGATAGGCGAGCCCAAATTGTTGCAATTGTGCAACGCAAAATGCTTGTGGCCCCGATTCCGCCCCAAAAAGGTGGCTGCTGACGGACCGCCCCGTTACCCTTGCCTCTCCACCGCCGCGAAATCCATTTCGCGCGTGAGCACGCTGCCCTTCGTCATCGTCGGGCACGCTCGCGCCTCTAGCGTGGCTTAAAATTTAACGGGGCTTATCAATGAACCGACTTCTAACCGGCATTTCGTCGGGCGCGCTTTCGTTCGCGCTCGCCACGGGCGCTTACGCACAGGATGCTGCGCCTGCCGATACATCCGCCGCAGCCACCGCGCAGCAGAACCAGACCGGCCAGACAGCCCAGCCCGGCGCCCGCCGTCAGGCACCCAAGGGCGGGGTGAAGACTATCGTGGTCACCGCGCAGCGGCGCAGCGAAGATCTTCAGGATGTGCCTGTGGCGGTCGACGCGATCGGTGCCGAAGAGCTCGACCAGCTCAATATAAGCACCTTCGACGATTACCTGGAGCAGCTGCCTTCGATCACCGCAGGTGGGTCCGGACCGGGGCAGAGCACGATCTATATTCGCGGCCTCGCGTCGACCACGCCGAACCTGACCACCGCGGGCGTCGCGGGCCTTGCCCCCAACGTCTCGATGTATCTCGACGAGCAGCCGCTGGCGCAGCCGGGCCGCAACCTCGACGTCTATGCCGCCGACCTGGAGCGGATCGAGGTGCTCAAGGGCCCGCAGGGCACTCTGTTCGGCGCCAGCTCGCAGGCCGGCGTCGTCCGCTTGATCACCAACAAGCCGAGCCTTGCCGGGTTCGACGCAAGCTTCAAGGCCAGCACCTCCTTCACCAAGGGTGGCGAGGAAAGCTACAAGGCCGAAGGCATGATCAACGTGCCGGTGACCAGCAACCTCGCTCTGCGCGCGGTCGTCTATCTGGACGATCAGGGCGGCTATATCGACAATGTTGCTGGCACCCGCGATCTCAGCGAGAGCGCGCGTTTCCGTGAGGCCGGGACCGTGCGCCGCAACGGCGTGCCGGTCGCGCCACGCCGCGAAGGTATCCAGGCCGGCGCCGACCTTTCGGACGTCACCTTCCGCGAAGCCAACAACGCAGGGCTGGTCGAAGAGAACTTCAACGACGCGCAGTATTCGGGCTTCCGCGCCTCAGCGCTGTATGAGTTTTCGCCCGACTGGAGGCTGACCGTGTCGCACACGCGCCAGTCGCTGGAGACCGACGGCGTGTTCTTTGCCGATCCCGAACTCGATCTCGACGATCTGGAAATCCAGCGGTACGAGGACGACCGGATGGAGGATAGCTTCTCCAACACGGCATGGAGCCTCGAAGGCCGGCTGGGCATGCTGGATGTGATCTACAACGGTGCCTACACCGATCGCGAGGTCGACCAGAAGATCGACTACACCGATTACATGTTCGCCGGTCAGTACCTGCCGTACTACATCTGCGATGGGTCGGTCAGCTATCCGGGTGCCGGCAACGATCCCAGCGGTACGTGCCAGGCCCCCAATGCGTTCGTAACCTCGGATACCGAAACCACCGTGTTCACGCAGGAGCTGCGCGTCAGCACGCCGGAAGAAAACCGCTTCCGCGTGACCGCAGGCGGGTTCTATTCGGACCTGATCCTGAAGGAACGCAACGACTATAACTATCCGGGCAATATCGAGGCGGCACCCTTTGGAGGTTTCGCGCCCAACTTCCCGTTCCCGGGTGCGTACAACAGCGATCCGGGCCCGCTGCCCGCAACCGCGATCTTCCGCAACGATGTGAAGCGGACGGACCGCCAGATCGGTGTCTTCGGCGAAGCCAGCTTCGACGTCGTGCCCGACCTGCTGACCGCCACTTTCGGGGCGCGTTACTACAACGTCGAGGTCGATTTCGAAGGCACCGCCAACAGCGCGTTCTGCAACGCTGGGGCCGCCGAAGATCAGAACGCGTTCGGGACCAACCTGTCGGATCTGTACGACGGCGACGGGCAGTACACCTTCATCGGATCGTGCGACGCCTCGCTTCGCCAGACGTTCAACCTGGGCGACACCGTCGACGACATCATGGCGGCCGGCCTTTCGGAATCGCAGGCCAACCTGGTGTTCAACGCACTGAGCGCGCCCGATGTGGCAAAGTCCGAAGGCGTGATCTTCAAGGGTACGGTTACCCTCACGCCTGCCGACGACATTCTGCTGTACGCGACCTATTCGGAAGGTTTCCGCCCCGGCCTGCTCAACCGGCCGGGCGGCGCACAGGGTCCTGGCAACTTCACCGTTCCTTTCGAGCTGCAGACCGATACGGTCGCCAATTACGAACTCGGCTGGAAGACCCAGCTGTTCGACCGCCAGCTGAAGTTCAACGGTAGCGCCTTCTATGTCGACATCAGCAACCTGCAGACGACCATCTTCGATCCCAGCATCGTCAACCTGTTCTTCTCGGACAATGCGGCGAATGCGGAGATCTGGGGGCTTGAAGCGGAGTTCACCTTCGCGCCCTACGCCGTGCCCGGGCTGACCTTCTCGGGCGCGCTCTCGATCCTCGATACCGAGATCACCGAAGTGCTGACCCCGACCGACGATGTCGAGCTTGGCAGCGATCTCGCCTACGCGCCCAACTTCCAGGGCAATGCGCGGGTGCGGTACCAGTGGGCGCTCAGCAATGCGCTGGATGCCTATGTGATGCCGCAGGTCACGCATTCGTCGTCGAAGTACACCGACATCATCAGGATCAACCGCTTGCAGCTGGAGGGGTACACGACCTTCGCCATGTCCGCAGGGATCGAGGCGGATCGCTGGAATGTCGAGATCTTCGGCGAGAACCTGAGCGATGAACGGGCACAGATCGCCGGTGACTTTTACTATGATCGCCCGCGTATCGTGACCAACCGTCCGTTGACGGTCGGCGTGCGGGTCGGCTTCAATTACTGATCGGACTGAGTTCCGGTAAACGGGCGGCGGCGGGCGGTTTGCGCTCGCCGCCGCTCTTCATTTAAGGCCGCGCGCATGGATCGACGCGACGAACAGCTACAGACGGCGCGCAAGGCGCTGCAGGCAGGCGATCACGCGGGCGCGCTCGCCATGGCGGAAGAGCTGCTGGCGGCAGATGCTGGCGATGGCGATGGCGATGCGCTGTACGTCGCCGCAGTTGCCGCGCGCTATGCGGGCGAGCCAGAGGCGGCGGCGGATTATCTCGCGGCGCTCCACCGTGCGATGCCCGAATATGGGCGCGCCTGGCAGGAGGCGGGCCATCTGGCGGTGGCGCGTAATCAGCCGGAGGAGGCGATCGCCGCTTTTTCGCGGGCGGTCCGCTTCAATCCCGCGCTGGAGGCCAGTTGGCGTGAGCTTGCACGGTTGCAGGCAGCAGCGGGCCGGACTGCCGAGGCACGGGCCGCCAGCGTGCAGCGTGATCGCATCGTGGCGCTTCCTCGCGAGCTGCTGGCGGTCACCAACCACCTACACGAGGGCCGCCTCCTCCGTGCCGAGGAGATATGCCGCCACTATCTGCGCGCGCACCCGCAAGAGACGGAGGGGATGCGCCTGCTCGCGCAGATCGGCATCCGCCTGGGTGTACTCGATGACGCGGAATTCCTGCTGGAGAGTGCGGTCGCCTTCGCGCCCGAAGATATCCAGCTGCGGCTCGACTATATCGATGCGCTGCGCCGCCGCCAGAAATTCGAGCGTTCTCGCAAAGAGGCCGAGGCGCTTTACGCGCGCGATCCCGCCAATCCGCTGTTCCAGTCGCATCTCGCGATCGAGAGCCTGCAGACCGGCGATTACGACCGCGCCTTCGAACTATTCGACCAGGTGCTGGAGACGCTGCCGCGCGATCCGGCCACACTGACCAGCCGGGGTCACGCGCTCAAGACGATGGGCCGGCAGGCCGACGCGGTCGAAAGCTACCGCGCCGCCTTCGCTGCAAAGCCCGATCATGGCGATGCTTTTTATGCGCTCGCCAATCTCAAGACCTATCGTTTCACCGACGCGCAAATGGCGGCGATGCGCGAACAGGCTGCCCGTCCGGAGCTCGCCTTCATGGACCGGGTTCACATCGCCTTCGCGCTAGGCAAGGGTCATGAGGATCGTGGGGAATACGCCGAAAGCTTCGCCTGTTACCGCGAGGGCAACGACCTGAAACGCGCACAGACACGCTACAGCGCCGATGCCATGACCGCCGAGCTGGCGCGCCAGCGCGAGGCGTGCACCGCCGACCTGTTTGCCGACCACGAGGGCGACGGGCACCCCGCACCCGACCCGATCTTCATTCTGGGCCTACCGCGCGCGGGTTCGACGCTGCTCGAACAGATCCTCGCCAGCCACAGCCAGGTCGACGGGACACTGGAACTGCCCAACATCCTCTCGCTCGCGCACCGGCTGCGCGGGCGCAAGGCGAGCGCCTCCCGCTATCCCGCGATCCTGCACGATCTGAGCGCCGAGCAACTGGCGACATTCGGCGAGCAATATATCGCCGACACAAGTATCCATCGGCAGGGCGCGCCGTTCTTCATCGACAAGATGCCGAACAACTTCCGCCACATCGGCCTGATCCACCTGATCCTGCCCAACGCCACCATCATCGACGCGCGGCGCGATCCGATGGATTGCTGCTTCTCCGGCTTCAAGCAGCTGTTTGCCGAGGGGCAGGAGTTTACCTACGGGCTGGAAGAGATCGGGCGGTACTACGCCGATTATGTCGAACTGATGGACCATTGGGATGCGGTGCTGCCGGGCCGTGTCCTGCGGGTGAACCACGAGGATGTGCTGGACGATCTGGAGGGCCAGACCCGCCGCATGCTCGATCAAATCGGCCTCCCGTTCGAAGAGGAATGTCTCGCTTTTCACAAAACTCAGCGAGCGGTGCGCACGGCCAGCAGCGAGCAGGTGCGCCAGCCGATCACGCGGGCGGGGCAGGGCGCGTGGAAGCCCTATGAGGAATGGCTCGACCCGCTAAAAGCGGCGCTTCCACGGTAGGTCAGCGCGCCTCGATGGCGCACAACCCGCCACGCTTGTTCCGAGATAGTCGAGCACTCCGCCGCAAGTTGTTGCCCCACTTGCCCCGGTCTGCCGTCTGCGACTTTTGCACGGGGACATCGTGGGCACCAGTTGCCCTGAGCGTCTATAATAGGTGAAAACCCGAGGCGCAGAGGAAAGTAGTCCTGCCCGGCGTTCTGGAAACGTTAACGGCTTGGTACTACCCGTTATATAAATGTTTGAGGTTGTCAGGCGCGAGAGTTGTCGACGATGATTTTGGTAGTCGAAGACGAAGCCGATGTTCGCGAGGAACTGGTCGAAATGCTCGAATTGCGCCGTTTCGCTGTCTGCGGAGCGGATAGTGTCGCGTCCGGAATGGAGCACATAAGGGCAGCTTCGTGCCCGCTCATTCTGCTAACCGACTTGCGTCTGGGGGAAGGAAGCGGCCTCGAGTTGATCCGGCAGATAACGGCTGACCCTGCCTTGCAGGCCAAAGTCTCGCGGTCGATTCTGATGACCGGCCACATCGACCTGACCGAGCAGATTCACAATGAGATCGGGAAGCAGGCCATTCCCATCCTCTTTAAACCGGTTGATTCCAGCTTGCTGTTGCCGCTGCTGACACAAGACGTGCCGACCTGATGGCTAGCCCGTTGGACGCCACCCCTGCAGGCCATGGGGCCCGAATCGGACTGACGATGTGTCGCGGAATGACCGCCCGCGGCTGGCTTCTCGCCGCGGCCCTCCTTGTGATTGCAACCACCGCGAGCTCTTTCAGGATCGTGCTTGCACCCGGATTCGAGCTATATCTCGGACCGTTCTTTTATCTGATTGCGTACCGTCTGGGGGGGCTAAAGCTCGCAATCCCCGTGGTATTGCTCACAATGGGCGCGTCGTTATTCTGGTGGGGGCATGTCTTCAGCATCGCGATGGCGCTGGGCCATGTGGTGTTTATCGATCGGGTCCGCTTTGCCGGGCGTTCCCTCGCGATGGCAACGCTCGTCTTCTTTCTCACGTTCGGTTCCGTCGGGTCGTTTCTCTTTCTGTATTTCTACTACGACGCGTCGGCCACGATCATCGAGCTGGCGCTCATTCGCAAGGTTATCAACGAAGTACTGCTGGCGGCGCTGGTCGATCTTTGCGTAGCGTTGCTGGCGCTAAATCTTCGTGCCGGGCGTCTGTTCAGGCGTCGAACGGTCAGCCTTTCGGAATTGCTGCCTGCGTCCATCACCCTCATCGTGCTCACATCCGCGCTGGTTCTGTTCGTTGGTAGCGTGCGGACTTTCCCGCAGGATTTCGCCAACTACCGCGCCGATACCGCGCTTCAGGTGGAATTGCGGATCGGTCGCGGAATATACCGGCAGGAACCCTTCCTGGGCATGGCCAGTCTGCAAAATGCCGGGATAGAGAATCAGAAAGTGCTGATCTCGGACGAGGCTGACAGTCTGCGGTCGCGCTCTGCCATGGATCTCTTCGGCTGCGAGCGGATCGATGACGGCACGCATGTGACCGGACCGAATGACCGCAGCACCTTCGCTTACTGGGTCTCGGCATGCCAACTCGCTGATACGCAGATAGCCGGCCGACGGTATTTCTACCTGTATTCAACCCGACCACTGGCGGAAGAAGCCTACCAAGCGGTGTTGCTCCAGATGATCGGTCCGGCGCTGATCCTTGTCTTCGCGATATTGTTGCAGGTGTTTTTGTCGCGCGCGCTGAAACGATCGCTGCGCGCCTGGAAAGAGGTGACCGAAGGGTTCGGTCGTCCGGGGCTGTCCGCACCTAGGCAGCTCGTGATCACGGAGTTCGAGCGGCCTATCGCGGCGATTGTTGCCGCCAATAACAGCTTTGCAGGACTGGTCGATGAACGCAGGCGCATCACCCGCGCGGTGACCGAACTGAAACAGGAGATGGGCCTCAGCCTCGCCGCAAATATCCGCTTCGACCGGGAGGCCTGCGCTCTCAGCTTCGACGACATCAGCACCGATCGGCTGGCGCAACAGCGATCGGTCGATGTGCATCCCAACGACTGCATGGCGTTTACTGAACTGAGCAGGGAGGATGAGGCTTTCATCGAATTCCGCTTCGGGGGGGATGTATCAAACGATTGGTATCTGCTCGTCGCCCGCGATCTGCTCGCTCCGGGTCATTGGCGCTCGGGTTGGATGGTGCGCCTGCGCCAGTCCAAGCTGGCCCAGAACCGGATGCTTCAGCAGGCGCGGCTGGTTGAACTCGGCGGCATGGCATCGGCGTTGAGCCATGAGCTCAAACAACCGCTGTTCACCATTTCCCTGTGCGCGGAAAACGGGCGGCTTCTGCTCGACCAGGGAGATGAAGAGGGGGCTGTGCGCGCGCGCAGAAAACTCGATCGGATCAGCGATCAGGTACACCGGGCGCGCGACATCATCGGTCGGATTTCGCGCTATGCGCGCATTGAGGATAGCGATCCCGAACCAGTGGATTTGGGTGAAGTCATTGCCGCCACCCTGTCTTTCATCCGGCCCCTGCTGGTTCAGCACGATGTCGGGGTCCACGTCACCCTGCCGGAGGGCCCGCCACCGCGCTTGCTCGCGCCGCGGGTCGGCCTCGAACAGGTTCTGGTCAACGCCTTTCAGAACGCGGTCGATTCCATCGCGACGCGCCGCGAGAGCGAAAAGGACGGGTTGACCGGAGTGATCGAACTTGCCGTCACCACGGCGGAAGATGGACTGCAGATCAGCATCACCGATAATGGCGGTGGCTTGTCGCTCAGCCACCCGGAAGCTGCGTTCGATGCGTTCATGACGACCAAGGATTCGGATCGCGGGACCGGCCTGGGTCTTTATATCTCACGGCAAATCGTCATGGAAATCGGCGGCAAGATCGCGATCGACTCGCGCGAGGAGCCCGAGCAGGGCGCGACCGTGACGATCGACTTCCCTGGATTCGTCGTGGTCACGCCCGATGCTCCATCCTCCCCTTCGCAGGAGGAGCCGGCGGATGCCTAGGCCGAGTCTCCACATTATCGACGACGACGCGGTCATTTGCGCCGAGATTTCGAGTGCGCTGCGGGCTTCGGGTTACGACTGCTCGTGGGCGACCTCGGCAGATCGGATCGCCGGGCCGGGCGACCGCGATGCCGATATCCTCCTCCTTGACCTCAGTTTGCCAGGCCTCGATGGCTTTCAGATTATCAAGCGCCTAGCCGACGAAGGCCGTAGCTCGCACTTGATCGTCGCGAGCGGGCAGGAACCGAGAATCATCCAGACCGCTGTGCGCTACGCACGAGACATCGGCCTGAGCGTCCTGGGTGCGCTGGAGAAGCCCTATTCGATCCACTCACTGCTGGCCCTCGCGGAGACCGGCACGCCATCTGCGCGCAGCGCACCGGGCGATCAGGCAGCGCTGATCGACAAGCTCGTGCGTAGCGATGCGATTGAGCGGCAGGCACGAACTGTTTTCCAGTCCAAGCGTAAGCTGTCCGACGGATCAATCCTCGGATACGAAGCTCTTCTGCGCATTTCGGCGGACGGCATTGCGATCAATCCGGAAGCGATCTTCCACGCACATGTCGATTTGAAGCACCAGATAAACCTGACCCGCAAGGTGCTCGACGATGCCTTGCAGTTCGTCTCGAGCCTTGGTGATGTGGGCATCCAGACCACGGTTGCGGTGAATTGCACCCCTGCGATCCTGTGCAACGCCGATCTTCCCGAGATTGTGTTCGAAGCGCTGGACCGCTGGCAGCTGACTGCCGGCACGCTCATGATCGAGATCACCGAACACGCAGCCATCGAGTCGTTTCAGGAGGTTGCCAGCGCCGCGTGTCGCCTTGCGATGCGCGACTGCGGGATCTCGATCGATGATTTCGGGCGCGGAACAACCAGCCTGGAACGTCTCTTCGACCTGCCGCTGACCGAGCTGAAGATCGACAAGGAGATTTTCTGGAAGTGCTTCGACGGGCACGAACCTGCGGGCCTGCTGAAGGAAGTGGTCCGTTATTGCGGGGAACGCGGTATCACATCCACGGTTGAAGGTATCGAGACAGTCGCACATTTCGATTTTGCCACCTCGCTGGGGGCGCAATGCGGACAGGGCTATCTCTGGGATTGGCCGAGCCCTGCCGCGCTCTTGTCGGGTGAGCGGGCAAACATATCATTGGGCGGATAGTTATCATCGCTTCCGGCCGTCATTTTCAATTCGAGCGGGTATCATGCGCAGCATCCACATAGTCGATGACGATCAGACGGTGCGCTCGGAGCTGTATTCCCTCCTGTCCGTCTATCCCAATACGCTGCTGCGGTCGTTTGCTTCCGGAGACGATTTTCTGGCCGAGCTTGATGACATCCAGTCGGCTCTGATCCTGCTCGACATGAACATGCCGGGCGCCAGTGGCTTCGACGTGCTGGCCGCAATCCGCGATCGTCAGGATCTGCTGTCGATCGTGATCACCGGGCAGGGCGATACGCGGATGGCGGTTCACGCGATGAAAGCAGGCGCCATCGACTTCCTCGAAAAGCCTTGCGAGCCGAAGGCCCTGTTGCAGACTATCGACCTCGCGTTCGAGAGCCTCGAAGAAACCGAACAGGTCATCGCCCGTACCGGACAGGCGCGCGAGAAGGTGTCCCGCCTTTCCGCTCGCGAGCGGGATGTTCTGGAAGGCCTGATCGAGGGGAAATCGAACAAGGTTATCGGTTACGAACTCGATATCAGCCCGCGAACCGTCGAGGTCTATCGTGGGAAGATGATGGACAAGCTTGAAGTCCAAAGCCTTCCCGAAGCGCTGCGCGTGGCGTTCGCGGCCGGCCTTGTAGAGGCGTAAGCGGCAGGGCCGCGCGGTCCACCGGGGAGACCGCGCGGCCCTGAACAGCGCGTGCGATAATCAGAAACTGAACGTTACGTCCGAAAGGATGTAGCGTGTGTCGCCGGTATCGGGCGCATTGGCTGCCTGATCCAGGAAACGCCCCTTGCTCAGATAGGCCGCCCCAAGTCCAAAGCGTATCGACTTCGGCACTATCCAGTAACCTAGCGAAGCCTCGTATTGCGCTCCGGCAAAACGGCCCGAGTTGCCTAGTGGATCCACCACGCTTGTTTTCGCAAAGGAGTCGGTCTCGCTCTGCAACCAGGCGAGACGAACCGAGAGCGATCCGTCGATGCGCTTGCTCGGCTTCGCCGCGATGCGCAGGCCGGGCGAGATGATGTTGGAAAAAGATAGCGGGCCATAGTTGGCGGTCGGTCCGAAGGTGCTGCTGCGCGCACCGTAGAGCGGATCGAAGCGGGTGAAATCGCCGGCCGCGCTATCACCCGAAGCGGCGTCGAACAGCGCGGCCACGCGCAAACCTGCCGGGCCACCCAGCGTGCGGCCGACTTCGGCGTGCACCATCCAGGCCGAAACGTCCTGCTTGGCGGCGGTGGCTGCTTTGCTCGTGCGGATCGTACCCAGCTGATAGGCCGCCTCGAGCTCGAAATCGAACGCCCCGTCCTTGGGTTTGCGCAGCAGGCGCATACCAGGGGTGAAAATCTGCCGGTCGCGGGTCGCGCGGTCGGGACGATCATCTTCGAGCAACCCGTAACCGTAGAGTTCGAGGCTCGCGCCGAGCCCCGCCAGGTTGGACTGGTATATGCCACCGAAAAGCTGGACATCGGTCCCTTCGCGGTCGAGCTCGAATTCGTTGTCGCGAAGGGATGCGGCATCGCCCGGACGCCGCTCCTGCGGCATGGTCCAGAAGAGGCTGATCTGGTCGCCGCGCTTCGAAGCCAGATCGATCCGCGCGCCGGTAAAGGACGGTGTAACGTTGGAATAGCCGATGCGGCTCACGAGACGACCCGAACCATATTTCATCGTGAAGCGACCCGCCTGCAGGCTGGTTTCCCAGCCGTCCGCCACCTCGCCAAGGTCGAATGCAGCATATGCCTGGATCGGTTCGAGCACGTTTACGGTGGAGGTGCTCACGGCCGAACCAGGGTCGATCCCGTAGGCGCGCGCGTCGAGCAGTTCGCCGACGAAGCGCACGGGGCCGGTCGCATATTCCGCCTTCACCAGTGCGCGGCTCGACCAGATCGTTTCGTCGGGAAGCTTGCCGGGGCGGAATTCGTTGTCGATCCGTTCGACCCGCGCACGCACGCTGCCTTCGATCGAGAAGCCATCATCATTTTCGGGATCGTCTGCGGCAAGGGCCGAGGCAGGCAATGCGGCGAGCGCTGCAATTACCAACACCGAGGCCCGCCGACCGGAAAGGACGTCAAAATTCATAGTCTACTCCAACCTGAACCAATACGTCCTTTGTAGTTGGATCGGACCTCACCTGGAGCGCCGGAGGACTTTTTTACTTTCGAGTGGGGCTGAGATCGCCATCGCAGGGATCGGAGCGAAATTCCAATTCGCTGACACCGCGTGCGCGTCCACCACTCTATAATAAGCCGGTAATCTGCCCTATTGCCGGAAATTATGGAGTGATATCATAATGCTAAGCCGCCTTAACGACTGGCCCCTGTCGCGGAAGATGCTGCTCGCCTTTGGCGCGCTGTTCATCGCTTTCGCGGCAATGGCCACGATTTCGTATGTGTCCGAGAAGACCGCAGCAAGTTATGCTGCGGAATCCAACAAGCGGGGCCTGCTCGCGACCACGGCGCTTGCGAAGGTGCAGGATCAGGTCAAGCAATACCGCATCCTGGTGTTTGCCCACGTCAACCGGATCACCGAGGAAGATCGCATCAATACCGAAGAGCGTATGGTCAAGGCTCACGACGAGCTTCACGCGGCGATGGACGAATATGCCGAAGCGGCAGAGCTATCGCAGCGCGAGGGCGAACAGGTGACACGCGACTTCGCAACGCTCGTGAGCGCGGTCGACCAGCTCGAGGCAACGAACGATGAACTTGTCGCGATCAGCTCTACGCAGCCGCGCGAAGTAGCGGTCCAGTTCCTGCGCACCGAAGCCAAGGAAGCGTCCCATGCCGCCATCGCCGCTGTCGATACTCTGGTCACGGAAGTGGTCGCGGCGCGGGCTGCTGCCAACGAAGAGGCACGCGTCTTCGGTGATCGAATGAAGTTCTTGTCGATGCTGGTCTCCCTGTTCGGTGCGGCGACGCTCGCCGCGATCTGGTTCGGTCTGAATAAGAGCGTGGCCAAGCCGCTGGCGGCGCTGTCCGACACCACGCAACGTCTCGCCAGTGGCGCCGACCTGCCCGTGCCCTCTACCGATCGCTCAGACGAGGTCGGCCAGATCGCGAAGGCCGTGGACAGTTTCCGGGTAGCCGCCGCAGAACGTTCGGAAAGCGCCATTCGCGAAGCCGAGGAACAGCGCGTGGTGACGAGTGCACTGAGCAGCAGCCTCACCTCGCTCTCCGAAGGTGATCTCACCAGCGAATTGCAGGTCGAGTTCCCGCCGGCCTACGCCGAGCTAAAGACCAACTTCAACGAAGCGACTTCACGCTTGCGCGAAATGATCTCTGCCGTCGCCGACAGCGCTGAGGCGATCGGCACCGGCTCGCGCGAGATTGCGCAGGCATCGGAAGATCTTGCCCGCCGGACGGAAAGCAATGCGGCAAGCCTGGAAGAGACCTCTGCCTCGCTGACGCAGATCGACGAGCGCCTCAGGGCCACCGCCGGATCGGGCCAGAAGACCGTCGAGCGCGCCGATACCGCGATCAAGGCGGTCAATGGCGGCCGCTCGATCGCCGATGAAGCGGTCCAGGCGATGGGCCGTGTCAGCGAAAGCGCCAAGGGCATCGACGCGGTGATCGAAGGGCTCGACAAGATCGCCTTCCAGACCCGCGTTCTGGCGATGAACGCTGCCGTAGAAGCAGGTCGTGCCGGTGAGGCTGGGCGTGGCTTCGCGGTGGTGGCCGACCTTGTCAGTGCGCTGGCCATGCGCGCCGAGGAAGAAGCCAAGCTTGCCCGCGACCAGCTGACCGTGACGCAGACCGATATCGGTACTGCTGTGAACGCGGTGGAGCGGGTCGATGGCGCGCTGGCGGAGATCACCGACGGGGTCAGCGAGGTGCACAGCCTGCTGGGCACGATGGCGGCCGACAACCAGACACAGTCCTCCTCGGTGACCGAGATCAGCTCGGCCATCTCCAGCATGGACCAGTCGACGCAGCAGAACGCGGCGATGGTGGAAGAAACCTCCGCTGCGGCCCGCAACCTGCTGAGCGAGGTCAGCTCGCTGTCGGAGCGTGCGGCGCTGTTCCATACCGGCAAGGCGAAGGTCACGGTGACTGCGCCCGCCTCCAGGGCCCGCTCGCTTCCGGCCCCTGCCGACAAGTCGACGAAGAGCTACGTATCTCCGGTCGCGGCGCTTCCCGCGAACGGCGCATCGCACAGCGGTGCGGACGACTGGAACGACTTCTAGTTCCTCACTCGATGCCAGGCCGGCCACCTTCAGGGTGCGACCGGCCTGGCAGCATCATGCCCCCGGTGCCACGACTTGCCGGAAAATGTGCCTAAATAAATCCTTGTAAAAGCATCCGATAATCTACGTAATCCTATATAATACCCATAACAAAGCATCTCATCTCGGGCGGTCGGCTATAATAGCCAGAAGCGTAATCGTGCGGACGCTCCCTTTGAACAACGCACAATGAGAGTGAGGTTTAGCTATGCACTGGTTCAGAAAAATCGCCCCGATCAGGTTGAAGCTGCTTGTAGCGTTCGGCTCGCTCACGGCACTGACCGCGATGGTCGGCATCGTCGGCGTGATCATGGGGGACATCATCACCATGGTTGCCGGTGCGGTGGCCACTCTAATCGCAGCGGGTCTGGGCGTCGTCTATCGCACCAATATCGCTGATCCGTATGTGACCACTGTGGTACGTATGGAAGGGCTCGCGGCTGGCGATCTCGACTCCCCGATCGAGTTCACCAATTATGAGGACTGCGTCGGACGCATCACGAAGGGGATGTTGACCTTCCGCGATGCTGCCGTCGAGCAAAAGAAGCAGGCCGATGCGCAGGCCGAGGTCGTTCGCGTGCTTGCCGCGCACCTGGCCAAGCTCTCCGAAGGCGACTTGACTGCTGAAGTGAGCGTGGAATTCCCGCCCGCTTATGCCGAGCTCAAGACCAACTTCAACGAAGCCGTTATGCGCCTGCGCGAGATGATCTCGGCGGTCGCCGACAGCGCCGAAGCGATCGGCACCGGTTCACGCGAAATTGCGCAGGCATCGGAAGATCTTGCTCGTCGGACCGAGAGCAACGCTGCCAGCCTGGAAGAAACCTCTGCCTCGCTGACGCAGATCGACGAGCGCCTCAGGGCCACCGCCGGATCGGGCCAGAAGACAGTCGAACGCGCCGACTCGGCGATCGGCGTGGTCAATGGCGGCCGCTCGATTGCCAATGAGGCAGTTCAGGCGATGGGCCGTGTCAGCGAAAGTGCCAAGGGCATCGACGCGGTCATCGAAGGCCTCGACAAGATCGCCTTCCAGACCCGCGTTCTCGCGATGAACGCCGCTGTAGAAGCGGGCCGCGCCGGTGAGGCGGGTCGCGGTTTCGCGGTCGTCGCCGATCTGGTCAGTGCGCTGGCCATGCGCGCCGAGGAAGAAGCCAAGCTCGCGCGCGATCAGCTGACCGTCACCCAGACCGATATCGGTACTGCGGTGAACGCGGTGGAGCGGGTCGATGGCGCGCTGGCGGAGATCACCGACGGGGTCA
>CAXAXQ010000035.1:0-12943 GCA_963972905.1 uncultured Erythrobacteraceae bacterium
CGGCCAGAAGGATGCCAAGCGCGCGGTTGCCGTGGCGCTGCGCAATCGCTGGCGGCGGCAACGGCTCGGGCCGGACCTGCGCGATGAGGTAACGCCGAAGAACATTCTGATGATCGGCCCGACCGGGTGCGGGAAGACGGAGATTTCGCGGCGTCTGGCGCGGCTCGCCGAAGCGCCCTTCGTGAAGGTGGAAGCGACCAAGTTCACCGAGGTCGGTTATGTCGGCCGCGATGTCGAACAGATTGCCCGCGATCTGGTCGAAGAAGCGATCCGGCTGGAGAAGGACCGTCGCCGCGAGGCCGTGCGCGAATCCGCCAGCGAAGCCGCGATGGAGCGGCTGCTCGATGCGCTGGTCGGCGATAATGCCTCCGAAGCGACCCGGCAGAGCTTTCGCGAGCGGATCACGCAGAACGCGATGAACGATGTTGAGGTCGAGATCGAAGTGCAGGACCAGCCTTCGCAGATGATGGATATGCCCGGGATGGGCGGCAATGTCGGCATGATCGACCTCAGCGACATGTTCGGCAAGGCGATGGGCAAGAAGCCCACCAGCCGCCGCAAGCTGCGCGTGCCGGAGGCGTGGGACCGGCTGGTCGACGAAGAGGCGGAAAAGCGGATGGACCAGGACGACGTCGCCCGCGTCGCGCTCCAGAACGCGGAGACCAACGGAATCGTCTTCCTCGATGAAATCGACAAGATCGCCGTGTCCGACCAGCGCGGCGGCACCGTCAGCCGCGAAGGCGTCCAGCGCGATCTGCTGCCGCTGATCGAGGGCACGACCGTAGCGACCAAGCACGGCCCGATGAAGACCGACCATGTGCTGTTCATCGCGAGCGGCGCGTTCCACGTCTCCAAGCCTTCGGACATGCTCCCCGAACTGCAGGGCCGCCTGCCGATCCGGGTCGAACTGCGTGCGCTGACCGAAGAGGACTTCGTGCGGATCCTGTCGGAAACACGCGCCAATCTGGTTCAGCAATATACCGCGCTGATCGGGACCGAGAAGGTCACGCTCGACATTACCGACGAGGCCGTGCGCGAGGTCGCCAAGATCGCCGCGCAGGTCAACGAGGCGGTCGAGAATATCGGCGCGCGGCGCCTCCAGACCGTGATGGAGCGCCTGCTCGAAGATATCAGTTTCGAGGCCGAGGAGCACGAGGGCGAAACGATCACCATCGACGCGGCTTACGTGCGCGAACGGCTGGACGAGCTCGCCAGGGATACGGATTTGAGCAAGTATATTTTGTAGTTACACTAAACGAAGGTCGATGGCGGTCATCTCCAATCACCCGACCATTCACCCACAATCTTCAATGGCGTTTTCTTCTCAATTCGCTTAATATTCGATTGTCAAAGATCCGAGGCGATGGCCACGGCTATGGTATGTGAGTGCCATTGGCTAATGATGTCAGCGTGTGTAGAGAATCTACAATCTCACAGGCGGAAATTTGAGGGGCGGGGGCCATGATCGCTTGGGCGACGAGACTGTGTCAGGAGCGATTCTGCCTAAGTTTGGCGGTTTTTGTCATTCTGGCGCTACAGGCTGGATGTACTGGCTCGCGTCTAGAAGCCCCTTCCGATACCGTCGGGGCGAGTGAGGCGGCAGAACCGGACACGACGTCCTCGCAACAAGACAGGGCCGCTGAGTTGGCTTGCGTACTTGCTGGTATTTGCGATGAAATAGCACAGGCGGAGGGTGCTAGATCTACCGTAGATGGACACGAGACACGCGGTTTAGCTGCAGTCGATCGTGGCGGCGCCCAAGTACATCAGACAGCAACGCCGCTGGCTCCCACCGCTCCGATATCTCAACCGACCTCTGTGATAAGGAGGGGCTACTTTGCAGCGCGGATTGACGGACCGTCTGGTGAAGACGATCTTTTCCGCATCGCAAGCGAGCGGGAGGTTGCGAGGTTACGAGCGTTCGAGGTCTTTGACAGCGTACCTCGCGAAATGGATTATGGCCGCAGCTACAAAGTTGCGGTTGTCATCGCATCGGCCGACAGTAATTTGGCGCGCCGCAGTCTACAAGGGCTTGGTGGGCCAATCGAAAGAGAACAGGTTCGTGTGGCTTCCCAGGTGCAGGCGGTACTGAGATCGTCAACCCCTGAAGTTATTGTCGCTCCGTCAGAGGAACAACGATCGCGCGTAGGAACTGATCGTAACACCAGATTTGAATGGACCGTCACTCCGAACACGTTCGAAGCGTTCACCCTAACCATCAGCCTCACAAATTTAGTGAGAGTAGAGGGAGAGACGGTGCCCGACCCGCGCGAACCGTTGATTAAAAATGTCGCAGTCAATACAAGCAATATGCAGCGGATTTCCGCTTGGATAGACTCCTTGAACCCGTTCTTCGTGCTGATTGGCGCATTGGGCGTAATGGTTCCGGGCGCGTTGTGGCTCAGCACCAAGCGTCTAAAATCTCGAAATGTTGTACATTAAGGCCGCAGGACAGTGTTAACTTCGTAACTGCGCGAGAGTTGCGGGATGCGAGACAATCGCATGATTCACTAAGGATGCGTCGCGAGGTCGATCTCCATGCCTTTGCGGTCGGTCACGTCGAGGCGCTTGACCATAGCTGCCGCGTCTCCGAAGGCGCTTTCGTGACACAGCCAGCCCGCCTCAGCAAAACGCAGGAATACTGGCTCGCCGTCGCGGCGGCGGTGGTGACGGCCAACGCCTACTACATCCACCCGATCATCGGCGATGTCGCCCGCCACTTCGGTGTCAGCGCGACCCAGATCGGGCTGGTCCCTGCGCTCAACCAGCTGGCTCTGGCGCTCGGCATCCTGCTGTTGCTGCCGCTGGGGGATCGCTTTTCCAACCGCACGCTGACGATCCTGTTCACCATCGGCCAGTGCGGCGGGCTGATTGTGATGACGCTGGCGCAGGGGCTGACGCTGTTCACCATCGGGTCGACGCTGCTCGGTTTCTTCACCATCGCGCCCTACCTGCTGCCTGCTTACGCATCCAAGCGCGTCGCACCCGAGCGGCTGGGGCAGGTGACTGCGCTGCTGACTGCGGGCGTGATCTTCGGCATTCTCGTTGCGCGGGTCGGGGCAGGGGTGGTCGCCGAATATTACGGCTGGAGGGCGGTCTACTGGGTCGCCACCGGCTTGATGATCGCGATCACGCTCGCGCTGCCGTACATCATGGAGAAGGGCGTGCGCGACAAGGACGCGAGCCGCCTGCCCTATGGAAGGCTGATTGCCTCGCTGCTGGCACTCGCGCGCGACCGGCGCGAAATACTGCTCTCGGGCGCCATCCAGGGTATCGGGTTCGGCCAGTTCATCGCCTTGTGGCTGGGGCTGGCGCTCCACCTGACGGGGCCGGAAATGGGCTACGGCACCGACGTAGTCGGCTACCTAGCCGGATTTGCGGCGGTCAGCGTGTTCTCGACGCCCTATTGGGGGCGGCTGGCGGACCGGATCGGGCCGCGGAAGGCGCGCGTCGGCTATGCCGTGGTGCAGACCCTGGGGATCGCGCTGTTGCTGCCCTTCGGCGACAATTTGTGGTTGCTGATGATCCCGATACTTGTCGGCAATATCGTCGGCCCAGCGATCGACGTGACCAGCCGGATGACCTTCCTCTCGCAAGAGCCCGCGCTGCGCACGCGGCTCACGACGATCTATATCGTGATGATGTTCATCGGCGGCGCGGTCGGCAGTATCGCGGGCACCGCGCTGTTCGAGGCGTTCGGCTGGGCGGGGACGGCGCTCGCCATCCTCGCCAGCTGCCTCAGCCTCACGATCCTCTCGTTCGTCGGCTACCGGGTCTATGGCCACCGGGACCAGCCGATCGGCTGAGCCCCGTCAGGGATGGGGCGCGAGCCCGATCTCGACGCCCGTACGGTCGGTCGCGCCGTGGCGGTCGACGAGGTCCGCGCTCGCTTCGTTCAGGCCGACGACCTGCACGCTGCGGCCATGCATCCGCATCCGCTCGACCACCTTGTCCAGCGCGCCGATCGCGGAAATGTCCCAGAAGTGCGCGCGGGTGACGTCGATGATCACGTGGTCCGCCGGATCGGGCTGCAGGCTCTCCGGCCCCAGAGCCGCCTCGAACCGGGCGACGCTGCCGAAGAAGATCTCTCCGTGCGCGGTGTAGGTGGCGGTGTCGCCTTCCTTGGTCCGCTCGACCTCGAACATGTGCATCACCTTCTGGACGAAGAAGATGCCCGACAGCAGCACACCGACCAGCACGCCGATCGCGAGATTGTGGGTGAACACCACCACCGCGACGGTGACGAACATCACCATCGAACTCTGCCACGGATGCACGCGCAGATTGGGGATCGAGTTCCAGCTGAAGGTCCCGATGCTGACCATGATCATGATCGCGACCAGTGCGGGCATCGGCACCTGGCCGACGATCCCGCCCAGCAGGACGAGCATGATGAGGAGCGCAAGGCCCGCGACGAAGGTGGAAAGGCGTCCGCGCCCGCCGCTGGTCACGTTGATGACCGACTGACCGATCATCGCGCAGCCGCCCATGCCGCCGAACAGCGCAGCGACGATATTGGCGATGCCTTGCCCGCCGCTCTCGCGCCGCTTGTCGCTGCCCGTATGGGTCATGTCGTCGACGATCTGCGCGGTCAGCAGCGATTCGAGCAGGCCGACCGCCGCCATGGTGGCGGAGTAGGGCGCGATGATTGCCAGCGTTTCCCACCTCAGCGGCACATCGGGCAGCACGAAGAAGGGCAGCCCGTCGGGCAGCTGGCCCATGTCGGACACCGTGTTGACCGGCGAACCGAGCCACAGCGACAGGCAGGTAAGTACGACGATCGCAATCAGCGGGCTGGGGATCGCGGTGGTCAGCTTGGGGACGAGGTAGATCATCGCGAGGCCGCCAGCGACCATCGCATAGGTGATCCAGTTCACGCCTTCGTTGGTGGGGTCGAGCTGGGGCAGCTGCGCCATGAAGATCAGGATCGCAAGCGCGTTGACGAAGCCGGTTATGACGCTGCGCGATACGAATTGCATCAGCAGGTTGAGCTTGAGCAGCGCGGCGATCAGCTGGAAGATGCCCATCAGGATCGTCGCGGCAAACAGGTATTCGGGACCGTAATCGCGCACCAAGGGTACGACGACCACCGCCACCGCAGCGGTCGCGGCGGAAATCATGCCCGGACGCCCGCCGGTAAAGGCGATGACCATGGCGATCGCGACCGAGGCATAGAGGCCCACGCGCGGGTCCACGCCCGCGATGATCGAGAAGCCGATCGCTTCGGGAATGAGCGCCAGCGCCACGACGATGCCCGCAAGCACGTCCGCGCGGACGTTGCCGAACCATTCGCTCTTCCATCGGGCTGTTCTGCTGGCATGCGCGTGCGCGCCGGTGGTGGGCGTCATGAGAAATCCGTCAATTTGCTTGGAGCGGGCTTGGTGCACGATGCTGCGCTGCAACACAACCCTGCATACGTGGCCCTTCGCAGACGGATCAAGGCGGTTCGTCGATAGGCCCCTTGTCCGCCTTGCGGTTGCGAGGTCGCTCTGGTTCAGTGCATCGCAGGAATCTCAGGGGTCAGGGGAATATCATGCTGAAATCCGTTCTCGCCGCCAGTGCCGCCGCGCTCGCCTTCGCCGCGACGCCCGGTGTCGCGCAAGATGGGGAGGCGGATGCACCTGTGCTGTCCGCACCCGAGATCGAATTCATCGAGTGGACGCTCGACAATGGTTTGCGGGTGATCGCCATTCAGGACGATGCCACCGCCACCGTCACCACCTCGCTGTGGTACGAAGTCGGATCGAAGCACGACCCCGAAGGGCGCAGTGGCTTTGCCCACCTGTTCGAGCATATTCTCAGCCGCAAGACCGAGAACATGCCCTACAACATGATCTACGGCCTGACGGCGGATGTCGGCGGCACGCGAAATGCCTCTACGGGATCGGACCGCACGAACTATTACGAGACCGTGCCGGCCGAATATCTCGAGACGATGCTGTGGACCCACCGCGAACGCATGTTCAAGCCGGTGATCGACCAGCAGGTGTTCGAGAGCGAGCGCGAAGTGGTGAAGGAAGAGCTGCGCCAGCGCGTGCTCGCGCCGCCCTATGGCCGGCTCCAGCGGTTCGTGATCGCAGAAAATGCGTATGACGTGCTGCCCCAGCGGCGACCCGGGATCGGTTCGATCGAGGAACTGGATTCGGCCACGCTCGACGATGCGCGTGCCTTTCACCAAGCTTTCTATGGCCCAGACACCGCAACGCTGATCGTCGCGGGCAATTTCGACATCGGCAACCTGCGCGCGCTGGTCGACGAGTATTTTGCCGACATCCCGCGCCGTGCGGACCCGGTCGACCTGACCATCACCGCGCGCGAGCCCGAACGCACCGAGCCGCGCAGCTTCGTCGCCACTGCGCCCAATGTACCGCTGCCCGTTGCGGGCTCCATCTGGAAGGGGCCGGAAGCTGCGAGCCAGGATTCTGTCGTCCTCGATGTGATTGCGACGATCATGGCGAGGGGTCAGAGTAGCCGCCTTTACGAGGCCCTGGTGCGCAGCGGGAAGGCTGTCGACAGTGTGATGTTCTCTGCCGCCAGCGAAGAGGGGGGCTACGTCGCGTCCTTTGCGATCACCAATCCGATGGCCGATGCAGACGAAGTCGATACAATGCTCAAGGCGGAGCTGGACCGGATTCGAACCGAACCGGTCAGCGCAGCCGAGCTGGCCGAGGCGAAGAGCGAACTGTTCTCCGATTCGCTCCAACGGCGCGAGACCGCGCGCGGGCGTGCGTTCGAGCTGGGCGAGGCGCTGGTTTCCACCGGCAACCCGCGGGCTGCCGATGATCGCCTCGCGGCCATTGCGAACGTTACCGTCGAAGATGTGCAGCGCGTCGCCGCCAAGTGGCTCGCCCCCGATGCGCGGGTCGACATGCGCTACATCGCGGGCGAGGAAGATCCGTCGGCCTATGCCAACCCCGTGCCGATGCCGACCTTCCGCAGCCTGCCTTCCGCGACCGGAGAGCCGCTTTCCGTGCTTCCCGAAGGCGCGCGGCAGGAGCCTCCCGCTGCAGGCGCGCGGCCCGACGTGGTCGCTCCCGAGATCGTCGAACAGACCCTCTCCAACGGGATCGAGGTGGTCGCCGCGCAAACCGGCGAAGTGCCGATTGCGACGATGACCGTGCTGGTCCCCGGCGGGGCCTCCACCGATACCCGCGAAAAGGCAGGCGTGGCGCAGTTCGCGGCCTCGCTGGCGGAGCAGGGCACCGCCGACATGAGCGCACAGGAAATTGCCGCCCGGCTGGAAAGCCTGGGCGCCAGCTTCGGCGCGAATGCCGGGCGCGATGGCACTTATTTCAGCCTGACCGCGCCGGTCGCCAATTTCGAAGCGGCGGGCGAAGTGCTGGCGGATATCGTGCGTTCCGCCCAATATCCGCAGGCCGAACTAGACCGGGAACGAAAGCGCGCGATCGACGGCCTGCTGGTCGAAATGAAGGATCCGGGCGCACTGGCGGGCAAGGTCGCCACGCTGGTGATGTATGGCGATGCGCCCTACGGCTCGCAGCCCGGCGGCACGGCGGAAAGCCTCGCCGCGATCACCCGCGAAGACCTGCTCGACCACCGGCAGACCTGGTGGCAGCCGAGCGAAACCAAGATCATCGTCAGCGGCGGCATCGCACCCGCGCAGGCGACCGCGCTCGCCAATACGCTGTTCGGGGACTGGCAGGTCGACGCGTCTGCACCCACGCCGGTCTCCGATCCAGCGGGTGAAGCGCAGCCGGTGCGCACCGTGGTGATCGACATGCCCGAGGCAGGGCAGGCAGCGGTCTATGCTGCGGTTCGCGCGATCCCGCGCGACGACGAACGCTATTATGCGCTGGAGTTGGCCAACGCGGTGCTCGGCGGCGGGTCGAGCGGGCGGCTGTTCGAGGAAATCCGGACCAAGCGCTCGCTCAGCTACGGTGCCTATTCGGGCTTTGGCGACCGGGCGGACGATTCCGTGCTGGCGGCCAGCGCGCAGACCAAGAACGAAACCGCCGACGAGGTCGCCCAGATCTTTCTCGACGAATTCGCTCGTCTTGGCACCGATCCGCTCGACGATGCGCTGCTCGACAAGCGGCGGCTGTTCCTCGGCGGCAACTATGCCCGCTCGCTGGAGAGCAGCAGCGGCTTCAATGGGATCGTCGCCGGGCTCCTGCAGCAGGGCCTCGAGCCTGCCGAGGCGGCGCGATACGCCGAGCGGCTTGCGAAGGTGAGCCCGGAAGATGCGAGTGCTGCGGCGAAGGACCTGGTCGATCCGTCGAAGGCGACCATCGTCATCGTCGGCAACGCTGCGGAGTTCATCGACGATCTGCGCGCCATCCGCCCTGATGTGGAAGTCATCCCCGCCGAAGAGCTCGACCTGTCCGCAGCGGATTTCGGGCTCGACGATTAGGCTGGTGCCCCGGGCGCGCTAAGCCTCGCCGTCGGCCTGCTGGCGCGCCCACATTTCTGCATAGAGGCCGTCACGCCGGAGCAGGTCCGCGTGGCGGCCCTGTTCGGCCAGCCGTCCGCTGTCCAGCACCAGAATGCGGTCCGAATCCGCGATGGTCGACAGACGGTGTGCGATCGCCAGCGTGGTCCGCCCCCGCGCGACACTCTTCAGGGTCTTGAGGATTTCCTGCTCGGTGCGGGAATCGAGCGCGCTGGTCGCTTCGTCCAGAATGACGATCGGCGGGTCTTTCAGCAGCGTGCGCGCGATCGCGACCCGCTGCTTCTCCCCGCCCGACAGCTTCAGCCCGCGTTCGCCGACCTCGGTATCGAAGCCATCGGGCAGCGCGTCGATGAAGGGTAGGATCGCCGCGCCGCGCGCCGCCTTGCGAATGGCAGCCTCTTCCGCCGGGCCGGTCTCGTGCGGGCGACCATAGCCGATATTGTAGCCGATCGTGTCGTTGAACAGCACGCTGTCCTGCGGGACGATGCCGATCGCGGCGCGCAAGCTTTCCTGCGTGACCTGCGCAATGTCCTGCCCGTCGATCAGGATGCGGCCCGTCTGCGGATCGTAGAAGCGGAACAATAGCCGCGCGATCGTGCTCTTGCCCGCGCCCGAGGGGCCGACGAGCGCGACCGTCTCGCCCGCAGCAATTTCGAAATCGAGCCCGTGGAGGATGCTCCGTTCGGGCTCGTAGCCGAAATGGACATTCTCGAACACGATTCCCGGCCGCTCTATATGTAGCGCAGGCGCGCCGGGCCGGTCCTCCACCTCGACATCGGCGTCGACCAAGCGGAACATCGCCGCCATGTCGATCAGCCCCTGTCGGATCGTGCGGTAGACGAAGCCGAGCATGTCGAGCGGGCGAAACAGCTGGGTCAGGTAGGTGTTTACGAACACCAGATCGCCGGTGGTCAGGTCGCCCCGGCTCCACCCCCATACGGTATAGCCCATCGCGCCCGCCATCAGCAGGTTCATGATCAGCGCCTGCGCGATGTTGAGCAGGCCGAGAGACCCGTCGGACTTGATTGCGGCTTCGGAATATTGCCGCGCGGCCTTTGCATAGCGCGCGTGCTCGCGGCCCTCGGCCCCGAAATACTTGACCGTCTCGTAGTTGAGCAGGGAATCGACCGCGCGCGCCAGCGCCTGCCCGTCGAGATCGTTCATTTCGCGCCGCAGTTTGGTGCGCCATTCGGTAATGATCTGCGTCACCGCGATATAGGCGATCACGGTCACCGCGGTCGCGATGACCAGCCCGATGCCGAAATTGAGGTAGAAAATCACCGCCACCGCGATGAGCTCGATCACGGTGGGCGCGATGTTGAACAGCAGGAAGTAGAGCATCGTGTCGATGCTCTTGGTCCCACGCTCGACCGTCTTGGTCACCTCGCCGGTGCGGCGTGAGAGGTGGAAGCGCAGCGAGAGCTGGTGGAGGCGCTGGAAAACATCTTCGGCAAACTGCCGGGTCGCGTCCTGGCCGACCCGCTCGAAGATCATGTTACGCACATTGTCGAACGCGACGCTGGCGAAGCGCCCGGCGGCGTAGGCGACCACGAAAGAGATAGCGACCATCGCCGCCGTGTTGGCGGGCGTCTCCATCGCATCGACCGCAGCGCGATAGGCATAGGGCAGGGCAAGCGTAGTGCCCTTGGCGACCAGCACCAGCAGCATCGCGAGCACGATACGAATGCGCAGGTCGGTACGGTCCGCCGGCCACAGATAGGGCAGGAAGCGCCGCAGCGTCTGCCACCCTTCGGGGGCTGGCTGATCGGATATGGTCTTGTCGGTGGGCCCCATTGCTGGGCGCCATGTGGTTACCGCGGGTGCCCGAGGCAAGCGCGATGAGGTTTTGTGTCAGGCGCTGGGCACGGGCGGCGCGCGACGACGGATAACGAGATCGATGATCTCGAACAGCATGTCGCGCCGCAAGATAAAGACCAGCGCCAGGTAGGTCAGGCCGCCGGTGCTCACCAGCACGGCCAGCTCCATCGGTGGGGGCAGGGCGGGCAGCAGGCTGGCGACCAGTTTGACCACCAGCGCCATCCCGCAGGCAGCGCCCAGCCCCGGGGTGACGGCGTTCAACAGCGCACGTCCCTCGATCCGCAGGGCCTTGCCACCGATCGCCAGCGCGGCCAGCGGGAGCAGCGGACTCGCGAAGACCCATGCCCGGGCAAGGCCAATGCTGCCATCGCTCAGCCCGATCAGGAAAGCGGTAATCAGCACCGCTGCCACCACCGCGCTCGACTTGGCCGAAAGGTCCGGCCGGTCGATCGCATTGAACGCGGGCGAGAACAGGATGTAGACCGTGAAGGCGGGCATCGCGAGCGCGAGCGTGGCGGCAATCGGGGCCATCTCGCCCCACTTGGGCCCGAACGCGGTCAGCACCAGCGGCTCTGCCGAGGCGTACATGCCCAGAAAGATCGGGCTGGCCACCAGCATGATCAGCCGCACCGCCGTCAGGAAGGCGCGCGCCAGCGTCTCGCGGTCGGATTGCAGCCGCGCGAAACTCGGGAAGGCGACGTCGTTCAGCGGCGGGATGAAGCGCGCGGTGATGATCGTGACGAGGAAGATCGCCTCTGCATAAAGGCCGACATCGTGCGGATCGAGGCGACTGCCCGCGAAGAAGATGTCCGCCTGGGTGGCGATGGTCCAGCAGAAGTGGCTTGCCAGCACCCATGTTCCATAGGTGAAAAGGTGCTTGCTGCCGCGGAAGTCGAAGCTGGGCCAGTCGAGGCTCTTGGCGGCGATGGTCAGCCCGATCGCGCGGGTCCAGAACAATGCGATCGGCGCCCACACCAGCGCCCACACCCCGAGCCCAGCGAGCGCGCAGGCCAGCGCGGTCCCCGCAGAGAGCAGCGCGGCGATGATGTTGACGATGGCCGGGCGCTTGAAATCGAGCTCGCGCACCAGCAGCACTTCGGGGATCGCGACGAAGGGCACGGACAGGAACAGCAGGACCTGCACGTGCAGCAGCTTCTCGACCAGCGGCTGGCCGTAGTAATCGGCCACCACCGGCGCGAGGGCGAACTGGATCGCGGCGAGTGCGAAGTTCACCAGTATCAGCATCCCGAAGGTCTGGCGGACCATGTGCCGGTCGATCGTTTCGCGCTGGATCAGCGCGCTGGCAAAGCCGTAGCCATTGAGGAACGAGAGGAAGGTGATGATCACCTGTCCCATCGCGAACAGGCCATAATCGCCCGGATCGAGGATGCGCACCACCGCGAGCGTGACGCTCCAGGTGATGATCTGCGCGACGATCTGGCTGCCGGAGCGCCAGACGACTGCGGACCGCACGGAATCGGCGAGGCTCATTTGATCCTCCATGCGAGTGCACGCCACGCCCAGACCAGCAGATCCCGCCAGCGGGTGATTACGGTGGTCGGGTGCTCGCGCAGCGCCTCCAGCACGAAGCGGGGGCTGGGCGTATAGGGATTGCCGGTGAACAGGGTCAGCCAGCCCCGCGCGCGCGTGCCGGGGTCGTCACAAAGTTCGATTTCTCGTTCCAGTATATGTGTCACGCCGTCGCGTATCTCGTACCAGCGCCTGTCGGTCAGGCTGCGCTCGTGCCGGCGATAGTCGTAGAGCTGTGCATCGACCGGCTGGAGGCGGAAGCCCGCCCGCGCGGCGCGCAGCCAGAAGTCGTAATCCTCCACCCCGAACAGCGCTTCGTCATAGCCGCCCAGCTTCTCGTGGACCTCTCGCCGATAGAGGAAGCAGCAGCCGACCACGTTGCGCTCGATCAGCTGGTCGCAGGGCAGGGCGCAGACTTGGCCGGTCGCCTGCCCGTCGGCATTGATCAACCGGTATCCGGCATAGAAAATATCGGCCTCGGGATGGCGCTCTCTTTCGGCGAGCAGCGTTTCCAGCATGGCGGGGTGCAGGATGTTGTCGTCCGACGTCCAGCTCAACCAGTTGGCACGCGCCTGCGCGAAACCCGTGTTGAGCGCACCGGGCAGCTTGGCGTTGGTCTCCAGCGTGATGACCCGCACGCGCGGATCGCGAGCGGCATGGTCGGCGAGGATGGCGGGCGATCCATCGGTCGAGCAGTCGTCGACCGCGATAAGCTCGAAGTCCGCGAAGCTCTGTGCGATGACCGACTCGAGCGCGTCGGCGAGGAAGGCTTCGCCGTTATGAACCGGCAGAACAATAGAAACCGCAGGCCGAGTGCGAGGCATGCGCGCCGGGGCCCGCCGTGCGGCAGGCGTTGGGAAGGTAAGATCGGCCATCTCGACCAGCTGCATAGGCGCATCGGGGTAAAGATAGGTTTGCCAAAGCGCTCGATTCTCTCGCGACTCACACCGCAATCGGCAGTTAACGGCGGGCCCGGCAGGGCAGGCGGCCAGCTGCGATGTATGGCCGTGGCAGGAGGCGAGAGAAATTATCTTTTAAAATCAGGACACAAATCTCTTAGTGACAGAAATTTGAAAAACCGTTTGACCGAATCCGCAACCCCGCCTAGATGGGCTTCACCGACGCGGCGCTGACGGTTTTACCGCCCGCTGAGTTGGTCGCCAACACGAACGGATAGCCGGCTCC
>CAXAXQ010000036.1:0-12837 GCA_963972905.1 uncultured Erythrobacteraceae bacterium
CGTGACGGCCGGCCATCTTGTCGCCCGGCTGCAGCTTGCGCTTCACCGCGACGAAGACCTTGACCATCTTGAGCACGCCCGGCGCCAGCTCGTCACCGCGTTCGAGCTTTTCCTTGCGGTCCTCGAACTTGGCGTCGATGACCTTCACGGCCTCGTCGTACTGGCCCTTGATCGCTTCCAGCTGTGCCTGGCGATCATCGTCTTCCACCGCGAACTTGAACCATTCGTGGCGGTCGACGCTCTCGATCACCTCGTCGGTCAGCTCGGTGCCCTTCTTGATACCCTTGGGCGCGGCCGAAGCGGTCTGGCCGACCAGCATGTCCTTCAGACGGTTGTAGGTCGCCCGGTTGAGGATGGCGCGTTCGTCGGCGCTGTCCTTGCGCAGACGCTCGATTTCCTCGTTCTGAATCGCCCGCGTACGGTCGTCGATCTCGATCCCGTGGCGGTTGAACACGCGGACTTCGACCACGGTGCCGGCCACGCCAGGCGGCAGGCGGAGCGAGGTGTCGCGTACGTCGCTGGCCTTTTCACCGAAGATGGCGCGCAGGAGCTTTTCTTCCGGCGTCATCGGGCTTTCGCCCTTGGGCGTGATCTTGCCGCACAGGATATCGCCCGGATGCACTTCGGCCCCGATGTAAACAATCCCTGCCTCGTCGAGGCTGCGCAGCGCTTCCTCACCGACGTTCGGAATGTCGCGGGTGATGTCTTCCGGCCCAAGCTTGGTGTCGCGGGCCATCACCTCGAATTCCTCGATGTGGATCGAGGTGAACACGTCGTCCTTCACGATGCGTTCGGAGATGAGGATACTATCCTCGTAGTTGTAGCCGTTCCACGGCATGAAGGCGACGAGGCTGTTCTTGCCCAGTGCCAGCTCGCCCAGATCGGTCGAGGGGCCGTCGGCAATGACGTCGCCCTGCTCGATCGTTTCGCCGACCTTCACCAGCGGACGCTGGTTGATGCAGGTGTTCTGGTTGGAGCGCTGGAACTTCTGCAGCGTGTAGATATCGACGCCCGACTGGCCGGGTTCGACATCGCCGATCGCACGAATCACGATACGGGTGGCGTCGACCTGGTCGACGATGCCGCCGCGACGGGCGGTGATCGCCGCGCCGCTGTCACGCGCCACGGTTTCTTCCATGCCGGTGCCGACCCACGGCGCTTCCGCCTTGACCAGCGGCACGGCCTGGCGCTGCATGTTCGAACCCATCAGCGCGCGGTTGGCGTCATCGTTTTCCAGGAACGGAATCAGCGATGCGGCAACCGAAACGAGCTGCTTGGGCGACACGTCCATCAGGGTGACCGTTTCGCTCGGAGCCATCAGGTTTTCGCCGTTCTGGCGGGCCGAGATCAGCTCTTCCACGAAGCTGCCGTCTTCGGTCAGCGCGGCGCTCGCCTGCGCGACGGTGTGCTTCTGCTCTTCCATCGCGGAAAGGTAGATCACGTCGCTGGTGACCTTGCCGTCCTTTACCTTGCGATACGGCGTCTCGATGAAGCCGTACTTGTTGACGCGGCTGAACGAGGCGAGCGAGTTGATCAGGCCGATGTTCGGGCCTTCGGGCGTCTCGATCGGGCAGATGCGGCCATAGTGCGTGGGGTGAACGTCGCGCACTTCGAAGCCCGCGCGCTCACGGGTAAGACCGCCCGGCCCGAGCGCCGACACGCGGCGCTTGTGGGTGACTTCGGACAGCGGGTTGGTCTGATCCATGAACTGCGAGAGCTGCGAAGAGCCGAAGAACTCGCGCACCGCAGCCACGGCGGGCTTGGCGTTGATGAGGTCGTTCGGCATCACGGTCGACACGTCTACCGAGCTCATACGCTCCTTGACGGCGCGCTCCATGCGCAGCAGGCCGACGCGGTACTGGTTTTCGAGCAGCTCGCCGACCGAGCGGACACGGCGGTTGCCGAGGTTGTCGATGTCGTCGACTTCGCCCTTGCCATCTTTCAGGCCGACCAGTTCCTTGACCACGGCCAGGATGTCTTCGCGGCGCAGCGTGGTCACGGTGTCTTCGGCGTCGAGCTCGAGACGCATGTTCAGCTTCACGCGACCGACCGCCGAAAGGTCGTAGCGATCGCCATCGAAGAACAGGCCTTCGAACAATGCTTCGGCGGTTTCCTTGGTCGGCGGTTCGCCCGGGCGCATCACCTTGTAGATCGCCTCGAGGCCTTCGTCGCGGTTCTCGGCCTTGTCGGCCTTCAGCGTGTTGCGAATCCACGGGCCGGTGTTGACCTCGTCGATGTCGAGCAGTTCGACCTGGTCGACACCCGCAGCGTCGAGCACTTCGAGATGGTCGGGCGACACTTCGTCGCCCGCCTCGATGTAGATGCGACCGGTCGATTCATCGATCATGTCGCGCGCAGCATAGCGGCTGAAGATTTCCTCGCTCGGCAGCAGCAACGTTTCGAGGCCGTCCTTTTCCGCCTTGTTGGCGGCGCGGGGGCTGATCTTCTGGTTGGCGGGGAACACTTCCTCGCCCGTCTTGGCGTCGACCAGCGGGAAGGTCGGCTTGGCGCCGCGCCATTGTTCGGCGACGAACGGAATCGTCCAGCCATCCGCGCCATTCTTTCCGGATGCGCGCTGCCACATAACGGTATCGTAGAAGTGATGCAGGATTTCTTCGCTGTCGAGCCCCAGGCCGTAAAGCAGCGAGGTGACCGGCAGCTTGCGCTTGCGGTCGATCCGGACGTTGACGATGTCCTTGGCGTCGAATTCGAAATCGAGCCACGAACCACGGTAAGGAATCACGCGCGCAGCAAACAGCAGCTTGCCCGAGGAGTGGGTCTTGCCGCGGTCATGGTCGAACAGGACGCCCGGCGAACGGTGCATCTGCGACACGATCACGCGCTCGGTACCATTGACGATGAAGGTGCCGTTCTCGGTCATGAGCGGCATGTCGCCCATGTAGACTTCCTGCTCCTTGATATCGAGCACGGAGCGCGCTTCGGTGTCCTGGTCCACCTCGAACACGATCAGGCGCAGCGTGACGCGCATCGGCGCGGCATAGGTGATCCCGCGCTGGCGGCATTCGGTGGTGTCGTACTTGGGGTGCTCGAGCTCGTAATCGACGAAATCGAGCTCGGCCGTGCCGGCGAAGTCGCGGATCGGAAACACGCTGCGCAGCGTCTTTTCGAGGCCCGAGACGTAGTCGATCTGCTTGTCGGAGCGCAGGAACTGCTCGTAGCTTTCGCGCTGAACCTCGATCAGGTTCGGCATCTGCACGACTTCGTGAATATCGCCGAAGATCTTGCGGATGCGGCGCTTGGCCGTACCGGTCTTGGCCGTGCCACGCTTCATCGGAAGCTTGGCGTCGTCGTTCGCGCTCTTGGTCGCCATAAGTCGAGAGAACCTCTTCTGCCGTTCGCACGGGGACCGAAGGCAAAAGGCCATCGCCGCGCGAATCATGAAAATATCGCTGCACGAGGGGGAAAGGCCAGTACGCGGGCGGTGTATCGACAGGCGCACCATGCGTCTGCCGTCGGGTAATACCGCCGCGAGGGTCTGGCCGTGCCGCTTCCTTCCCGGGATCCGAATCTCGCGCGTGATTCGGCCTTGCTCGAAGCTGGCGTGTCCGCGCCATGTAGGAATCTACGGCGCAAATGTCAAAGGCATGCGAAATTTTTCGTTTATCGATCAGCGCCTTATCGTTTTTCGATATTTATCGATTGACGATAAGTGTGGGTGGGATTATTGAATATCGATATCGGACAACAAGGAGATCGATAAATGACCGACACCGCCAAACACATCACCGCCGCTCTTGCCGCGATCATCATCGCCGCCACCAGCCTGACCGCCGTGGTCACCGTGCCCCCTGCCGAAGACGGCATGGTCGCCACCGTCCACACGATCGAAGTCGCCTGAGCCGGCGCTTCGACACTACCTGAAAAGAGAGCTCCCATCATGCCCAAGCTTGCCCAGAACCTCCTCGCCCTCGCCGTCGCCGTGCTGGTCGCCGGCACCAGCCTGACCGCGATCACCACCGTGCCGCCAGCCACCGATGGCACCGCCACCACCTACGCGAGCCTTGCGCACAGCCCGCGCGAACTGGCCTGACCCGGCGCCCGAAGCCCGCCCCGACAATGGGGCCCGACAACAGGGGAAAACCATCATGACCAATGCCCTCAACGACCCGCTGCTGCTGATCGGCAAGATCTTCTGCATCTTCCTCCAGGCCGTCATGGCGATCGGCGCGGTCGCCCTCATGATCGCAATTCCCGTGATCATATTTGCGCAAGGCGCGATCCAATCCGAGATTGTCGAGGATTTGCCCGGCATGACCCAGGAATTCCCCGCACTGCCGATCGCTGCGATCATGGCCATCGGCTTCTCGATAGTCGCCATGCTGTTCGTCTTCTTTGGCAAGCTGCGCCGGATTATCCGCACCGTGGGTGAAGGTGATCCGTTTCAACCAGCAAACGCGACCCGCCTCAGCGTCATGGCCTGGCTCATGCTCGGCACCCAGATCGTGATGATCCCCGCTGCGGCGATCGCCATGAATCTCGCGCGGTACGCCGAGAAAATGAAGGACGCAGGCGCTGAGAACGTCCACATTTCGCTCAACGGCGGAGGATTCGACATGACGGGCCTGTTGCTGGTCATCATCCTGTTCATCCTCGCCCGCGTCTTCCGCCACGGCGCCGCGATGCGCGAAGACCTGGAAGGAACCGTGTGATGCCCCCCTCCCCCGCCACCCCCGACGGAGCTGCCATCATGGTGAAACTGGACGACCTGCTGCACGAACGCCGCATGACGCTGACCGAGCTGGCCGAGCGGGTCGGCATGACCCTGGCCAACCTTTCGATCCTCAAGACCGGCAAGGCCAAGGCGATCCGTTTTTCGACGCTGGAAGCGATCTGCCGCGAACTGGAATGCCAGCCGGGCGACCTGCTGGGTTACCAGAGCGAAAGCCAAAGTAGCTGAACCGGCCCCGCGCAGCCGCAGAAACATTCGCCGGATACGGCTGCGCCATGACCGGAGAACCGAACGACCTCTGCCAATTGGGAAAACGAGTCGTTGACCCGGCCGAGGATTCCGCGCACGGGACCGGTCGGCCATATTTTCGCCACGAGGCGGAACTGGCCCGCAAAGTGCACGTATTAATTGGCGAGCCGCTGCTGCGGACGTCAATACAGGGGAATACCACCATGAAGAAGATCATCGCAACCGCCGCCGCCGCCACCTTCGCGCTCTCGCTCGCCGCGTGCGACAGCCCCGCCAAAGATGCTGCCGAGCAGAGTGAAGACGTCACCGAAGCGCAGGGCGAAGTGCTCGACGCGGAGTCGGGCGTGACCGAAGCCCAGGCCGATCTGGCCGAAGAAAAGGGCGACGAAGCCACTGCCGAACAGCTCGAGCAGGAAGCCGACCAGCAGGAAGAAACCGCCGACGAGATGTAATCTCGCCGGGTTTTCGAACCTGACAGATGCGGCCGCGCCATCCCTCGGGATTGCGCGGCCGTTTTGCGTCTGACCGGGTCAGCTCTCGTAACAGCGAATCCAGTGGCGCTCGCCCCGGTAGATCACCGATCCGTCATAAGCATCGCCCTTGCGCATCGCTCTGACCACCGCCAGCCGCTCGTTCGCCTGGGGGTCGGTCAGCACCAGCCGCAACTCGCTGTCGTCGAGCCACCATTGCGGCGCTTCGACGGGCACGTCCCTGCCATCGACCTGCAATCTTTGGGCAAACAGCGCCGAGCCTGCCGTATGGCCGAACCCGACCGTGATCTCGATCATCGGCTCGGCTGCGGTGCGGCAACGCCAACCGCCGGTCGCGTGGGCCGGGCTCGCAAGCATCGCGAGAATGGGCAGGACGATCAGGAAAGTGTGCATCGCATGCGGATGCCCGGGTCCGAGTGAACCGGCGGTGGACGGGCACCCGCCCCACCCGCTTTCGCTTGACTTCGCGCGCATCCACGCTAATTGCCCGCTCCGACCGCTTCGGCCTTGCGCCTGCGGTCATCCGTCCGAGACAGTTGGTGACCGGAATATGCCGGTCTTAATCTCCAGCCTAGACGGGGAAACGAGATTTACAGCGGCCCGCATGTACCCATGCGCCGCCTTTCGCATCCGAACGCCGGATGCACCTCCTTCCCCAGAAACGGACCCATGGCCTCGCAGCTTTTGCGGCGGGGTCGAACGTGAGCCGGTCGTTTCCGTTGTTCGGATTCGGCCATAGTGAAGGAGTAAGCATGGATCGTTCGCAAAAAACCGACGCGGTCGCTCAGCTGAACAACGTCTTCAAAGAGGCGGGCGTGGTGGTCGTCACCCGCAACCTCGGCCTGACGGTGGCAGAGTCCACCGATCTGCGCGCGAAGATGCGGGAAGCCGGCGCGACCTACCAGGTTGCGAAGAACCGTCTTGCCAGGATCGCCCTCAAGGACACCGACTATGCAGGTATCGATGAATACCTGACCGGTCCGACCGCTCTCGCATACAGCGAAGATCCGGTCGCCGCGGCCAAGGCCGTGGTGGAGTTTGCGAAGACCAACGACCGTATCGAAGTGGTCGGTGGTTCTATGGGCGCGCAGGTACTCGACGAAGCAGGTGTCAGGGCGCTCGCCTCGATGCCGAGCCTCGACGAACTGCGTGGCACGCTCGTTGGTCTGGTCAACGCCCCCGCGACGAAGATCGCGCGGGTCGTCAATGCCCCGGCAAGCAAGCTCGCTCGCGTCTTCGGTGCCTACGGCGCCAAAGAAGCTGCGTAAGACGTTTTTCCGCACGACATATCCGGCCGCGGCGTGAGCCCGGCCACGCAAATATTTGGAGTGAATTATCATGGCTGACATCGCCAAGCTTGTTGAAGAACTTTCGAAGCTGACCGTCCTCGAAGCGGCCGAACTCGCAACCGCGCTCGAAGAAGAGTGGGGCGTTAGCGCCGCTGCCGCCGTTGCAGTCGCTGGCCCCGCCGCTGGCGGCGCTGCCGAAGCCGTCGAAGAGAAGGACGAATTCGACGTCATTCTCACCGGCGACGGTGGCAAGAAGATCCAGGTCATCAAGGAAGTCCGCGCCATCACCGGCCTGGGCCTCACCGAAGCCAAGGCTCTCGTCGAAGGCGCGCCCAAGGCCGTCAAGGAAGGCGTCAACAAGGCCGAAGCCGAAGAAGTCAAGAGCAAGATCGAAGCCGCTGGCGGCACGGTTGAACTCAAGTAAGCTTCGCACAAGTTTTGCGGATGTCTTGAAGCATTCGCAGATGGGAAGGGCGGTACCGCAAGGTGCCGCCCTTTTTCGTTGCTCGGTCAAATCCCGTTGAACTGGCCGGGCGCGTAGGTCAGGATCGGTCATATCCCCGAAATGGAGTTGTACGATGCTGGCTCTTGTCTTCTCTCTTGCCTTCGCTGCCGGGACGGCGCCGCTCGGCACGCCTTGCGAGCTGGACGCGGAGGCAGAGTTTTCACTCCCGATGGATGTCTGCGATTCCTTACTGGAAGGTGGCAGCGCCTATTCTGCGACCATGACCGCGAGCCTCACCCCCCCCCGGCAACGCAGCAGGTCGTGGTGTACCAGTTTGAGGGTGACTGGTTTCTCCATGCGGAGGGATATCGCTGGAATGGCAGCCTCGTTGAGACGCGCCGCAACGATGTGCCGATATCGGAGGCCGACGCCGCCGCGATCCGGGATAAGTTGACCACAGCTTACCTCGCGACTTTGGCTGAACAGCCCTTCTACGGCTCGCCAAACGTCATCTGCACCGACGGGGCGACGATCGAACTCGCCGCCGCGATCGCGGGCTCGCGCCATGCGGCCCGTCAGCACAGCTGCGCGGGCCGGACGCAACTCACGCGGACCGCGGCGCTCTTCAGGGAAACGGCGATCAGGTACGATCCAGAGTTCGAAGGATACCTGTCCTTTCTCTGACCGAATGGGACAGGCGAGGCGGCCCGCAATTGGCTCGCCCGTTACCGCCCCATCAGCGTATTATGCTCCTTGCCGGCATGCAGATTGCCCGCCTCGATCTGCGATCTGAGCCGCGCCATGTCGTCCTCGCGGTAATCGCGCTCCAGCCGGTCGATCTGGCCTTCGTCGGTATCGATCCGGCTCAGCGCCGCGCGGCTCATCGCGATGGCGCTCTCGCGCAGCTCGCGCACCTGGAAGGCGATGTCCGACCCCGCCAACTTCATCACGTGCCGCCGGTCGAAGGTTCGCACGAAGAGCGCCGCGTCGGGGAAGGCTTCGCGGACCGAGATAAGGAATTCGCGCTCCACCTGATCGCCATCGATGCAGAAGCAGATAACCTCCGCATCGCGCGCCCCCGCCTGGCGCAGCATGTCCATCCGCAACCCGTCGCCGAAGAACACCTTGATGCCGAACTCTTCGGCAGTGTCGATCTGGGGCACGTGCTTGTCGATCATCGTGACGTCGAGCCCGGCGGTGGCGAGCATCTGCGCCACGGTCTGGCCGAAGCGCCCGAAGCCGATCACCAGCGCCTGCGGGGTCTCGCCATCGGGCCCCTCGCGCTCTTCCGCAGCGCCCGCAGCCGGCCGTCGCAGTTTCTCGGTCGCCATCATCAGGAACGGCGTGGTCGCCATGGAAATGGTGACGATGGCGGTGAACAGGCTCGCGGTTTCCCCGTCGAACACCCCGCCGCGCTGGCCTTCGGTAAACAGCACGAAGCCGAATTCGCCGCCCTGGCTCAGCAGCAGGCCGAGCGCGAGCGCACTGCGCCACGGCAGCTTCACCGCCATGCCCAGCCCGGTGATGATCGCGGCCTTGGTCACCACCAGCAGCGCCGCCATGCCGAGCACGAACAGCGGCTGGGCGGCGATGGCTTCGAGGTCGAGCATCATGCCCACCGACAGGAAGAACAGCCCGAGCAGGATCGAGCGGAACGGCTCGATATCCGCCTCCAGCTCGTGCCGATAGGGCGTGTCGGCCAGCATCACGCCCGCGATGAAGGCGCCAAGCGCGGTCGACAGGCCGATCGCCTGCATCAGCGCTGCCGAAGCCACCACCGCGAATAGCGCCGCGACGACGAACATCTCGCGCTCGCCCAGCCGCCCGATCAGGCGCAGCAGCGGGCGCAAGGCGAACCGCCCGGCGAGAACGAGGCCGACGCACGCGCCCAGCGCCACGGGCAATTGCAGCCAGCCAGAAATCGCGCCCGCATCCTCCGCGCCCTGCGTGCCGAGCGCCCCGACGATGGCGAGCAGCGGGATGATCGAGAGGTCCTGGAACAGCAGGATCGAGAACGCCCGCTCGCCCACCGGCGTGCGCAGGTTGCCGCCCGATTGCAGCATCGGCAGCACCTGCGCGGTGGAGGACAGGCCAAGCGACAGGCCCACGGCAAGCGCGGCGGCCATGGGATAGGTGGTCGAAAGCCAGATGACGGCTGTCAGCGCCAGCCCGCAGAGCGTCACCTGGGTAAGGCCCAGCCCGAAAATGGCGTTGCGCAAACGCCAGAGGCGGCTCGGCGCAAGTTCCAGCCCGACGACGAACAGCAGCATCACGATGCCCAGTTCGCCGATCACGAGCGTTTCCTCGCCATTCCCGGCAAGACCCAGCACCTGCGGCCCGACAATCGCGCCCGCGACCAGATAGCCAAGCGTCGCGCCCAGCCCCAGCTTGCGGAACAGAATCACGAACAGCAGTGCGGCGCCAAGCAGGACCACCGCGCTGTCCAGCGCCAGATGCGCGGACCCAGCCGCTGCCTCGCCGTGTCCCATGCCAGTGTGCCCCTCAGGTATCAGGTCGACCCATAAAGCCCATGCAGCGTGCCTCGCCTCTAGGCAAGCGGTACGCGCGCCCATATCCGGGCCGGCTTTTCATGGCTGACACGATGCATCTTTCCGGAGCAACAACTCCCTGGCGTACCGAGATCGCCGCCACGCTCCGGCTCAGCTGGCCGCTGGCGCTCGCCAACCTGCTGCAAATGCTGACCTATGCGATCGACGTGATCTTCATCGCGCGGCTGGGGGAGCAGCCGCTGGCGGCATCGGCGCTGGTGGTGGCGATCTTCGGGCTGATCGTGTGGGCATTGTCGGGCCTGACGGGCGCCGTTGCCCCCGTGATATCGGCGGCATTGGGCGCGCGGGCGCCCGCCTTGCGGCCGGTCCGCCGGGCAACGCGGATGGCGCTGTGGCTGGCGGTCATCAGCGGTGCGGCAGGCATGGTCGCGATGCTCGGCTTCGAACAGTTTGCATTGCTGACCGGGCAAGACCCCGCGATCGCGGCGCTCGGGCAAAGCTACGCCGTGGTGCTGGCCTGCTCGAGCATCCCCTTCCTCGTCAACAACGTGCTGCGCAGCTTCGTTTCGGCGCTCGACCGGCCGATCTTCGCGACCGCGATCACCGCGCTCGGCATCGGGGTCAATGCGGTCGGCAACTACGCCTTCATCTTCGGCAATTGGGGCGCGCCAGAGCTTGGCCTTCCCGGGGCTGCGGTGGCGACGCTGATGACCTCGCTGTTCACGATGGTCGCCTACGTCATTGCGATCCGCATCGATCCGCGCCTGCACCGCTACCACATCTTCGGACGCTGGTGGGTGCCGGACTGGACAGCGTTCGCCCAGATCGTGCGGATCGGCACCCCGATCGCACTGATGATCTGCGCCGAGGCGGGCGTGTTCGGTGCCGCCGCCTTCCTGATGGGCAATATCGGGGCGGCGCAGCTCGCCGCGCATACGATCGCGCTGCAGATCGCCGCGCTCGCCTTCCAGGTGCCGTTCGGCGTGGGTCAGGCGACCACCATCCGCGTCGGCTATTTCTACGGCGCGCGCGATCGCGACGGCATGGGCCGCGCGGGCTGGTGCGGAATAGGCATCGCGCTGCTGTTCATGAGCTGCACGGCGAGTGCGATGGTCCTCATCCCCGAGCCGCTACTGGCGATCTATATCGATCCGTGGGACGTGGCGAATGCGGGCCTCGTCGCCTTCGCCACACGCTACCTGCTGGTCGCCGCCGCGTTTCAGCTGGTCGACGGAGTGCAGGCGGTCGCCGCAGGCGCGCTGCGGGGCCTGCAGGACACGCGCATACCGATGTGGATTGCGGTCTTTTCCTACTGGGTGCCCGGCTTCGGCGGATCGCTGGCCCTCGGGTTCGCGACGCACCTGGCGGGCGTCGGCGTGTGGATCGGCCTTGCCACCGGCCTCGCCTTCGCCGCCGCGCTGCTGACCTGGCGCTGGGCGCGGCGCGAGGCGCTGGGCCTCACGCGCTTCAGCCCGGAAGAAGCGGCGATCAGGCAGGCACCATAGTAACCTCGCGCTGCGGGAAGGGAATCGACAGGCCAACCTCGTCGAACTTCGCCTTGGCTGCCTCGGTCAGATCCCATTGCAGCTGCATGTAATCGCTCGTCACACACCACACGCGCAGGCCGACCCCGACCGAAGAATCGTCGAGCGAGGCGACGAAGGCCTGCGGCTCCGGATCGTCCAGCACCCGCTCGTCATCCTTGGCCAGCGCGAGCAACACTTCGCGCGCCTGTTTCATGCTGTCGTCGTAGCCGATGCCGACAACCAGCTCGATCCGGCGGGTGGGGTGGCGGTGGAGGTTGATGATCGGCTGGTTCCACAGTTCGGAATTGGGGACCATCACGAACAACCCGTCGAACTGCTTCAATTCGGTGGTGAACAGTCCGATCCGCTGGACCGTGGCGGTGAACCTGTCGACGCTGATCGCCTCGCCCACCACGAAGGGCCGCTGGACGAGGATCATCACCCCCGAGGCGACATTGCTGAGCGTGCCCTGCAACGCGAGGCCCACTGCCAGCGCCATGCCGCCCAGAGCCGCGAGGATACTGGCGGTTTCCACCCCGAACTGGCTGAGGACGGTGACCAGCACCACCGCCCACAGGGCGTACTTGACCATCTTGGCCAGGAAACCGGAAATCGTCGGATCGAACCGGGGATGTTTCGCCAGCGTGCGCTCGGCCCAGCGCGACAATACCCCGGCGATCAGCAGTCCGATCACAAGCACCGCGAATGCACCGATGATCTGCATGATGTTGGCCTGCAGCCAGTCGGTGATGCTGGCAACGAAGCTCAGGTCCACACCGGATGTCTTGTCGGGCGTCGGGGTCGGGGTTTGAGAAGCCATGCTGTTCCTGTTACTCGCATTTCAATTCGGGTGCGCAAGTCGCGCTTAGGGGGGCTACGCACGAGACGCCGAAGCCGGTCCCGAAGGCACCCTTCCCTGACCTCCCCGTCGCACAATTTTTTATCCGGGCAACCGCTTGACGGTGGATGGGCGGCTGCACATATGCGCCTTGCTGGCACTCTACATGTGAGAGTGCCAACGCCCATTTTTCACCTAAGAGAGAGGTATCAAGCATGGCATTTCGTCCGCTGCACGACCGTGTTCTGGTCCGTCGCATCGAAGCCGAGGAAAAGACATCCGGCGGCATCATCATTCCCGACAGCGCACAGGAAAAGCCCAGCGAAGGCATGATCGTGGCCGTCGGTTCCGGCGCCAAGGCCGACGACGGCACCGTCACTCCGCTCGACGTCAAGGAAGGCGATCGCGTCCTCTTCGGCAAGTGGGGCGGCACCGAGGTCAAGATCGACGGTGAAGACCTGCTGATCATGAAGGAAAGCGACATCATGGGGATCGTTTCCTGATCCGCTGATCGCACCGCTTCCTACCAATACCCCAATTTCAGGAGACAATTACAATGGCAGCCAAGGACGTAAAGTTCGGCCGCGACGCGCGCGAAGGCATTCTGCGCGGCGTCGACACTCTCGCCAATGCCGTCAAGGTTACGCTGGGCCCCAAGGGCCGCAACGTCGTGCTCGACAAGAGCTTCGGCGCACCGCGCATCACCAAGGACGGTGTCACTGTCGCCAAGGAAATCGAACTTGCAGACAAGTTCGAGAACATGGGCGCGCAGATGATCAAGGAAGTCGCATCGAAGGCG
>CAXAXQ010000037.1:0-12183 GCA_963972905.1 uncultured Erythrobacteraceae bacterium
AGCCACCCCTTCGAGAAACTCTTATTTGCGAAGACCCAGCTTCTGGATCAGCGCGTTGTACCGCTCGACATCGATCTTCTTGAGATAGGCGAGCAGGTTGCGGCGCTTGTTGACCATCATCAGGAGGCCACGACGACTATGATTGTCCTTGTGGTTTGCCTTGAAGTGCTCGGTCAGGTTGCGGATCCGTTCGGTGAGGATCGCGACCTGCACTTCGGGACTGCCCGTGTCGTTCTCGCCCTGGGCATTGTCCTTGATGACTTCCTGCTTCTTTTCAGCGGTAATCGTCATGTATTCCACTCCGCGACATCGGGGAAGTTGAAACCCCGCACGATACGCATCGTGCCGCCTTCGATCTCCACCAGCGCCACCGGAACATTTTCCGATTTCGCGAAATAGAGCCCGTTGGCGTGGGGCAGTCCGGAAATGACCCGGCCCTGACGGGCCGCCTGCGCTTGCTCCGGATCTAAGGAAAGGGCCGGGATGTCGTCCAGCCCCGCCTCTATTGGCAAGATAAGGTCTTCAAGACGCGCGCCGTTACCAATTTCGTTCAATTTGTCCAGCGAAATCGCCTGTTCCTCGGCGAACGGGCCTGCGCGCGTTCTCCTGAGGTAGGTCACGTGCCCTCGCGTGCCAAGGGCCAGCGCGATATCCCGTGCAAGGGAGCGGATATAGGTCCCCTTGCTGACCGTCGCCTCCAGCGTGACGCTCTCCGCGAGTTCGAGCGGCATGGAGGGGTCGTAGGGGTCGGGCCGGCCAGTGGTGGTCTGGAAGGCCGACCGCAGCGCCTCATCGTGCCGCTTGCCAGCTAGGTGCAGCGAATGAATAGTCACCGCCCGCGCCTTCATCTCGACATCCTCCCCCGCCCTTGCCCGGTCATAGGCGCGCTTGCCGTCGACCTTTAGCGCGGAATATGCGGGCGGGATCTGCTCGATTGGGCCGGTAAAATGGTCGAGCACGCCCGCCACCGCGGCCAGCGGCGGGAAGCGGTCGCTGCGCGCGATCACCTCACCCTCGGTGTCGAGCGTGTCGGTTTCCTCGCCAAACTGGATCGTGAAGACATAGGTCTTGGTCGCATCGAGCATCCGGCCCGCCAGCTTGGTCGCCTCGCCCAGCGCGATCGGCAAGACACCCTCGGCCAGCGGGTCGAGCGTGCCGCCATGACCGATCTTGGTCTTGGCATAGCCGCCTTCGCGCAGGTTGCGTTTCACCGCGCTGACGCCCTGGGTCGAGCCCATTCCGCGCGGCTTGTCGAGAATCAGCCAGCCCGAAGGCGGCACGGATGTGTTCTGCTCACTCACAAAACCCCGCCTAGCCAAACCGCACCGGATAGGCCAATTGCTTGGTTCTATGAGCGAGCCTTTCGACCTTCTCGTGATCGGTGGCGGCATCAACGGCGCCGGCATCGCGCGCGATGCCGCGGGGCGCCGCCTGTCGGTGCTGCTGGTCGAGAAAGACGATCTCGCCGCGCACACCTCCAGCGCCAGTACCAAGCTGGTCCACGGAGGCTTGCGCTATCTCGAATATTACGAGTTCCGGCTGGTGCGCGAGAGCCTGCAGGAACGCGAGGTGCTGCTGCGCAACGCACCGCACATCATCTGGCCGCTGCGCTTCGTATTGCCGCACCATTCGGGGCTGCGGCCCTCGTGGCTGCTGCGCGCAGGCCTGTTCCTGTACGACCACATCGGTGGGCGCAAGCTGCTGCCGCCGACCAAGAGCGTTAACCTGCGCCAGCCGCCGCATGATGCGATCCTGAAACCCTCCCTCAAGCGCGGGTTCGAGTATTCGGACTGCTGGGTGGAGGATTCGCGGCTCGTGGTGCTCAACGCGCTCGACGCGAAGGAACGCGGCGCGGATATCCGCACGCGGACCGAATGCACCAGCCTGGCGCGAGAGAATGGCCTGTGGCGCGCGACCTTGCGCGATAAGACGGGCGAAACGCAGGTCGGCGCACGGATGGTCGCCAACGCCGCCGGGCCGTGGGTCGACCAGGTGTTGCAGCGGGCACTCCACCGCAACACCCCTGCCCACCTGCGCCTGGTCAAGGGCAGCCACCTGATCGTGCCCAAACTGTGGGACGGTGCCCACTGCTACATCTTCCAGAACGGCGACGGGCGGATCTGTTTCGCGATTCCCTACGAACGGGACTTCACCCTGCTCGGCACGACCGATCAGGCGTTCGACGGCGACCCTAACGAGGTCGCGATCAGCGACGAGGAAGCAAGCTATATCTGCGCCTCAGTCAACGAGTATCTCGCCACGCAGGTGCGGCCGGAAGACGCCGTGTCGAGCTATTCGGGCGTGCGCCCGCTCTATGAAGACGCCGCCGCCAGCGCATCGGAAGTCACCCGCGATTACGTGTTCGAAGTCGATAACGAAGGCGGCGCGCCGATCCTGTCGGTCTTCGGCGGCAAGATCACCACCTTCCGCAAGCTCGCCGAGCACGCGCTGGACAAGCTCGAAGTCGGAGGGGAGCCATGGACGCACGACGCCCCCCTGCCCGGGGGCGATATGCCCGTGCAGGGGCACGCGAGCGTGATCGCGGCATGCGCGTGGTCGGGCCTGAGTGAACCTGTTCTCGCGCGGCTGGTGCGTGCCTACGGCATCCGGATCGCGGATATTCTCGGCAGCGAAACCTCGCCCGCAGACCTCGGCGACGAGATCGCGCCGGGTGTGTTCGAGGCAGAGCTGCGCTACCTGCGCGATATCGAGTTCGCACGCACCGGCGAGGATGCGCTGTGGCGGCGTAGCAAGCTGGGCCTGCATCTGGGCGAGGCGGACTGCTCTGCCATCACGCGCTGGTTCGAAAGCTAGCCCGCGACCCACTCGGCGAGGCGAAGAAACTGCTCCAGCATCCATTCGACCGGCGGGCCGATGGTGTTGGAGATGATGCCGGTATCGGGAAACACCCACACCACCGCGATCAGCACGACAAACAGGATCATACCGACCTGTTGCAGCTTGTTCCAGTACACCGCCCAGCTGCGCGGCAGCAGCCCTTCGACAATGTGCGATCCGTCGAACGGCGGGATCGGCAGCAGGTTGAAGAAGGCGAGGAAGACGTTGATCAGGATGAAGAAGAACAGCGCGCTGGGGATCATCGCGATTGCCCCGTCCGCGCCCGCGACCTGCGGCAGGCCGGTATCGCTCGCCGCCAGCATCGCCCCGTCAGGCATGGTCAGACCGAACAGCACCGCGCCGATCAGCGCGAGCAGCAGGTTGGTCAGCGGCCCTGCGGCGGCGACCAGCATCATGCCATAGCGCGGATTGTTCAACCGACCGCGCACCACCGGCACCGGCTTGGCCCAGCCGAAGATCGGCCCGCCGACCAGCGCGAGAAAGCCCGGCACCAGCAGCGTGCCCACAGGGTCGACATGCTTGATCGGATTGAGCGTCAGCCGCCCGCGATCATAGGCGGTGGTATCGCCCAGCAGCATCGCGACCCAGCCATGCGCCACCTCGTGGCAGACGATCGCCACGATCAGCGCGGGGATCAGCAGCGCGGCAAAAGTGAGTGTGTCGGTCATGCCCGCCTATGTGGGGTCGGCGAGGTCGGAAACGAAGTGCATCCGGCACACCGCAACATAGCGCTCGTTACCGCCGATCTCGGTCTGCGCGCCGTCGGTCACGGGTTCGCCGCGCGCGTCGACCCGCTGGTTCATCGTCGCCTTGCGTCCGCAATGGCAGACCGCCTTCATCTCGACGAGCTTGTCGGCAACGCCCAGCAGCTCCGCAGAACCGGGGAACAGCTGCCCCTGAAAATCGGTCCGCAGGCCGTAGCAGATCACCGGAATATCGTGCCGGTCGGTCAGCCGGGCCAGCTGCCACACCTGATCCCGCGTCAGGAACTGCGCCTCGTCCACCAGCACGCAGGCGAGATGCGGATCGGCGGCCCCGCGCCGCGCCGCCTCCTCGCGCACGCGTGCGGCGACATCTGTTTCGGGGGTGAAGCGGTGCGCATCGCTGGTCAGGCCGATGCGGCTGTTGATCGCGCCGAACGCCGGGCGATTATCGAGCGCGGCAGTCCACAGCGACACGTCCATGCCCCGCTCGCGATAATTGAAAGCGGTCTGCAAAAGCAGCGCGCTCTTCCCCGCATTCATGCTGGCGTAGTAGAAATAGAGGTTGGCCATTAGGTACTTACATGAAACGCTGCGACTCGTGCGACAGCTAGTCTGCAATCGATAGAGTGGGGATAGATCAATTGCCAGCAACCCAAGGCGACGACCGGATCGATGGCACTCCGGGGCCCGACAATCTTAGCGGACTCGGTGGCAACGACACCATCCTCGGCTACGGCGGCAATGACATTCTTAGCGGCGACGAGGGCGACGATTACCTCGATGGCGGCGATGACGATGACACCCTCTATGGCGGGCTAGGTAACGACGTGATGGCCGGTCGCCTCGGCGCGGACCGTTTCTACGGCGGGGCCGGTGCCGATTATATTCGCGGGCAGGAGGGCGACGATATCGCCTACGGCGACGACGGCGATGACGACATCGGCGGCGACGAAGGCAATGATTACCTCGTCGGCGGCGCGGGCAATGATACGATCACCGGCGGCATCGGCAACGATCTCATCTCCGGCGGAGACGACGACGACTTCCTCTATGGCGATGCAGGCAACGACACGATCGACGGCGGTTCGGGCGTAGACCGCCTGTATGGTGGCGAAGGCGACGACGATCTTCGGGGCGGCGCTGGCAATGATCTCCTGTCGCGGGCACCGGTCAGGACACCCTCTCCGGCGGCGAAGGCGACGATTATCTGGAAGATGGCTATTACAGCTACGGCGACGAAGGGAACGACACAATCATCCGTGGCCGAACTCAGGTGGGCGGCGCGGGTAACGATTTTCTGGCGCTGGGCGAGATCGCCTATGGCGGCACCGGCAATGATACGATCCGTGATGCGCAAACCGCATTCGGAGAGGCCGACGACGATATCATCGAAAATTCGGTCTTCGCCTATGGCGGCGCTGGCAACGACACCATCTATGGCGGTGCCAACACGCTCCGCATGGAGGGCGGCGCCGGTGCCGACCGGATTTACGGCAGTTCGATTGCCGACCTGATTTACGCAGGCAGCGGCGACGATGGCGTCTTCGGTGGCGGCGGTAACGACACGATCTACGGCGACTCGGGCACCAACTACCTCTCCGGAGAAGCTGGGGACGACACCATCAATGGTGGGTCCGATACCGATGTGATCCTCGGCGGAGCTGGCACCGACCGGCTTTACGGCAACGACGGCAACGACCAGATCCTCGGCGGCGACGGTCTCGACTACATTTTCGGTGGCGCGGGCAACGACGAGATTATCGGCGGGCTCGGCAACGACGAGATGGAGGGAGGCACTGGTGATGACCGGATTCTCGGCGGCGAAGGAGACGATTTTCTCTACGGGAACGAGGGTGCCGACCTGCTCGACGGCGGAACGGGGCGCAACTGGATCGAAGGCGGTGCCGGCAACGACCTTATCATTCTGAGCGGGTCCCAGAGCACAGGCTTTGGCGGCACGCTCTCAAACCGACAGGACGGGATCGACACTTTCCCGTCGAGCCCGGATCTCGACGCGAGGAGCTATGGGTTCGGCCTGCATGTCGGCGTTCAGAGGGCATACGGGATCGGCGTTTTCATCGGCTGCGTATACGTCAACCAGAACACCAACGTGATCACAGAGACCCAGGATTTCTTCTTCGATTTCGTGATCGGCAGAGGCCAGCAGGGCTCGGACCACTTCTTCTTCGGTGGTGCTACCAACAGCGAAAGTTCGGTGGTCGACTACCAGGCGGGGGTGGACAGGGTTTATCTGCGCACAGACACTTTTGCCGGCCTGGGCAACGAAGGGCAGCTCGATGCAAACCTGTTCGAATTCGGCGCTGCGGCCACCCGGGCCGAGACACGCATTTTCTACAATACGTCGAACTTCCACCTCTATTATGATTCGGACGGTTCCGGAGCAGCGGAGGCGGTCGATCTGGGAAGCATTCGCGGTCAGGCCTTTCAGCTTAGCGACCTCTACGTCACCGACTACGTGCCGCCTTCGGCCCCAACGGAGATGACTGAAGCGGCTATCCGCGCGCTGCCCGACGCAAACCAGCTCTATGGTGATTTGCTGGTCCGCTTTGGTGGCGCCACTGCGGCCGAGAGCGCGGCGCAGATCGCCGAAGCCTCAGGCGCCGCGCAGACCGCGAGCGCGGCGCAGCACGCAGACGCTGCGCTCGCCAGCCAGGCCGAACCCACTCTCTACGACCAGATCTTCACCGGACACGATGGCGGCTCGCTCGCGGACAACAGCCTGGCTAGCCAGCTGATGGACGTGGGCGGCATCGTCCCGCGGATGGTCATGACCGAAGAGATCGCACAGCACATTCCGCTGATCTGACCGGACTCCCGGCGAGGAAGCTATTCTTCCTCGTCGTCCAGATCGCGCGCGACTTTGGGATCATTGAGCAGCCGTTCGATCCGGTCTGCCTCGTCGAAGCTCTCGTCGGGGCGGAATTGCAGTTTGGGCGCAAATTTCAGGCCCAACCGCTTGGCGACCTCGCGCTGGAAGAACGCGGTGTTGGTGCGCAGCGCCTTGACCACGACATCCTCGTCCTCGCCCAGCAGCGGCTTCACATAGACGCTGGCGTGCTTGAGGTCGGGCGTCATCCTCACCTCGGTCACGCTGACCGAGTGCGCACTCAACGTCTCGTCGTGCACCTCGCCCCGGGTGAGCAGTTCGGAGAGGATGTGACGCACCCGCTCGCCTACCTTGAGGATGCGGACGGACTGCTGTTCTGCGGAAAATTGCTGGCGTGCCATGGTATGCCCACATAGGGCCGCTCCGCCTTGGGCTCAATGCCTGAGCGGCGCGACAACTCGCGACACTTTGTGACGGAGCAAACGGGGCGGTTCGTGTATTTTGTTCATGTTCGAAGCCAAGGAGATGAACGATGAAACGCGTAGTCCCCCTCGCCCTCGCCGCCGCCAGCATGATCGCCATGCCCGTTGCCGCCCAGGCCAAGGATCAGCGGCCCCAGAGCCATCAGATCCACAAGTCTTACAAGGCACCGGACAAACAGACCCGGACCTCGCGGTACCATCGCTTCGACCGGGGCGAGCGCTTCGAGCGGACCCGTGCGGCCAATTATCGCACGCTCGACCATCGGAGCTTCCGTGGCCTGAAAGCGCCCGGCCGGAACGCGATCTACGTCCGGGCGGGTAACGACATTCTGCTGATCAACACCCGCACCAACCGCGTGGTCGCGGTTTACCACAACCGGTTCCGCTAATCCGGGCTCCTCGCGTCCCGGCGCTCAGCCTCCTTCGGGTGGCGGCGTCGGGATCGCAGTGGAGGTTGCCCGCGCGAGCAGGCGGCCTTCGCTGTCGAACAGCTCGCCCTCGAGGAAGGCAACCTTTCGCCCTGCCTTCACCACGCGGCCCTTCGCGGTGATCGTCTCGAGCGGGACCATCCGCACGAAGGTAAGGTTCATATCGAGATTGAGCGGCAGTGCCGCGTCATTAGTGCTCGCCAGCAGCGCCGCGCCCATCACCTCGTCGAGGAAACCCGCGATCAGTCCGCCCTGCACCGCCCCTCTCGGCGAGGCGAAGCTGGGCGGCGGATCATAGGTGAAGGTGACCTCGCCCTTCTCCGCGTCCCACGACTGAAACTGCGACCCCATCAGCTCCGCCGAGGACGAGCGCCGGGTTTTGAAGAGCTGGGTCATAGGTTCACTCCTCCCCTCCCGCTTGCGGGAGGGGTAGCGAGACTTGGTCGCGCAAGCGACCTAGTCGCAGCGGGGTGGGCTCTGGCGAGCCCATTCCCACCCCCGACCCCTCCCGCAGGCGGGAGGGGAGTTTCGTCACAGCGTCCGTTCACGCTCCTCGATCTCGAAGACTTCGAGCTGGTCGCCCGCCTTGAGGTCGTTGGTGTCTTCCAGCACCACGCCGCATTCGAGGCCGGCGCGCACTTCGTCCACGTCGTCCTTGAAGCGCCGCAGCGAGGCGATGGTGGTCGACGAGACGATGACGTCGTCGCGGGTGAGGCGGGCATGCAGACCCTTGCGGATAGTGCCTTCCTCCACCAGCAGACCGGCCGCCTTGTCTTTCTTGCCGGACTTGAAGACGTCCTTGACCGCTGCACGTCCGACAACATGCTCGATCCGCTCGGGGCCAAGCTCGCCCGCCATCTCCTTCGCGATCTCCTCGGTCAGGTGGTAGATGACGTCGTAGTACATCAACCGCACCTTATCGCGCGCGACCTGCTGGCGTGCCTTGGCGTTGGGGCGGACATTGAAGCCGATGATCGGCGCACCGCCGGCGGCCGCCAGCGTCACGTCGTTCTCGGTAATCGCACCGACGCCCGAATGCAGGATGCGGACCTTGATAAGGTCGTTCGAAAGGTTGGTGAGCGCAGTCTTGATCGCCTCGACCGAACCCTGAACGTCCGCACGGACCAGCAGGGGGAATTCGATCGCCTTGTTGGCCAGGCTGGAGAACATCGCGTCGAAATTGGTCGGAGCGAGCGCAGTGCGCTGCTCGTTCGCCTTGTCCTGACGGTATTCGGCGACCTCGCGGGCCCGCTGTTCGTTCTCGACCACGGCCAGCTGGTCGCCCGCATTCGGCACCCCGCCGAGGCCGAGGACCTCGACCGGCATCGACGGCCCGGCTTCCTTGATCTGCTTGCCCTGATCGTTGACGATCGCGCGGACACGTCCGCTCATCGTACCGGCAACCAGCGCATCGCCCTTCTTGAGCGTACCGCGCGTGACGAGCACGGAGGCGACGGGGCCACGGCCCTTGTCGAGCTGCGCTTCGATCACCGTGGCTTCGGCGGCCCGATCCGGGTTGGCTTTCAGCTCCATCAGTTCGGCCTGCAGCGCGATCTTGTCGAGCAGGTCGTCGAGCCCGGTGCCCTTGAGCGCCGAGATTTCCACGTCCTGCACATCGCCCGACATCGCCTCGACGATGACTTCCTGTTCCAGCAGGCGCTCGCGCACCTTCTGGGGGTTGGCGTCTTCCTTATCCATCTTGTTGATGGCGACGATGATCGGCGTGCCGGCGGCCTTGGCGTGGCTGATCGCCTCGATCGTCTGCGGCATGATGCCGTCGTCGGCCGCGACCACCAGCACCACGATATCCGTGACGTTGGCACCGCGCGCACGCATTTCTGTAAAGGCAGCGTGGCCCGGCGTGTCGAGGAAGGTGATCTTGTTGCCGTCCTTCGTCGTCACCTGATAGCTGCCGATGTGCTGGGTGATGCCACCGGCCTCGCCCCGCGTCACATTGGTGCCGCGCAGCGCATCGAGCAGGCTGGTCTTGCCGTGATCGACATGGCCCATGATCGTGACGACCGGGGGGCGCGGCTGCAGCGTTTCCTCCGGATCGACATCCTCTTCGGCCTTGATGTCGATATCGGCTTCGGAAACCTTCTGGATGTTGTGGCCGAACTGTTCGACCAGCAGCTCTGCGGTGTCCTGATCGATCGTCTGGTTGACGGTGACCGCCATACCGAGACTGAACAGTTCCTTCACCAGGTCCGCGCCCTTTTCGGCCATGCGGTTGGCGAGTTCCTGCACGGTAATCGCTTCGGGCACGATCACGTCGCGGACCTGCTTCTCACGCGGCTTGGAAGGCCCGCCTTGTGCGCGCCGCTCCTTCTCGCGGGCACGCTTGAGCGCGGCGAGGCTGCGGGCGCGGCGGCCCTCGTCCTCGTTCAGCGCCTTGGTGACGGACAGCTTGCCGGAACGGCGCTTGTCGGGCCGCTCTGCCGCGCGGGCGGGCTTGTCTTCCTTCTTGGGCTTCTTCTCGGGCTTCTTGGGCTCGGGCCGCTGGACGGGAGTGAACTTGCGCGCGGCAGGCACCGCCTTGCCGGTGGAAGCGGGCTGTTCGGCCGACTCGGTCTTCTCAGCAGCGGGCTCTTCAGCCGGAGCAGGAGCGGGAGTTTGCGCTGCAGCCTCGCCCTCTTCCTCGGCACGCTTGGCAGCATCCTCCTCTGCCTTGCGATTATCCTCGGCGCGCTTCTTCTCGTCCTCGGCGGCCTGGCGGGCCTTCTGGTCGTCACGCTTGCGCGATTCTTCGGCCTGACGCAGCCGATCTTCCTCGGCCTCGCGCTGAAGGCGCGCGACACGTTCCTGCGGCGTCTCGCCAGCAGGGGCGACCTTCTTGGGCGCGGGCTTCTTCGCTGCGGGCTTGGGCGCCGGTGCGGGAGCAGGTGCCGGTGCGGGTGCAGGCTCGGGCGCCTTCGCCTCTTCGGCGGGGGGCGGAGCCGCTGCGGCCTCGCCGGGCTTGAGGATCTTGCGACGACGCTTCACCTCGACCGCCACCTTGTTGGTGCGGCCGTGGCTGAAGGTCTGCTTGACCTCGCCCGATTCCACGCTCCGCTTGAGGCCAAGCGGTTTGCGGGTCCGGGTCTTGTTTTCGTCGTCGCTCATAAAACTCGTTTCTTCCTTCAGTCACATCGTCGCGAAATGGTGGGCCACCGCCTAGGCGGCCCCCGCTTCGCCTAAATCCGCTTGAGCGTCCGCAGACGCATTCCGGTAATGCAGCAGGCGCACCAGCGCCCGATCGACCCGCTCGGCCGCCGCATGATCGGCCAGCGCCATATGGACGACATTGTCGCGGCCCAATGCCACAGACAGCGCCGCACGGTCCAGTGGCAAGCGCGTGCCGCCCTCGCCCGAACCTTCGCGACCCATTCCAACGCGCCACGCCTGATCCAGCTTGGCAGTGCCGCCATCGCTGGCATCGGCGGCGTGATAGAGCGCAGAGAGGACCCCGCCGCGCGCATGCTCGGCGATCCGCTCCGACCCCAAGATAAGGTTTCCGCTGCGCATTTCGAGCCCCAGCCGATCGGTAAGCGTGCGCAGCAGCCCCGCATCGATCTGCGCGGGCAGATCGTCGGGCACGCGCGGGGGCGCAGATCTGAACGCGCGGGCGAGCGCACCCTTGAGCTTGCCCTTCTCCATCGCGGCTTCAAGCTCTCCGCGCGAAACGCCCAGCCACGCACCGCGACCTGGCGCACGGGCGCGCGGATCGGGCAGCACGTCGCCATCGGGCGAGATCGCAAGACGAATCAAATCATCCCGCTCGCCGTGGCGTCCGGTCAGGATGCACTTGCGCTCCGGCGATTTCCCGCCGGGGCGCGTGCGCTCGGTTGTCGGCGTCAGAGGCTCATTGTGTGGAGTCCGCATCGGCGGCCTCCTGTTCGGTTGAGTCTCCGGCGGGGGCCGCAGCGGGCTCCTCGTCCTCGAACCAGTGCGCGCGGGCAGCCATGATGATCTCGTTACCCTGCTCTTCGCTCAGGCCATATTCGCCCAGCACGCCGCCCTTGTCCTGCTCGCGCATCGGGCGGTCGCGCCGCATGGGCGGGCCGTCGGCATTGGTATTGTTGCGGCGGCGCGGTGCCTCGCGCTTCTTGGCGATCAACTCGTCGGTGGCAAGATCGGCCACATCGTCGAGCGTCTTCAGCCCCGCCTTGCCGAGCGTGACCAGCATCGCCTCGGAAAGGTGCGGCAGGTCGGCCAGTGCATCCTCGACACCGAGCTCGCGGCGCGCCTCGCGGTGCGCGGCTTCCTGCCGTTCGAGCGCTTCGGTCGCGCGGCTCTGGAGTTCCTCGGCCAGTTCCTCGTCGAAGCCTTCGATCATCGCCAGCTCGTCCAGCTGGACGTAGGCGACTTCTTCCAGCTCGGCGAAGCCTTCGGCGACGAGCAGCTGCGAGAGCGTTTCGTCGACGTCGAGTTCTTCCTCGAACATCTTGGAGCGGGCGGCGAATTCCTTGCTCTGCTTTTCCGAGGCTTCTTCCTCGGTCATGATGTCGATCTGGTTGCCGGTCAGCTGGCTGGCGAGACGCACGTTCTGGCCACGGCGACCGATCGCAAGCGAAAGCTGGTCGTCCGGCACCACCACTTCGATGCGGCTCTCGTCCTCGTCCAGCACCACGCGGCTGACGGTGGCAGGCTGGAGCGCGTTGACGATGAAGGTCGCTTCTTCCTCGCTCCACGGGATGATGTCGATCTTCTCGCCCTGCAGTTCCTGCACGACGGCCTGAACGCGGCTGCCCTTCATGCCGACGCAGGCGCCGACGGGGTCGATGCTGGAGTCATGCGAAATGACACCGATCTTGGCACGGCTGCCCGGATCGCGGGCGGCGGCCTTGATCTCGATGATGCCATCGTAGATTTCGGGCACTTCC
>CAXAXQ010000038.1:0-8890 GCA_963972905.1 uncultured Erythrobacteraceae bacterium
CGACAAGAGCGTCGGCCTGTGGGACCATATCCGCCGCAGCGATGCGCCGCTGTGCGTGGCCACTGCCGATCGCCTGCGCGCTCTGCTGGCAAGGGTCGACTACGAGCATCCGCAGGCGCTGCTCCACTGGCTGCTGACCGGCCCCTGGGACGGGCGGCGCAAGCTGGTCGCGAGGCTGGGGCGCGAGGCGAATGATCCGATCGACGAACTGGTCGGCGCAGCCTTCGCTTTCTCCGCCGAACACACGCCCAGCCTGCAGGGCTTCCTCAACTGGTTCGATGCCTCGGACGAGGAATTGAAACGGGAGGCTGCGGGCAGCGGCGATGCCGTGCGCGTGCTAACCGCGCATGGGTCCAAGGGATTGCAGGCGCCGATCGTGATCCTCGCCGATGCGACCGGCAACCCTGATCGCGGCCCGGCGCGCGCGGGAGAACTGGCGACCGATGACGGGCGTACCGTACCGCTTCCCTCGCTGCCCAAGGAGGCGAAGGCGGGGCCGGTGCTGGCGGCGGAGGAAACGAAGAAGGCGCGCGAGCGTGAGGAGCACTGGCGGCTGATGTATGTCGCGATGACCCGCGCGGAGGAAGCGCTGTATATCGGCGGCGCGCTGCTGCCGAGCGACAAGGATGTACCCGAGGCGAGCTGGTGTGCGCAGGCTGCCGCGCTGTTCGAGGGCGAAGGTAAGGGCGTCTCCGACCCAATCTGGGGCGAGCGGCACGATCTTGGCGAGCTGGCCGACATCGCGCCCTCTGCGCCCGATGCGGCGAGCCGGGCCGAACGCCCCGCGCTGCCCGACTGGGTCATCCGCGTGCCCGCCGCCGAGCCAAGCCCGCCGCGTCCGCTCGCGCCGTCCGCCGCGGGGGACGATCTTGCGCCAAATCCACCGGGCATGGTGCAGGGCCACGAGGCAGCGCAGCGCGGTACGCTGATCCACCGCCTGCTCGAACGTCTGCCCGATATTGCACCCGAGGAGCGGAAGGAACGCGCGTCGACATGGCTCGCGGCGCAGGCGTCCGACCTGCCTGAGGATGCGCGCGTGCAGATGATCGCGCAGGCGCTCGCTGTGCTCGACCATCCCGATTTCGCAGGCCTGTTCGCGCCCGGCGCGCTGGCCGAAGTCTCGCTCGCCGCGACGGTCGAGGGACAGGTCGTCACCGGCAAGCTCGACCGGCTGTGCGTGGGCGCGGATCAGGTGCTGGTGGTGGATTACAAGACCACCCGCCGCGCCCCGGTTTCGCTGGAACAGGTGCCCACGGCGACGCTGCGACAGATGTCTGCCTATGCCCACGCGCTCGCTGCGATCTATCCCGGGCGGCGAATTTCCGCCGCGCTACTGTACACCCATACCCCGCAGCTGATCGTGCTTCCGGACGCTGTTCTGGCCAAACACAAGCCCGGCTTGGGGGACAAGCAGCTAAGTTTGCCTGGCTCCGGCTTTGCGTAACCGCTTCGCGTCCCTAGATATTGGGTCAAGAAACCAGGAGATACGCCTTATGGCCACCAAGACCGTCACCGATGCCAGCTTCCATTCCGACGTATTGCAGAGCGACAAGCCCGTGCTGGTCGATTTCTGGGCCGAGTGGTGCGGACCGTGCAAGATGATTGCGCCCGCGCTGGAAGAGATCAGCGACGAACTGGCCGATCAGGTGACCATCGCCAAGATGGACATCATGGAAAACACCGACACGCCGGGCAAGCTGGGCGTGCAGGGCATCCCCTATCTGGTGCTTTACAAGAATGGTGAACGTGCCGCCGAACTGACCGGCGCGCGCCCCAAGAGCCAGCTCAAGGCCTGGCTCGAAGAACAGCTTTGATGTTCGGTCAGGCGGCGGGCGCGTAGCCTGCCGCCGCCAGCCGCACGATCAACTGGTCGAACAATTCGCGGTTCGCCGCGCCGACCATCCCCTTGCGACCATCATCGACCCGGTAGGGTGTGCCATCGAGCCGCAGGCAGGTGCCGCCCGCTTCGTTGAGGAACAAGCAGCCCGCTGCGTGATCCCACGGCAGCGTGCGCTCGTAAATCGCGAGATCGTGCTCACCCAGAACGGTCAGCGGATATTGCTCGCACGCCGCGCCCGGTGCGTGGACCAGCGTGTAGTTGGGCGCGATCTCCAGCTCGAACCGGCGGCGCTGCTCGGGTGCCATGAAGCGCTTCATCGCGGCGAGGCGCGGCGGGTTTGCACCGCTGGGCCGGGCAAGCACCTGTTCGCCGTCGATGGTCGCGCCCTGGCCCAGATGCGCTGCGCACAGCCGGTCGCGCTGTGGGTCGAATATCCACCCGGCCTGCGCGGCTCCGCCTTCGGCAAGCGCAATCATGATCCCGAAATGGCCCGATCCACTCGCAAAATTGCTCGTCCCGTCGATCGGGTCGATGATCCAGCAGGTGCCCGACAGGCGATCCATCACAGACGGGTCGGCATGCACCGCCTCCTCGCCCACGATGGCGGCTTCGGGGTGGAGTTTTGCCAACCCCTCGGCCAGCGCGACCTCTGCCTCGCGGTCGGCGATGGTGACGAGGTCGTCGTCCGCCTTCTCGATAATTTCGGTCGCCTTGAGCGCCTGATGGCGCGGCATGATGATCCGCTCCGCCACATCGCGCATCAGAGCCAGGATTTCGCGGTCGAGTACGCTCATGATTATCTCCTCAGGAGCGATAATCCGCGTTGATGTCGATGTATCCGTGGGTCAGGTCGCAGGTCCATACGCTCGCGCGGCCATCGCCGATTCCCAGGTCGACCGCGATGTCGATGTTGTCGCCCGCTAGATGCGCGGCGACGGGCGCTTCGTCGTAATCCTCCACCGGCTGCCCCTCGCGCGCAGCCCAGTGCCCGCCGAAGCCGATCGACAGCGTGTCGCGATTGGCCGGTTCGCCTGCCTTGCCCACCGCCATGACCACGCGGCCCCAGTTCGCATCGCCGCCCGCAATCGCGGTTTTCACCAGCGGCGAGTTGGCGATGGCGAGGCCGATGGTCCGCGCGCTCTCGTCCGACACCGCGCCGCTGACATGGACCGCGATGAACTTTTGCGCGCCTTCCCCATCGCGGACCACCGCATGGGCAAGCTGGCGGCAAACGTCGTGCAGCGCGGCCATGAACGCGTCCGCGCCCGGATCGTCGACCGAAGTCAGCTGCGCATTGCCTGCCTTGCCGGTCGCGAAGGCGAGCACGGTGTCGCTGGTCGAGGTGTCGGAATCGACCGTGATGCAGGAGAATGTCTGGCGGTTCGCGGTGGAGAGGCACTCTTGCAGGAAAGCTGGCGAGACCGCCGCATCGGTGAAGATATAGCCGAGCATCGTCGCCATATCGGGCGCGATCATTCCGCTGCCCTTGACGATCCCAGCGATCTCGACCCGCGTATCGCCGATCATCGCGCTGGCATGCGCGCCCTTGGCGAAGGTGTCGGTCGTGCCGATAGTGTCCGTCGCGTCCTTCCACGAACATGGCTGCGCGTTCAGCACTGCCTCCACGCCCGCGCGTGCCTTGTCCTTGGGCAGCGGCACGCCGATCACGCCGGTGGAGGAGACGAACACTTCGTCGGTTGCGCACCCCAGATGCTGCGCCACCTGGCCCATGATCTGCTCCACCGCCTCACGCCCGCGATAGCCGGTGAAGGCGTTGGAATTGCCCGCGTTGACGATCAGCGCACGCGCCGCGCCGCCTTTCACCTGCTCGCGCCCCAGCTCGACCTCGCTCGAACAGCACACGTTCTTCGTGAACACGCCCGCCACGCTGGTCCCCTCGGCCAGTTCGGCGAAGGTCAGGTCGCACCGGTCCCATTCCTTGTAGCGCGCGCGCGCAATGCGCAGCGTCACGCCGTCGATCGACGGCATGTCGGGGAAGGACAGGGCGAGCGGAGAGCGGGTCAGGTCCATAGTGTGATAGCGACTAGCGCGCGTCGATGTGCCCGACAATCGCTTGCGGCTGGACGTTGCGCACCACAGCGCTTATGTCTTGCGCCATGCTCCGGCTTTTCCTCACCTGTCTTGCCTTTCTGACCGGCCTCGTCGCCGTCGGTACGCCGGCAAGCGCGATGTTCGCGGAAAGCTCGGTCGCCGGTGCGGCTGCCGAGGTTTGCGAGAGCGACAAGGAAGATGCACGTTGCGAGTGCCGCACGACCATTCGTGTGCGCGACTGGCGGATTGCGCTGGAACGGGTCTGCCGTCCGCGCCAACCCCTGATCTTTCTGCCGACCGTACAGCTCGGCCCCGACCGCGCGCTGGAATAGCGCGCCACCCCTCACGTCTGTTTCGCGTTCGCAGAACCGCCCGGCACTCTCTGTGTCAGGGCGCTGCACAGCATAATCCCATTATCGCAAGGCCCGAATTCCTATGTTCCAGTCCGTGATGAAGTCCGTTTTCGGATCCTCCAACGAACGTTACGTCAAGTCGCTTCAGAAGATCGTTTCGCAGATCAACGCGCTCGAACCCGATATGCAGGCGCTCTCCGACGACGATTTGCGGGCGCAGACCGGCAAGCTGCGCGATCAGCTGGATGCGGGTGCCAAGCTCGACGATATCCTGCCTGAAGCCTTTGCGACCGTGCGCGAAGCCTCGGTCCGCGTGTTCGGCATGCGCCACTTCGATGTGCAGATGATCGGCGGCGTCGTGTTGCATCGCGGCGAGATCGCCGAGATGCGCACGGGCGAGGGCAAGACGCTGGTCGCCACGCTTGCGACCTATCTCAACGCGCTGGAGGGCAAGGGCGTCCACGTCATCACGGTGAACGACTACCTCGCCCGCCGCGATGCCGAGTGGATGGGCCAGCTCTATCGCTGGCTGGGCCTGTCGGTCGGCGTGATCGTGCCCAACCTCAGCGAGATCGAGCGGCGCGAGGCTTACGAAGCCGACATTACCTACGGCACGAACAACGAATTCGGCTTCGACTACTTGCGCGACAACATGAAGCATGAGCGCGGGCAGATGGTGCAGCGCCCGTTCAACCACGCGATCATCGACGAAGTCGACTCGATCCTGATCGACGAGGCGCGGACCCCGCTGATCATCTCCGGCCCGACCGAAGACAAGACCGACCTCTACATCACGATCGACAAGGTTATTAAGGACTTCGCGGCCGATCACAACGCGATCCCCGATAGCGGCAGCGAAGGCGTTGGCTTCTACGATACCGATGAGAAGTCGCGCACCGTCTCGCTGACCGAAGAAGGTGCCGAGGAAATCGAGCAGCGCCTCGTCGCGAGTGGTCTGCTCGAAACCGACAACCTGTATGACGTGGAGAACACGCAGGTCGTCCACCACATGAACGAAGGCCTGCGCGCCAACCTGATGTTCAAGCTGGACGATCACTACATCGTGAAGGACGACAAGGTCGTCATCATCGACGAATTCACCGGCCGCATGATGGATGGCCGGCGCTGGTCCAACGGCCTGCACCAGGCGGTCGAGGCCAAGGAAGGCGTCAAGATCGAGCCCGAGAACCAGACGATGGCCTCGATCACCTTCCAGAACTTCTTCCGCATGTATCCCAAGCTTTCCGGCATGACCGGCACCGCCGCGACCGAGGCAGCGGAATTCTGGGACATCTACAAGATGAACGTGGTCGAGATCCCGACCAACGTGCCCGTCCAGCGGATCGACGAGGACGACGAGTTCTACAAGAACACGCTCGACAAGTTCCAGGCGATCGCCAAGGCGATCAAGGAAAAAGCGGATATCGGCCAGCCGGTGCTGGTCGGCACGGTCAGCATCGAGAAGTCCGAACTGCTCAGCCAGTTCCTCGACAAGGAAGGCGTGAAGCACGAGGTTCTGAACGCCCGCCAGCACGAGCGTGAGGCGCATATCGTCGCGCAGGCGGGCCGCCCGGGCGCGGTCACCATCGCGACCAACATGGCCGGTCGTGGGACCGACATCCAGCTGGGCGGCAACCTCGACTTCCTGCTCGAGGATGAGGTCGGCGAGATGCCCGAAGGGCCCGAGCGCGACCGGGTCATCGAGAAGATCAAGGCACAGGTGGCTGAGGACAAGGCCAAGGTGCTGGAGGCGGGCGGCCTGTTCGTGCTCGGCACAGAACGCCACGAAAGCCGGCGGATCGACAACCAGCTGCGCGGCCGCTCTGGCCGTCAGGGCGACCCGGGCCTGTCGCGTTTCTACCTGTGTCTGGAAGACGATCTGCTGCGCATCTTCGGGCCGGACACGCTGTTCTCCCGGATGATGAACTCCAACCTCGCCGATGGCGAGGCGATCGGCTCCAAGTGGCTCTCCAAGGCGATCGAGACCGCCCAGAAGAAGGTCGAGGCGCGCAACTACGACACCCGCAAGCAGGTCGTCGAATACGACGACGTGATGAACGATCAGCGCAAGGTGATCTACGAGCAGCGCGCGGAGATCATGGATTCCGAAACGGTCGACGATGTCGTGGTCGACATGCGGCACGACACTATCTCCGCCATCGTGAGCGAATCCTGCCCGCCGGGATCGTACCCCGAACAATGGGATGTCGAGGGCCTCAAGACGCGAATCGAGGAAGTGCTGGGCCTCACGCCGCCGATCGACCAGTGGCTCGAAGAGGACGCGGTCGAGCCCGAGATGTTCGAAGAGCGCCTGCGCGCCGAGACCGACGAACTGATGGAGGGCAAGATTGCGCAGAACGATCCCCAGCTGTGGCGCCGGGTCGAGAAGAGCATCCTGCTCGAACGGCTCGACCACTTCTGGAAGGAACACCTCGCCACGCTCGATGCGCTGCGCCAGGTCGTGTTCCTGCGTGCATATGCGCAGAAGACGCCGATCAACGAGTACAAGCAGGAAGCCTTCGGCCTGTTCGAGAAGATGCTCGAATCGCTGCGCGAGGACGTGACCGGCATTCTGCTGAAGAATGAGCTGCGGATCGCGCCGCCCCAGCGCGCGCTGCCCGATCTGCCCGATTTCCTGACCGGGCATATCGACCCGCTGACCGGGCTGGACAATTCCAACGACGGCGATGGTTCGGAAAGCCGCGCCGCGATGTTCGGCTCGCTCGCCGGCTCGACCCGCGCCAATGCGGGGCCGGGCGGTGCGGCAGAGAACCCGTGGGCTGGGCAGGAGATCAGCCGCAACGCCCCGTGCCCGTGCGGTTCGGGTAACAAGTACAAGCACTGCCACGGCGCGGCGAAGGGCGCTGCGGGAGCCGCGGGATCGGCCTCGCCGCCCTCCTCGCCGCCTTCTGCGTAACCGCACTGCTCTATGCGTCGGTCGGCTTTGGTGGCGGATCGACGTATAGTGCTTTGCTGGCCTCGTCCGGGATGGACTACCGGCTCCTGCCGGTGGTCTCCCTGCTGTGCAATCTGGTGGTGGTCAGCGGCGGTACGCTGCGTTTCGCGCGCGCCGGGATCACCCCCTGGCGCGGCGCGCTGGGCCTCACCGCGATCGCCGCGCCCGCCGCGCTGCTGGGTGGGCTGACCCCGATCAGGGAACAGGCCTTCATGGCGCTGCTGGGTGCCAGCCTGTGCCTTGCCGGAGCGCTGCTGCTGATCCCCCAGGTCAGCAGCGCGCGCGCCGCAACGGGCGAGACGCCTGCACCGCGCCACGGCACCCGCGTCATGCTGCTCGCCGCCGCGCCGCTCGGCTATCTTGCCGGGCTGGTCGGGATCGGCGGCGGCATCTTCCTCGCCCCGCTGCTCCATCTGGTCCGCTGGAACGGCCCGCGCGCGATCGCGGCGACCGCCAGCCTGTTCATCCTCGTCAATTCGCTGTTCGGCCTCGTCGGGCAACTGACCAAGAACGGTGCGGACATGCTGGGCGCAGCGGCGAGCACCGGCCTGCCGCTGATGATCGCGGTGGTTATCGGCGGCCAGATCGGCAGCCTGTTCGCGGTGCGCCTGTTCAAGCCGCAACTGATCCGCTGGCTGACCGCCGCGCTGACGCTGTTCGTGGGGGTGAGGTTGCTCGCGGGCGGCTGAGGCGCGTATCTGCGCCGTTCGCGGGCTTTGTCGGGCCGAGCCCTGACACACCTGACACACAGTCCAAGGGGAGAAAAATCCCCTCCGCGCGGAAGGCATGCCGAAAGGCGTTGCTGGACGGACAGGGTAGAGGTGCACACGCGCCATCGTGCGGCGGATTTAGCGGGTGGTGGCGGTGTAGGAAAATGGGCTGGTGCGGCTTTGCTCCAGCCGCGTCTCGCCGGGTTCCACCGTGCAGGCGGCTGTTAACCCCCGTTGCTTCCATGCATGACGCTGACCTTTCTAAGCCCGGGGAACTTGCATCGAGCCAGGTTCTAGATCCGCGGAATAGAGTGCGCGTTTTCGCATCGAGACGATGGGCCGGAATGCGAGAAACCCACAGATCAGACCCACTGCCACACCCCATATCGGATCGTATCCCGAAATTTCGTAGGCAAGGCGCCCGTAGATCAGACCATAAAAGAGCCCCACGACCGATGCCGTCACCGTGGGCCATCGTCCGCGTGAATATCCGAACGCGATAATGGCCGCCCAGATCGCAGCAACAACGGCCGCGATCGTGAAGACGGGGTGGCCCAGCGTGCCGAGACCAAAGTCAAAGCTGGTGATCGCACCCACGAGAAAGACTACGGCTACCGCAAATACCGGAAAAGCGAAGAACACCGCCCGGATAATTCCCGGACATGTGAAGCCGATCAATGCCCCCGTGAAAATTGCTCGCAAAAACACAGATCCGTCCCCCATCCCGCGTGATTTCGCCTGTTATTCCGCGTAACAGATTACCGAAAACCTAACTTTCGCGGCAAGCTCGCACGAAAAGTCATTTTGAATCATGGATATGATGGGCTGCCGACATGGTATCGACCGGCAATCCTGCCGGACGCACGCCCGCGCGGTTTCGCACGCGCATCGTCAGCGCGCGGCGTTTCCAGCGATTTGGCGGAAAATGGCTCCCCGAGTTGGATTCGAACCAACGACCAAGTGATTAACAGTCACCTAC
>CAXAXQ010000039.1:0-8137 GCA_963972905.1 uncultured Erythrobacteraceae bacterium
CATGACGCCGTTGATCGACGTCCTGCTCGTTCTCCTCATCATGTTCATCATCACGATTCCCGTGGCCACGCACGCGGTGAACATCGACCTTCCGCAGCCCAATCCCAACGATGCGCAGCAGGATATCGACCCGGTCAAGAACAAGATCGTGTTGACCCAGAACGGCGAGATCCTGTGGAACGGCGAGACGATCAACCAAGGCCAGCTGGTCCGCAACCTCCAGCTGACCCGCGACATCGAGCCCGAGCCCGAACTGCAGTTCGAGCCCGAGCCCCTCGCCAGCTACGACCTCTCGGCCAAGACGCTGAACATCATCAAGGCGTCGGGCGTGACGAAATTCGGCTTCGTCGGCAACGAACAGTACCGCACCTTCGGCAAGTAGGTCCGGTTGCATATCCGGCAGCATCCCGATGCGGCCAATCGATCAGGGGGCGGAGCGATCCGCCCCCTTTTTCGTGGGCGCTCGCCAGGAACTGTCGATTGTTATACCATCTCTCTCGCGAGCCACAGAAGTGACCGCGCCATGGGAGACAAGATGATGGCCAGTGCGCCAATCGACAGAACCGTGAATGCCCCCGCTCCGGTGGGCGAGATCAACATGACCCCGCTGATCGACGTGCTGCTGGTGCTGCTGATCATGTTCATCATCACCATCCCGATCGCGACCAACGCGGTGGAGACGGACGTCGGCGTCGGCGAAGGCGGCGCGATCGACCCGGTGATCAATAAGGTGGTGGTGACCGAGGATGGTGCGGTGCTGTGGAACGGCGAAGCCGTCTCGCAGCGCGATCTGGCGGCCAACCTGGCACTGGCCAGCCGCGTGGCGCCCGAACCCGAATTGCAGTTCGAGCCCGAAGCCTATGCGAGCTACGACCTGTCGGCCCGCACGCTCGCGATCATAGAGGCCTCGCCGGTCACGAAATTCGGGTTCGTGGGCAACGAAAAGTATCGCCGCTTCACCACAGACTAGCCCCTCCGGCCCGCTCTAACCGGCGGGCCGCATCGCCTCGCCTGCAAGGCTTTCCGCCTCCAGCAGCAGTTCGTCGTCGACCGAGCCCTGCGGCAGGCTCTCGCGTCCGATCATCACCATCACCGGCACCGCCAGCGGGCTGACCCGATCGAGCCGGACGTGGACCAGATCGTCCTGGGCACGGTCGAGAAGGTCGCCCAACCGCCCCACATCGGTCAGCCGGGTGCGGGCATCCGCCCAGGCAGCCTCCAGCAGCACGTGCTCGGGCTCGTACTTGCGCAGCACGTCGTAGATCAGGTCGGTCGAGAAGGTGACCTGCTTGCCCGTCTTGCGCTTGCCGGGATGTTGCCGCTCGACCAGTCCGCCGATCACCGCGACCTCGCGGAAAGACCGGCGCAGCAGATGCGAATCCTGCACCCAGTCGACGAATTCGTGCGCCAGGATGTCGGGCGATAGCAGCGGTGCAGGGTCCTCCACCGGCTTCAGTCCCCACACCGCCAGCGAATAGTCATTGGCGACGAAACCGCCGGGCATCAGCCCGCGATCCTCCATCCGCTTGGTGATCAGCATGCCGAGCGACTGGTTCGCGTTCCATCCGGTAAAGGTGTAATAGACGGTGTATTCGCGGCCGCCGCGAGGGAAGCTCTCCACCAGCAGGTTGTCCGGCCCCGGCAGCTCGCTGCGCCAGTCCTGCATCTCCAGCCATTCGCGCACATCCTCGGGAAAGCGCGCCCAGCTCGCGCGGTCGACCAGCATCGCCCTCACCCGGTCGGCCAGATGCGTCGTCAGCGGCATGCGCGCGCCGCCATAGCTGGGAATCATCGCGGACTTGCTCGACGCACGCACGATGATTTCCATGTCGCGCAGCTGCTCGACCTCCAGCGAGGTGCCGGCAAAGGCGAAGGTGTCGCCCGGAGAGAGCTGCGCGGCGAAGTTCTCCTCCACCCGGCCAAGCGAACGGCCGTTGCGGAAGCGCACCTCCAGCATCTCGGCATCCATGATGATGCCCGCGTTGAGGCGATGGCGCGCGGCATGTTGCGGGTGGGTCAGCCGCCATTCTCCCGACCGGTCGCGCACGATCCGCTGGAACCGGTCATACGCTTTGAGCGCATAACCCCCTGTGGCGACGAAGTTGAGGACCCGCGCGAACACCTCCCCGTCGATCCACGCATAGGGCAAGCAGCTGCGTACCTGCGCGAGCAGTTCTGCTTCCACGAAGGGCGCCGCGCAGACGCATGCCATCACATGCTGGGCGAGCACGTCGAGCCCGCCGGGCCGGAAATCCTCGCCATCGCGCTGGCCCTCGTCGACCGCGTCCTTGGCCGCCTGCGCTTCGAGAAACTCGAACCGGTTGCCGGGCACCAGCAGCGCTCGGCTGGGCTGATCGAGGCGGTGGTTCGCACGCCCCACCCGCTGCAGCAGGCGGCTGGAGCCCTTGGGCGCTCCCATCTGGACCACACAGTCGATATCGCCCCAGTCCACCCCCAGATCGAGGCTGGCGGTCGCGACCAGCGCGCGCAGTTCGCCCGCTGCCATCGCCCCTTCCACCTTCGCGCGCGCCTCGCGACTGAGCGAGCCGTGGTGGATCCCGATCGGCAGCTTGTCCTCGTTCACATCCCACAGATGCTGGAAGATATATTCTGCGAGAAACCGCGTGTTGGTGAACACCAGCGTCGTGCGGTTCTGCTTGAGAACCTCGTAAAGCTGGGGGATCGCCCAGGTCGCCGCGTGGCCGCCCCACGGCACGCGATTCTCCTCCGGCAGCAGTATCTCGACCTCGGGCGGAGCGCCCGCCTCGCCCTGCACCACCGCGACCCGGTCGATCTCGCCATAGGGTGCCAGCCACGCGCGAAAACCCTCTTCGTTGGCAACCGTTGCGGAGAGCGCCGCGCGCTGCATGTCCGGCGCGATATGCTGCAGGCGGGCGAGGCACAGCGCCAGCAGATCGCCGCGCTTGCCGGTGGCGAAGGCGTGGATCTCGTCGATTACGATCCGTCTGCACCCGGCGAAGATGTCGAAGCTTTCGGGATAGGATAGCAGCAGCGACAGGCTCTCGGGCGTGGTCAGCAGCACGTTGGGCGGCTTGTCACGCTGGCGTCGCTTGCGATCGGACGAGGTATCGCCGCTGCGCGTCTCGACTCGGATCGGCAGCCCCATCTGCTCGACCGGGGCGATCAGGTTGCGCTGCACATCCTGCGCCAGCGCCTTGAGCGGCGAGACGTAGATTGTGTGCAATCCCTCTGGGGGCTTTGCCTCGCCCAGCCGCGAGGGCGCGAACGCGGCCAGCGTCGGCAGAAACCCCGCCAGCGTCTTGCCCGCGCCAGTGTCGGCAACCAGCAGCGCGTGGTCGCCGCGGTCGCTCGCCTCCAGCATGACGCGCTGGTGATCGCGGATCCGCCACCCGCGTCCCGCGAACCAGGTCTCGATTTCAGGCGGTACGCCGGTGCCGATCATGTCATAACAATGCGCCACTGCCCCAATGGAGCCACGTGGCTACTCGGTGCCGACATCCTCCATCGCATCTTCGAAGCTATCGCCAGCCTCGGCCTCGTCCAGGCCCTCTTGCAGCTCTGCCTCTGCCTCCTCGCCCTTTGCCTGCTCGGCTTCCGCCATGCGCGCGCGCAGGGTCGCCTGATCGACGCCGAGCAACTCGGACGCGCGGCGCTGCTCCGACGGGGTCAAATCATCGTAGCGGCGCGGCTCGGGCAAATCGCTCGCGGGATCGCCCTTACCGCCGAAAAACGCGGGCATTTCCTCCATCAGCACGGGCATCGCCTGTCCGACGCTTGCCATGATCTGCGGGTCGGTAAACATGATCAGGCTCTCGCCTGCATATTTCTCGCCCGCCGGAGTGGAGAAAAATGCATTGATCGCATCCAGTTCGTCCATCGAGAAGCGCGTTGCGAGTGCTTTCGAAAGACCTTCGCGCAGCCCCGGTTCGAGGCGACCGAAGACTCCCTCCATCATGGCCGTCATTTCGGCCATCCCGGCCTCCATGCGTGCCTGGTAGACGGGGTCGAAGATCGTGGTGAGCTCGCGCCGTTGGTCTTCGGTCAGCGCGTCGATCTGTGCGCCGGAGAGCCCGGTATAGTCGGCCAGATCGAGGCTGCTCATCGCATCGCCCTCTTCCGCCACCATGTCCAAGAGGCCTCCAAGCGTGCCATTCATCATCTCGCGCATCATGCGCCCGTACACGCCTTCCGGGACAAGGGCGTTCGCAGCAGCGCCCGCTGCGGGCAGGCGGGCTTCCTGTTCCGCTGTCAGGGGCTCCGCACTGAAGATCGCGCCCATCATCTCCGCCAGGGCGACACCAGCGTTCTGCCCGGCCTCGTCCGGATCGGCTTGCTGCAGTTCGGCCTGAATGTCGGCGGAAGCCTCTTCTGCCGCGCTGTCGTCCTGCGCCAGCGCAGGCTGAGCAACGGCGAGCGCGCAGAGCGCGGCAACCAGTGCAATATTCTTCATCATGCTTCCCCACTGCCTTCCGGAAACTGTCGCGAACCCTGCGTCGTGGTCAGTGCCCCGCCTGCGGCCCGCGTGCGAGGCCCGACAGCGCCAATTGCTCGTCTATCTGCTCCATCAGCCGCGCAAGGCCCGCCTCGCTGTCGCTTTCGGCGCGCGCGACCAGCACATCCTGCGTGTTGGAGGCGCGCAGCAGCCACCAGCCATCTTCGGTGGTGACGCGCACGCCGTCGGTCGCATCGACCACTGCGGGAGAAGCGGCCAGCCGGTCGCGAACCTCTTCGATGGCGGCGAACTTGCGGGCCTCGTCGACCTGGAAGCGCATTTCGGGCGTATTGACCATGTCAGGCATCGCCCCGCGCAATTCGGTGACGGAGCGCCCCAGCCGCGCCGAGGCGGCGATCAGGCGGACCCCGGCGTAGAGCGCGTCGTCGTAGCCGTAATAGGTATCCGCGAAGAACACGTGCCCGCTCATCTCGCCGGCGAGCGGCGCGCCAGTTTCCTTAATTTTGGACTTAATCAGCGAATGGCCGGTCTTCCACATCACCGGCTTGCCGCCATGCGCCTCGACATGGTCGAACAGCGCGCGGCTGGCCTTCACATCGGCGATAATCGTGGCCCCGGCGCGCCTCTGCAGCAGATCCTGGGCATAGATCATCAGCAACTGGTCGCCCCAGATCACGCGGCCTTCACCGTCGATCGCACCGATCCGGTCGCCGTCGCCGTCGAAGGCAATTCCGAAGTCGAGCTGCTTGTCCGCGACCAGCTCGCGCAGGTCCGCCAGATTCGCTTCCACGGTCGGATCGGGATGATGATTGGGGAAGGTGCCATCGACTTCAGCAAACAGGACATGATGCTCGCCCGGCAGCCGCGCGACCAGCTTTTCCAGCGCGGGGCCGGCCGAGCCATTGCCCGCGTCCCAGCCGATCTTGAGAGTCGCGAGCGAGGCCGGGTCGATCCCGTCCAGCCCTTCCAGCAACCGCTCGACATAGGCATCGATCAGCGGGCGATCGACGACCGAGCCGGTGCCATGCTCCCACTCGCCCGCAGCGGCGACCGCGCCGAGCTGCTGGATGTCCGCCCCGAAAAACGGGCGGCCCTGAAACACCATCTTGAAGCCGTTGTAATTGGGGGGATTATGGCTGCCGGTTATCTGGATGCCGCCATCCACATCAGCGGCTGAGCTTTCCGCATAATAGAGCATCGGCGTGGCACCGAGGCCGATCCGCACGACATCGCAGCCGCTCGCGGTAAGGCCCTCGACCAGTGCGTGTTCCATCATTGGCGAGCTTTGCCGCCCGTCATAGCCGACCGCCACGCGCGAGCCGCCACCGCGCCTGAGCATCGAGCCGAAGCTGCGCCCGATCGCGCGGGCGTCGTCCGCCTCCAGCGTCTCGCCAATGACGCCGCGGATATCATATTCGCGCAGGATGGTCGGATCGAATGTGTGGCTCATCTCGGTCTCTCGCTTGGCGGAAGTTGGTCGATCAGAATGTCGCGCGCGGCGTTGGCCTCATGCACCTGCGCCGCAGTGCCGCCCCGGTCGGGGTGGACCTGACGGACCAGCTGCTTGTGCGCCTCGACAATCTCAGCGCGACCGGCAGCGGCGGAAACGCCCAGCAGCTTGCGCGCGCGCGCAACCGCCTGCGTACGGGGCTGGCTGGTCTGCAGAAAATCCCATGGCCATCTGCCGGTTGCCCAGCGACAAATCACGCAGAGCAAAACCGCGATGATCAGGAACCGGATCATGCAGCTTCCAGCGCGCGATCCGCACCTTCGGGAACGGGCAGGTTCAGATTCTGCACCAGCTGGCGCAGCTCCTGCCGCGCGACCAGGTGGCTGGTCCCCAGATCGCCCAGGTGCCCCTTGTCGAGCAGGGTCAGGCCGGAAGGGAACAGCTCGCGATAGATCACCCGTTCGGACAGGCCGGAGGAAACGCGAAAACCTACCCGCTTGCTCAGCTCGGTCAGCGCGCGTTCGATGCGGACCATGTTGCGCGCCTCGGTGTGGCCGGTACGGTTGCGCACCACCACCCAGTCCATCTGCGGGCGGTTCTGCTCGATCGTGGTCTTGCTGCGCGCCAGCCGCGCTTCCCAGATCGCCTCGGCATAAAAGCTCAGGCGGCGGACCTTGAAGCTTTCCGCGTCGACCTGGCCGATAAGGTCGAAATCGACGAAACTGTCGTTCAATGGAGTGACCAGCGTATCCGCCTCTTTGGCGGCATGCTGCGCCAGCGGATCGTCGCGGCCGGGCGTGTCGAACAGCAGGAAATCGGCGTCGGCGGCCAGTTCCTGCGCCCTTTCTTCCAGCGCCTCGGCAGCTCCGCCCGCGAATACCTCGCACCGTGCGGTCGGCAGCGCGATGCCGCGACGGCGCGCGGTTTCGTCGCGGTTTTCGAAATAGCGGTCCATCGTGCGCTGGCGGTGGTCGAGATCGATCGCGGCCACCCGTGCACCCTGATAGGCCAGCGCGACCGCCACGTGCACAGCGGTGGTCGATTTGCCGGTCCCGCCCTTTTCATTGGCGAAGACGATGCGATGGGGGCGGTGGCCAGACACGTTCGCGGCGATCCTTTGCTGATTGCGGAACAGGGCCAGCCATGGCTAGGCCCGTTCGCCAATCATTATCGGAGGGGTCTGACCCATGCAATCGATTCACCGGCTGGATCACCTGCGCAGTTCCATCGACGCCTGGCGCGCGAAGGGACAGAGCATTGCCTTCGTGCCCACGATGGGCGCGCTGCACCAAGGTCACATGACGCTGGTGCGCGCGGCGCGCGAAAAGGCGGATCGCGTGGTGGTGTCGATCTTCGTCAATCCGACCCAGTTCGGCCCGAACGAAGATCTGGAAGCCTATCCGCGCACGCTGGAGGCGGACTCGGACCTGCTCGAAGGCGAGCGCGTCGACGCGCTGTGGGCGCCCAATGCAGAAGAGATGTACCCCGATGGTTTCGCGACCAGCATTTCGGTCGAGGGCGTCAGCGCGGATTTCTGCGGAGCGAGCCGCCCGGGCCACTTCGCAGGGGTCGCCACCGTGGTGTGCAAGCTGTTCAACCAGGTGCGGCCCGATGTTGCGTTGTTCGGCGAGAAGGACTGGCAGCAGCTCGCGGTAATCCGGCGGATGGCGCGCGACCTCGATCTCTCGCTCCCCCACGCCGATGCGATCCTGGGCGTGCCGACCGTGCGCGAAGCGGACGATCTCGCTCTGTCGAGCCGCAACCGGTATCTCGACGAAACCGCCCGCGCGCAGGCTGCGGCGCTACCCGCAGCGATGCGCCAGGCGATCGCCCGGATCGAAGCGGGCGCGCCCGTGGGTGCCGCGCTACGCGATCTGGAGCACAAGCTGATCGAGGGCGGATTTACCAAGGTCGACTACGCCGCGCTGGCCGATGCGGCCTCGCTCGAGCGGATTGATCTGCTGGGCAATCGCCCCGCCCGCCTGCTGATCGCCGCGCATATCCAAGGCACGCGCCTGATCGACAATATGGCGGTGGGCGCGGGTGGATAGGTGACCTGCCAAGCATCACCGATGCCTGGTCATGGCAGTCAAAGGGCGACCGCCCGTCGGCCGGTTAGGCCGGAAGCCAAGCGGGCCGGATGGCCCGCGCCCGGCGTTTGAGGTGCTAAGCAGAAATCCAATTCGCCTTCGGCGAATTGGAGCGGGTAAGGGGAATCGAACCCCTCTAGCCAGCTTGGAAGGCTGGAGCAT
>CAXAXQ010000040.1:0-4577 GCA_963972905.1 uncultured Erythrobacteraceae bacterium
GTCATTTCCGACAATCCGCCGGTCAACGCGCTGGGCCAGGCCGTCCGCGCCGGGGCATGGCCTCGCCGCTCAGCACCGCTCTCACCGCTGTCGGCGACTGGATGCGATCCCACTCCCAGATGCTGCGCCAGAATCCTTCGAGGTCCTCGACCGACCAACGGTACAGTTCGTCATAGGTCGCGAAATCGATCCCCCGCGTCTCTTGCAGCCAGTCGCGATACAAGCGGATTTGCGGAACGGGCGTCGCGAGGTCGCGGCTGGTCGAGACAGAATTCATCGAGAGAGGCCTTACATCGGGATCGGGGGCGGGAGGGGCGGAAGTATGGGCGGCACCCGAAAGGGTCGCCGCCCGCCTGAGCCTAGAATGCCGTGCGCAGGCTGATTGCCGCGTAGCGACCGATGGGGTTGTATGCGCCCCCGATCCCGTCGGTGCCGGGGAAGTAGGGCGGTGTCACATCAAACAGATCGTTGATCTGCAAGCCGAGCTCGGTGCCTTCGAGGAAGCTCTCTTGCGGCAGCCTTAGCGAGAGGCGCAGATCGACCGTCGTGTAGCCCTTCGCTTCATAAAGCGCCGAGCCGGTCGGCGTGGCGTAGGATGCCGTGACGCCCGAACGATGATTGACGAAATTGACGAAGGTCACCGGGCCGGCGGTGATGCCCAGCGTGGTACGCAGGGTCGCGCGCGGGATCCCGGCCTCGAGCGAATTGCTCTCTGGCGAGGTCGGCGACAGGCGGTTCGAATAGTCGAGGATGTAATTGCCCGCGACCCCGCCGAACAGCGTGCCGAAACCGACCTCGCGACGGTAGCGCAGATCGAAGTCGATGCCGCTGGTCTTGCGGACCCCGAAATTGCCCTGTCGCAGATCGAGGATATTGCCGATCTGAGGGACCGCGTCGAAAGTGAAGTAGAACGGCACGGTGTTCGCGATCGCGTCGCTGACCTTCGCGGCGCTGGGATCGCGTATCACCCGCGTGGCAAAAGTGGGATCGCTGAACAGCAGCGCTCCGAGGCCGGAAGGCGCGCCGATCACATTGTCATATTTGATGTCGTAATAGGTCACGCTCGCGGTGAGCCCCGGGGCAAACAGCGGACGCAGATCGACCCCGGCGGACCATGTGCGCGCGGTCTCCGGCTCAAGATCCGCATTGCCGCCATAGAGCAGGATCGTGTTCACCTGCGCCGCCCCGCGCGCCGGATCGCGGGCGCCGAAGGCATCGACCAGCGCAGCCGCCGAATAATAGGAGCCGACGGTCGATCCCAGATCGCGCAGCCCTGGCGCGCGGAACGAATGCCCGTAACTGCCGCGCAGGGTCACTCCGTCGAGCGGCTCCCAGGTGAGGCCAACCTTCGGATTGGTGGTCGACCCGAAATCGCTGTAATGATCATATCGGCCCGACAGCGAGAGCGTGAGGCTCTGCCCGAACGCTCCCGCGTTGCCGTAACCGATGATCGGAATGAAAAGCTCGCCATAAACCGATTGGACGTTGCGTGCGAGATCTTCGGGGAAGCCGACGCCGCCGCTCTGACCGCGTTGCATATAGGTTTCACGCCGATATTCGGCGCCTACCGCGATCTTGAGGTCACCACCCGGGAGCTGCGCGAGCGGACCATCCACCTTCACCGCGCCGATCCGTGTGCGCTGGCGGTTGGTGAAGGTCGTGGGATTGTCGAGGATTGCGGCGACCACCGCCGGATCGGTCTCGTAACCGAACGGGTCGAGAGCGGTCAACGGCGTCGTTCCTGCAGCGGCAGCGGTCAGTGCGGTCGTATCGATGCCAGGCTGAAGCGTATCGTTCCGCGACCAGTTGTAGGTCCCGTACACACTCGCCTGGAAGTCGCCCGGCAGGTCGATATCGACGCCGACGGTCGCGTTGCCGGTACGCACGCGATAGGTCTGGTCGAAGTGATCGTCGCCCACCAGCCTGTCGGGCCGGAAATCGAAGTAGCCAAACGCCGAACCCGTGCCCGGAGGCGCACGGAAGTAAGGATTGGCGGCGGTGATGAGGACGAAGGTCTGCCCGGGCAGCGCCGCCTGGACCGTATCCTTGCGGTCCGAGTAGAGCAAATCCCCCCATACCGTGATGCGATCCGACAGGTCCTGCTGCACCGAGATCAGGCCGCTATGCGCGCGGCTCTCTGGCAGAAGGTCGACGGGGCCGCGCGCATCGCAGGTGTTGACACCCGGCTCGAGGCTCGGCGCAGCGTAGATCGTGCCCGCGAACAGGTTGACGTTGGCATCGGGGCACACCGTCGAGCGTGTATCGATGCCACCCTCACTGCGGAAATCGAGCGAGCGATAGTCGCGATCCGCGCCGGTAATATTGCTGTTCTGCTGGTACTGATAGGCCAGCACGACGGAGCCCGTTCCCCAGTCCTGACCGAAGATCGCGCCGGCGTTCAAAGCGTCGTAATCATCCGCGAAACCGTAACGGAAGTTCGCCTCGAGCCCCGAAACGCGCTTACGGGTGATGAAGTTGATCACGCCTGCGACCGCTTCGGAACCGTAGATGGCAGAGGCACCGTCGGCGACGATTTCGACCCGCTCGACCGCCAGTTCGGGGATCAGCGGATAGTCGGGGTTGGTCTGCTGCACGCTCCCGGAAATCAGGCGGTGCCCGTTCATCAGTGGCAAGGTAGCGGCTGTGGGCAGGCCCCGAAGACCAGGCGCGAAGGAACCGACCCCGCCATTGCTGACGCGCGGCGCGGTGTTGAAGCTGTTGAGCTGCGGCACGGTCGCGAGCAATTCGGGCGTGCTCGCCGCGCCGATCTGCTTCACATCTTCGCGCGTGACGGTGATCAGGTCCGACCCGGTCGGCGGCACGCCGCGAATGCTCGTTCCGGTGACGACGATCACGTCTTCAGAACCGGCGGCCAGGGCTTCGTTCTCGGTGCTTTCGGGCTGGTCTTCCCCTTGGTCGGCCTGCGCATGGGCCGTAACGGGTAGGCTCAGCATGGTTACAGCCAGTGCGGAATAACGAAGCAGACGCGCACGGCGCCGCATAGAAATCGACCTCATCGACATACTCTCTCTCTCCCATCGTGATCGCGGACCTCCCCGCGGCCGAACTTTGCCGGCTTGATGGCATGCTTATGGTCTGGCAGACGCCTGCGTAAGCGCAGGAGCGGACATCTCTGTGTCATTTGCGGACATGGCGAGGGGAGGAGCGGACAGGATGACGATCATACAGGACGCCACCGCCGAGGCGGCGCTGCGCAACGATCGCGAGGGATTCCCGACTCTCAACCAGCGCATTTTCGCGCCCTTCAAGATCGCCACGGTCATCGATACCGTGACCGATCGCGGAATGTCGGCTGAAATTGTCCTCGACAGGACTGGCCTGACACCGGCCGAGGTGCGCGATCCGCGCACGCTAACCTCGATCGGCCAGTACCTGACCGCGTGCGAGAACATCGTGGCGGCGGGGGCCGGGTACGCGGACGCCTTCGCGATCGGAGCGCGGCTGCACCTGTCGGCCTACGGAATGTACGGCTATGCCCTGATGTGTTCGCCAACCATGCGCGATTTCTTCGATTTCGCAGTCCGTTATCAGCCGCTCGCCACCCCTACCGTTCGGCTCCACTGGCGCGTCGAGGGCAAGGTTGCAATTTGGCAGTTTCGCGAGATCTACCGCGACATGATGAGCGACGAGGTGCGCACCTTCCTCATCCGGCAGCAGATGAAGATGACCTTCACCCATATCCGCGACGCGGCGGGTAACGACAACCTGCCGGTGCGCGCTCTCTTCGCGCTACCGGAGGATGACCATGCTGGCCAGGACGCGTGCGAGCTTTCATGCGAGTGCCTTTACGGCCATGCTGCAAACGAGCTGCACTACCCGCTCGGCATACTCGAATCGACGCCCGAGTTGGGCAACCGGCTGACCCGGATGATGCTCGAGGAAACCTGCGAACGCCTGATCGGGCAATCGCGCATTTCTTCGGGTCTTTCGGGCGAGGTCTATCAGATGTTGCTGAGCGCACCCGGGCGGTTTCCCTCAATGACGGCGGTCGCGGCCCACTTCGGCTTGCAGGAACGCACTCTCCGCCGCAGGTTGGCAGCGGAGGACGCGACCTACGGTGCAATCGTCGATGACGTGAGGCGCAAGCTCGCAATAGAATATCTGCAAACCACTCGGATGAGCGTCGACGATGTTGCATGGAAGGTTGGCTTCAGCGACGCAGCGAACTTGCGGCGGGCGGTGAAGCGGTGGACCAGGAAGACAGTGAACCAGATCCGAAAAGAAAAGTAGGCCCCCGTCTTTCAACGAGTCCTATCGGATTAATCGGCACGGATCTGCCATGGCTGAAATTATGAAGTGTATCTTGCAACCCGCAGGAAGCTTTTCCTCAAACCACCGAAAAGTCGATACCTTGCTCCCACTCGGCCTGCGTGAGGCGGCCCATCACGCTATGCTACGCGGGAAGGCTTAAGAGCCTGCTTCCTATATGCTTACAGAGCCACACACAAAAAGCCCCGCTGGAAGCAGCGAGGCAATTTGTTGTTATGATTTCAAGGGCTCGGTGGTTGCGGGGGTTGGATTTGAACCAACGACCTTCAGGTTATGAGCCTGACGAG
>CAXAXQ010000041.1:0-4278 GCA_963972905.1 uncultured Erythrobacteraceae bacterium
AACATTTTCGACATTATCCCCTTGCGACAAGTGCCGAAGGTCAATCCCCGCTCCGATCCGATCACCTGGTCTTTACGACATTGGAAATGTCATCGTGCGCCCCAATCGCTTGGGGCATGCATCGACATGCTCGCCAGGTCGCGACAATTTCCGGGTTTTTGTGGGTAGCGGCCAGCTCTCCTCCACCCTGCTTCACGCATTGCACGACAAAGCCGGGCGCGACCAATTCGCACCCGGCCTTCGGTCTGCGAGATCGCTCTCGCTTAGGAAGTCACGCTTACCAGTAGATCGCCATGCCGTTCCGGCAGACGCCTATCTGTTCGACCACCTTATATTGGGTGACGGTTCCCGACCCGAAATAGCCGTTGCAGTTATCGGAACCTCCACCGACGAGCTGCGTGTACGTGGCATCGCTGTAGTAGAAGTAACTGTAAAGCGGCGTGCCGTTATTCGGAAGCTGTGCCGTCGCGGGGCCCATGCCAAGGGTCGCCGCCAGGCCGGCAAGTGCAAGAACGGACAAAAAGCGGGTTTTCATGATACGTCTCCCTCGCCTCGAGATACTCCCGATCAAAATTGTGGAAGCCCGGGCAAGCCGAGCATAACACCCGGTCGCAACGCCGCCTAAAAAATACGCTATTTTAGGTAGTTAGGCCTAAGTACCTTTGACTAGCCGGGGACAGGAAATCCCCACCGGTCAAGCGAAGCCCTAAAACCCCCGCGCCACCGCGAAGTGCGCGGCTTCGACCATCGCCTCGCGGGCCTTGCCATCCGGGAAAATCGACAGCGCATCTGCCGCCCTCTGGGCGAAGTGCCGGGCGCGCTCGCGGGTGGCGGTGACGCAGTCGTGGCGTTCCACCAGCGAGACCGCGTGGGCGAGGTCTTCGTCGGAGGTGCGGTGGCCGAGGATCGCGGCCTCCCAGAATGTGCGCTCCTCCGCGTCGCCGCGAGCGTAGGCGAGGATCACCGGCAGGGTCATCTTCCCTTCGCGGAAATCGTCGCCCCGGTCCTTGCCCATCTCGGCGGCGTCGGACGAATAGTCGAGCGCATCATCGACCAGCTGGAACGCGATGCCGAGGTTGCGGCCGTAATCGTCGAGCGCCTGCTCCTCCGCGTCGCTGCATTCGGCGACCACTGCCGCAATGCGGCTGGCGGCAGCGAACAGCGCGGCGGTTTTCGAGCCGATAATGTCGAGATAACGCTGTTCGCTGGTGGCGACCTTGCGCTGCGAGGTCAGCTGGGCGACCTCACCCTCCGCGATGATCGCGCTGGCCGAGCTGAGGATTTTCAGCACTTTGAGGCTGCCATCCTCGGTCATCAGTTCGAACGCGCGGCTGAACAGGAAATCGCCGACCAGCACGGTTGCCGGATTTCCGAAGATAATGTTCGCCGCCGCCTTGCCCCGGCGCATCTCGGAGCCATCGACCACATCATCGTGCAGCAGCGTGGCGGTGTGAATGAACTCGACCGCAGCGGCGAGCTTGTAATGGCGCGTACCCTGGTACCCGACCAGCTGTGCCCCGGCGAGCGTCAGCATCGGGCGCAGGCGTTTGCCCCCGCCCGAAATCAGGTGCCCGGCAAGGCTCGGAATCAGCGGAATTTCGCTCTGCATCCGGTCGAGGATCACCGCATTGACCGCGTTGAGGCCCGATGCGGTCAAGGCGAGCATCGCATCTATCGAGGCCTCGGGCGTGCCAGGCGCTTTGCGGAGTGGGACGATCTCGGCGGTCATTACAGCGGCCCATGGCCAAGCGCCGCGATCATTTCAAGCATGATCGCGCATCGCGGTTGCGCCCCAGCCGCCGTCAGTGTGCCCTTTTCGCCGCAGGTCGGGCGCGATCGCCGCCTAGGCGGTCGCGAGGTTGCGGCTCGAGGGAAAACCGCATAGAATTATCCGTTCAGGGAAAAAATTGGAGATTTACTGATGAAGTTTGGCAAAACCTTTGCCGTAGCAGCTGCTGCAACCCTCGCCGTCGCGCCGATCGCGGCGCAGGCCGACGTCCGCACCGCTGCGCCGGTTTCGGACGAGAGCGAAATGGGCGGTAGCTACACTCCGCTGATCATTCTCGCCATCGTCGGCCTGGGTATCGGTATTGCAGCTTCGGGTGGCGACGACAGCCCCATCAGCAGCTAAACCGACACCTTATTCGCCTTTTCAGGCAGAAGGGGGCGCGGGGCAACTCGCACCCCCTTTTTTATGTCGGTTCTACGCGATATTGCCACAATTCGTCTTAAAATAGGCGCACAGAGGGAACACCTTCGACGGCGGTGCCTTTTGTATACTGGGGCTGGTGGCCATTCGGTCTCCGGCCTTTTTACAGATAGAGTTTCTTTAAAAGGGGATTTACCCATGAAGTACGGAAAGCTTACCGCAGCGCTGGCCGGTGCCACGCTCGCCATCACCCCCCTCGCCGTGCAGGCGCAGACCCGCGATGCCGCGCCGGTCGAAAACGAAGACAGCCTTGGCGGCGGCGGTGCCATTGCCGGGATCGCTGCAGCAGCGCTGGTCGGCCTGATCGTCGTTGCCGTGGTCACTTCGAACGACCGCGACATCAACGAGCCGCCGCTGAGCGCCTGAGCTTAACGCACAGGAATGATTACGGAAAAGGGGCGCTTCGGCGTCCCTTTTTTGTTTTGTCCGAACCCTTTTGGGCCGAGCGCCTCAGCTGCGCGGAAGCGACAGGCGTACGAGAAGACCGCCCAGATCCTCACTCTCGGCCAGGTCGACCGACCCGCCGTAGATTTCCGCCACGTCGCGCACGATGGCGAGGCCCAGCCCCGTGCCGGGCTTGCCCGTATCAAGCCGTGCGCCACGATCGAAGATCTCCACCCGCTTCCCTTCGGGGATGCCCATCCCGTCATCCTCCACCCAGATCACGCAGCGGCGATCATCGGGCTCGGCGTCGATCGTCACGAACACGCTGCCGCCGCCGTATTTCGCTGCGTTCTCGATGAGGTTGCCGAGGATCTCGTCGAGGTCCTGCCGCTCGATCGAGACCTGCGCCTCCTTCGACCCGTCGATGTCGAACCGCACGTCGGGATAAAGCCGCTCGATCGCGCGGCGGACCGCTTCCGCGCTGTCGCGCACCGGGGTCCGCGCATGGCCCACCGCACGGCGTCCGACCGCGCGGGCGCGGGCGAGATGGTGGTCGACATGGCGGCGCATCGTGCGCGCCTCGCGGATCACCGTATCGGCGAGATCGGGCGCGTGTGCGGTCGCGGCGTTGTTGACCACGGTCAGCGGGGTCTTGAGCGCATGGGCGAGATTGCCCGCATGGGTCCGCGCCTCTTCCGCCTGCCGCTCGGAGTGTTCGAGCAGCATGTTCAACTCCTGCACCAGGGGCTGAACCTCCAGCGGCAGCGGATCGGTCACCCGGTTGCTACCGCTGTTGCGAATATGCTGGATCGCGGTGCGGATACGCCGCAGCGGGCGCAGCCCGACGTAGGATTGTAGCAGTACCAGCACCATCAGGCCCAGCCCCAGGATCACGAAGCTGAGCACCAGGATACGGCGGATCCGGTCGATCTGCTCATCGATCTCGGCCCGCGATTGGGCGACCGCGAAGGTCCACATGGTATCCCTGCCCGGCAGGGTGGTATCGCGCTGGGCAATGCGCAGCGGCTCTCCGCGAAACTGCCTGCTGTCGTAGTAAACCGGTTCGTCCTTCGCCGAAGTCCTGAGCTCCAGCGCCTCGTCCCACAGCGACCGCGAAGGCAGCACGTCGATGTTGTTCAGATCGACCGGCTCGCCCGAGGGGCTGATCTGGTAATAGAGGCCCGAATTGGGCTCCATGAAGCGCTGGTCGCCCATCGGGCGGGTCAGCCATACTTCTCCGCCGGGCTGGATCTCCGCAGATGCGATCAGCGCGGTCAGGTTGTTGTTCAGCTGGGTGTCGAAATTGCCCTGGACCAGATTGGTCAGCGTGCGATCCAGTGCCAGCCCCCCGCCCAGCAGCAGGACGACGATCCAGATCGCGGAAATCGCGATCATGCGCCACGTCAGGCTGCCTGTGTGCGGCGCAACGAAGTCGCGCGGCGGCTCCTGATAGGCCTCGCCCGCCACCCTGTCGGGCGCACGCGGATCGCGCCTGCCGGAGGGCCGCGTGAGCGACCCTGCCGGCGGCGTGCCGTTACGCGCGGGGGGCGTCGGCGGGGTCGTCGAGGCTGTAGCCAAGGCCACGGATCGTTGTGATGACTTCCGCGCCCAGCTTCTTGCGGATGCGGGTAACGAAGACCTCGATCGTGTTCGAATCGCGGTCGAAATCCTGATCGTAGATATGC
>CAXAXQ010000042.1:0-2254 GCA_963972905.1 uncultured Erythrobacteraceae bacterium
CACGCGCGCCAGTCCGCACGAAGCCCCGGCAGGGGCACGTGCGTCAGGTGTTCAGGATTGATCCCTGTCGAACCGGGGTACGTCTATCTTGCGCCCTCGAGCGCATGACCTAGCGTGATCGTCTGACCTGAGGTCGAGACCTGGTAAGGCTCTCCCCTGCGCGCTTGAATGGTCGCCATATGGGATCGGATCTGGCTTTCCAGATCGGCAGGGCAGTCGGTAGCGATCTCGGCCCGGAGGTCGGAGAAGAATAGGATGGCGAGGCGTTTCCAGTCCCCGTGTTCTTCGCGTGTGCGGTCGGCATAGCCTATGCCAGTCGCCAGCGTAGCCACGAAGATGCGATCGTCGAGTTTCATGGGACTCTCCGTTGGGTTTCCAGGAATGTAGGTCGGTTCAATCGTTCGGATCCAAATCGGCCGCTTTGGCGTCAGAGATCCTGAAGCTCTTCGATGATCTGCTGTGCGTGGACGGCGGGAGCGATCCATGCCTTGTATTTCGGCTTCCACGCGGCGCGGCCGTTCACGGTCTCGGCGACGATGTCGCTCTGGCGGGAGCGCGGAGGCGTCCAGATCGAAACGTCGCCATTGTCGAAGTGCGTGATCCACACCTTGCCGTGGCTCGTGTCGATGGTTTCCTTCGTCGGCATTTCGCCATGCTGTGCCGCGCGTATCGCGCCGTCAAGCATTTGCGCCCGCTCGCGCGCTGCGCAGGTGGTGATCGGTGATCGCTCTGTTCTGCCGCGCGAGCTTGGCTTCCAGCGCCCCGATCTCCTTTCGACGATCGCTCAGAAGCGCGCCCTGGTTTCGGCGGAAAGCGGCTTCGTGGTGGCGCGTCCAGCTCGTCGAATGCCGACCGTGGGTAAATGGAAGCGAATGCGATGCCCTGACCGCAGCTTCGGCGTCCCGGTTCACCTTCTGCCGGATGGTCAGGAGCAGTCGCTGGGTGTCATCGCGCCGCTCGCGCATCCTGCGCAGGTCCGTGCCGCTCATTGCGGCCACCTCGGCATCTTCGTCCATTCGGGTTCGTCGTTGGCGATCACCGGATCCTGGCGAGCGGCCTCGCTTGGGCTGAATACGGTGGCGTCGGCGAGGCGCCCAAAACCGCGGTCGCTGTTCCAGTAGGACAGCCCGTGTTCGGGATGTCTGGTGGTCAGCACAAGCGAGCGGGCATCTTCATCGTCGAGCTGGGCGAGTGCTGACGCGAGCCCCTCCTGGGTGCCGCGAAAGACGATGTCATTCTCGGTGATGAGGACGAATCCCCCGCCGAACTCGTCGGGCCGCAGCTTGCTGCAGCCGTAACTGTAGCAGAAGCCCGTCGGGAGCGCTGAGGGACAAGCCCCCTGGACGATGTTGGCGAGAGTTTCGGGGTCGATCTGATCGCCCGAGATAATGATCCGCTCGCGCCCCGAGGCGGTCTGACCGCAGCGGTGGATGGCGAAGCCGGGTTCCGGGTAGTCTCCGTCACTGAAGAGCGCGCGGTAGGCCTCGAAAGGATCCTCGTCCGAGCCTGTGAAGGCGTTCTTGAAGCGGGCCGATCGGTTTTCGAACTGCTGGCGCCATTCCTCTTCCGGGATGATCGACAGCTGCAGGCCGACGATCTCTGAGAGGAAGACGATGTCGGCTGCGTCTGCTTCGATAGTGAACGCGGTCTTGGTGTAATGGTCGGCCATGCTCGATCCTTTCAGGCGATCGCGAGTTCCGCGGCGGCCGGGTAGGCTGCGCGCAGATTGGCGTTGAGGGTCTGGAATTCTGCGGGGAAGAACGTGCCGTCGCCCAGCGCACGGGTCGTGGTGATCGCTCCGCGAATTGCCTGCTCGCAGTATCGCGCCCCCTGGGTGGCATTCGACACGCCTTCCGGCTCCGGACGTGAGAAGCCGGCGTGGAACCACCGCTCGATTCCGGTCTCGAGCTTTTCGGTGTAGGCGCTCTGCGTGCCGTCGTCCTGCAGCGGGTCGATGACTGCTTCGAGCGTGCGGTAGGTGCCGAAGTCGTGATGGTTCGTTGCTGAGCGAAGACTAATCCCCGGTGGCGGCGGTCCATAGAGCGCTATGAGCGCGGCGCGGTAGAGCGCGATTTCGATGCGGTTCACCTGCTCGAAATGGGGCGTGTGCCCGAGCTGGGCGCAGTCCTCGCCCCAGGGCGACGCGCCGAGATCGATCGTGAAGGTTTGGCTGGTCATTTCGGCCTCCTGTAGCTCGATCGCACCCCACCCCCTTTCCCTTCGCTGGTGGTTTCGGGGCGCAGGAGCAGACGGC